>JAAESI010000024.1 GCA_024229515.1 Pseudomonadota bacterium | reverse complement strand
GAATCGTCGCGTAAGGACGATTGTCGCCATCGAGCGGGCTCTCGGCGAGGTCTAGCTTGATGTCGACGGCCTGACTCACGGTGCCGAAGACGACCTTCCCCCGTGCGGGGGAGACGGTGAAGCACCCGACCTTCCAGAAGTCCGCTCCCAGGAAGCCGTCCAGCTCGACACCGAGGTTCTCTTCGAGGAGATCGAGGGGGTGTGGGTAGCGCAGATCGGGGCTCGGCGGCTCCGGCTTCAGCGTGACGTGCTGCTCCCAGTTGCCTTGGACCCCCGAGCGGAAGTGTCCCGCCTCCAGCTTCTTGACCTGGGATCGAGAACGGCGGAAGTTCCACGGCATGCCCGAGTCCAGGAAGTAGCGACCACGGTGCCCGTTGGGAACGCGGAGAACCCATGCGGAGCGGGGTGTGTCAATGTCCCAAGTCTCTCCCATCACGATCTCCATCCCCGCAGCTCCGCGAAGTCCAGTTCGTGCTTGTGGAAGAGGGTGAGGGACGGCGCCCCGCCCCGGCTCTCTACCCACTGCTGCAGCAGCACACCGCCCTCGTCCTCTCGGCCGACGGGGACCGCGGCGACGCGGACGTCCGTGCCGAGGAACTCCCCGACGAAGTCCACCTCGCTCAAGAGGCTCCTGAATTCGGCCCCTGCGGAGTAGGTCTCGACGTGAGGTGGAAGCCCGGTCCGGCTCAGCTGGTCAAGGACCCGGCCCGTCGCGACGACGGCGCCGAAGTGCTCACGGGCGATGACCTCGCCGGTGAGCTTCTGACGCCGCAGCGTCGCGACGCGATCAGGGCCCTTCAACTGGACCACCCCCTCCAGCGACGTCCACGAAGGGTCCGACGAGAAGGCGGCCAAGCTCGCCTCGTTGAGGTAACGCTGCACGAGCCTGGGACGGATCCCGGCAGGTGCGTACCTGGAGGCGGGCACGTGGCGGAACGCGCAACCCCCGAGCACCCAGACCTTGGGAAAGACCCCGGTCGCGGCGAAGCGGTCGGGGAACAGCCTCTCGAATCCGTGGGTCGGCTGGATCTCCACCATGATCTCCGGGGCGCCCCCCGCCCCCGCCCAGATCTTGTCGAACACGACGCCCGCCTCCCCCAACACCCAGTAGAGCTCGAGGCGGCGGCACACGTCCCCGATTCGCCGGACGAGGTCCAGCTTGACCACGAACCGACAAGACGGCCAGCGAAGATGGCGCACCTCGTGCCCCGTGACCTCGAGCCCAGGGATCGCCGCGACCTCGGCCTGGAGCCGGTCCACCACCTCGGACGGGGTCATGGCGGGGTTCCCGAACTGCTTGAGGTGATCGACCAGGACGAACTGATCGATCAGGTGGGAGAAGCGCGTCACGAGCGAGAGGTCGAAGTAGGCGCCTGGGTAGTACGCCGCCCTCGGCAAGCGGGACGACGTCAGCCAGGGTTCGCGCGATACGCTGGGGCGCGCAGACCTGCGCGCCTCCCGACCAGCCCCACTCCCTCCTCGCGCGGCCGGTGGCTCCATCCCGACCGGCCCCCTCAGGTCGACAAGGGCCAGCGGATCGACGAAGCGAACCTCCAGTTCCTCCGGCCGTCCCTCCACGGCCAGCCACCGCGGCAACATGGCGCCCTCGTCCTCGAAGCCCACAAGGGTCATGACGACGCGCCGGGCGCCGCGGAGGCGCTCGTCTCGGCCCATCGCGTCGAGCGCCTGCGCCAAGCTGGGGTGCGGCCCGCCAGTCAGCTCGTGCCACATCACGACCTGATCGCGCTGGTCGAGCCCGGAGGCGATGGACTCCGACGTCACGACGAGATCGGCCGCCGCCACGGCCTCGTCGTCCAGCCCGCAGCGGCGGAGCGTCAGCTTCCGTCCTCCGTCCACGGAGAGGATCGTGACGTCCGGCAACGACAGGACCGGATCGTCCCAGCGGCTCCACGCCTTCACATGGGAGATCGTGCCGATGGGTGGCTCCAGCAGGATCTCTTCTGCGGCGAGCCGGGCATCCCAGTTCGAGTAGGAGTTGACCAGCGTACTCCACGGGGTCCACGCGCCTTCCTCGGGGTCGTCGTTCCCCCACCCCGGGGCGTCCCCCCACCACTTGCCCCGGATCCACCAGCGCGGTCCCCGACGGCCGTGACCACCGCGGTCCCACGCCCGCAACGCGTGGTTCAGCAACCCGGAGGGGTTCTCGAAGTTCCCCTGCTGGACGGTGACCAGGGCCCGGGGCGCGTGGCGGCCGCCGAACGACAGGGCGGAGTAGGTCGCCAGCCCCTCGCCCGCGATGACGGACACGCGAATTCGTCGCGCGATCCCGAAGCCCACCTGGCGCGTGAGGTGCAGGACACGCCCCCAGGGACCCTCTCGCGCCATCATCTCGCTCACTTTGCGGAAGCCGGGCTCCTGGTCCGCGGGGAACCCACCGGGCGGGGGCATGACGGGACCGGCCTGGATGTCTCGCGGGTCCAGAGGCTCGACGCCGACGAGTTCCAAGGCGCCGGGCCACCGCTCCTCCGCTTGAGCGAGCTTCTGCTCGAGGGATCGCAGGAAGTCCTCCGGGCCGCAGCCGCAGGTGGCCCACACCTGGATGCCGGCGAGGTGGCTGGTCCGAAGCAGCGGCTGGATGTCCGTGCCGTTGGCGAGGCTGACAACGCTGCGCTTGAAGTCTCGGGTGGTGAGCTTCATGCGAGCCGCCGACCGAGTCGCTGGCGACACGCGCCGACGCCCGCCCGGACCACAGGTCGCCGGGAGGCCATGGAGGGCCAAGAGGAGAGGAAGAGAGGGGGGCCAAGGGGTCGCGACATGCCGGCACCTCCGGTTGGGAAGCCAGGCTGGATACGAACACCATTCTCTCCGGACGTCAATCGGGAAATGCTATTATCGAAGCTGCCATCGGACATTGACTCGCTTCGACTCGACGGGCGGGTCGCTTCCCCTCTCCTTGCTCCGCCCGAAGAGGTCGAACGCCCGCTCGCCCTTCACCTCGAGGTTCCGTGCGCTCCGGGGGCGCCCATGACCGTCGAGCTCCAGCAGCGCTGCGACGCGACTCCGACCGGGGACCACCTCGGTGTGCGTCGAGCGGGACGGGCCCCTCGGCTTCGGGGGGACCGCAACCTGTTCCGAGATCAGGTCCCACAGCCGTAGCTGAGACCCCAGCCGGGTCGTCCGGATTGCCGCAGCAATCTGGTCCATCATCTTCGCGGGTGCGGCAGGGGACAAGAAGAACACCTCCGCCACCCCCCCCTCGAGGCTCTGCAGTTCGAGCGGGGCATCTCGCCCCGAGATGATGACCAGCCTGTCCTTCGGTCCCCAGGCTTGCGCCCCCAGGTCCCGGTCCCTGATCACCCGGCGGCGCGGGAGGAGCTCCGGGCGGCGTATACGGAGCTCCTCAGCACAGCGGACTGCCCGCTCGACGTGCCGCTGGTTGTTGCAGAAGACGAGCCAGGCGCCGCCGTCCGGGGAGTTCGAGTCCATGCGATCGCGCCGGCAGTCGAGGAGATCTTCAAGCCTTCGGAGTGACTTCTCCACGACCGCGTCCACTCCACCTCCCGCGGGAAAGCCCTGAGGATTGACCGCGCAAGGGAACCGGTCGGGCTGCCCGTTGTAGGAGAAACCCGGGTGCCAGCCGTCCAGGACGGCATCATCGAACCGCTGGTGGTAGGCGGCCTTCAGAGCACTCTTGGTCCCGCTTCTGGGTCTCTTCCCCCAGAGCCCGACGTCGATCCCGATTTGCACGAGCGGCCGGCCCCGCTCGCCCTGTGCAGGACGAGGCCGACCCGGCGGATGGGTGATGACGACGTACTCGCTCACATCGAGGTCTCCGCGGTCGCGACGTTCCCTGTCAGTCTCGAAGGTCACCCTCCTCTCCGGGTCGTCGGGCTCGCCCGGCCGTCGACGTCGGTGCAGCAGCCCCGCTTTCACCAGTCGGTCCCATATGCGCTTTCGCAGCGCCGAGCTCCGGAGCCACACCAGGACCTTGCGATTGGGCCACGAGCGATGGACGGACTCGATCAACCAGGCCATCGCGAGCTCTTCCGTCAGCCCCGCGGAGAGAAGGACGGAGAAGTCCCGCTCCTCCGGCGAATCGCTCGCCTTGTGACACTGCTCGCGGAGGGCCCCGCCCGCCTTGGCGAGCAGCTGGCCCGGGCTCTCACTCGTCGGCGCGCCCCCCCCCGGCCCGCCAGGCGAATTCGTGCGTTGCTCCCAAGTCGTCCTATGGCTGAGCGGCTTCTCCAGGGACGGGCGAGCTCCTGGGTAGCTGTGCTGGGGCAGCCGACCGTCCTTCGGTGGGGACGACGCGGACTGGAAAACCCTCCATGCAAGCAGCATGTCGCGTGGCGTCATCGTCGGACTCCCGAGGAGCCGGCGCACTTCGTCTGGGAGGAGCCCGAGCACATCGGCCAGCAGCTGCTCCAGCCGACCGACGTCGTCGATGTCGTCGATGCGCTCCTTCAGGAACTCTCGTAGGGGGAGGCCGAGGCTGGCGGCGATTGGAGCGAGGAGACGGACGTCATCGATCTCATCGATGCTCGTCTTCAGGAATTCCCGCAGCTTCTGGAGATCTTGCCCTTTCTGCTGGAAATCCATGTTCGATAATCTATCCTAGCACCCGGCCTGCAACAAGCCGCCGACATTCGACGGTGAGAGACACCGGGACTTCAGAACTAGCGCGCCCGAAGGGCGGGAAGGAGACGGCATGCAACTAAGGGAGTAACGCATGCCGCATCATTACCTCGTTCTGAGGGTACGACGCGCACACCCGAGTGCGCGCGCCGACTGTGCCTCGTCCGCCCCCCGGGGGTGGGCGTGAACCGCCGCCGCCGCGACGAGCGCCGCTTCGTGGCAGAAGCCAAGGACGTACGGCGCGCCCGTGAGCGCCGCGCGAAGTGCAGCCTGGCCGCAGCCCGGAGCGTCCGCTACGCCGAGGCCCTTGCCAAACCCCGACAGAGCCCGACGGAGATCTTTCTCCTGGCCGTCCTCGGGCTTGGAGACTACGACTGCCTTCCGGACGAGGTGCTCGGCCTGGTCGCGAAGGCCGAGGAGGAGTGGTTCGACCTGCTCTCCTGGATCTTGCGCCAGTGCCCCGCCTTGGCGAACACGTCCCACCTCCGCGCGCTGCTGCACCTGTCGCGCCTGTGGTGGCGGCGGTGTCCCAGCGAGTGGACTCCGTCCCACCGCTCCCCAGTGCCTGCCTTCGTTTCGCTGGCGTCACATCTGGTGGCGGCGATCCGGGTACCCCGGATCCTGTACGGCAGCTTCTATCTGCTCAAGGACAGCGACGCCGCCGCTGGCACGGCCTGGTTCGCGAGCGTTGCGGGCGGCCGCAGTGTTGTTGACTCGGCCCGAGAGTTCCTGCCGGCTGCCCTGACGCGACGCGAAATCAACCGTTTCATCCGGACGCCGGCGCGTCACGGCTTCATGGGGGCGCTGAGACGTTCTCAGCTCGAGACGGCGGGGGCCTCCAAGCGACTTGTCCAGGCGCTCTCGAACGGCTCGATCATGCACGGCTTCCTCGACGCCCCGCGAGAGGACTTCCTGCCCCGGGCGCTGGGATGGATCGCTCGACATGGCGACCTGTCTCCTGAGGATGTCGCGCCGCTGCTCGAGTACCTGCTCGACCGAGCGGCGTCGGACCCGACCTTCCGGCTGCGCGGTCGGACGACGGCGCCCCTGCTGAAGCAGCTGGATCAGCAGCGTCAGCTCCACCGGCTCCACAGCCAGTTCGGGCCGGCGCTTCCCCGAGCGTCGTTCCGGGGAGAGATGGCCTGGTATTCGCACGGCGTCCCGTGGGAGATGGTGCAGCTCGTCCAGATCAGGGACGTCGCCGCGGAGGCGAGCGCGATGTCCAACTGCGTCCTCGGCCATGTGCCGTATGCCGCAAGCGGGGAGCTCACGCTCTGGTCGCTCCGCGCCGAGGGCGAGCGCCGCGCCACGGTCGGCGTGTGCCCGCCCGGCTACATCGTCCAGGCCACAGAGCGGTCGAACTCCGAACTCGAGCCGGACTGCGAGGCGGCGCTGCAGGAGTGGGCCGCGATGACCGACCTCGACATGGACCTGGAGTAAGGAAGGTCCTTCCGACACGCCGCAAGCTGGCGGTGCGCACCAGAGGGTCCACTACTCACGTTCGATCGCCTCCGTTGGACAACCGACTCCCAGGATGGTTTGCCGAAGACCGATCCCGGGCCGGGTGGCGCCGAGGGCCCCAACCCCGAAGGCACGGCCTCCTTCCACTCCGGGGACGGAGTGGAGATGCTCCGGGCCATCGAAGGGTGGCTAGGACGGAACAGGAGCCCGATGCAGGCGCCGCGGCGCGGAAGGGCCGTGCGCTGACAAGGTCGGATCTTGCGGAGGCGGAGCGTGGCATCACGCAGATCGACAGGCGGCGAACGGGGGAACCTCGGTATCGGTCGAGTGCTTCCAGTTCGTCCCGACGAGAGAGCGACGGCAGCCTGTTTTGCACGCAGCAAGCCTGCTTTCCCCGTCGTACGCAAAGCGGGCCGAGGTCGGCGATTTCGTCGGTGGCCGGGCAAGGGAGGAGGGCGAAGCACGGGCCATCCGGCGCGGCCGGGCCCCAGAACCCACCTGGGCCGCCAGCCGGACGGGCAGGTCAAGAACTCAGCCTGGACGGCCTCCAGCTATGGGGGCGAAGGGAGGGCGGCTGGATCGCGCGGGCGAACCGGAAGCGGCGTCAGCTCGGCAGGTCTCCGGCCATGTCGAATGTGAAACCGGGTGGGTCATCGGCCTGCACCTGGTTCTGCAGTTCCCGACTCCGGATGAACTCCTCCACCAGCGAGTCCAAGTCATCGATGTCGACAGAGTCCAGAACCTCCGCGGCGTCTGGAAGCAGCATGAGCGCCCGGAGCGCGTCGCCCCAGGTAAGGGTTCGACGGACGTCGGGACGGTCCGGCTGCCGCGCCGCGCGTGGTGCTTGCTCAGAGGGCTGCGGCTGGCCGGGAGGGGCCTCGGCGTCGTCCGCATCCCGCGAGACCCCACCCGGCAGGAGACGCTCCTCGAGGCGAGCGACATCGGTGATCAGATCGAGCTGGGTGCTGCGCTGTCCCCCCAGATCCCGGCGGAGCTGTCGAACATCCTTGGCGGTCTGCTCCGTTCGCTGCGCGAGTGAGGTGTGGCGCGCCCGCGCGCGAAAGGCCTCCGTCCGGAGGCCCTCCTGTTGGGCTTCGAGCGCCCGGAGCCTGTTGCCCTGGCTCCCGACGGCGGCTCGGAGCCCCTTGACCGCCAGCCGCTGTTGGCCGGCGCTGCCGTTGGGGGGAGGGGACGCCGGCCTCGACAGCTGCGCGAACTCCTCCCAGGTGGTCATCTCGAACACAGCGTTCGGCAAGCGGTTGCCTCGGACCGAGCGAGCACGCAGGTCTCTGCCCAGGGCCTTGATGTCGCTCGGCCTGACGGTGAAGCCGAGGGCGCGTTTGACGTTCCGCTCGATGGCGCGCCGGAGCCCCTGCTCCGATGCCCTCCCGGAGTCTGTGCGGCCCGGGAAGAGGGGATCTTCCGGCTCTCGACCAGACGCGAGGGTCCACAGGTCCGTCCAGCAGAACCTGGGGAGGTTGAACCAGCAGTTCCCCAGAAGGACCATGCGGCCCTGGTCGACGTCCTCGCACGAGAGCTCGACGATGCGGCGCAGCGACGCCGTCGGGAGGAGCAGCAGCACGAGGGCTGCCCGTACCTTGAGCGGAGAAGCCAGGGCGATCGTCGCTACGTCGGCGGGGAGGACGCCCTTCACGTCGTCGGGGACCCTCCGCGCCCGGCGAGCTGGAAGCTTCGGTTGGCCTCCGACCTGTCGGTACGCCTCGTTCACGAGCGTGCGGAGGTGGGCGACCATCCGATTCGACGCATTCGGGCTCTGGCCTAGCCCGACGAGGTCCGCTTCGATCCTGTCGAGCGCCGCCTCGTTGATGCCGACCAGCACGAGGTCGGCCGGGAGCATCTCCCGCAGACGCCGCGCGTAGCTGCGCGGGTTCCCGAGGGTGCTGAAACTGGTGTGCGGGCCGGGGAGGCAGCGTTGGTCGAACCGCGTCCCGAGCACCTCCCGCGCGGTCGTCCAGACGGTGATCTCCGGTGCTGGATCGGCGTAGGTCCGCAGCAGCTTGCGCCAATGGTCAGGATGGTTCCGGATCAGGCCCCGCAGCCCCACGAGCGTGGTCGTGTCCCTGAGGCACGGCGCGAAGCGGGCCACCCCGGGTACCGTCAGGTCCGCGGGCACTTCAGCCTCCCTCGCCCCGGACGCGTTCACGGGTACCGGGCCCGAGCCGGACGCGCGCCTCCAGCCACGCGCGCACGTCACCCTCCATCCAGCCGACCGCCTGGCGGCCGAGCCGCCGGCGCTTCGGGAACTTCCCGTCCCTCTCCAGCCTCCAGATCGTCGTCCGGCTCAACCCCGTGGTGGAGCAGACCTCCGGCTGGCGCAGCACCCGGTCCAGCCCATCCGGGCGGCGCACGGGCTGCGGCGAGTCCGTCACCGAGCGTGTTCCGGGAGGGGGCTGAGCAGCCGCCTGGACCTCGGCCGAGTTCCTCTCGGCGCTCGGCGGGGTCTCCGCCTTCGTCCGCGTGGTGCGCGTCGTCCGCCCGATCGGGGCGACCTCGACCGCGGGGGTCGGCACGTCCTGGCCGGTCGACTCGATGAGAGCGTCCGCCGTGGCCCCCCGCCTCTCCCGGGTCCGCGGCCGCGCTCGGCTCCTTGCCACCCGCGGGGCCGGAGTCCGACCTTCAGGCACTACTGGAGCAGAGTCCGGTGGCACCATGATGAACAACGACGAAACGGTCACCTCGACCGGCTCCACGAGCGTCGCTGCGCCCCGGGTCACAGTGATCCTCTGGATCGTCGCTCGTCCATCCCTCAGTAGCTGCGCGAGGTCTTCGCATTCAAGCTGCCCGAATAGCTCTGATATCTGGACTGGAAAACGTCCCAGCCAGCACCGGAGATCCGTACACGGAACCCACACCTCCAGCTCCCCCCGCATCGCGGCGCCCACCGCGGCGTCCGCGTCCCGCCACGGTGTCTTCGGGCCGACCGCCTCGGTCAGCCGCACGAGCCGCTCCGGCGGCCGCCGGATCCAGTCCTCCTGGCGGCCCGGGAGCGTCGGCCGCGCCACCGGCGCCGTGCACCCGGGAGTACGACCTTCGACGGGGGCGTCGAACGCCTGGGGCGCTCTCGGATCGACGTCCACTTTCTCGCTTTTCGGCATCCAGTCCTCCGGCCCTGCCCCGCGCGTAGCACGCGAAGGCCGGAGAGAGGGCTAGTCCTACCCCCGCGCCCGCGCCACTCAGCGGGCCACTTTCCGGAAGATCGATGCTCTGAGGGGCAGACGGGAGGCTCCCCGACATCGCCGGGGGCTGCATGAAACACCGGGGCCGAATGTTAGCCCGTTTGTTAGCCCGTCGAGGTTGCGCCGGGTCCCGAAGGACCCCAAAACGCTGGAGGAGAATGGAGCCGATGAACGGACTTGAACCGTTGACCTGCTGATTACGAATCAGCTGCTCTACCAACTGAGCTACATCGGCCCGCAGGCGTTGATTGCCACGCCGACAAACCAGTGTCAATCCGAGGTGCGCATCTCTCGTTACCTTCAAACGCCTGCAACAGGTCGGGTGCTACCATCGAACGGCCCGATGGAATCGATGATGCGAACCCTCCCAAGCCTCTTCCTGCTGCTGGCGGTCCTGTCCCCCGGGGCGGCCCTGGCGTTCGACGCCAACAACCCCGACGAGGTCGGCCTCGCGATCTTCCCCTTCGAGCCCGATCGGGAGGAGGACGCCTCCGTGGCGTTCCTGCTGGAGGACTACCTCCAGGCCCACCTCCCCCGTGCGACCAAGCATCCCGTCTACACGGGCCGCGAAGTGCTCCCCGCGATCCCGATGGGGACCATGGGCTGCATCGAGGACGACATCTGCCTCCGCATGCTCGGGGGCCAGTTCAACGTCAGCCTCGCGGTGCGCGTGCAGGTCTACCGCTCGGGCCCCGAGATTCAGCTCGAGGTGGCCTTCTACACAACGGGCAACGGCATCCTCATCGGCCGCGAGAACACCGCGTTCCAGACCGGCGACGAGAAGGCCATGGTCGACGCCTTCTCCGGCTGGTGGAAGCTCTACTTCGACACGTCGTTGCGCGTGAGCGCGGCCAACCGGGCAGGGGAGGGCGGCGTCATCGGGCGCAGCGCCGAGGAGCG
This sequence comes from Pseudomonadota bacterium, assembly GCA_024229515.1. Classification (GTDB taxonomy): domain Bacteria; phylum Myxococcota_A; class UBA796; order UBA9615; family UBA9615; genus JAAESI01. Next base: position 240,735 of record JAAESI010000024.1, on the reverse strand, counting down.
TGAGCGGCTGGAGGACTACCAGTCCGGGCGCCGCAAGAAGGTCTCCTCCCGCCGCACCGACTTCGGTGAGGAGAGCGAGCCCGAAGCCGACTTCGACCGCAGCGACCCCACCGGCGACCTGCGCGCCCTCGTGGGCGACGACGACGACGATGAGCCGACGGACGCCCGCCGCTCGGACCGGCGCACCACCCACCGCTCCGAGCCCGTGGACGACGACCCCTACCGGATGACCGACGAGGACCTGGACCTCGACTCGGACGACTCCGAGTCCGACTCCGATCCTGGCTTCACGCGTGAGCGTGACGAGCCCAAGCGCACCAAGCGGATCAGCGACCGCTCCAGCAGCCTCCCCCCCGTCTACCCCGATGACGACGACGACCTGGACCTGGACGCGGAGCAGGATCGCGGCGACAGCGTCACCAACTACACCGACGCCCAGCGCGCCGGCTACGGCCCCCGCGAGTACAAGCGGTACACCAACTCCGGCCTCAGCCTCCGCAAGTACGGGGAGACCCGCTTCGAGAACGACAAGCGCTTCTACCTGCGCATGGGGCCCTTCTACGCCGGTGGCTCGTTGACCCGTCGGTACGCGACGATCGTCTACATCAACTTCGGCAAGGTGAAGACCGACGAGTACATGTGGGAGCGGCTCGGCCCGAGCGTCTACGGCAACCCCGGCGTGACCGTCGGTGTCGGATTCGCCCCCCACAAGATCATCGCGGCCGAGGTCGACGTTTCCGTGATGATCGCGGACCAGGATCTGCGGCGGGAGTACGAGGGGCCGGAGATCGGCACCAACTGGGACCCGTCCGATCCCTCGATCGCGCTTCGCACCAAGACCACGGCCCACATCGTCATCGATGCCCGCGCCCGGTTCTTCATGTTCCCGAGCAAGAAGTTCAAGCTGACCCCCGGCCTCGGCATCACCGCGATCCTGATGCAGGGCTTCCCCATCACCCCCGAGCCGCCGCTGGACTACAGCAGCCGCCCGCTCGCGGGCGTGCTCGGGCTGACCCCCGTCGTCGGCTTCTTTGCGCAGATCTCTCCGTTCGTCGGCATCAACGTCGACGCCAGCGGGACCGTCTACCTGACCCAGGGGGCGACGCGGTACCAGCAGCACGACGTCATCGCCCCGGTGGTCGAACCGGGCTACCTCGACCCGGCCAAGAAGCAGGCCCCCATCGAGCACCTCCCCCTGATGGGCCGCATCACCGCCACGGCGGTCGTCTTCTTTTAGGTGAACTGCCCGCAGCACCCGGAGCGTGCCGCGCCGGTGGTCTGCGCCATCTGCGCCCACCGATTCTGCGCCGAATGCGCCCCCGAGCATCCGTTCATGAAGGAGCCGGTCTGCCCCCGCTGTGCCCCCGCCGCGGCCCGTGCGGTGGTCGACTACGGGCGGACCAACCAGCCGACGGATCGTCGCGCCTGGCTCGCCCTGGGCATCCTCGTGGCGGTGTCGCTGTCGGTGTTCGCGACCCTCTCGATGCTCCCCCACACCTCGCCCGCCCCCCCCGCGGACGACCGCGCGGCGCCCCTTCGTGAGGCCTACGCCGCCCTCGAGGAGGTCGGCCTCGCGCTGGAGGCGTTCCGCGTCCGGGAGGGGCGGTACCCCAACCGGCTCGACGAGTTGGTGGGCGCCGACCTCGAGCGGATCCCTACCGACCCGTTCTCGCCCGACCGGGAGCCCCTTCGCTACGGCGGCCCCAAGCCCCGCGGCGAGGGCCGGGTGGTCTACTCGCTCGGCCCCGATCGGGTCGATCAAGGGGGCGCACCCCGCGATCCCATCACCGGACGAGGCGACCTCCCGCTCCCTGTGTTCTGAGCTGCCGGCACGCGCCTCCCGGCAGGTCTATGATTCGGCGTCATGTCGGCCCGCATCCCTCGCTTTCGTCCCACCGTCGCCCGCATCGACCTGGGCGCGCTGCGCCACAACTGCCAGCTCGTGCGGCGGCGGCTGGATGGCTCCGGGACCGCGGTCATGGCGGCGGTCAAGGCGGACGCCTACGGCCACGGGCTCGTCTCCAGCGCCCGGGTGATGGCGTCCGAGGGGATCGACTGGCTCGGCGTCGCGATCGTGGAAGAGGGGGTCCAGCTGCGCCAGGCGGGGATCACCGTCCCGATCCTCGTGCTCGGGGGCTTCGCCGACGGATCCGAGCCCGATTCGATCGCCGCCGGACTGACCCCGGTCGTCTTCCGGGCCGCCAGCGCTCGCGCCCTGAACGCCGTCGCCGCCCGCACGGGCGATCGCATCGGCATCCACCTCAAGGTCGACACGGGCATGAACCGCCTCGGCGTGCCCCGCGGACTGCTCGGCCCGTTCCTCGATCTGCTGGAGGGGCTGGACCACCTCTACCTCGACGGCCTGATGACCCACCTCGCGCAGGCCGAGCGCACCGACGACGACTTCACCGAGTACCAGCTGGACGGCTTCGAGGCCGCCCTGGAGCAGGTGCTCGAGCGCGGCCACCGCCCCCGTTGGATCCACGCCGCCAACAGCGCCGCGGTGCTCCTGGGCCGTGGCCCCCGTACGTCCGCCGCGGCCACGCTCGTCCGCCCCGGGCTGTCCCTGTACGGCCTGTCCCCCGACCCCGCCCTGGACGAGGCCTGGCCGCTGCGCCCGGTCATGTCTTTCGAGACCGGGATCTCGTTCCTCAAGCGCGTGCCCGCGGGGGCGCGCGTTTCCTACGGCCTGACCTGGACGGCCGAGCGGCCCACCAAGATCGCGACCCTCCCGGTCGGCTACGGCGACGGCTACCCCCGGAACCTGGGCAACCGCGCCGAGGTCCTCGTTCGAGGGCACCGCGCTCCCGTGGTCGGTCGCGTCTGCATGGACCTGACCTTGGTCGACGTCACCGACGTCCCGGGTGTGCAGGAGGGCGATCGCGTCGTGCTCATGGGTCGCCAGGGCGACAACGAGGTCAGCGCCTCGGAGCTCGCCGCGCTCCTGGGCACCATCCCCTACGAGGTCGTCGTCGGCGTCTCCCCGCGCGTCCCCCGTGTGGAGCGCAACGGTTGATCCGGCTGATCCTGTCCCCAGCGATCGCTCTGGGGGCGATGATCCTCAACTTCGTGCACGCCCTCGGGGGCATGACCCAGATGGCGGTCGACGCCTTCCTGCTGGCGCTGATGCCCCCCTACCGGCCGCACCTGCTGTTCAAGCAGATGGACTTCATCGGCGTCGGCTCCTTCATCATCATCGCGATCACCGGCTTCTTCACCGGGGCCGTGTTCACGCTGCAGAGCAACCTCGCGTTCCGGCTGTTCGGCGCCGAAGGGTTCACCGGCGCGACGGTGGCCCTGTCGTTGACCCGGGAGTTGAGCCCCGTGCTGGCTGCGCTGATGGTCTGCGGGCGCGCCGGATCGGCGATGGCGGCGGAGCTGGGCACCATGCGCGTGACCGAGCAGATCGACGCCATGGAGGTGATGGCGGTCAACCCCGTCCAGTACCTCGTCAGCCCTCGGCTGATCGCGGCGGCGGTGATGATGCCGTGCCTCTGCATGACCTACAACGTCATCGGAATGCTCGGCTCGTGGCTCGTCGGCGTGGGCTACCTGGGCATCGATCCCAACGTCTTCTGGCGTCGGGTCTGGCTGTACGTCGACCCCTCCGACATCTGGAACGGTCTGATCAAGGCGGGCTGCTTCGGGGTGATCATCGCGGTGGTCGGCTGCTACCGCGGGTTCCACGCCAGCGGCGGCGCCGAGGGCGTCGGGCGGGCCACCACCCAGGCGGTCGTCATCGCCTCCGTCAGCATCCTCATCTCCGACTACTTCATCACCTCGCTGCTGGAGTACGGGATCCTCAGTGGCTGACCCCATCATCCGCATCCAGGGGCTGCGCAAGGCCTTCGGGCAGCACCAGGTGCTGCGCGGGGTCGACCTGGACGTCACCCCCGGGAAGGTGCTGTGCATCATCGGGCGCAGCGGCGAGGGCAAGTCCGTGCTGCTCAAGCACATCATCGGTTTGCTCCCCCCCGACGAGGGCGACGTGCTCGTGGCGGGGACCTCGATGGTTCACTGCAAGCCGAAAGCCCGCCGCAAGCTGCTCCGGCGGTTCGGGATGCTGTTCCAGAATTCGGCCCTCTTCGACTCGCTGACCGTCTTCGACAACGTCGCCTTTCCGATTCGGGAAAACGGCGAAAAGCGTGTGCCGATAGAGGCTTTGCGCGAGATCGTTGAAGAGAAGCTAGAACTTGTCGGGCTCAGCGGCGTCTCGAGCAAGATGCCCTCCGAGCTGTCCGGCGGCATGCGCAAGCGGGTAGGCCTCGCCCGGGCGATCGCCCTCGACCCGGAGATCCTCCTCTACGATGAGCCGACGACCGGGCTCGATCCGGTGCGGACCCACGCGGTGGACCAGCTGATCCTGGACACGGCGCGCAACCTGGACGTGACCTCGGTGGTGATCACCCACGACATGCAGGCGGTCTTCGAGATCGCCGACGAGGTGGCGTTTCTGTACGACGGTGAGATCCACCTGCAGTGCACCCCGGACGAGCTGCGGACCCACTCCAGCGACGTGGTCCAGTCGTTCCTCGCGGGCCGGCCCATGGACGACGCCTCCGCCGGGCAGCTGGCCTGATGCGGGGCGGCGCCGAGCTTCGGGTGGGGCTGTTCGCGCTCGTCGCGATCGCCGCCGCCGTCTACTTCTCGATGGCCACCACGGACAACCCGTTCAAGACGAAGGGGTACGTGCTGTACGCCCACGTGCCGACGGCGGGGGGGCTGCAGCCGGGCTCCTCGATCGAGATGGCGGGCGTGCGCATCGGCGCGATCAACGAGGTCACCATCCAGGACGGCGGCGCCCGGCTCGAGCTCGGCATGGACCCGACCTACCAGCTGCCGGCCGACAGCAAGGTCCAGGTGACCTCCAAGGGGATGCTGGGGGACACCGTGCTGAAGGTGGTCTCCGGCGTCTCGGACACCGTCGCCCCGCCGTTGTCATCGCTGAAGGCGCTCGCGCCGCCCCCGAGCCTTCAGGATCTGCAGGCCCAGGTGGGGGTCGTGGCTGAAGACCTGCAGGTCATCACGGGCTCGCTTCGCACCCTCCTGACGTCCGAACACACGCTTGGTTCGATCGATTCAATTCTTTCGAATATCGATGGATTCACCGCTGAACTCTCAGGGATTACCCGAGATAATCGGGGCAACCTCGACGAGGTGATCGAGAACATGCGCGTGCTCAGCGAGCAGCTGGCCCTCATCGCGGCGGACGCGCGCCCCGAGGTGCAGGGTGAGCTGTCGGCGCTGCGCGAGGCGACGGACACCCTGAACCGGAGCCTCGAGCGGGTCGAGTCGATCGCCGGGAAGATCGACCGCGGCGAGGGCTCGCTGGGCATCCTCGTCAACGACGACACCCTGGCGGAGAGCTTGACCGCCTCGGTCGAGGAGGTGGGGAGCCTCATCGACTCGATCGGCCGCTTCCAGATCGAGGTGTACTACCGCGGCGAGTTCCACATCACCCACCAGCTGCCGAACGCGCGGTTCAGCGGCAAGAACGTCATCGGCCTCCGGGTGAAGCCGCGACCGGACTACTGGTACGTCTTCGAATTCGTCGACGACCCCCTCGGCACCTTCACCGAGGAGACCCTGTACGTGGACAACGGCTCGGGTCTGACGTCCCAGCGCGAGGTGCGGAACACCGGAAAGCTCCAGCTGAGCTTCATGTTCGCGAAGCGGTGGCGGGACTTCGTGCTCCGCATCGGCATCAAGGAGAACAGCGGCGGCATCGGCGCCGACCTCTTCCTCTGGGACGACCACATCACGCTCAGCCTGGACGTCTACGACTTCGTCTGGGCCTCCTGGCCGGATCGGCGCGGCATCCCGAACATCAAATTCGCGGCCGACATCAGCCCGATCAAAAACATCTACTTCACCCTCGGCGCGGACAACATCGTGAACCACGCGCGGAGGGGTGAATTCGACTGGTTCGTCGGGGGCGGCGTCTGGTTCACGGACAACGACATCAAGTGGATCGTGGGGAGCCTGCCGACAGGCGCGTTGTAGACCCGCGTGCGCGGTTGTCCCTGGACGGCCTCATTGATACGATTCCAAACCCGCGCGCCCCCTAAGCTGCAGATACGCGCGTACGACCCATTCGGAGCCTCTCGTTTCATGGCCAGAAAGAAGAAGGCACCCGGGAAGAAGAACCCGGCCAAGGTCGAGCCCGTCAAGAGCGAAGGATTCGACGACGTCGACGACTTCTTCTTCGGATCTGAGACGGGTGCGTTCACCCGTGACGAGTTCGACTACGACCCCTTCGACGACGTGTCGCAGTCGGGTCAGCATCCCGTGGCCGCCCCCGAGGGCGAGCTCAAGAGCACGCGGATGGTCATGGAGGTCCCGGACGAGATCCGCGACAAGGCCGATGGACTGGTCGCCAAGAAGGGGAAGGGCAAAGGCAAGGGCAAGGACAAGGAGCCGGTTGCCACCAAGGACGTCCCCGTCGTCGAAGAAGAGAAGCCGGCCGCGAAGGCGAAGCCCGCCCCCAAGGGCCGCGGCAAGGGCAAGCGCAAGCGTGGAGGCAAAAAGGAGCCCGCCCCGAAGCCCGTGGCCAGTGGAGCCCCGGACCCGGACGAGGATTCGGCCACGGTCCGCGCGACCAGGGAGCACATCGACGCCGTGAAGGTCGAGGCCGAGGCGACGCAGCCTCCCGGCCCCGACCCCACCGGTCTGCCCGACGAGGATCCCACCGGGCTCCCCGAGCCGGACGTCCAGCCCACCCGCAGCGGCGATGTCGACGTGCCGCTGTCCGCCCGCCGAGCTGCCGGCACCGCCGCGCTGGCGGCGATGGAAGAGGGCCAGGTCTTCGTCGGTGACGAGGAAGATGGCGGCGCGGCCGAGGCCTCCGAAGAACACACCCCGGAGCCCCGCAAGGTCGCGGACCCGGCTGCCGTCGCTTCGGCTGCTGCTCCCGTGGCCGCCCCCGAGGTCCCCGAGGACGAGGAGCTCCCCGGAGCCCGCGACTGGAAGACCGCGGTGGCCGAGCTGGTCGCCGAGGCGGATTCCCTGTCGACCAAGAAGGTGGCCGCCGATCGAGCCGCCCTGTTGTTCGAAGTGGGCCGCATCCTCGCCCACCGCATGGGCGACTGGACCGGCGCCGAAGCGCGCTGGGAGGCCGCTCAGCAGGCGTCGAACACGTACGTCCCCGCCCTGCGGGAGCTCGTCCGGCTCTGCGCCGCCCGTGAGGACTGGTCTCGGGCCGTGGATCTGCTCGCCCGGCAGGCCGACGGTGCCAAGGACCCGGCCGGCAAGACCGCCGCCCTGTTGGCCTCCGCGCACATCCAGCTCAGCCAGCTGGACCGCCTCAGCGAGGCCGGCACGGACCTGACCCGCGCCCTCGAAGTGGCGCCGGACAACTACATCGCCCTGCGCTTCCTGCGCGAGATCCACTACCGCACCCAGGCGTGGAGCGAGCTGGTGGACGTGCTCCGCAAGGCCCGCGATCTGGCCGAGGGGGGCGAGCGCCTCCGCATCGACTACGAGCTGGGGCGCCTCCACGACGAGGTCCTCAAGTCGCCGTCCGACGCGGTCGAGGGGTTCCGCAGCTGCCTGTCCGTGGACGGTCGGTTCATCCCCGCGTTCCTCGCCGCCGAGCGGCTGCTGCAGGAGTCGGGCGACACCGCCGGTCTGCTCAAGCTCTGGCGCGGCGCGGGTGCCGCCTGGGGAGGGGCTGACGCCTCCTTCTGGTTCGCCCGTTCGGCCCGCGCCGGCGACGCCGCGTCGCTTTCGCAGGAGCAGGTGGACTCGGACTACCGTGCCGCCGTGGCCGCGTCCCCGTGCCCCGAGGTCCTGTCGGAGGAGTACCGGCACTGGCTCGAGTCGCAGGGCCGCTGGGCCGATCTGGCGAGCGCCTGCGAAGACGCGCTGGAGGCCGAGAAGAACCCCAAGGCGAGGGCGTACCTGCTCTCGACGCTGGGGCGCATCGCCCTGCAGCAGAACGGCGACGCTGAAGCCGCCGGGAAGCACTTCGAGGCCGCCGTGTCCGCGGATGCAACCTGCGTGGAAGCGGCCGAAGGCAAGCGCCAGGTGCTCGCCGCCGCCGCGGACTGGGACGGCTTGCTGTCGTTGCTGGCCGCGTCCGGGGAGGCCGCGTCGGCCGCCCGGGTCAAGCTCGCGACCAACCTGAAGATGGCGGAAGTCGCCGAGGTCAAGCTCGAAGACCTGCCGTCGGCGCGCCTGCACCTGGAGGCCGCCTGCCTCCTCGCGCCCAACTACCTGCCCGCGCTCGATGCCCTCATCGACGTGCTGGACCGGCTCGACGATCCGCGTGCCCTCGCGGAGCGGATGGAGCAGGCCTCGGCGATCGTCGACAGCGCCGAAGCGGCCTCCTGCTACTCGCTCCGCGCCTCGATGGCGTGGACCCGGGCGGGCGTGCGTGACAAGTCGATCATGGCGCTCCAGAAGGCCGCGTCGGCGGGCCCCGGTGCGCTCCTGGCTCGCGAAGGACTCGTGCACGAGTACGTGGCCGACGGCCGGTGGTCCGAGGCCGCGGAGACGCTGCGCCAGGCCGCCGCGGAGACCGAGGATGCCGCCCTCCGGGTGTCCCTCCTGTACCGCGCGGCGCGCCTCTACTTCGTCCGCACGGACGATCAGGACGCCGCCGAGGCCGCCTACCGCAGCCTCCTGGACCTGGTCCCCGACTTCCTCCCCGCCACCATGGACCTCCGCGCGATCTACGCGGGCCGGGGTGACTGGGATGCGTACGGACTGATCCAGCAGCAGGAGGCGGAAGCTTCCGAGGACCCGTCGACCCGGGCCTGGTGGCACCTCAGCGCCGGCCAGGCGTACGAGCGCGCCGGCCGGGTGGAAGACGCCATCGGCCAGTACCGCGCCGCCCTCGAGCAGGAGCCCGGCTCCCCCGTGGTCGGCTCGGCGCTCCGCCGGGTCTACCGCAGCACGTCCGATCGCAGCGCCCTCGCGGAGTCCTACGGGCTTCAGCTGCGGGGTACGACCGACGCCCGCGTGGCGGACGCCCTGCGCGTCCAGCTCGTGAGCGCGCTCGAAGGCATGGGCGACGCCGGCGGAGTCGGCACGGAAGTCGGCGAGCTCCTCAAGAGCGACACTGCCGACGAGCTTCCCCTCGCTTCCATGGGCATCCTCTCGGAGGGGCTGCAGCTGTGGGACCAGGCGATCAGCGTCTACGCCGCCGTGGGCGACCACAAGGGGATGGATGCCGCCGCCCGCGGGGCCTGCCTGTTCCAGCAGGGTCTGCTCCTGGAGGAGGTCCGCGAAGAGTCGGACGCCGCCGCCAACCTGTACGACCGCGCCGTCGATCTCAGCGGAGGCCACGCCATGGCCCTCGAAGGGTTGGAGCGGGTGCACGCCCAGTCGGGTGACGCCGGCGCCCTCGCGAGCGTCTACGCCCGCGAGGCGGAAGCGTCCACGAGCCAGCCGGTGCGCACCTTCTACGCGCTGCTGGCCGGCGAGCAGCTGGAGAACCTCGGCCAGACCGACGCCTCCATGGTCAGCTACCGTCAGGCGTTCGACGATCCGGTCGGCCGCGAGCGGGCTACGGACGCGCTCCGCCGCCTCGCGCTGCAGAACCGCGACCTCGAGACCCTGGAGCACGTCGCCCTCGGCTTGACCGAGATCACGGACGACGGCGAAGCGGTCTCCCGCTGGATGGAGCTGGGCGAGGGCCTCGCCGCCGCCGGTGAAGATGCTCGCGCGACCGAGGCGTTCACGCAGGCGCTGGAGCGGAAGCCCGGGTTCCTCCCGGCGCTGTACCACCTCGAGCGGCTGCACAGCGATCGTGAGGACTGGAACGAGGTGCTGCAGGCGCTGGAGGCGATCTTCGACGCGACCCGCACCGCCGGCGTGCAGAAGGACGTGGATGCCCGCATCCAGGAGCTGCTGAGCGACCGTGGTGTCACTTCCGACAGCGCGTTCGATTTCTACAAGAAGCTGCACAAGCGCGAGCCCAACAACCTCGTCGCGCTCAAGGGGCTGGGGGGCATCCACCTCGCCCGCGGCGAGCACGGCGACGCCAAGACCTACTTCGAGCAGTACGCCAACAAGGCGTCCGACCCGGTCGACAAGGCCGAGGCCTCGACCCAGTTGGGTCGGCTCGCGCAGGAACTGGGCGAAGGCGCCGACGCGGCCGTGGCTCAGTTCGAGGCCGCGATCGAGCACCACCCGACGCATCGTCCGGCGCTGGACGCCCTCCGCGAGGTGCACACCGCGGCGGAGAACTGGAACGGTCTGGTCGGCGTGATCGCCCGTGAGGTCAGCCTCGCGGACGAGGACCGCCGCCTCCCGTACTTCATCGAGATCGCCAAGATCTGGGAAGACAAGATCGGCAACGCCAAGGTCGCCATCTCCTCCTGGAACAAGGTGATGCAGGAGCAGCCGGAGAACGTCGAGGCGCAGGACCGCCTGCTGGCGCTCTACCAGGACGCTGGCGACTGGAGCCGCTACCTGGACGTCGCCGACGAGGCCCTGGCCCGCCTGAACGGGGAGGAGCTGCGGGATCGCAACGCCGCCCTGGGGCAGATCGCCATGGGTCACGCCCTCGATGTGGACCGTGCGGTCGGCTACTACAAGGCCGCCGTGTCGTCGGACCAGCCTTCGGCCGAGGCGCTGGCCGAGCTTCGGGCGATCGCCCGGGCGCGTGGTGACTGGGAGCAGGTCATCCAGTTGTGCGAGCAGGAAGTCGAGGTCGCCACGGAGTTGCCCGGCAAGGTCGCCCTCCTGGAGGAAGCTGCGCGGGTCAAGCTCGACCAGCTGCTGGACCGCGACGGTGCGGCGGGGCTGTTCAAGCGCGCCATGGCGCTGGACGCTTCCTGCAACTCGGCTTTGAACTTCTTCGCTGACTACTACTTCGACATGGAGCAGTGGGAAGACGCCCTGCCGGTGTTCAAGAACTACGAGGCGGTCATCGCGAACATGGACCTCGAAGAGGACGACGAGGCCCGCATCGAGGCCACCGGCTTCTATTACAAGTACGGCGCGGTCATCAGCCACGCCGGTGAGGACGACGAGGCGCTGGAGCAGTTCGCCAAGGCGCTCGAGCTGACCCCGACGCACCTGCCGTCGCTCGAAGCTGCGGCTCCCCGCTACTTCGAGGCTGAGGACTGGGGCAAGGCGCGGGAGACCTCGCGAGCCATCCTCCGCCTCCGCGGCGGCACCGGCGATTCGGCGAGCCTGACGCGGCTGTACCTGCGGTTGGGTCAGTCCGAGCTCGAGTTGGGCCAGGGCGACTCGGCGCTGAAGCGCTTCAAGAAGGCGCTGGACCGCACGCCGAACCACGTCCCCGCGCTGCAGGGCATCGCCCGGATCCACCGCCTCTCGGAGGACTGGAACAGCCTGCTGTCGACCTACAACAGCATCATCAAGTACGCCCGCGACCCGGAGCAGGTCATCCAGGCGTACATGACCAAGGGCGACGTGCTGGAGCAGAAGCTCGAGTTCACCGACAAGGCGGTGCTGCACTACGAAAAGGTCTTGATGTACGACAAGACCAACTGGGACGCGACCGCGCGCCTGGGTCAGATCGCGCTGCGTCGCGGCGACACCGAGAAGGCGTCGGATCTCGCGACGAAGGCCGGCAAGGCCGCTCGCTCCGACGACGAGAAGGCGCTCGCGGCGCTGCTGGGCAAGCTCGCCGCGGCCCCCGAGCAGGTCGAGGTCGGTGCGCTGGTCAAGGAAGCCCGTGGCGCCTTCACCGGCGAAGCGGACGGCGTGTTCGAGGCGTTCACCACCGCCGTCGGTTCCGACACGGTGGATCGCACCGAGGCTGCAGCCGCCTTCAGGACGACCTTCGGACCGATTTAGTCCTCTGTTTGCGTATCGCGGCACGGTGCTCGGCGCCGTCGCCGTCGCGCTCCTGTTCTTCGATGCTCCCGGCCACACCACGTTGCCCGTTGCGGTCCCGTGGCTGCTCGCGGGGCTCGGTCTTCGGGCGGTGGCCTTCCGCCACCTGGGAGGGCAGGGGAGGACGCGGGATCCCTCCCCCCCGTCGGGTCACGTCGTCACCGGTCCCTACTCGCGGCTCGAGCACCCCGTCTACGTCGCCAACCTGCTCATCGCCGCCGGCCTGGTGTTCGCCATGGCCCCCCCGGACCGGGTCGCAGCTGCCGGCTTGATCATCGTGACCGGGCTGTACGTGGCGCTCGCCGCCCGGGAGAGCGAACAGCTCCGAAGCCTGCCGATCGAGCGTCGAGCCCCGCGCACCTGGCCGCAGGTCGCTCGCTCCGAACGATCGACCTGGCTCACCGTGGGGGTGGTGCTGCTACTGGCCTTCGGATGAGGCCCACGCCATCGAGGGGCCCGAGGCGCGCTCCCAGTCCGCCACCTGCGCGGTCACGTCGTCGTCGCTCCAGCCCAGCAGGGCGCCCATTCGGGCCGCCACCGCCGGCGCCACGGCGCAGGTTGCGGCGTGGTCTCGAATCTCGAGCTGGGTGCGGCGGCGGAGCACGTCCCGCAGCGTCATCGCGAGCTCGGTGCGGACGGCGTGGTCGACCTCCGCCCAGAGGTAGGGGAGGTCCTCGACGATCGGCGAGCCGAGCCCCCGATCTTCGGCGGCCCGCTCCGCGACGCTGAGCCAGCTGCCGCCGTAGGTCTCCTGCAGGTGCTCGACGGTGCCCCGGCCGAGCACCCCTTCGAGCTCCCGTTCCGCTTCCAGCCCGCCGGGGCCGAGCGTGATCAGCTCCTGGCCTCGGTAGGCGATGCCGGTGCCGCCGGGCAGGAGCACCGAGCCGGTGGGGCATCCGCCGACGTGGAAGCCCTCCTCCTTCAGCCGGCGGGCGATGACCGCCACCACCTCCGCGGCCATGCGGCGGTAGGTCGTGAGCTTGCCGCCGGCGACGGTGATGAGCCCGTCGTCGTCGATCTGGATCGTGTGTTCCCGCGAGACCTGGCTGGCCCCCAGCCCCTCCTCGGCGGGCCCCACCAGCGGCCGCAGCCCCGCGTAGGTCCCGAGCACGTCGCCGGGCACGAGGTGGGCGTCGGGGTAGTACTGGTTGGCCAGCGCGATCAGGTAGTCCACGTCCGCCGCGCTGCAGGCGACGTCGTCGAAGTCCCCGCTGAAGTCCGAGTCCGTCGTTCCCAGCACCACCCGCGTGCCCCACGGGATGGCGAACACGACCCGCCGGTCGTCGTTGCTGACGAGGCAGACGGCGTGGTTCACCGGGAGGCGGTCGCGCTTGAGGATGAGGTGCACGCCCTTGGTGGGCCGCAGGATGCGCCGCCGATCGCCGCGCAGGCCGAGGGTGCGGTCCGTCCAGGGGCCGGTCGCGTTCACCACGATGCGCGCGTCGATGCCGTGCACGTCGCCGGTGCGGAGGTCGACCGCCTCCACCCCGCAGACCTGCGAGCGGTGGGTGCGGAAGCCGACGACCTTGCACCACGTCAGGACCGTGGCCCCCGCGTCGTGCGCGCCCCGCGCCGTCTCCAGCGTGAGGCGGGCGTCGTCGGTCATGCAGTCGTAGTACAGAACCGAGCCGCTGAGCCCCTCGGTGGTCATCCCCGGCTCCAGCGTGCTGGTCTTCTTCGCCCCGTTGGTCCGGTGGAGCTTGTACGACCGGAACAGCGCCAACGTGTCGTAGATGAACAGCCCGGTGCTGACCTGCCACAGCGGCCGTGGCTTCTTGTTGTGGATCGGGAAGATGAACGGGATCGGGCGCACCAGGTGGGGCGCCAGCTGCCGCAGCCGGTGGCGTTCGCTGACGCTCTCGAAGACCAGCCCGACCTGACCCTGCTCAAGGTAGCGGAGTCCGCCGTGGACCAGCTTGCTGGAGGCGGACGACGTGCCGGCGGCGAGGTCGCCCTTCTCCACGAGCACGGTGCGGAGTCCGCGCATGGCGGCGTCGCGGGCGATGCCGGCGCCGGTGATGCCGCCTCCAATGACGAGCACGTCGAACTGCGAGCCTGTCAGCTCGTGCACGCGCTCGTCGCGCGTGTGCCGGTCGAACGGAGGAGCTTCGGGAGGGGTCAGCTGCGGCTGCGGCACGGAGCGTCCGGTCTATGGACCCGCCGGCTCGCTGTCAACCCTCTGAGTGAACGCTCAGTCAGCCCGGGGGTACGGTGCCCGCCCCAGCCCCGACAGGACCGCCCCGCCGATGGCGGTGGAGCCGAGCCCGAGGGCGACGACGAACGCCAGCAGCGAGAGCCAACCGCCGGAGGTGCCGAGCACGCTGAGGCCCGCGAACAGGGTCACGCCGGCGACCAGGTCCCAGCCTCGGCTGCGCATCGATTCGGGTAGCGGGAGCCGATCCCCGACCGCCTCCAGCAGCCCCGTCATGCCCGCGGCCCACAGCAGCATCGTGAAGCCCCCCAGCAGGGGAGCGCCCACGCAGGTCAGCACGAGCACCGCGGTCAGCAACCCGAGCCCCAGGGAGGCCAGCGAGCCGACGATCAGCGAGGTCCCCGGGGAAGCCTCGATCGTGCGGCGCAGGTTGCGGGTGCGCTCGGGGGCGATCGTGAGGAAGAACAGGCCGACACCCAGCAGGGCGACGCAGCCGATCAGCGCGAGGGCCAGATCCAACCCGCCGAAGCCGGCGGGCACGCCCAGCGCGCTGGCCACCGACTCGGAGCCCGCGGCGCTGGCGCCGTCCAGGCTCCCGACGAGGCGGTCCGCCGTCAGCGTCGGGTCCTTCATCAAGGCGGCGAACCCGACGAGCCCGACCAGCACTAGGTCGGCGACCGCGAAGGCTGCCGCGGCGGGCTTCCAGCTGCCGAAGAAACGCTCGATCCAGGAGATCGCGGACTCCAGCGGCGACGCCGTCGGCGCGGCGGTGGGCTCCGGCTCGGCGACGGCCGGGGGCTGCCAGCGGTTCATCGCCGCATCGACGATCGAGGCGGGCATCGTGTCGTCGGCCCAGGCCACGGCGGCGCGGGCGACGGCGGAGCGGTCCAGAGCCGCGAACATCGACTCGTAGGCGGTGATGCGCGAGCCGAAGGCGTCGTCCTCGTCCATGCGAAGTTCGACCTCGACGGCCTCCTCGTGCTCGAGGGTTCCATCGAGGTAGCGCTGGATGAGCAGGTCGTCCGGATCGAGGGGGACGTCTTGTTCGTCGTGATCGTGTGTGTCGGTCATGGCCGAATACCTCGCTCCAGGAGAGCGGCCTGGAGCTTCTTGCGGGCCCGGAAGAGCCGGTTCATCACGGTGCCGTCGGGGAGCTCGAGGTGGGCGGCGATCTCCCGGTACGTCATGTGGTCGTAGTGGTAGAGCTTGATGATCTCCTGGTACTTCGGGCCCAGCGTCGTCATCGCCTCTTCCACCGCCGACATCAGGTGGTTCTCGTGGGCGATCTCGTCGGCGCGGCGGCTGTAGGCGCGGCCCTTGGTCTCGGGGTTCGCGGTGATCTGCTCGTTCAGCTCGGACGTCGGCTTGCGGCGCCGGTAGCGATCGATGCACAGGTTCCGCGCGATGCGGTTGATCCACGGGCCGAAGGGCCGGGTGGGGTCGTAGCGGTGCATGTTGGAGAGCGCCTTGACCATGGCGTCCTGGGCGACCTCGGCGGCGTCTTCGCGGTTGCGCAGCATGCGCAGGGCGAGGCCGAACACGGCGTCGTGGTGACGGGATACGAGGGTGCGAGCAGCGGTTTGGTTTCCTTGAAGCACTTTCTTTGCGAGCTCCTGATCGTCGTGGTCGTGTCGATCGTTCATGGGGCTCTACGGGTGTGCGGGCGGAGGTATTTCACAGGGGAATCGATTCGATCGCCTGTTGAACTGCAAGCGGTGCGAGAATAGCCTTTACAGACGGAAGGGAGCACGCGCCGCACTGGGATGAAGCGGACCGAGGACGAACGGACGGACCGATTGCAGGTCTACGACGGCAAAGACTACTCCGAGATCATCGAGTTCCCCGTGGAGCTCGTCGATCGGGACGGGGTGGTGCGCCGCTATTCGTACGAGGAGTCGCTCGCCGTCTACCACCGCCGGATCCAGAGCGCCCCCTGGCGCTACAGCGACGATGACCTCATCCGGGCCGAGATCGGCCACTGCACCCGCCGCATCGAGCAGATCAAGCGCAGCTACAAGGCCCGCAGCAAGCGCGGCCGGCCGTCGTCCGCGCCGAACCCGCGGACGGCTCTGGGGGAGGGGTACGACCTGCTCCGCCGCCACTACGACAGCGTGCTCGTGCGCCGTCGCATGCGGTTCGGGGCTGACGTCGACCTGACCGTGTCCCTGCTCCAGGATGAGCCCTCCTGCCGCGTCTACCACGTCGGGTTCGGGGGACGAGGCGGCCACCTGCTGTACGTCTACCCGTTCGATCGCATCGGCGACGGGGACCCTCGGGAAGCCTACGAGACCGCCCAACTGGCCTACCGCGCCCAGATCGGCGGTACGGGCGTGGAGCGCCTCCTGATGGCCGAGACGGGCCACGACGCCGGCTTCCTCCTGACCGGAACCGACGAGCTCCCCGAGGGGCTGCGCGCCCAGGCGGTCAACGCCGACGGCGGCGCCGACGGGATGATCGGCGGCTTCGACGACGACGCCCAGCCCTGGTGGTTGCAGTACTCCAGCAGCGGCGAAGAAGAAGAGACCGACGTCGCCGACCCCGACTTCGAGGCGGGCGTCTCGGCGCTCCGCGACGGGCGCAACGACCACGCCATCGAGTGCTTCCGCGTGGCCGTCGAGCGCAACCCCTTCCACCGTGAGGCCTACCTCGCGCTGCTGGCGGTCCTGGACGGCGAGCAGCGGTACGAGGAGGCGGACCTGTACGGCGCGATGGCGGGCCGGCACCTCCCCGGCGACGGGCTGATCCGGTACCGCCAGGGCATCAACCTCGTCCGGCAGGGCGAACTTGACGGTTCGCTGGAGGCGTTCGACGAGGCTGCTCGACTGGCGCCTTCGCTGTACCAGCCGCCCTACTTCGCGGCCCACGTGATGGTCGCGCGGGGCGGGAAGCTCGACGGCGCCATCAACCGGCTTCGGGCCGCGATGGCGGCCGACGAGGGCGAGGCTCACGTCCGCGATTCACTCCGCTCCCTGGAGCGCTGCGTGGCGCTGGGGCGGTCGATGATCTACGGCGCGATCGCACTCGCGGTCCTGTCCGCGGCGGGGCTGGCGTTCGGGCAGATCGCCGCCGCCCTCGGGTTGGTTGCGGCGGTGGGGCTCGCGGCGAGCGCGTCTCCGTTGAGTCGTGCGGTCGCGCGGTGGCTGCTGCAGCGCGGCGCCCCCAAGAACCTGCCCTAGCCCTTCGTCCTGACCCAGGCTGCGACCTCGCGCAACCGGTGCACCGGTGCGTCTCCGGCGACCAGCCAGGTGTGGCCGGCGTCGCTCCACGACAGCAGGCTCAGGTCGTCCACCTCGAAGGCATGTCCGGGCTGGTCCGCGATGACCAGCTTGACCGCGTTGCGGGGCAGCTCGGCGCTTCCGTGGACGCGGTGCACCGAGACGCGATCCAGGCCCGCGCGGTAGAGCCACGAGTCGACCTGGCTCCCGTCCAGCGTGGACGTGACCGTGGCCTGCAGTTCGGGTGGTACCGCGGGCCGGGTGGGGTCGGGGCGGTAGGTGATCGGCGGGGTGAGGGAGTCGTGGATGACGACCACCTGCGTGACCAGCGTCGCGGGCTGGGGAGCCGGCAGCACCGACAGGATGAACGCCAGACCAAGGCCCGCGATCAGGAGGCCGACCACGACCGAGCGGCCCGGGGGGTGCCCACGGCGCTGCGGAGGAGGCGCGATCACGGCGCCGCCGGTTCGAGGGGGCGGAGCTTCCCGATCGCGTCGTGCACGTCGGCGCCCACGATGCGCAGGCCCGGTTCGCCTTCGACGGTGACGTAGTCCTCGTTGCCGCCGCGGAACAGCGTGATGGCGACCGACAGCCCCTCGCCCTGCCGCAGCTCGATGCGGGCTTCCTCCACCCCGGCGGCGTCGACGTCGAGGTCCGAGGGGGCGTAGTCGGCGGCGCGCAGGCCGTCCAGCTCGCTCAGGAGGTCGTGCACGGCGTCCCCGTCCAGGGCCGTGCGGCCTTCGTCGGCGACCCGCTCCCAGCCGTCGTCGCCCTTGCGCAGTTCCCAGTCCTGGCCCGCCGCGGACCAGTCGATCGCGTCGACCAGCCAGGGGTTGAAGTCCAGCAGCTCCAGGGAGCGCCAGGTGAGGGGGTCGGGGTCGAAGTCGACGAGGAAGTCGGGTCGCACCCGGGCCGGCTGGTCGTCTCCGAGCTCACCCAGGAGCGCGCCCGCGGCGTGGGCATCCCGGGCCCCGCCGACCGACGCCGCCTCGAAGAAGACCTCGGCGGAGACCCCTTCGGCATCGGCGATCCGCACCGTCACGTCGCGCCGATCGTCGCCCCGGTTGGTGGTCCCGAAGGACTCCGCCTCCAGCTCGACGACCGCGTGGACGAGGTCCCGGGCCTTGGCCGTGTCGACCCGGTAGGGCGGTTCGCTGTCCAGGAACCAATGGCGGCCTTCCCGGTGCATCGAGAAGGGGAGCCCCGGCTCCCAGGGGATGATGGACAGCTCGGCCACGGCGTCGGGATCGACGGGCACGAGGCGGCGGTCCCGGAACGACAGGGGGTCGGCGTTCAGCGGCGTGGTGACGCCGCCCTCGATGAGGTGGACCTCGGTCTCGCCCGCGATCTTGAGGTAGCGGCCCAGGCCGATGGGCGGGGATCCGCCGAGGGTGAACGCGAACGGCTGGTTCCGGCCCTCGAGCTCGACCGACACGCGCAGGCCGTCCTCCAGACCGATCCCTTCGCCGGTGCCGACGTCGCCGAGGCGGCGGATCGAGATGACCCCGACGGCCGCGCGCGCCGCGGCCTCACAAAGCTCGCCCGTCGCGAGCCGGGGGCGGTCCCCGTCGACCAGCCAGGTCTCGTCATCGGAGCGGACCAACGCGATCTCGCCCTTGGGGGAGGTGAGCGTCAGGCGGCGCACTGAATCCAGATCAGCGTCGGGCAGCAACTCGATCTCGTGCTCCTCGAGGGTGACCTCTTCGGGCTTGCTGTCGGACCAGTACACGTACCCCGCGAGGGCGGCGAGGACGACGACGGCGATGAGGAGCGAACGGTTTTGCACAGCGATGCGCAGCCTTCTGCGATTCGACAGGGGTGTCAAGCCAGCTTGACAGCGCAGTGTGGGTCCTTATTCCCTGTCGTCATGAGCGAATCCCAGGTGCATACGCCCGCGAACGAGCCCGAGCCGACCGATCTGGCGGACGCCCCCGAGGCGCCCGACGTCGACCCCGAGCCCGAGCCCGAGCCGCTGAAGCCGCGCATCGATCCCGTGATCGTGCATCTGCGCGCCGAACTGGCCGCCAAGGACGAGCAGCTCCGGACCTACATCACCGCCTACAAGCAGGCGACCGCAGACATGGAGCGGGAGCGGGAGCGGATGAACCGCGATCGCGAGACCGTCGCCGACCGCGAGCGCAGCACCATCGCGCTGTCGCTGCTGGAGGTGCTCGACAACCTCGATCGGTCGATCGCCGGCTGCGCCGACGCGGAGACCGCGGTGGGCCTGCGGCTGGTGCGGGCCGAGTTCTTCGCCGCGTTGACCGGCCTCGGAGTCGAGCCGATCCCCACCGACGGCGCCACGTTCGACGCCGGCCTCCACGAGGCGACCGGGATGATCCCCGCGATGGGCGATCAGCGGGACCAGCAGATCGTCTTCCAGGAGCGCGCCGGCTACACCTTCAAGGGGACGCTGCTGCGGGCGTCTCGGGTGGTCGTCGCTTCCAAGCCCTGATCGGATAGGGTGCGGCGCATGTCGCGCCTGTTGCTGCTCCTCCTCGTCTTCGCGTTCGGCTGTGCGACCCCCGCCGCCGAGCCCGAGACCGCTGCTCCCACCCCCAAAGCGCCCACCCCGGCTCCGCCGCCGTCCGTCACCGCGGGCGCCGTCGCCTCGGCCCACCCGTTGGCCACCGCCGCGGGCGAGGCGATGCTTCGCCGGGGTGGCACCGCGTTCGATGCCGCCGTCGCCACGGCGCTGGTGCTGGGCGTCGCCAACCCCCAGAGCAGCGGCCTCGGCGGCGGCGGCTTCGCCGTCTACAAGACGTCCGCGGGGGTGGTCTCCAGCCTCGACTTCCGGGAGATGGCGCCGAGCTTCTTCACCGCCGACATGTACGCCGACGGAGCGAAGAACTCGCAGCGCGGCGGCTGGGCCACGGGCATCCCTGGCGAGCCGATGGGTCTGGCCGAACTGCACGCCCTCGGCGGGGTGCTGCCCTGGGCCGACGTGGTCGAGCCGGCGCGGACCGCTGCCGCGGACGGCTTCCCGGTGGGGCCGGATCTGGCCTCCGCGCTCGCCCGCCACACGGACAAGGTCGTCGCCGATCCGGGCCTGAAGGCGGTCTTCGCCCCCGAGGGCACGATCCTGGCCGAGGGCGAACTGTGTACGCGGCCGTCCCTCGCCGAGACCCTCGCCTACCTGCAGGCCCATGGCGGGGCGGCGCTGTACAAGGGGCCGCTGGCCATCTCGATCGCCGGCTTCCTCGCGGGGGAGGGCGTGCCCTGGACCGAGGCCGAGTTCGCCGCCTACACCACCCGCGAGCGGCCGGTGCTGAGCACCAGCTACCGGGGCCACACCATCCACGCGATGGGCCCGCCCAGCTCCGGGGGGCTCGCGATCGTGCAGATCACCCGCATGCTGGAGGCGCGCGAGCACCACGCCATGGCCCACGGCTCCACGGAGTGGACCCGGACGTTGGCGTCGGCGATGAGCCACGCCTTCGCCGACCGCGCGACCTACGGCGGCGACCCCGACTTCAGTGAGGTCCCGGTGGAGGCGCTGATGGCCGAAGACCTGACCGGCAAGCTGCTGGAGCGCACCCCCGAGGCGGGGCCGGTGCCGCTTCTGGAGGCCGGCTGGGCCGGGATCACGGGCGACAGCAAGGTGCTGCTGAACGACGACGGCGGGACCTCCCACCTGTCGGTGCTGGACGCCCACGGCAACGCGGTCGCCCTGACCACGACGGTGAACCTCGCGTTCGGCTCGATGCAGGCCGACCCCGGCACGGGACTCGTGTTCAACGACGAGATGGACGACTTCGCCGCCCGGCCGGGGCAGCCCAACGCCTTCGGCCTGGTTCAGGGGGAGGCCAACGCGCCGGCCCCGGGCAAGCGGCCGCTGTCGTCGATGTCCCCGACCCTGGTGACCGACGCGGACGGCAAGGTCGTGCTCGCGGTGGGCGCCGCGGGAGGCCCGATCATCATCACGTCGACCCTCCAGACCCTGCTGGGCGTTACCGACCGGGGCTTGAGCGCCTCCGAAGCGCTCGCGTTGCCCCGGATCCACCACCAATGGCTCCCCGAGATGGTCTTCGTCGAAGCCGGCATCGATGCGGCGACCCGCGATGCCCTGACCGCGGAGGGGTTCGTATTCCAGGAGCGGGGGCACCTCGCCACCGCGCAGGCGGTCACCTTCGACCCGGCCACGAGCACGTTCGACGCGGGCGCAGATCCGCGGGCGGGGGGAGCCGGAGCGGTCGTCGCCAGTGAGTGAGTCCGGCCCGATCCTCCACGTGGTCCTCGTCGAGCCACTCATCCCGCAGAACACGGGCGCGGTAGGGCGTCTGTGCGTGGGCACCGGGGTTCGGTTGCACCTCATCGAGCCGTTGGGGTTCGACCTCAGCGAGAAGGCGGTGCGCCGCGCCGGGCTGGACTATTGGAAGCACGTGGACCTGCACGTGCACCCCTCCTGGGAGGCCTGCATCGCCGCGATCGGAGCGCCGCCGGAGCGGCTTACGTTCCTGTCCTCGCACGCCACCCCGTCCTACACCGAGCGTCGCTTCGACCGGGGCGATGTGCTCGTCTTCGGGCGAGAGACCACCGGCCTGGGGGCGGCGCTGCTGGCGGAGGCCGGCGAGCGGGCGTATACCCTTCCGCTGACGGGTCCCATCCGCAGCTTGAATCTGTCGATGGCCGTCGGCATCACCGTGTACGAGGCCCTGCGCCAACTGGAGTGCTAGCAAACCCATGGCGAAGCGATCGCTGTCCGGCATCAAGCCCACGGGGGCGCCCCACCTCGGCAACTACCTGGGGATGATCCGTCCTGCCATCGAGCTGCAGGACAGCTACGACGCCTTCTACTTCGTGGCCGACTACCACGCGCTCACCTCGACGCACGATCGGGCGGCGATGCGGGCGGCGACGTACGACGCTACGGCGATCTTCCTGGCGTTCGGCCTCGACCCGGAGCGGTCGGTGTTCTGGCGGCAGAGCGACACCCCCGGCGTCACCGAGCTGACCTGGGTGCTCAGCTGCATGACGTCGATGGGCCACCTGGAGCGAGCTCACGCCTACAAGGCGGCGCGCGATCGCGGGGAGGCGGGGGCGATCAACCACGGCGTCTTCAGCTACCCCGTGCTCATGGCCGCGGACATCCTGATGTACGACAGCGACGTCGTGCCGGTGGGCAAGGACCAAGTCCAGCACATCGAGATGGCGCGCGACATGGCTCAGCGCTTCAACCACACCTTCGGCGACACGCTGAAGCTGCCGGTGCCTTCCATGAAGGAAGAGGTCCAGACGATCATCGGGACCGACGGCCAGAAGATGAGCAAGTCGTACGACAACACCATCCCCGTGTTCCTGCCGCCCAAGAAGCTGCGCAAGAAGCTCATGGCCATCCAGACCGACAGCAAGGGCATGGAGGAGCCGAAAGACCCCGACACCTGCAACGTGTTCACGCTGTACAAGCTGTTCGCGGACGCCGACCAGGTGGCGCAGATGCGGGAGAACTACACCGGCGGAAACTACGGCTACGGGCACGCCAAGCAGGCGTTGTTCGAGGTCATGGACGGACACCTCGCGCCGTACCGGGAGACGTACCTGACGCTCCGGGCGGACGAGGATCAGCTCGAGGACGTGCTGCGCGACGGGGCCCGCCGGGCCCGCGAGGTCGGTGGTGCGGTGCTGGAGCGCGTGCGCGAGGCCGTCGGCCTCGGCGGTCGGTAGAGGAGGCCTTCGATGGCGGACGTGGATCGGACCAAGCCCTGGGTGTTCATCCTTGCGGGAGGGAGCGGGCGCCGCTTCTGGCCCGCCTCGCGTCGGGAGACGCCCAAGCACCTGCTCCCCCTGGGACCCGACGGCGGCACGCTGCTGCGCGCCACGGTGCAGCGGGCCCTGGGCATCACCATCAAGGATCGCGTGCTCGTCATCACGGCGGCGGATCAGGCGGCGGCGGTCTTGGCCGACGTCGGCGACCTCATCATCCGCGACAACCTGCTCGCGGAGCCGGTGCCCCGGAACACCGCGCCCGCGATCGCGCTGGGCATCGTCACGGTGGCGCTGCGGGGGGCCGGTCCCCACGAGCCGATCATCGTGCTGCCGTCGGACCACGGGCTGACGGATCTGGAGGCTTGGGAAGCTTCGCTCCGGCGGGCCGTGGACGCCGCCAGCGAGCACAAGACGATCGTCACCCTGGGGGTGGAGCCGACGTTCGCGAGCACCGGCTTCGGCTACCTCGGCCTCGGAGGCGAGGAGGAGACCGCGGGCGACAGTGATGTGCCGGTCCGCAAGGTCCTTCAGTTCCGCGAGAAGCCGAGCGTCGAGCTGGCGGAGGACTATTTCGCCGCCAAGGGGAGCTGGTGGTGGAACGCCGGCATCTTCGTGTTCCGCCTGGGCTATCTCTGGTACGTGATGGGGGACCTCCGGGAGGACCTCGACCTGGGCATGCAGCTGCTGTCGGCGTGCATTCAGCAGGGCGACCAGGCCGCGCTGGCGGAGGAGTACGCCAAGCTCGAGAGCATCTCGGTGGACTACGCCGTGATGGAGCAGGCGCCGTCCCTGATGAGTGTGCCGCTGGACTGCGGCTGGAGCGATCTGGGCAGCTGGGATGCCCTCGAAGGGCTGGCCCAGGCCGAGGAGGTCGTGGCGGTCGGCTCGTCCGACAACGTGGTCTACGCGCCCGGCAAGACGGTCGCGTTGGTGGGGGTCTCGGACCTCGTCCTGGTCGCCACCGATGACGCCATCCTGGTGATGCCGCGCGAGCGCGCCCAGGAGGTGAAGGACGTCACCGACGAGCTCGCCGAGCGCGGTCGGGACGAGCTTCTGTGACCACGGATCGCACCGCATCGCTGGCCGAGCCGATCCTGATCTGCGGGATCCTCGGCGGCATGGTGGGCGGGCTGAACTGCTGCTGCTGGTTCGCGCCCGCGGCCTCGAGCTTCCTGGCGGTCAAGTGGGCCCGGAACCTGCGCGGACCGACGGCGAACGTGACCGGGGCTGGCATCCGGGCGGCGATCCTCTCGGCGCTGCTGATGGCTGCCTTCGGGACCGCCGTCTACCTGTACCTGAACGTCCCCTCGCGGATGTCGGTCGAGCAGCAGGCGTTCATGCAGGCGATGCTCGGGGACAGCGGGATGGCGGATGTGCCCGTGGGAGGGCTCGCGTTCGGCCACGCGCTCATCGCCAGCACGATGGGCATGGTGCTCGGCTTCCTCGGTGCGTTGGCGGCCGGGGGAGGGGCGCAGCGTCCGCCTCGCCCGCCGCAGGCCGCGCCGACACCGGCGGCTCCGGCGGCCCCCGTGGCCCCGGCGGCTCCAGCTGCGCCCGCCGCCCCGCCGCCGACCTTCGGTTCGGCTTCGCGGTTCCTGGACGCGGCCCCCGAAGACTTCGCGAGCACCCCCAGCGAGGAGCAGGCCTGGAGCGATCCGGACGAGGAGTAGCGGCCCCGCCTGAGCCGCTGAACCGCACGGACGCCGCCGTAGGAGCGGTCTTGTACGTGCTCGCGGCCGTGCCCTGCGTGCTCATCGGCCGCTCGATGCTGTTCCCCGACGACGCCTACACGCCGATCGTCGACGCCCTGGAGATCCTCCGCGGCGGGGGCATCCTCGCCAACCACAACCCCCGCTTCGGCTACGGCCGAGGCCTCAGCTACGTCCCCCTGGCCGCGGCGGCCGACAGCCTCATGAGCTTCGCGGTGCTGCGGAGCCTGCTCGCGGCCGCGATCGTGCCGATGGTGTTCGCCGCCGCGCGGCTGTTCGGCGCGACCCGGATCGGCGCGGTGATCGGGGCAGGGCTGTTGCTGCTGTCGCGGGACCTGATGCAGAACCTCGCGTCGGGGCACGAGGCCTACCTCGCTATCGAGTGGTCCGCCGCGGCCGTGCTCGGCATGGCCCTGGTCGTCGCGGATCCCGACCGCGGGTGGTGGACCCCGTCGTCCTGGGCCGGCGCGGTGCTGCTGGGGGTGGGCATCCCGATGGCGGCGATGAACCACCCGCTGGCCTCCGCCCTGTTCGTGGTCGCGCCGTTCCTCGCGCTGTCGCAGGTTCGGGCGAAGGCGGTCCCGGCCGCGATCTTCGGCTACGCCCTCGCCCTCGCCCTGATCCTGCCGCACCTCGGAGTCATCGAGCGGGCCAGCTTCACGACCCTGGCGCGGCCCGAGGGGATGGATCCGCGGGGGCTCGGTGAGTGGTGGATGATCATCGGAAGCCGCCCGGGGCTGGACGCCGTGCTCCTGCTGGCGGCGCCGCTGCTGCTGTTCGTGCTGGGCGGCCGCCGCACCCGCTGGGTGGGGGCCGTCGGGCTGGGCATGATCGGCTTGCTCATCGCGATCTCCGCGCAGGCCTCCGTCGTGCACCCCTGGTACTGGCGGTCGGCGATCCCGCTGGCGGCGGTGTGCCTCGCGCTGGCCGCGCGGGGCCGGGCGGCGGTACCGATCGGCGTCGCCGTCGCGCTCGCCCTGGGGCTGTCGGCAGCGTGGTGGGCGGATCCGGGGGAGGAGAAGCTCTGGACGATGGCCCGGGCCGAGGTCGTGGACCGCACCGCGGCGCGTCTGGAGGCGGACGGCGGCCGCTTCGGCCTGGCCGGCTACGGGTACCCGACGGGGCGGCGCGTGCCGGAGCTGCTCCCGCTGGCGCTGGATGCGTCCCTGGCCGGGACCAAGGACCGCTTTTCCACGGACGTGGCGGCGATGGAGGGGCTCCCCACGGTGGTCCACATCGAAGGCGTGGCTGCTCCTGAGCTGGCCGCGGGGACCCTGCCTGCGGGGGTCGAGGTGCTGGGCTCAGGCCCCCGCGGGGCGACCTTCCTGGCGCGGGACGCGGCCGCGGCCCGGGAGCTGGGGGCGGTCTTCTGCGGGATGGCCGGCGAACCCGTGCGCTACGACGATCTGCGCGACGCGCTGGGGCTGCTGTTGGATGGGGTGACGGTGACGGAGGGGAGACCCCCGGGGGTGCATGCCTGCGCGGCAACCCAGGACTAGCGGCTCAGCGCTCGCCCCACTTGTCGATCTTGCCGTCGGCGTTGAGGTCCCACCCGGCGCGCTGCATGACGCCGTCGGTGTAGTACTCCCAGTAGTCGACCGCCTTGTCGCCGGTGGTGTCCATCTCGAGGCGGGCGAGCTTGCCCTCCTCGTAGTAGCGGATCATGTCGGGGTGGCCGTCGAAGCTGGTGTCCCACTCCGCGCGGATGCGCTCACCCGCGGAGTAGAAGTCGGTCCAGTCGAACTGGCCGTCGAAGTCGGCGTCGATCTGCTCCGACGTCATCTCGCCGTCCTTCCAGGACTGGACCGAGTCGAACTTGCCGTCGAAGTTGAGGTCGATCTCCTTGCGGATGAGGCGCACGCCCTCGGAGCCTTCGCCCTCGCGGTAGTAGTTGATGACGTCCGGCTCTTCGTTGCCGTTGAGGTCGAGGGTGACCTTCTTGTAGCCGTCCTCGACGAACTCCTGGACCGGATCGACCCAGTTCTCGTCCGCGGGATCCGTGGCCGGGCCCTTGTCCTTCGGGGGGCACGCCGACAGCGCGAAAGAGAGGCCAAAGGCGACGGGCACGGCAAACAGCAGGCGGAGCGAACGCATGGGGCAAGGGTAAGGCGCACGCCAGGGTGGGTCAAACCGGACCGAACGCTATGCTGCGCGGTCCATGGGTCGATTCCACTTCCTCGCCGGCATTCTGCTCCTCCCGCTGCTGCTGGGCGCGGCCGACGCGCCGGACGCCCCGCGCTCCGTGATGGGGCTTTCGGAGCACGGAAACGTGCTCGGGCCGATGCAGCGGGCCAAGGAGCCGGACGATCCCGAGGCGAAGCTGGGCACGTTCGTCGCCGGCCTCGAGGCGATGGCCGAGGCGAAGTACGAGACGGCGGCGGAGCTGTTCGACCGCCTCGCCGAGTCCACCGGCTGGCCCGAGGCCGCCTACAACGCCTCGCTCGCCTGGTACGCCGCGGGCCGGTACGACGTCGCCCTGCAGCGGGCCGACCGGGTCATCGAGGTGCTCCCCGACGACACCGGCGCCATGTACCTGCGCGGCGTGCTCCTCCAGGCGGTCGGCCGTCACGAGGACGCGACGGCGGTCATCGAGCGGAGCCTCGTGCGCTCGCGGGAGCTGGATCGCAAGGTCGACGAAGCGGTGGGGCTGCTCAACCTGGGGGCCTCCGCTCGCTTGCTCGGGCGGCCTGACGAGGCGCTCGCGCACTTCCGCGCCGCCCGCGAGCTGGGCGAGGTCCTGGGCCTCCCGTCGGTGGTCGCGGCGGGCTGGATGGGGGAGGGGAACGTGCACCTCGCCGGAGGCGACCGAAGCGCGGCGGACGCGGCCCTCGCGGCGGGCCGCCGGCTGGGCAAGGCCAAGGGGTTCGGGGCGGCGGCCGCGGACGCGGACCTGTCGCTGGCGGCGGTAGCGCTCGCCGAGGGCAAGAGGGACAAGGGCCGCCGGCTGCTGGACCGCGCTGCCCTCGAGGTCGCCGACATCGAGATCGAGTCCGTGCGCGCCTCGATGCTGCTGACCGTGGCCCAGCTTCAGCGGGAGCTCGGCGAGCCGGAGGCCGCGGTGGTCTCGCTGGAGGAGTCCATGCGGCTGTTCGAGCGAGCCGGCATCGACGTCGGCCGCGCGCACGTGCTCGTCTACCGAGCCGGGTGGGCGCTCCAGGACGAAGACCTGGCTTCAGCCGAGCCGCTCCTGAAGGAGGCCCGCGCGATCCAGACGCGCTACCAGGTGCCCCTGGCCTTGGCGGAGACCCACCGCTACCTCAGCGTGCTGCGTTCGCGGCAGGGGCGGCTGGACGAAGCGTTGGAGTTCGCGAAGCTGTCCGTGGACGCGCTCGCGTCGGCCCGGGCGATCGAAGCCGAGCGGCTCGCCCTCGTGCAGCTGGCGACGGTGCACAGCCAGCGGGACGAGCTCGTCCCCGCGCGCGCCGCCGCTACCCGGGCCATCGAGCTGGCCGAGCTGGTCGGTGACAGCACCGAGGCCCACCGCGTGCGCACCGAGGTGGTGATCATCGACGCGGCCGCGGGGGCGGTGGACGAGGCCCTCGCCGAGCTCGACCGCATCCCCGCTGCGGCGTTGGCGGCGATGCCCGCGCGGCAGCGGATGCGGGTCGATCTGCAGCTGGCGTGGAGCCTCCAGCGGGCGGGCCGGTTCGCCGAGGCGGAGGCCCGCGGACGCCGCGCCCTGGAGGTGAGACCGGATCCCGGCGCGCCGCTGAAGGACCTCGTCACCGACGCGCGGGAGGTCGTAGTCTACGCGCTGCTGGACGACGGCCGGCCCGATGACGCGGACGCTTTCCTCGCCTCGATCGACGATCCCGACGGCACCCTCGCCGCCCTCATCGCCAACCGGCGCACCATCGACACCTACAACGCCGGGGTCGAAGCCATCAACGGAGGCGACGCCGCGGGGGCGGTCCTCCTGTTCGAGGCGGCGTGGGCCGATGGGGAGGTCGACGAATCCCGCCGTGAGACCGTCGGACGGGCGCTGTCCGGTGCGCTGCGGGGGCTCGGCCACGACCTCCGCGCGGCCGGGAAGTTCGAGGACTCCGCCGCCGCCTTCGAGCGAGCCGCGTCCGTCGCGGAAGTGATCGGGGACGTGCTCGGGCAGGCCCGATCGGTGCTCAACCAGGCAGCCTCCCGCGCCGGTGGGGGGGACGACGCGGGGGCCGCGACCCTGGCGTCGTCAGCGGCCGAGTTCGCCGGCACGACCACGGACCGGAAGCTGGAGGGGGATGCCTGGATGATCGCGGGGCAGGCGTTGTTCGACGCCGACGCCGACGCCAGCCGCGCCGCCTTCGGCCGCGCCCTGCAGGCCTGGGGCACGACCCCGGAGACGCTTGGCAGCCGCGCATCCGTGACCTACAACCTCGCCGTCCTCGAGTACAACACTGGCTCCCCCGCGGACGCCAAGGTGCGGCTCGAAGAGGCCCGGACCCTCGCCACGCAGGCGGGCAGCACGGGCCTCGTGGACCAGATCGAGTCGCTGCTGGAGGCGCTCGAGGAGCAGGAGTAGACGATGGCGGCGGACGCACAGACCCCCCTCGGAGACGAGGCGAGCGCGGAGCAGGTTCGGGAGGCGTTGGCCTGGGATCAGTCGGTCCTGGATGCGCTCACCCCGAAGATGCAGACCGCGCTGGAGCTTCGTCAGAACGGCCAGCACGACCGCGCCGAGAAGCTGTTTCGCGAGATTCTCCGCAGCGAGCCCCGCCTCGCCGAGCCGCGGCTGGAACTGGCGCACCTGGCGGCCGGCCGCGAGGACTGGGGCGAGGCGCAGGACCAGGCCCGCATCGCGGTCACGACGTTGATCGCGGGTGGCCAGTGGACGATGGACGTGGACCCGGCGCCGCTGTTGAGCTTCGCGATGAACCTGCTGGGTGAGACGCTCGTCCGAGCGATCGAAGGAGGCGACCTCTTCCTGCGGGACAAGGACAAGTTCGAGTCGGTCTGGAACGAGGCCTCGGTGCTGTTCACGGAGGCCAAGAAGCTCGACCCGACCAACGAGGACGCCCGCCGCAACGCAGTCCGCTACCGCCCCCTCTAGGGGTCCTCGGGGGGCTCCGGCACCACCGAGAAGGAGGCGTCGATCGTGCGCGGGCCCGGGTTGGTGGCCGGCTCTTCGATGCCGAGATCGATCTTCTTTTCCTTGGCTGCGGGGCCCGGGCGCACGCCGCCGGTCCACATGTGGAAGCCCTTCATCTCCGCCCGGCCGGGGCCCGTGCGGGTCACGCGGCGCGCGAAGTAGCGCTTCACCCCCAGCGCGAACAGCTTGCGGGACGGTGGCAGCAGGCAGGCGATGCCCCAGGCGTCGGTGAGGAAGCCGGGCGTCAGCAGCAGCGCGCCGCCGAACAACACCAGCGCGCCTTCGATCAGCTCGTCGGTGGGGATCGCCCCCCGGGCCATCGCTTCCTGGATCTGGGTCAGCACCCGGGTGCCCTGGAACCGTGCCAGGGAGGCCCCCGCGAAGCCGGTGAAGATGACCACCGCGATGGTCGCGGCGGGGCCGATGTCGCTGCCCACGACCACGAAGAGGCCGATCTCGATCGCCGGGATCACGGTGAACAGGAGCAGGAGGACGACAAACACGTCAGCTGTCCGCAAGTGCGCGCTTGGCGTCCTGCCAGCGCGATTCCAGTTCGTTGGGCGCGACGTCGACCATCGCTCGGCCCGAGTCGGTGACGGCCGCCTCGACGTGGCGGAAGCGCTGGTCGAAGCGGGCGTTGGCTCCCTGGAGGGCCTGCTCGGCGTCCACCCCAAGGTGGCGGGCGAGGTTGGCGAGGGAGAACAGCAGGTCCCCGAACTCGTGCTCGATGGCGGCCCCCTCGCCGCTGGAGACCGCCTCGGTGAGCTCGGCGACCTCGCTGGCGACGATCGGCATCACGTCTTCGGGGCGATCCCAGTCGAACCCCTGGTCGGACGCCTTGGCGCCGAGCCGGACCGCGCGCAGGAGCCCGGGAAGCGCCCGAGGCACGCCGTCCAGAGCCGACTTCGGCCGGTCCTGGGAGCGCCGCTCGGCCTCCTTGATCTGCCGCCACGAGGCGTGGGCGGACTCGGCGTCGTCCACATGCACGTCGCCGAAGACGTGGGGATGCCGACGGATCATCTTGTTCGTGATCGCGGCGCAGACGTCGTGAGCGTCGAACCGCCCCTCCTCCCAGCGGATCTGGGACTGGAAGACGATCTGCAGCATCAGGTCGCCCAGCTCCTCGCGGTGCTTGTCCGGGTCGTCCTCGTCGATCGCCTCGAGCACCTCGTACAGCTCCTCCACCGCGAACGGCTTGAGGGTGGCGAGGGTCTGGTCGCGATCCCAGGCGCACCCGGCATCGCCCCGCAGCGTGCGCATCAGCGCGACGAGGCGGTCGAATGGAGCGAGGTCTTCGGACGGGGGGAGAGGGCGCGACACGGGCGGCGCGGAGAATAACCGATCAGGCCTCTGTGGTACCCTTGCAGTGCCCGTGGAGCGTTTCGGGCGGGAACTCTCACGTCGATATGATCGAGGCTGCAGCCACGAATCTACGCAAGGTTCTCCTGGTCGATGGCGAGGCGATCCTGCGCGAGGTCTACACCGAGGAAGCCCGCCGGGCCGGCCTCGAACCGTTGGTCGCCGCGGGCGCCGAAGACGCCTGGCGCATCTTCCGCGACGAGCAGCCCGACGTCGTCGTCACCGATCTGGACCTCCCCGGAGAAGGGTCCGGCGCCGATCTGATCCAGCGGGTTCGGGCCACGTCGCTGGGCGCCATCATCCCGGTGATCGCGGTCTCGCCCGGCAAGCGGGCCATCCGCGGCGTCACCGACGCGGTCATCCTCCACGACGTCGACGACTTCCTCGACAAGCCCGTGCACGGCGAGCGGCTGCTCTGGCGCATCACCGAGTTGGTGGAGGGGCGCCCCATCGGCGTGCTCTCGCAGAGCGGCAACGCCAACGACCTGGACCGGGCCGTCTCCCTGGACCGCACCCTCGACTTCCTCCAGGGGCGCCTGGAAGAGCGCGACGTCGCGACCTTGTTCTTCTCCTTCTTCGCCACGGGCCGCTCCGGGAAGCTCTGCGTGATGGAGGGCAAGGAGGTCATCCAGGTCTGGTTCCATCGGGGCTGGCCGGTGTTCGCCGAGAGCAACATCGACGGGATGGACCTGAGCCAGTGGCTCGTCCGCGGGGGCAAGGTCGATGGCGACGCCATGGCGGAGGCTCGGACCGAGTGGATGGACGTGGACCGCAGCCTCGGCGTGGTCCTGATCTCCCGCGGCGCCATCAGCGCGCGCACGATGTTCGAGGAGAACCAGGCCAACGTAGACGCCGTCATCGCGACGCTGTTCAGCTGGACCGTCGGCAACTACTACGTCGAGTACTCCCAGAGCCCGATGACCTACGAGCCGCCGGAGACAGTCAGCCTGCAGCGGTCGCCCACGCACTACGTGGTCGAAGGGATCCGCGGGCACTACAGCCGCGAGCGGTGCACTGAGATCCTGAGCACCGCCCAGGGGCGCCTCGAGGTCTCCGACGCCGCGCCCTTCATCCTCCGCGAGCTCGTCGACCCGTACTACTACGAGAACGTCATCGCCCAGATGGGGCAGGGGGGAACCGCCCCGAAGCTGCTCCAGATGCACCCGTTCGACAAGGACGACGATGCGCTCCGCGCGGTCTGCGCTTTGTGGGTGGTCGGCGGCGTGGTGGAGAAGATCAGCGCCGAGCAGCTGCGGCGCGTGCGTCGGAGCACGGCCAGCCAGGCCGACCGCATTCGCGAGGCGGTGGCTTCGGCGGCGAGCCGCGAGCACCCCGACGTCCGGGCTGCCCGGGAGGCCCGCATCCGGGCCCGCCTGGACCGGCGCAAGAAGCGCGCGGCCGAGCGCCGCAAGAGCGACGTCGCCTCGATCATGAACGCCCTGGACAAGGTCTCGGCGGAGGTGGCGTACGAGAATGGGGTCAAGCTCCTGGCGCGGCGCCGCTACGACGAGGCCGCGCGCACGCTGGAGGAGGCGGTGCGCCTCGCTCCCCACATGGCCAAGTGGTACTCGACCCTCGCCCAGGCGTACCTAGCGATGGAGGACGCGGGGCCCGAAGAGCTGGACAAGGCGCTGCAGAGACCTTGAAGCGGGGGGCCGCGTTGGACCCGCGCAACGGCGAGCCCTACCACTGGCTCGGCATGGTCTTGATGCGCATGGGGCACCCCGATGAGGCGCGCATCACGCTGCGACGCAGCATCGAGCTGGGTTCCCCCCACGCCGAGCAGAGCCGCTCGCTCCTCGCCTCGCTGGGCTAGTCCCCCACGGCGTCCGCGATTCGCGGCGCGAGGAACTCCGCGATCAACCGATGCCCCGCTTCGTTGGGGTGAATCTCGTCCACCTGCAGATCGGTCGGCCGGTGCCCCGCCAGCGCGAGGGTCAGGTCCAGCACCGTCGCGCCCGCCGCCTGGGCTTCGGAGCGGGCGGCCCGCCACACCGGATCGGTCGACCACGGCGGCGCGGGGCGGCCCGCGTAGCCGGCCTCCTGCCAGCCCGGGTAGTCGATCAGCGGGGGCATCATCGCGAAGATCAGGGGCGCCCCGAGGACCTCGGCGCGGGCGGCGATGGCGGCGATGGCGGCGCGGTGCTCCCGCTCCTCGAGGACCACTTCGTCCGGTCCCCCGAGGGCATCGCCGAGGGACCGGAACAACGCTGATCGCTGCCACAGCGCCACCTGCGACGCCTCGCTCAGGCCGGGGAGCAGGTGCACCCGCCGCTGCACGTACAGGGCGGGGCCGTCGGCGGAGCCGCCCAGCGGGATCTCCAGGGAGGCGGCGTCGTTGGTGACCCACAGCACCACGATCACGTCGGGGGTGAGGCGGGCCCCAAGTCCGTCCAGGGCGGCCGCTTCCTGCCGGGTGTTGTAGCCGGGGAAGCCGAGGTTCCAGACCTCCCAGCCGCCGCCCAGCAGCGCCTCGGTTCGGGGGGCGATCGTCTTGCCCTGATCGACCTCGGCGCCAAACGCCACCGAGTCACCCAGGAGCACGACCCGGCGTACGCCGTCGGGGCGGTTGATCGGCCGCTCGGGACCGCGCACGCCCTGCGAGTTGATGGTCACGGTCGGGCCCACGTGGCTGGGGCGGGCGCCATAGACTCGACCGTCGTCGACCCGCACGGCCATGGCGGTGGAGTCCCCGGCGGATTCGAAGCCGGCTTCGACGATGGCGACGAGGTCGGGGCCGCGGACGACGCGGGCGATTCCTTCGGCGGCGACGCTCGCGATGACGATGCCCAGCCCGATCGCCAGGCCCCGGGCGGCGGCCGGTCTCACTCGCTGGCGCGGAACTCGAAGGGGTACGAGAAGGTCACCGGACCGCCCGTCGGCTTCGGCATCGACAGCGAGTAGAGCTGCCGTTCGAGGCAGGAGCGGAGCGCCTCACTCTTGAGGGTCGAGCGGGGCTCCGCGACCACGCCTCGGATGCGCCCGTCGGTGGCGAGCGTGAGGGTGAGCCACATGAGCCCCTCGAGCTTGCGATCGTCCTGACGGGCCTGGGTGTAGCAGTACTTCAGCTTGCGCCCGTTATCGTAGATGACCTTCTCCACGTCCTTCATCTTGACGAAGCCGTTGCCGCTGCCACCGGAGGTCTCGGGTGCGTCCACGGAGGCGTCGCGCTCGATGTCCACGGACGGGCGGGGGCGGTTGCGCTCGATGTCCTCGGCGGTGCGGGCGTCGATGCCCTTGCCGTCGTGGTCGGTGGAGTAGGCGCCGCCCCGAATGACCATGCGTCCGGTGCGGTTGTCCTCCCAGTCGATGTTGCCGGGGCCACCGTAGTCGTAGCCCGAGCTGCCGGCGCGGGCGCGTCGTGCGCCGAGGTCTTCGGTGGGGTCGCCGATCGTGATCGTGCCGTCGCCCCCGATGGCGCCGTTGACCCCCGCGTCCAACCCGCTGGCGCCGGTGGCGGTGCGGGCGGTCCCCGCGACGTTGCCGCTGGAGCCGCCGAACAGCCCCAACTGCAGTCCCACCTGCAGGCCGATGGCGATCAGCAGGAGGATCACGATGGTGGGCAGCAATGCGCGCTGGAAGCAGGGGCGCGTGTACTCGACGTCGTCGTCGAAGTAGAGCGCCTGCATCGTCTCCTGGGTCGTCACGTCCAGCGAAACGGAGACCGTGTTGGTCCGCACCAGGGGCGAGCCGGCCTGCTCCAACTTGCGCGAGGGTGGCTTGCGGTTGCTGGCGGTGTTCCGCTTGACGAGGCCGGGCTGCTTCTTGAATCGGCCCGTGTTTCGCTTCACCAGCGGCGGCTTGGCGGGGGGCGGCGCCGCGACGGGGGCGGGCATCGGCGGGGGCGTGGGGGTGCGGGCGCCCGGCGCGGGCGTCATCGAGGGGAGCCGCTGCGAGCCGCTCGGGTGACGCACGGGCGTGGGGCGCGGCGCCTTCGGGGCATGGGGCTTGTCCGGAGGCAGCGGCTTGGCCGCGGGGGGCGGTGGGGGAGCCGGAGCCGCCGCGGCCAGCGGGGCAGCCGCGGGCTCGCCCTTGACCCGGGTGGGAATCGACGAGACCGCCGAGGCCGCGGGCTCCAACTCGAGGCGCATCGAGACGGGGCCGACCTGGAGCCGATCGCCGGCGGTCCACCGCGAGAACTGGATGGGCGCGCCGTTGCGCAGGGTCAGCAGCCCGGAGCCCGCGAGGTGCTTCAGGTACACCGCGCCGTCCGGCATCACCATCATCTCCGCGTGCGCGGGGGCGACGCCCGGGTAGCTCAGGCGGAAGGCGCAGCGGCCGGCGCCGACGACGAAGCTGCCCACGCGCAGGGGCACGCGCTGGGGACGGCCTCCCGGGGGCTCGATGACGACGATGGGGGTCGGATCCAGGACGATGTCGTCCAGGTCGACGTCGACTCCGGCGGCCGCGATCGGGTCCACGGGGATCGCCGTGGGGGGCAGGTCCCCGGCGACGGTCGCCTCCTCCTCGATGCCGTGGGCCGCGCCGACGACGGTCGCCTCCTGCTCCACCGCCCTCATCGCCGCGGCGGTCGGCACCGCGGTGGCGGCGGGGGCTCGCTCCGGGAGCTTCGGCACGGGCATGTCGTCGACGGTGGGCTCGTCATCGGTGTCGTCGGGCGTCGCGCCCGGGACCGGCTTGGCGAGCGCGTTCATCCGGTCCGAGGTCTTGTCGGAGCGTTGGTAGGTCAGCCGCAGCGACACGGGACCCAGATCGAGCTCGTCCCCCTCGCGCAGGCGGGCCTTGTTCATGGGCTGGTTGCCCAACAGCACGCGGCCTTCGCCGGCGAGGTTGGCGGCCTCCAGGAAGCGGCCGTCGACGACGTTGATTTCGAGGTGCCGCGGGGCGATCGCGGGGTGCTTCAGGCGCAGATGTGCGCCGTCTTCACTGCCGATGACGAGTTGGTTCCGATGCAGGGGTACGACGCGGATCACTTCACCGCGGCGGATCACCTGGAACCTGGGGATGACGACCGTGCGACTCATTCGTTTTGGACTCGGGGCGACGCGTTGACGCTGGGCGGCCTCCCAATATACTCCCTCGCCTATGCCGCTGCTGACTGGCGCGATGGGCTGCCGCCGCTACCGCGTCCTCAACCAACCCGAATCGATCCCCCGCGACGAGTGGCTCAGTGCTTTGCACGAGCACCGCTTTCGCGAGCCCCCCTCGTCCGCCCGTGGCGGTGAGAACCTGGGGTGGGTGTCTCTCCAGAACCTCTGCGTGACCGAGTTCACCCACGAAGGGTGCTTCTTCAACCAGTACTTCGCGTGGTCCTTCCGGATCGACAACAAGAAGCTGCCGGGCAAGCTCCTGGCGGCCTTGTTGGACCTCCGGATCCAGGACTGGCTGGCGGAGACCGGGCGGGAGCGCATTCCCGCGCGGGTCAAGGGCGAGATCAAGGAGCAGCTCGAGCTGGAGCTGTTCCCGCGGCAGCTGCCGTCGGTCGCGGCTCATGACATCGCTTGGGATCTGAAGGAGGAGACGATCCGGATCTTCACCAATTCGGCGAAGGTCAACGAGTCGTTCCGAATCCTGTTTTCCCAGTCGTTCGGACTGGAGACGCGCGCGATCGGTCCGGTGGACCTGGTGGCGGAGCATCGCAACGCGGACGCGTGGATGACGCGGGTCGACGTGATCGGCCACTCCGACTACCGCCCCCCGGAGGCCTGACATGAGCGAATTCGACGTCAACGACCGAGAGCTCATCGACCACCCCGCGTCCCGGTTCCTGGGGCGCGAATTCCTGATCTGGACGTGGTGGGCCAGCGAGCAGAACTTCGGGAAGCTTGAGCTCGCCCCGTTCGGCGAGGTCGACTTCTGGATCGACGACCGGATCGTGTTTCGCACGCCCGGGGAGCAGCCCCAGACCAGCGACCTGAAGGGCGGCGCACCGGCCACGACGGCGGAGGCGCGCACCGCGATGATGGCGGGCAAGACCATCGACGCGGCCCGGCT
The DNA here is from genome assembly GCA_024229515.1 of Pseudomonadota bacterium. Taxonomy (GTDB): domain Bacteria; phylum Myxococcota_A; class UBA796; order UBA9615; family UBA9615; genus JAAESI01. The sequence continues at coordinate 203,751 of JAAESI010000024.1, read as the reverse complement.
CGGGCTCCGCGTCAAGGAGCGCGAGTACAGCCTCGAGCTGCGCGCCGAAGGGCTGGAGCTGGCGGGACTGAAGGTGCCCGCCGAGTGCAAGGACGGCGAGGACGAGCGGCTGTACGAGCGAATGTTTTTGCTCGAAGAGGCCACTGGGATCCTGGATGCGCTCTTCGTGAAGTTCTGCGAGGACCGGCTCGGCCCGGACTGGGACAGCGTCGTGCTCCCCGCCATCCGCGAGTGGGTGGGCGGTTGAGATCAGCGTCCGGGGCCGCTATAAGCCCGTCGGTCGCGCTCCTGTGGAGGAGTAGCTCAGCTGGATAGAGTGCTGCCCTCCGAAGGCAGAAGTCGTGGGTTCGACTCCCGCCTCCTCCACCATTCATCCCCCGCCGCGGCCGCTACGACGGGCCGATGGGGAAGCCCTTCTCCAGCTTGTCGATCGCATCCAGCCCGAGGTCCACGAGGTTGTCCTCGCAGTTGCGCTCGAACCAGTAGGACATTGTCGATCGCACGACCCCCATGATGGCGCCGGCCATCACCCGGGACCACAGCTCGACGGACTCGCCGCCGCCGACCTTGCGGGCGAAGGCGAGCGCGATCTGCCGCTCCCAGTCGCGATCGATCTCGGCCTCGCGCGCGAGCAGGTGTCCTGATCCGTGGACCAGGCTCTGCTGGGCGAGGATCGCGACCCGGTTGGAGTTGTATTCGGCCCCGTAGAGCCGGGTCGCCTTGCGCAGGGTGTCGAAGGGGTTCTCCTGGGGCAGCGGAAGCTGCAGGAAGCTCTCGAAGTCCTCCAGCCGCTGCTCGCGGTTGGGGAAGACCAGGGACTCCTTGTCCCGGAAGTAGCGGAAGAAGGTGCGCTTGCTGATCTGCGCGCGATCGCAGATTTCCTCGAGCGTCGAGGCGTCGAACCCCTGCTTGCGGAACAGCTCCTGCGAGATCTCGAGCACGCGTGCTCGCGCTTCAGCCTTTTTTCTTTCTCGGAGCGTTTCGGCGATGGATCGAGTATATCCTGCGCCTCGGTGCCAATTGCCACCGAGTGGCATTCGCCGCCAGGTGGCGGGCTTGCTCCCTGAAACGCATGAGGAATCGCATGTCATCCAGCCTCCCCGCCCAGGGCCGATGGACCGGTGACGGTACCAGCCCGGTCTTCGATCCGGCCGGATTGCAGGCCGCCGCGCATCGCGTGCGCGAGCCCGCGCACCTGATTCAGGACCCCCGATCCGGCGCGGTCGGGGTCGGTCTGGGAGGTCGGGTCGGCGCCCCCGGAGCGGAGGCCTGGCCCCTGCTCGCCTCGCTCCCCCCGCTGTTCCCCGAGTGGCTCGGTGATCGCAGCTTCTCCGAGGTGCACGACGTGCGCTTTCCCTACGTCGCCGGTGCCATGGCCAACGGGATCGCGACCACGCGCCTGGTCATCGAGATGGCGCGCGCGGGCTTCCTGGGGTTCTTCGGGGCCGCCGGACTGTCGCTGCCCCGGGTCGAGACGGCCGTCGACGAGCTGGTGCGCGAACTGGGCGATCGCAGCCCCTGGGGCGCCAACCTCATTCACTCGCCCGCGGAACCGGCGCTCGAGGAGGCGGTCGCGGACCTGTACCTCCGCGCGGGGGTCAAGCGGGTCTCCGCCGCCGCGTACATGGCCCTGACGCCGGCGATCGTGCGCTACGCGCTGACCGGCCTCCGGCAGGAGCCCAACGGCCGCATCCACCGCGAGCGGCATGTCTTCGCCAAGATCTCGCGCCCCGAGGTCGCCCGCCGGTTCCTCGAGCCTGCGCCCGAGGCGATGCTGGATGCGCTCGTGGCCCAGGGGCTGCTGACCGCCGAGGAGGGGCGTCTGGGGCGTCGCGTTCCGGTCGCCGAGGACATCACCGTCGAGTCGGACTCTGGCGGGCACACGGACAACCGCCCGCTCACCTCGCTGTTCCCCGGGATTCTCTCGCTTCGCGACGAAATCGCCAGCAGCCACGCGTACTCACGCCCGATCCGGGTGGGCGCCGCGGGCGGGATCGGCACCCCCAGCGCCGTGGCCGCCGCGTTTGCCCTGGGCGCCGCCTACGTGCTCACGGGCTCGGTCAATCAGGCCTGCGTGGAGTCGGGCCTGGACGCGGGCGGGCGGGCGATGCTCGCCGATGCCGGCGTCGCCGACGTGATCATGGCGCCGGCCGCCGACATGTTCGAGCTGGGCGTCGAGGTCCAGGTGCTGAGGCGCGGGACGATGTTCGCGGTCCGCGGCCGCAAGCTCTACGACCTGTACCGGACCCATGCGCGCTGGGAGGACATCCCCGCGGCGGAGGCGACGAAGGTCGAGCAGCAGATGCTCCGCTGCACCTTCGCCGAAGCATGGGAGTCCACCCGCTCCTTCTGGGCCGGTCGCGACCCCGCGCAGAACGCGCGTGCGGCGGCCGATCCGAAGCACAAGATGGCGCTCGTGTTCCGGTCCTACCTGGGCCAGAGCAGCCGCTGGGCCATCGGCGGCGACGACTCCCGCCGAACCGACTGGCAGATCTGGTGCGGCCCCGCGATGGGGGCGTTCAACCGCTGGACCCAGGGCACGTTCCTGGCCGATCCGGCGCAGCGCACCGTCGTGCAGACCGCCCGCAACTTGATGGAGGGGGCCGCCGCGATCACCCGCGCACAGCAGCTGCGCAGCTACGGCGTCCCCGTCCCCGCTACCGCTTTCGACTTCCGTCCTCGACCCCTGTCTTAGAGGTTCGTCATGACCGCATCCCGCCCCGATCTCGCCGTTGTCGGCGTCTCCGCCCACTTCCCCGGCTCCACCACCGCGGATGGCTTCTGGCGCGACATCCTCGCCGGCACCGATCTGATCAGCGACGTGCCCGCCACGCACTGGCTCCCCGAGGACTACTACGACGCCGATCCGAGCGCGCCGGACAAGACGTACGCGCGGCGCGGCGGCTTCCTCGGCAAGGTCGACTTCGACGCCATGGGGTGGGGCGTGCCTCCGAGCATCGTGCCCGCCACCGACACGTCCCAACTGCTGGCCCTGATCGTGGCCGAGCAGGTCCTGCGGGACGCCGCCGGGAGCCAGTTCGACACCATCGACCGCAGCAAGATGTCGGTCATCCTCGGGGTGACGTCGGCGCAGGAGCTGCTCGCGACGATGGTGAGCCGGCTGCAGCGTCCGGTCTGGGTCAAGTCCCTGCGGGAGCACGGCCTCAGCGAGTCCGACGTCCAGGCGGTCTGCGAGCGGATCTCCGACCACTACGTGCCCTGGCAGGAGAGCACCTTCCCGGGGCTGCTCGGCAACGTGGTCGCGGGGCGCATCGCCAACCGGCTCGACCTCGGCGGCACCAACTGCGTCACCGACGCGGCCTGCGCCTCGACCTTCTCGGCGCTGACGATGGCCGCGCAGGAGCTGTACCTCGGCGACAGCGACCTGGTCATCACCGGCGGAGTCGACACCCTCAACGACATCTTTATGTACATGTGCTTCAGCAAGACCCCGGCCTTGAGCCCGACAGGGGACTGCCGGCCGTTCTCGGACCAGGCCGACGGCACCATGCTGGGCGAGGGGCTGGCGATGGTCGCCCTGAAGCGGCTCTCCGACGCCGAGCGCGACGGGGACCAGATCTACGCGGTGCTCAAGGGCATCGGCACCAGCTCCGACGGGCGCTCCAAGAGCGTCTACGCGCCTCGACCCGAAGGGCAGGCAGCAGCCCTGCGGCGGGCGTACGACCGGGCCGGCTACTCCCCCTCGACCGTCGAGCTGGTCGAAGCTCACGGCACCGGCACCAAGGCGGGCGATGCGGCCGAGTTCAAGGGCCTGTCGCTCGTGTTCGAGTCCGATGGGCGGACCGAGCCGTGGTGTGCCCTGGGCTCGGTGAAGTCCCAGATCGGCCACACGAAGGCGGCGGCGGGGGCGGCGGGCCTGTTCAAGGCGGTCATGGCGCTCACCCACAAGACGCTGCCGCCGACCATCAAGGTGGACCGGCCCAACCCGGCTCTGAACCTCGACGCCTCGCCGTTCGCGGTGAACACCCTGGCGCGCCCCTGGATCCGGCCGTCGGATCATCCCCGTCGCGCGGGCGTGAGTGCCTTCGGGTTCGGCGGAAGCAACTTCCACCTCACGCTCGAGGAGTACGTCGGTGAGGGCCGGCCCGGCCATCGGCTGCGCACCCTCCCCAGCGAGCTGTTCGTGCTCGGCGGCGCCGACGGAGCGGCCCTCGCGGACTCGGCGCGGGCGCTCATCGCCCGGGCGTCTGAGCCGGGGATGCTGCAGCGCCTGGCGTGGGAGACCCAGCGGGGCTTCGACGCGTCCTCGCCCGCGCGGTTGTCGGTCCTCGCCGGCACCATCGAGGAGCTCGCGACTCGCCTGGAGCGCGCAGCCTCCGCGATCGCCAAGACCCCCGATCAGCCCTTCACGAGCCCCGACGGCACCGCGTACGGCGTCGGTTCGGCCTCCGGTGGGATCGCGCTGCTGTTCCCGGGGCAGGGGAGCCAGTACCTGCGCATGGGCGGCGCCCTCGCGATGACCTTCGATGCGGCCCGCGGGCCGTGGGATCGCGCTTCGGATCACCCGCTGGACGGGGACCGCCGGCTGGACCACGTCGTCCACCCCCGCCCGAAGTTCACCGACGCCGATCGTGCCGCCGACGAGGCCACGCTGCGCGCCACCGAGTGGGCCCAGCCCGCCCTCGGCGTCACCAGCGCCTCGGTGCTGGCGATGGTGCGAGCCCTCGGCATCACCCCCGACGCCGTCGCCGGCCACAGCTTCGGCGAGGTGAGCGCCCTGCACGCCGCCGGTGTGTTGGACGAGGAGGCGTTCCTGGCCGTCGCCCGCAAGCGCGGCGAGCTCATGGCCGAAGCGGCGTCGACCCCCGGCGCCATGACCGCCGTGACGGCCACGATCGAACAGGTCGAGCCGTTCCTGGGCGACGGCGTCGCCCTGGCGAACCACAACGCCCCGACCCAGGTCGTCATCTCCGGCACGGTCGAGGGCATCGAGGCGTCCGAGGCGGCGCTGACCGACGCGGGCGTGCGGTTCCAGCGGCTGACCGTCGCGACCGCGTTCCACTCGCCGGTGGTGTCGGCGAGCTCGGCCCCGTTCGGCACCTTCCTCGCCGGCATCGACTTCGGCGCGCCCACGGTTCCGGTGTGGTCCGGCGAGTCCGCCGCGGTCTACGCCGACGCCCCCGGCGTCACCCTGGCCCGCCAGATCGGCGCGCCGGTGCGGTTCGTGAGCCTGATCGAGGCGATGGCCGCCTCCGGCATCGAGACCTTCATCGAGGTCGGCGCCGGCTCCGTGCTGACCGGCCTGGTCGGCCGCATCCTCGGGGATCGTCCCCACCACGCGGTGGCCCTGGACAACAAGCGGGGCGACGGCGTCGAGGCGCTGCTGAAGGGACTCGCGCGGCTGACCGCGGCGGGCGTCTCGTTCGACTTCGATGCCCTCTGGACCGGCTACGACGAGCCCGTCGATGTGGCCGCGCGGCCGAAGCCGAAGCTCGCCCTGCCGATCGACGGCGCCAACTACGGAAAGCTGTACCCGCCCGCCGGCGGGGCCGCGGAGCTGCCCGCTCCCAACCCCGAGGAACGAATCGTGACCCGACCGGCTCCCCAGCCTGCTGCCCCTGCTCCGGCGGCCGCTCCCCCGACCCCCTCGGCCCCCGCGGTGACGCCCCGGCCCGCCACGGCGGCGTTCGTCCCGGCTCCCGCCGCGGCGCCGATTGCAGCCGCTCCCGTCGCTTCGTCGCCCGCGTCGGACGCGTGGATCGCCGCCTGGCAGGAGGCCCAGACGCAGAGCGCGCAGGCCCACGCCGCCTACCAGCAGGCGATGGCTCACTCGCACACCGCGTACCTGCAGACGATCGAGGCGAGCTTCGCCGGCCTGACGGCGATGACGGGCACCGCCCCGGCCGCCGCCGCTCCGTCGGCGTGGACCCCTCCGGTCGCGGCCGTGACGCCCGCGCCGGTGGTGATGCCGGCCCCGATGGCGATGGCTCCGGCCCCGACGGCGGTCCCGATTCCGGTCGCGGCTCCGGTGTCCACGCCGGTCGTGGTGCCGACCCCCGCCCCGGCTCCGGTCGTGGCGCCCGCCCCCGCCCCGTCCGCGGCCCCCGCCGTTGACCTGCACGCGGTGATGCTGGCGGTAGTGTCGGACAAGACCGGCTACCCCGCGGAGATGCTTGAGCGGGACATGGACCTCGAAGGCGACCTGGGGATCGACTCGATCAAGCGGGTGGAGATCCTCGCGGCGGTCGAAGAGCAGGCTCCGGGCATGCCGGAAGTCGACGCCGGCGCGATGGCCGCGCTGCGCACCCTCGGCCAAATCGTCGACTACATGCAGGGCCTGCTGGGGACCTCCCCGGCGCCGACGGCGGCTGCCCCCGCGGTGCCCGCCGCTCCCGGCGTGGATCTGCACGCGGTGATGCTGGCGGTGGTGTCGGACAAGACCGGCTACCCCGCGGAGATGCTCGAGCGGGACATGGACCTCGAAGGCGACCTGGGGATCGACTCGATCAAGCGGGTGGAGATCCTCGCGGCGGTCGAAGAGCAGGCTCCGGGCATGCCGGAAGTCGACGCCGGCGCGATGGCCGCGCTGCGCACCCTCGGCCAGATCGTCGACTACATGCAGGGCCTGCTGGGGACCTCCCCGGCGACGACGGCGGCTGCCCCAGCGGTGCCCGCGGCCCCCGCCGTTGACCTGCACGCGGTGATGCTGGCGGTGGTGTCGGACAAGACGGGCTACCCCGCGGAGATGCTCGAGCGGGACATGGACCTGGAGGGCGACCTCGGAATCGACTCGATCAAGCGGGTGGAGATCCTCGCGGCGGTCGAGGAGCAGGCTCCGGGCATGCCGGAAGTCGACGCCAGCGCGATGGCCGCGCTGCGCACCCTCGGCCAGATCGTGGACTACATGGAGGGCCTGCTCGGCTCGACGTCCAACGATCACGCTCCCGCTGAGGCGGCGGCCCCGGAAGTTCCCGCGAAGGCGCTCTCGCACCTCGGCCGCTACGTGACCGAGGTCGTGCCCGCTCCCGCCGTGGGGCTGGCCCAGCCCGGGCTGCTGGGGGCCTCCCGCATCGAGGTGGTCGGTGGCGGCTCGCTGGGCTCCGCGCTCGTCGAGGAGCTGACCGCCCGCGGCCTGCCTGCGCAGAGCGTGTCGGACGCGACGCCGGATGCGCCGGCGGTGCTCTTCCTCGGCACGGACGCGACGACGGACGAGGCGGGCATCGCGCTTCAGCGTCATGCGTTCCGCACCGCTCGCACGATCGCGCCCCGCATGACCGATGACGGCGGACTGTTCGTCACCGTGCAGGACTCGGGGGGGCGCTTCGGTGCCACCGACCTGGTCCGCTCCCAGGCGTTCGCCGCCGGCCTCGCGGGGCTGGTCAAGACCGCCGCGCAGGAGTGGCCGACCGCCTCGTTGAAGGCGATCGATCTGCAGCGGAGCGACCGCGGCGATCGCACGCTGGCGGGTGCATTGGCCGATGAACTGCTGCTGGGCGGTCCCGAGATCGAGGTCGGGCTCGGCGCTGACGGCCTGCGCACGACGCTGCGCTCCGTGGAGCGGCCGGTCGAGGCCGGAGCTTCGCCGCTGGACGCCGGCGACGTGGTGGTGGTCTCCGGGGGAGCCCGGGGCGTGACCGCGGCCTGCGTCATCGAGTGGGCCGCCGCCACGAAGGCGCGGTTCGTGCTCCTAGGACGCACCCCGCTGATCGACGAACCCGCCTGCTGCGCCGACGCCGTGGACGACGCCGGCCTCAAGCGAGCGCTCCTGGGCGACGCCAAGGCTTCCGGCCGTGCGGTGACCCCGCAAGAGCTGGGCGCGCAGGTGCGCCGCATCCTCGCGGGCCGGGAGGTCCGAGGCACGTTGGAGGCCATCGCCGCCGCCGGGGGAGAAGCCGCCTACCGCGCCGTGGACGTCACCGACGCCGCGGGGCTGAACGCCGCGCTCACGCCCATCCGCGCCGAGTGGGGGCCCATCGCCGGCCTCGTGCACGGCGCGGGCGTGCTCGCCGACCGCTTCATCGCGGAGCAGACCGACGAGCAGTTCGACCGCGTCTTCGACACCAAGGTCGAGGGACTCCGGGCCTTGCTCGATGCGCTCGCGGACGATCCCCTGAAGGTGCTCTGCGTCTTCTCCTCGGTGGCCGCCCGGTGCGGCAACCAGGGGCAGGTCGCCTACGCGATGGCCAACGAGACCCTCAACCGGACCGCCCAGGCCGAGGCGTTCGCCCGCGGCGGCGACGTCGTCGTCAAGTCGATGGGCTGGGGGCCGTGGCAGGGCGGCATGGTGACGCCCGCGTTGGCGGCTCGATTCGACGCCCTCGGCGTGGCGATGATCCCGCTGGAGGTGGGGGCGCGCATGTTCGTGGACGAGCTCACGGCCGGCCAGTCCGACCAGATCGACCTCGTCCTCGGCGGTGAGCCGAGGGCCGAAGCCTTGCTGTCGGCCAGCGGAGAAGTGGTTCCGCTGCGGCTCGGAGTGACCGTGAGCCGACAGACTCACGGGTACCTCGCGGGGCACACCATCGGGGGGACCGTGGTCGTCCCCGTCGTGCTCGCGCTGGAGTGGTTCAGCCGGATGGCGCGCGCCTTCCGCCCGGACCTCGAGCTGGAGTCGCTCGGCGACCTGCAGGTGCTCAGCGGCATCAAGCTGCGGGACTTCGAGGGGGCCGGCGACCGGCTCGTGCTGACGGCGCGGCAGCTGTCCAACGGGCGGGGCGCGGTGCTCGCGCTCGAGCTCAGCAGTCCGACCGGCACGCTGCACTACCGGGCCCAGGCGACCCTGGTGCCGCAGCGCTCGGCCGCGGACACGACCGCAGCGCCGCCGCTGACCCTGAACCCCTGGGCGGACGCTCCCATCTACGGGGACGTGCTCTTCCACGAGGCCGACTTCCAGGTCATCGACAAGCTGGACGGGGTCGCCGCCGACGGCATCTCCGGCACCCTCAAGGGGGTCAAGGCCGCCAAGTGGAACTGGGAAGCGTGGGAGACGGACGTAGCCGCGCTCGACGGTGGGCTGCAGATGCTCCTGCTGTGGGCGCGCTCGGCGCTGGGCGGAGCGGCGCTGCCGATGAAGATCGGTCAGTACCGCCACGCCGCCGACGGCCTCCCCGAGGGGCCGGTGCACTGCGCCGCCACCTGCCGCACGGCGGGTACCAACCGAGGCCTCGCCGACGTGCTCTTCTTCGATGCGCGGGGAGCTCGCTTCGCCGAGCTCCGCGACGTCGAGCTGATCTTGCGGCCGCAGACTCGCCCCGAAGCGCGCGCCTAGGGCCCGGTCGGTGTCGTTCGCACCCATCGCGATCGTCGGTCGCGCCTGCGTGCTCCCGGGGGCGTTGAGCCCCGAGGAGCTCGGACGGGCTACCCTGGAGGGGCGTGACCTGGTCTCGTCGGCGCCCGCCGGACGGTGGCGGGTCGATCGTGAGGACATCCTCGTCGGAGACGACGGCGACTCGGCCGACCGCACCTGGTCCGACCGCGGCGGCTACGTCCATGGCTTCGAGGGCGTCTGGGACCCCTCCGGATTCGCGGTTCCCGCCTCGTCGCTGGACGGCCTCGATCCCCTGTTCGTGTGGGCGCTGCACTGCGCCCGCGCGGCGCTGCGGGACGCCGGCGATGACCGCACGGGCGCGGTCGATCGCGGCCGCGTCTCGGCGGTGTTCGGCAACCTCGGCTTCCCCAGCACGGAGATGGCGCGGTTCGCCGAAGCGGTCTGGACGGGCGGCGAGCGCCCCGACGCCCGCAACCGGTTCATGGCCGGCGGCGCCGCGGCCCTGGTGCGGGAAGCGCTCGGGCTCAGCCCCGACACCTTCTGCCTCGACACGGCCTGCGCCTCGGCGCTCTACGCGATCAAGCTGGCCTGCGATCAGCTGCACGACGGCACCGTCGACGTGGCGCTGGCGGGGGCGGTGAACCGGTCCGACGACCTCTTCCTGCACGTCGGCTTCAGCGCGCTCCAGGCGATGAGCCCGTCGGGCCGCAGCCGCCCCTTTGCCGCCGACGCCGACGGCCTCGTGCCCGCCTCGGGGGCCGGCTTCCTCGCGTTGAAGCGGCTGGCGGATGCCCGCCGCGACGGCGACACCATCCACGGCATCGTGCGCGGGATCGGGCTCTCCAACGACGGCCGGGGGAGGGGATTCCTCGCCCCCTCGGAGGCCGGCCAGATCCGCGCCATCCAGGCCGCCTACGACGTCTCCGGGATTCGCCCCCACGAGGTCTCGCTGCTGGAGTGCCACGCCACCGGCACGAGCGTCGGCGACGCCACCGAGCTGCGGAGCACCGGCGCAGTCTTCGCAGGCTGCGAGGGCGTGCCGCTGGGTTCGTTGAAGTCGAACCTCGGCCACCTCATCACCGCCGCGGGCGTGGCCGGGATCATCAAGGTCCTGGAGTCGATGAAGGCCCAGACGCGGCCCCCGACGCTGCACGCCGATCCGCTGCCGGCGGGCCCGTTCCGGCTGCTGACCGAGGCCGAGCCGTGGACTTGCGAGGGCCCCCGCATCGCCGGCGTGAGCGCGTTCGGGTTCGGCGGAAACAACGCTCACGTGCTCGTGTCCGAGGACGATCCTGCGCTCGCCGCGGAGCCCTCGGTGCGGCCCCCCGCCGAGCCGATCGCGATCGTCGCCGTCGGAGCCATCGTCGGCCCCGCCACGGGCGTGCCCGCGCTGGTGCAGGCGCACCGCGCCGAGACCGCTCAGGCGGGCCGCACCGACTTCGTCGAGTTGGGCCTCGCGGGCCTGCGCTTCCCCCCCAACGATCTCCGCGAGACCCTGCCGCAGCAGCTGCTGCTCCTGGCCGCGGCCCGGGAAGCCGCCGCCTCGCTCGACGGCCTCGCGTCGGTGCGCACGGGCACGTTCCTGGGGTTCGAGCCGGACCCCGAGGTCTGCCGCTACGGCGCTCGCTGGCGCACCCCCGAGCGTGAGCTCCGCGACGGGATCGTGCCGACCCTCACGTCGGCCGGCGTGGTCGGCACCATGCCGAACATCCCCGCGAACCGGCTGAACTCCCAGTTCGACCTCGGAGGCGCCTCCGTGAGTGTCGCCGCAGGCGAGCAGTCAGGCGCTCACGCGCTCACGCTGGCCTGCCGCGCGGTCGCCTCCGGAGAGCTCGATCGGGCGCTCGTGGGCGCCGTCGACCTGAGCTGCAACGACGTGCACGAGGCCGCGCTGAGCGCGCTCGAGGGTCGAACCACGGCCTCGGGGGATGCGGCGGTCGTGCTCGTCCTCCAGCGGGAGGCCGATGCCCTCGCCGCCGGGGCCTCCATTATCGCCACGATCGAGCTGATGGCGTCCGCCCCCGGGCTCGACTTCGACGGCCGCTACGGCCGCTCCTGGGCCGCGGGCGGTCTGCGCGACCTCACCGCCGTCGCCGTCACGCTCGGCGCCACCGGCACGGTCGACGTCGCCCGCGCCGACGGCCCCGCCTTCCGGCTTCGCGCCCCCGCGCGCCCCGCCGTGATCCCCCCTCGTCCCCCCGCCACCCGGGCCATGCGCTTCCCCGCCCACGCGGCCCCGGTGCGCATCCCCTCGCGGCTACCCGCGGAGTCTCCCGCCATGCAGACCATGCCCCCCGCCCCCTGGCTCCCCTCCGCGGCCCCTGCCGCGCCGCAGGACCTCACGCCCCCGCTGCCCGCCGAAGCGGCGCCCCCCTCGGCCCCCGCTGGACCGGCCTCGCCGGTCCTCGCGGGTCCCGCCCCGGCGGCCCCCAGCGGTCCCCCCGGGCTGGTCGCGATGAAGGCTCGCCTGGCCGCGATGGGGGACCTGCAGCGCCAGTTCGTCGCCCAGCAGGCGGCGGTCCACGAGCGCTTCCTCGCGGTCCAGCGCGCCGGCATGGAGAGCCTCGCCGCCGCCCGCGGCGGAGTTCCCGTCGCGCCCGCCCCGGCTTACGTCCCCGCGTCTCCCGCCCCGGCGGTCCTGCCCCCCGTTCAGGCAGCCCCGGCGCCCGTTCCGGTCGCGGCCGCTCCCACTTCCGCCCCCCGCCCGGCCGTCGTCGCCCCGACGCCCCCGTCGACGTCCTCGCAGCGCACGCCGGTCGGACCGACGTTCACCCGTGAGCAGCTCCAGACTCACGCCTCGGGGAACATCAGCGAGATCTTCGGCGCAGAGTTCGCCGAGCAGGACGGATTCGAGCGTCAGGTCCGCATGCCCGAGCCGCCGCTGCTGCTCGCCGATCGCGTGGTCGGCCTGGACGCCGAGCCCGCCTCGATGGGCACCGGCACCATCTGGACCGAGACCGACGTCACGCCCGAGGCCTGGTACCTGCACCAGGGCTGCATGCCCGCCGGGATCATGATCGAGTCCGGCCAGGCCGACCTGATGCTGATCTCGTACCTCGGGGTCGACCTGCTGAACCGGGGCGATCGCGTCTACCGGCTGCTCGGCTGTGAGCTTACGTACCACGGCGGTCTGCCCCAGGTGGGCGACACCATGCGCTACGAGATCGCGCTGGACGGCCACGCGGCCCAGGGCGACGTGAGGCTGATGTTCTTCCACTACGACTGCGTCGTGGACGGCGCCCCCCGCCTCTCGGTGCGCGCGGGGCAGGCGGGTTTCTTCACGGATCAGGAGCTGGCCGACTCGGACGGCTGCCTGTGGACCCCCGAGGACCAGGAGATCGTCGCGAACCCGCGCCTCGATCCCCCCGCTGTCGTCGGCTCACGGTCCTCCTTCACCGCCGATCAGGTGGCCGCGTTCGCCGACGGACGCCCCTGGGACTGCTTCGGTCCCGGGTGGGAGCTGGCCCAGCCCCACACCCGCACCCCGCGCATCGCCCACGGCGACATGCAGCTGCTCGGCCCGGTCGAGGAGTTCTCGAGCGACGGCGGCCCGTGGGGTCGCGGCTACCTGCGGTCCGAGGTGGCGATCTCGCCGGACGACTGGTTCTTCGACGGGCACTTCAAGAACGACCCGTGCATGCCCGGCACCCTCATGTTCGAGGGCTGCCTCCAAGCGCTCGCGTTCTACCTCGGGGGCCTCGGCTTCACGGTGGAGCGCGACGGCTGGCGGTTCGAGCCGGTCTCGGACGAGCCGTTCGCCCTGAAGTGCCGCGGGCAGGTGACGCCGACGAGCCAGCGCCTCACGTACGAGGTGTTCGTGGAGGAGGTCACCGCCGGCCCCGTCCCCACCGTGCACGCGGACCTGCTCTGCACGGTCGACGGCCTCAAGGCGTTCCACGCCCGCCGTGTCGGCCTGCAACTCATCCCCTCGTGGCCGCTGGACGAGGGGCACGAGCTGCTGGACGGCTACGTCGAGCCGAAGCAGGTGGCCGACGCCAACGGCTTCGCCTTCGACTACCGTTCGATGCTCGCCTGCGCCCAGGGACGTCCGTCGGAGGCGTTCGGACCGATCTACGAGCGCTTCGACGGCCCCGGCCGCGTCGCCCGCCTCCCCAACCCGCCGTACCACTTCTTGTCGCGCGTCACGCGCGTGCAGGGGACCATCGGCTCGATGGAGGACGGCATGGAGGTGGACGTCGAGTACGACATCCCGCCCGGCGCCTTCTACTTCGACAGCAACGGCGCCGCGACGATGCCGTTCGCAGTGCTCCTGGAGGCGGCGTTGCAGCCCTGCGGCTGGCTCGCCTCCTACATGGGCTGCGCGCTGACCCGCCCCGAGGAACTGGCCTTCCGCAACCTCGACGGCAACGGCACGTTGTTGGTCGACCTGCTCCCCGACAGCGGCACGCTGCTGACCCGGGTCAAGAGCACCGGGACCTCCGCGATCGCGGGGATGATCATCGTCTCGTTCGACGTGGAGTGCTCCATCGACGGCGTGCCCGTCTACCGGATGGACACGGTGTTCGGCTTCTTCCCCGAGGAGGCGCTGCAGAACCAGGTCGGCCTCCCCACCACCGACGACGATCGGGCGCCCCTGACGGCGCCAGCGCTCCGCTCCTGCGACCTGACCGCCCGCCCCGAGGCCTTCTTCGCCGCCGGCCGGCCGTCGCTTCCGGACAAGCGGCTGCTGATGATCGACCGCGTGAGCGTCGTCGGGGACGGCGTGCTTCGGGCCGAGAAGGACGTCGACCCGGGCGAGTGGTTCTTCAAGGCCCACTTCTTCCAGGATCCGGTGCAGCCGGGCTCCCTGGGCATCGAGGCGATGATCCAGACCCTGCAGTGGCACATGCTGGACCAGGGGATGGACGCCGGCATCGACCAGCCCCGGTTCGAGACCCTGGCCCTGGAGAAGACGCTGACGTGGAAGTACCGCGGTCAGGTCATCCCCAAGAACAAGGTCATCTCCACGACCGTGGAAGTGACCGAGACCGGCACCGACGAGCGGGGTGCCTACGCCCTCGCCACGTCGTCGCTGTGGGTCGACGGCAAGCGCATCTACGAGGCGACGGGCCTGGGCATGCGGATCGTGCCAGGGGGCACCCCCGACGGGATCGTGCTGGACCCCGACACCGCGCCCTGGCTCGACGATCACCGCCCCACGTGGACGCTGCCGGCGCTCCCGATGATGTCGATGGTGGACCTGCTCGCGGGGACGTCGGCGACGGCGTTGGAGGATGTGCGGGTCAAGGAGTGGGTCACCTTCGAAGGGCCGCGCTCGGTCCGCACCGAGCACGACGGGGACGCCGTCAGGCTCCTGGTGGATGGGACCGAGGTCGCGACGGCCCGGATCGCGCGCCCCTCCGCTTCGCCGCAGCCGTTCACCGCCCTGGAGGGCACCCCCGGCCCGCTCCCCTACGAAACCGGGGCGCTCTTCCACGGTCCCGCGCTCCAACTGCTCGAGTCGCTGGTGCAGACCGGCGCCGGCGCCTCCTCGCTGCTTCGTGCGGCCGATCGCGGGCTGCTCCTGGACGGCGCCACTCACGGCATCCCTCACGACGCCCTGCACCGGTGGGACGATCGCTTCTCCGAGCACGCCGTGGCGTACCCGGCGCGCATCCCGAGGATCGAGTTCTTAGGCGCCACGCCGACCGGCTCGGTGCGCTGCGAGGTCCGCCCCGACGGCTTCCTCGGCACGATCCGGTTCCCCCGCTTCCAGGTCCAGTTGATCGCTGACGGCGCCGTCTGGTGCGCGTTCGAGCTGGTCGAAGCCTGCTTCCCCAAGGGGCCCCTGGGCAGCGCCGATCCGGCCGACCGCCGCCGCTTCCTTCAGGACCGCGCGTTCGTCGACGGCGTCGCGCTCAGCGAGCGGGTCTCCGGCGTCACCCGCCTCCAGCCCTCGATCGTCACCCGCACGGACTGGCTCCCCGGCACCGTCGCGGCGCTGTACGGCAGCACCGACGTCCCCGAGATCGCCCGCCGCGAGCACGTCGCCGCCGCCCACCGCCTCCACCCCGGTTCGGTGCTCGAAGGGCTCCCGCTGACGTCCTTCGATCTGGCCGTCTCCGAGGCCTCCGACGGAGCCGTCGAGGTGCGCGGCGACGCCCTCGGGAGCCTCGACATCGCTCCCGTGACGTCCTTCTGGACCGACTGGTTCGACCGCCCCGCGTGGCCCACCGAAGACCTCTACTACGGCCTCATCGAGCGCTTCGTGGGTCGCATCGTGGTGGAGGACCCCGCCGCCTTCGAGGCGATCCGCGGCCGCAGCGTGCTCTACCTGGGCAACCACCAGACCGGCGTCGAGTCGCTGTTGTTCTCGATCATCGCGTCGGCCCTGACCGCGGTGCCGACCGTCACCCTCGCCAAGGCCGAGCACCGCCACACCTGGCTGGGCCAGCTGATCCAGCATTGCTTCAGCTACCCCGGCGTGGTCGATCCGAAGGTCATCAGCTTCTTTGACCGCGAGGACAAGTCGAGCCTGCCGCGCATCATCGGCGAGCTCGGCGCGGAGATGGCAGGACCTGGCCGCTCCGTGATGGTCCACGTGGAGGGCACCCGGTCGCTGGAGTGCCGCACCCCGGTGGCCAAGATGAGCGGGGCGTTCCTGGATCTGGCGATCAAGGTCGGGGCGCCCGTGGTGCCGATCCGGTTCGTCGGCGGCCTGCCCGCCGATCCGATGGACTCCCGCATCGAGTTCCCGATCGGGATGGGGCGCCAGGACATCTGGCTCGGCACCCCGATCGAGCCCGAGGAGCTGAAGGCCGTGCCCTACGGGCCGCGCAAGCAGCTCGTCATCGACGCGATCAACGGGTTGGGGCCCGCCGCGGCGTCCGAGACGCCCACGGTCGGCGACCCCGCCTTCGCGGAACGCGTCGCCCAGTGGCAGCAGGACCACCCCGGGGTCTCCGAGGAGCACGCCGTGCTCGCGAGGATCCTCACGGAGCGCACGGGCCGGTGCGACGAGTCGAGTTCGGTGCTGGAAGGGACGGGGAGCGGCGCCTGGGCCGCGGAGCTTCGGGCTCGCCTGTTCGGAGACTCGGCCTAGAAGTCAATGATCACCACGCCGCGATCGCGCGGTTCGTCGTCGTCACGGCGGCGGTCGTCTTCCCAGGTCGAGGGCCGGGACGGATCTGGCCGGCGGGGCGTG
This sequence comes from Pseudomonadota bacterium, assembly GCA_024229515.1. GTDB lineage: Bacteria > Myxococcota_A > UBA796 > UBA9615 > UBA9615 > JAAESI01. The sequence continues at coordinate 187,378 of JAAESI010000024.1, read as the reverse complement.
GGGATCTGAAGGGGCATGCGCTCGGACTGAGCCTGCTCTTGCTCCCTCTTGATCTTCTCGATGATGAACGCGTCGAGCACTGCGGCTGCTCCCGTGGGCTTGAGTATAGCCTGTAAGACCCCATCGGATGCTGGCAAGGGCCGCTTCAGCCCCGAAGAGATTTCTCCACGGCTTCAGCCCGCTCGGGATCGAGCCGATCCCGCACCAATTCGAGGGCCGCGCGGCCCAGGGCGCGGTACAGCGCAGCGGCCCCTTCGTCGTCTGCGATGGCGGCGAGGTTGCGCTCGACAGTCGCCGCGTCTCCGCGGGGGACCGGGCCGGTAATTGCCCCGCTGAAGTCGCCGTCCGACAGGTTCGCGAGGGTGCCCACCACCAGAGGCCACAGCAGCTGCCAGCGATCCGGCCCTTCCGGCCCTGCGAGCCCCATCACCCGGGTGGCGGCCGCCTCCAGCGCCACGAGGCAGTTCGAGGCCAGCACCGCGGCGGCGTGGTACGCGGCCTTGCCCCCGGCATCGAGGGTGACCGCGGGGTGGCCGGTCGCCTGGGCGAGCGCCCGAGCCGCATCGAGGGCCTCGGGTGCACCTTCGATGGCGAGGCAGTACGGAGGCACCGGCAGCGCGGGCACGGCGCCGGGGGTGAACGACTGGAGCGGGTGGTAGCAGCCCGCGATCACCCCATCGGGCAGGCCCGCCAGCGCTTCGGTGCCCCGGGATCCGCTCAGGTGCATGACGATGGTGCCAGCGCTGACCCGGAGGCCGGTCGCCGCCTCTTCGATGGCCGAATCCAGGACCGCCAGGAACACCACGTCGGCGGCGGCCAGCAGCGCTGGCGGAGGGGAGGGGGTGCCGGTGTTCCAGCGGACCCCGTCGAGCCCATCGGGGCGCGGCCGGGGGGAGCGATTCCAGACGCCCAGAAGCTCGACGTCGGACGCCACGAACTCGCGCGCGAGCGCGGTTCCGGCCCGCCCGCCGCCGAGAATCGCCACGCGTGGCAAGATTGCGCGCTCAGTCACTGGAGAATCCGTGCAGTTCGAGGCGTTGATCTACCAGAGCGAGGGGGGCCGCGCGGTTCTCACGCTGAACCGACCGCAGCGGCGCAATGCGCTGTCGCCGCAGTGGGTCCCGCTCGAGCTCGGCCTGATCGACCAAACGCGAGCCTGAGTAGAAGGGGAAGTAGCCATGGACGTCAAAGCGAGCATCACCGGCAACGTGTGGAAGATCCTGGTCAAGGTCGGGGACCAGGTCGAAGAGGACGACGAGGTGGCGATCCTCGAGTCGATGAAGATGGAGATCCCGATCGAGTCCCCCGACGACGGCAACGTGACGGAGATCTGCGTGGCTGAGGGCGACGCGGTCAAAGAAGGACAGGTCCTGCTGAAGCTCGGCTGATGGCCGACTTCGTCCCCGTCGCCGTCTTCGAGGACGAGATGACCGCCCGCGCCGCGGCGGCGGCGTTGGAGGAGGCTGAGCTCGTGGTCCAGGCCCCCGCGTTCGCCCTCCGCGAGTTGCTGCCCGGGGTCGACAACACGGCCCTGCGGATGGAGATCCGGGTCCCCAGCGAGGACGCCGCGGCCGCGAAAGCGGTCCTGGAGAGCGGGGGCTTCAGCGAGACCCACGCGGTCGAGGCGATCGAGGACACCGAGGGGCGCAAGACCGCCGCCGGCCTGGGTTGCCTGATCATCGTGTGTCAGTTCGGAGTCGCGCACCTGCTCCTGGGCAAGAACGTGCGCGGGGCACTGATCTTCGCGTCGCTGGTGCTGTCGATCTGGATCGGCTCTAGCTGGGTCGCCCCCACGTTCGTGCTCGTCCTGCTGGTGCCCCCCGTGGACTTCATCGGGGCCGTGTTCGCGGCCCGGCTGGACGACGGCAAGCCGCCCACCCCGTTCTGGACCCGATTCTTCGCCGCGGCCCCGCGTTGCTCCTGCTGGCCGTGCTGACCCCCGCGCTGCTCTACGTGAGCGCGCCCCAGGGGCTCATCGGGCGGCACGGGCGGGCGATGTGCATCCAGTCAGCGATGTGCGGCGCGGAGACCCTGGGGGACTGCCACCGCGAGATCGGGGACCTCATGGCCGACGGCCTGGGCTACTCCGACCTGCTGTTCTGCCGCCAGTGCATGGAGGACAAGGCCTGCCGCCTGCTGTGGGTCGAGGTCCCCTGCCACAAGCTGGACGACGTGGGCTGCCGGGAAGACGCCACCAAGATGATGCTTCAGAGCTGCCACACCGCCTGCGACGGGATTCTCAGCGGAAGCTGACAAGCGCCCCGACCGAGGCAAGAGGTCGAGCGCGAAAGCAGACGAGACCGCGCTACCGTGCGGCGTAGTTACCCAGGTCTAGTCTGGGCAGCCGTCTTCGTCGTCGCGCCGGTTGATGCGCTCGGGCTCGTCGGGGCACTGGTCCTCGGCGTCGAGGATGCCGTCGCCGTCGTTGTCGTAGTCCGGGCAGCCGCCCAGATCTTCGAAGCCGTCGATGTCCTCGGCCGAGTTGGGGCAGCCGTCGAGCATGTCCGGGATGCCGTCGCCGTCGTTGTCCAGGTCGGGGCAGCCGTCGTCGTCCTGGAAGCCGTCGATGTCCTCGGCCTCATCGGGACACTGGTCGTACACGTCGGGGATGCGGTCCTCGTCGTTGTCCATCTCGGGGCAGCCGTCGTCGTCCTTGAAGAGGTCGTAGTCTTCGCGCTGGCCGGGGCACTTGTCGAACTTGTCCGGGATGTTGTCCCGGTCCAGGTCTTCCTTGAGCGCCTGGGCCCGCGTCCGCCGGATCTTGGGTCCGTAGCGGGCCGCGATGCGCTCGTCGGTGTCCGCGGTCTGCACGCCCGGATCAGACGCCGAAACGACCGGCGAGCCCGCCAGCAGGGCGATCGAAACCAACAGGGGGATGCGCAGGGCCATCAACAGCTTGGGATCGTACTACACCCGCGAACGGGTCAGCCGTCCGTCTCTAGAGGGAGAAGCGCTGGATCTGGATGTCGGTGGTGGTGTGGTCGAAGCAGGACCAGGTCAACTGGCCGCCGTCGCTGCCCGCGAGGCTGTTGTAGAAGCCCACCGCGCCGTCCGCCATTTGCGTGCCGAGCACCCACCCGGATCCGTCGTTGGTGGCGAGCAGTGCGTCGTTGTTCACACCGTCGTGGTACGCGATGACCATGGTCTCGCCGGACCAGGCGATGGCCGAGTCGGCGCCCACAAAGTCGCCCTCGTCGACGATCTCGACGTCCAGGGCGGAGCCGGTCCAGGTGCCGAGCACGAGGTCGTGGTTCTCCAGATCCTGGAAGGCGACGTAGATGGTGCCGTTGTTCTCCGCGAGGCTCGGCCACGCGCCGACGCTCCCCTCGGAGTGCCAGGCGGCCACGTTCCAGGCGCCCGGTCCGCCGGAAGCGACCTTGAGGTCGCCGTTGGTGACGTCCAGGTAGGCGATGTAGACGGTGCCGTCGGACGCCACCATCAGGTCGGAGTACTTGCCCGCGTTGGCTTCCGGGGCGTCGTCGTCGTCGCCCGCGCCGGGGGTGCCGGCGTCCACCTCTTCGGTGCTCCAGGAGCCGCCGTCGAGCCAGGAGACCTGCAGGGCCTCGCCGTCGTAGTGGGCGATGATCGGGTCGCTGCCGCCGATGAGGCCGAGCGAGGCGAACTGGCCGGTGCCGTTGGCGACGTTGGCGGTGTCCCACTCGTCGCCCGCCTTGACGGCGTAGCGGAGCCGGTCGTTCTCCCGGTCGTAGTGCGCGGCGTGGGGCACGTCGTTGGAGTCGACGGCGACGGTGGCGTAGTTGCCGCCGTCGAAGTTGCCCGTCAGCAGGCCGCTGATGACCTCACCCTGGCCCTCGACCGCGAATACCTCGAGCTCGACGGGGCTCCCGGTCCCACGGGCGAGGGTCAGCGCGGTGTTGTCCCGGTCCTGGAAGGCGAGCCAGATGCGGCCCTGCGAGTCCAGATCCATGTCGAGGTAGTAGCCGCGGTTGTACTGCGGCTCCGGCGTCGGCGCCTCCGACGGAGGCTCCTCCTCCGGGGGCGGCTCGTTGCACCCACAGCCGGTCAGCGCGAGGGCCGAAGCCGCCGTCAGGGTCAGGAACAGATGGCGGATGTGGAGCATGAAGGGGGGGCCTTTGAAATGGTCTTCCGTGCCGCACGCAGGGGTACCACCGAGGGCCACAGCCGGTCAAGGTTCCAAGGATGCCCCAACCGCTCGCGGATCTTCGTTAGTCTCCGGCCAATACTAGGCTCCCGTAGCTCAGGGGATAGAGCATCCGCCTCCTAAGCGGAGGGTCGCAGGTTCGAATCCTGCCGGGAGTACCATCCACATCCATGGCCCGACTTCCTTCCCTGACCAAGCCGCCCGTCCTATCCGAGGGAGACCTCGTGCGGTTGGTTGCGCCGGCGTCGCCGTTCAACAAGGACGACCTTCGGCCTGCTGTGACCGTGCTGGAGGGGTGGGGTCTCAAGGTCTCGTTCCGCAAGGACATTGTGGACAAGCGGGCGTACCTGGCGGGCACGCCCGAGCGGCGGGCCGAGGAGTTGCACGAGGCGATCGACGATCCGGACTGCAAGGCGATCCTGGCGATGCGCGGCGGCTACGGGGTGACCTCGACGCTGCCGCTGCTGGAGGTCGATCGCCTCCGCGCCAACCCGACGACGATCATCGGCTGCTCCGACATCACGGCGCTGCTGAACTGGGCCGTCGCCGGCGGCGTCACGTCGATCCACGGACCGATGGCCGCGAGCCTGGGACGGGGCAACGACGAAGCCGGGGCGGAGCGGCTGCGCAGCCTGCTGTTCGCGCCCACCAAGCCCGCCGAGTTGAGATCCGCGATGGACGACGCCTACGCCTGGTGCATCGCCCCCGGGGTGGGGCGCGGGCGGTCGGTGGGCGGTTCGCTGTCCCTGCTCGCCGCCACCTGCGGCACGCCGTTCCAGACGGACACCACGGGTTGCGTGCTCTTCCTCGAGGACGTCGGCGAGCGGCCCTACCGGATCGACCGGCTGCTGGTGCAGATCCAGCAAGCGGGGATGCTGGACGGCGTCGCCGCGGTCGTGCTCGGCGACATGATCGGCTGCGACGAACCGGGGCGGGACGACGTCACCTGGCGCACCGCCGTGGATCGGGTCTTCCGCCCGCTGTCCATCCCGGTGCTCGCGGGGGTGCCGTTCGGCCACGCGCAGCCGAACCTCGCGATCCCCCTGGGGACCGACGTGCAGGTCGATGCGGCCGCGGGCACGGTCACGTTCCGCGAGGCGCCGCTTGCCTGAGGCGGCCCTCCGGGCGCTGCTGGAGGGCGCGGTCGCGGACGGCACCTGCTCCGGGCTCGTGCTGCGGGTCGAGGATCTCGCGTCGGGCACCGCCTCCTTCGAGCACGTGGTGGGCACGACGTCGGCCGATCCGCCGGGGCCGCCGGTGCGCTCGGACACCGCTTTCGACCTCGCCAGCCTGACGAAGCTGTACACCGTCACCGCCGTGCTGCGGCTGGTGGGGCGCGGGGAGCTGACCCTCGACCAGCGTCTCCGGGACCTGCTCGAACACCGCTCCGGCCTGCCCGCGTGGGCGCCGCTTTGGGAACAGCCCGATCCCCGGGCCGCGGCGCGCGCCATCCCCGCGGGCCCGCGGGGCCCCCACGTCTACTCGGACATCGGCTTCCTGCAACTCCTGGACCTGCTGCCCGGCCCCATCGATGAGGTCTTCACGCGTGAGGTCCTCGATCCCCTCGCGCTGACGGCCACCCGCTACCGGCCGGTGGGGCAGGGGAACGAGGTCGCGGCGGCGCTGCTTCAGACCGGGGACGTCGCCGCCACCGAACACTGCCCCCGGCGCGGCTTCCTCGTGGGCGAGGTCTCCGACGGCAACACCTGGGCGATCGGGGGCGCCTCCGGGCACGCCGGCCTCTTCGGACCTGCCTCCGAGGTCGCCGCGTTTGCGCAGGCCTGGTGGGACGCCCCCACCACCGGCTTCCTGGACCCCGATCTGCGGGATGCCGCCTGGGGCGAGCCCCCCGAGCCGGGCACGCATGTGCTGGGCTGGGACACCGTCGCGGGCGCGGGCTCCTCGGTCGGGAGCAAGCTGTCCCGCCGGTCGCACGGCCACCTCGCGTTCTCGGGCTGCTCGCTGTGGGTCGATCCCGAGCGGGCGGTCGCGATCGTGCTCCTCACCAACCGGATCCATCCGTCGCGGGAGGACACGCGGATTCGGGGTCTGCGCCCCCGGGTTCACGACGCCGTCGCCGACGTGGTGGACCTCCACCGCGCTCGCGGTTAGATTTCGCCCGCCATGACCGATCCCAACTCCCCCGGCCCCGCCTGGTTCCACCGCGCTCACGGCGGCCAGGTGCCCGCGAGCACCGAACGCAACGAGAGCCTCGCCACCTCCGGCATGTGGACCAAGTGCGCCGGCTGCGCGCAGTTCCTCCGCTCCGAAGAGCTCGAAGCCGAGGCGATGGTCTGCTCCAACTGCTCTGAGCATCACAAGATCAGCGGAGAGGATCGCCTCCTCTTCCTCGTGGACGACGGAACGTTCGAGGAGCTGGACCAGGAGGTCACCTCGCTCGATCCGCTGAGCTTCTTCGACAGCAAGGCGTACTCGGCCCGACTGGCCGGCTCGATCAGCAAGACCGGCCGCAACTCCGCCTTCATCGAGGGGCGCGCCAAGCTCTCCGGCCGCCCCGTGCAGATCGGCACGTTCGACTTCGCCTTCATGGGCGGCTCGATGGGTTCGGCCGTGGGCGAGAAGGTGACGCGCATGTTCGAGCGCGGCCTGGACGAGCGCACGCCCGTCATCTGCATCAACAGCTCCGGCGGCGCCCGCATGCAGGAGGGCGTGCTGTCGCTCATGCAGATGGCCCGCAGCACGGCGGCGTTGGCCCGCCTGCGCGACGAGGGGCTCCCCTACATCTCCCTGCTGACCCACCCCACCACCGGCGGCGTGGCCGCGTCCTTCGCGATGCTCGGCGACGTCATCCTCGCCGAGCCCAAGGCGCTCATCGGGTTCGCCGGCCCCCGCGTCATCGAGCAGACGATCCGCCAGGTGCTGCCGGAGGGCTTCCAGCGCTCCGAGTTCCTGCTCGAGCACGGGATGATCGACCAGATCGTCGACCGCCGGGATCTCCCCGCGCGGCTCGCCGAGATCCTGTCGCTGCTCCTCGACTGACCCGATGGAATCGCTCTCGGCCTGGCTCGACCAGGTCCAGGCGCAGGGCGTGAAGCTCGGCCTCGACCGGGTCCGCAGCGCGCTCGCCCTCCTGGACCACCCCCAACGCACCTTCCCGTCGATCCTGATCGGGGGGACCAACGGCAAGGGCTCCACCGTCACGTTCGCCAGCGGGCTGCTGACGGCCACGGGCTGGAGCGTGGGTGCGACCACCTCGCCCCACCTCATCGAGTACCGAGAGCGCTTTCGGGTCGACGGTTCGCTCCCCGAGCCCGAGGCGCTGGAGGCGGTGGCGCGGGACGTCTACGGACGCCTCGAGGGCCAGCCGGGCATGGACCAGCTGACCTTCTTCGAGTTGGGGATCCTCCTGGCGACGTCGCTGTTCGCGGGGCAGGAGGTGGACGCGGCGGTGATCGAGGTCGGCATGGGGGGCGAGTTGGACGCCACCCGCACGGCCGAGTCGATCGTCGCCGGAATCGTCTCGATCGATCTCGACCACGAGAAGTACCTGGGCACCACGATCGAGGCGATCGCCCGCACCAAGGCGAAGATCGCACCCCCCGGTGGCGTGCTCGTGACCACCGAGGTGCGGCCCGACCGGCTGGCGATCATCGAGGAGGAAGCGGCTGCCGCGGGCAGTGAGCTTCGAGCCGCGGGGCGGGACTTCGAGTACCGGCTCCGCGACGGCGCGATCGACTACCGCGGACCCACGTGGACGTTGGACGAGGTGCCGATCGGGATGCCGGGCGCGCACCAGGGCATCAACGCCGCCTGCGCGCTCGCCTGCGTCGAGGCGTTTTGCGCCACCACCGGCCTCCGGGCCCCCGATCCGTGGCAGGTCGCGACGGCCCTGCGGGAGGCGAAGATCGCCGGCCGGCTGGAGCGCCTGCGCGTCCCCGGGGCCCCCGCGTTCCTGTGCGACGGTGCCCACAACCCCGCCGGTGCGGAGGCCCTCGCGGCCGCCCTGACCGAGCGGCGCCGGCCCCCCAAGCGGGTGTGGTTGGTGGCGTCGATGCAGGACAAGGAGCGGACCGCGATGATCCAGTCGCTGCTCCCCCACGTCGACGAGGTCGTCTGCACCCGGGGCCTGAGCAGCCCGCGGTTCGAGGATCCCGAGGTGCTCGTGGAGCAGTTCACGTCGCAGGGGGCGCGGGCCCGTGCCCTCCCCACCGCCGCGGACGCGATCGCTGACCTGAGCCGGTCGCTGGGGATGCGCGATGAAGTGCTCGTCGCGGGGTCGCTCTACCTCATCGGGGACGTGCGGGCGGCGCTGGGCTTCCCCGTCTCCTGATCAGCGGCACCCGCCAAGCGGGAGCGAGCCGGACGGCGCCAGCGTGAGCCCATCTTCCCCGGCCGTCGTCGTTGATCGCCACGAAGAGGCATGTCTGCATCACATGATCTTCCACGGGATCTCCTCCCCCTTGTTCAGGGGAACGACCCCGTCGACGGTTCGCTGGATCGTCTCCTGGTGGAGCACGTGGACGGGGACGGGAGCTTCGTAGGGGGCGTCCGAGTAGCGGGCCGTGATGGCCATGGCGAGATCGAAGTCCTCGGACTCCTCATCGCCCACGAACAGCGACAGCGGCCCCATGTGGCCGTCGACCCGGAGGAACGGACCGAGGGTCCAGAAGCCCGCGAGCATGCCGTTGTCGCCCTCGTTGCGGCCGACCACGAGCTTGCCGCCGTCGGGGAGGCGGAAGTGGCGCCCCACCTTGAGCAGGAGCACGTCCTCGAAGGTCAGCTCCGCGGCCGGCTTGTGGTCGATGACGTCGCGCAGGCGCTTGCCGTAGTTGCCGTCCGTGAGGAAGCAGCAGCCGCCCGCGGGCTGGGGGTACTCCAGCACGCCGAGGTCCTTCGCCAGCTGGATCTGCGACTTCCGGCCGCGCCCCGTGATCGCCATCAGGAGCTGGCGATCCACCCACCCCTTCTGTTCGGGGACGGTCTCCCACATCGCCGCCTGGCACAGCGGCCGCACGATCATCTTCTGCAGACCGGTGTCGCGTTCGATGATCCGCATCTGGCGCTTGTGCTGGGTCATCGGCCGCTGCCCGAGCACCTCGCCGGTGGCGATGAAGTGGGCGTCGCACTCCTCCAGGAGCTCGCGGTTGGCGTGGCCGAGCATGTGGATGCGGCAGTCGATGCAGGGGTTCACGGCCGAGCCCCAGCCGTACTTGGGCTCGGTCAGGACCTTGAGGTAGCCCTCGCGGACGTCGACCACCTCGACCGGGATCTGCAGCCCCGCCGCGCCCACGATCGCCTCGTTCTGGTAGCGCGTGCCGTCGGGCCGCAGGTCGCCCCGCTTGCGCTTGTGATCGGTGAGGCAGAAGCCGGTGAACATGTTGACTGCGACCACGTCGATGCCCTGCAGCCGCAGCAGGATCCCCGCCAACGTCGAGTCGAGCCCGCCGCTGTACATCAGGATGCAGCGGACCTGCTTGCCGTGCTCGTCGAGGCGCGGGGCGATCTCGGACTCGAGCCGGTCGGTCAGGGCGGGGTGGATCTGGACGGTGTTGCTCATCGTCCGCTGAGCTAACACCGGGCGGGGCGCGGGTCAACGGACTCCGAGGTACGCTCGCCCGCATGTCGGCTGCCTGCTTCGCCCTCGCCCAGATGACGACCACCTCCGACCGGGTCGTCAACCGCACCTCCGCGACGCGCCTGATTCGGGAGGCGGCGGACCGGGGCGCCCAGGTGATCTGCCTGCCCGAGATGTGGCCCTTCATCGGACCCGACGCCGACAAGGTGGCCGGCGCCGAGACCCTGGAGGGGCCGACGACGACGCTGATGCGGGAGCTCGCCGCCGAGCTCGGGGTGTGGATCTTCCCAGGCTCGTTCGCCGAGCGGTCCGAGGTCCCCGGCCGCGTCTACAACTGCGCCCCCGCCATCGACGACCAGGGCGAGATCCGGGCGATCTACCGCAAGCTCCACCTGTTCGACATCGCCATCCCCGGCGGGGCCGTGTTCGCCGAGTCCGACACCGTCACTCCGGGGGACAAGGCCGTGATCGCCGACACCCCGTTCGGTCGGATCGGCATGACCGTCTGCTACGACCTGCGCTTCCCGGGGCTCTACACCGCCCTGAGGGACGGCGGCGCCGACATCGTGCTCGTGCCCGCGGCCTTCACCGCCCACACCGGCAAGGCCCACTGGGAGGTGCTGCTGCGGGCCCGGGCCATCGAGCAGCAGGTCTGGGTGCTCGCGGTCGACCAGTCCGGTTGGCACAACCCGGGCCGGGAGAGCCACGGCCACAGCATCGCGATCGACCCCTGGGGGGACGTCGTGGCGCGCTGCAGCGCGGGGCCCGGCCTGGCGTTGACGTGGGTCGATCTGGAGCACGTGCGCACCGTCCGCGAGCAGCTCCCGTGCAGGGGACACCGCCGCGACTTCGAGCGTCCTTGACAGGTTTTGGGACGGCCTCTATGTTCCGCGCGCCTTAGGAGAAATACGACATGGCTTCCTTGACCAAGAAGACGAAGGCGATCCGCGCCAACAAGAAGAAGAAGGCCGGATCCACCCGGAAGAAGAAGATGGAGAATCAGGGCAGCACCCCGAAGTTCGCGGTGCATCCCAGCGGTAAGCCGAGCGCGAGTTAGCGCTCCGGCGTGACCACGCACACCGGCGACTCGCTGCCGCCGATCATCGTCCTCGCCGAGGACGATGACGCTCTACGCGGCCTGATCACAGGCCTGCTCAAGAGCAACTTCGCCGACCACGAGATCCTCGCGTTCCCCGACGGCGTCGAAGCCGACGCGGCCCTGCAGCAGATGCAGGACCAGAGGCGTCAGGTCGCGATGGTCGTCAGCGATCTCGTCATGCCCCGGATGGACGGCCTGGAGCTGTTCGAACGCAGCGCCGAGCGCGATCCCAACTGCGCGCGCGTCATCCTCACCGGCCAGGGGGCCATGGAGTCGGCGGTGCAGTCGCTGCGCATGGGCGTCGACGACTACCTCACCAAGCCGTTCACCCAGCCCGAGTTGGTGCGCACCCTGAAGCGCCACCTCGAGACCCGCGCCCTGCAGCGCTCCAACGAGCGGCTCCAGCAGGAGCTGGCCCACACCCACCGATACGTGGCTCGGATCACCGAGGCGCTGCTGGCGCGGTTCGACCGGAACCTCGAGCCGATCCTGGAGCTCCCGCAGGTCACCGCCGAGCAGCGCCGTGGCGCCATGCGGGCCCGCCGCGCGATGGACCTGGTGGCTCGCGCCTACCGCGGCGACCAGCACGGCACCGAGACGGTGCAGCTCAGCACGCTGCTGGACAGCTCCATCCGCTCGCTCATCCGCGACTACGACCTCGACGAGGACGCGATCACGGTGGTGGCGCCGCCCCGGGACCCGCTCCTGCGGGTGGACGTGGCGTCGGCTCGGCTCGCCCTCGGCCAGCTGCTCCACAACGCCGTCCGCTCCGGCACCGGCCGGGTCGAAGTGACGCTGCTGGGGGAGGGGCGGAACTGGCCGTCCGGCATCCAGGAGTCGGACCTGCCCGTGGCGGTGCGATTGCAGCTGTCGCGCGGCTTCGTCGCCGTCGCCATCCGCAACACCGCCGGCCTGACCCGCGATGACGAGGGATACATCCGCCGAGTGCTGCGCGGACGGGCCGACGACGAGGACGAGTTCCGCGGACTGGGGTTGCCCCTGGCGCGGCTCTACACCACCCTGCTGGGCGGACGGATCGTCTTCCAGTGGCGGTCGACCCGCTCCGAGGTGACGTTCACGATGCTGCTGCCCACGGGCCGCAACTAGTCAGTCGCGCTCGATCTGGTCCAGCCGCGGGAACAGCGGCGCCGGCCGCTCCAGCTCGATGCCCACGGGGAGTCCGCCCCACGCCGTCGCCGCCTCCAGACCCTGCTCCACCGCGCCTTCGGCGCCGATGATCGCCAGCGCCGCCGCCGTCTTGCCCGGGAGCACCGGAGCCAGCAGCACGCAGGCGATGCGGAGGGTCTCCAGGATCCCGTAGAGGAACGCCTTCAACTCGTCCGCGCGGGCCTCGTCCTTGGCCATCTTCCACGGCTCACGCAGCTGGATCTGCTCGTTGCAGAGGGTCACCAGCTTCCACGCGGCGGCGGCCCCGTCGTGCAGGGCGTAGCCGTCGTAGGCGGCGGTGCACTCACTCACGGCGGTCGCGCAGGCGGTGCTGAGGAGCTCGTCGGGGGCGAGCCCGGCGGGGTCGGGGACTCCACCGAAGTACTTCTTCGCCATGCCGACGGATCGAGAGACGAGGTTGCCCAGGCCGTTGGCGAGGTGGGCGTCGTAGATGTTCTCGAACTGCTCCAGGCTGAACTCGCCGTCGCGCCCGTAGGTCACCTGCGACGTGAGGAACCAGCGCACCGCGTCGGGGCCGTAGGTGGCCGCGAGGTAGCCGGGATCGGCCGAGGCGCCGCCACCGCCGGCCGACTTGCTGAGCTTGGCGCCGCCGGTCGTCACCCAGCCGTGGGCGAAGACGCGGTCGTACACGGGGATCCCCGCCGCCAGCAGCATCGCCGGCCAGATGATGCAGTGGAACCGCGTGATGTCCTTGCCGATGATGTGGACCGCGGTGGGCCAGAAGCGCTCGTAGAGGGCGTCGTCGGTGCCGAACCCGGCGCCCGTCAGGTAGTTGATGAGCGCGTCGAACCAGACGTAGATGACCGAGTCCGGGCGGAAGTCGATGTCGATGCCCCACGACACCGCGCCCTTGCTGCGCGAGATCGAGATGTCGTCGAGCCCGCCCTCCAGCACCTTCAGTACCTCGTTGCGGCGCGACGCCGGCTCGATGAACGACGGCTTGGCGGCGATGTGGTCCAGCAGCGGCTGCGTGAACGCCGACAGCTTGAAGAAGAGGTTCTCCTCCTCCAGCCACTTCGGCTCCCGGGTGGGGTGCTCGGGGCACTTGCCGCCCGGCAGATCCTTCTCCGTCTTGAAGCCCTCACAGCCTTCGCAGTACCAGCCGTTGTACGTCTTCTCGAAGAGGTAGCCGTTGTCGCGGATCCGCCGGAGCAGCTCCAGCACGGACTTCTCGTGGTCCGGATCGGTGGTGCGGATGAAGCGGTCGTACTCGATGTCCAACGCTTCCCATGCGGACTTGAACTTGGGTACCAGGCCGTCGACGTAGGTCTGCGGGTCGAGGCCGTGATCGGCGGCGGTCTTCTGCACCTTGATGCCGTGCTCGTCGGTTCCGGTGAGGAAGCGCACCTCGTCGCCGCAGAAGCGCCGCCAGCGGGCGATCACGTCGGTCGTGATCTTCTCGTAGGCGTGGCCCAGGTGGGGTTCGCCGTTGACGTAGTCGATGGCGGTCGTGATGTAGAAGGGTCGGCGGGTCATGAGCTTCTTCCAGGGGCGCGGCGCCCCGGCATGGGGACTACGTCCGGTGCGACCGACAGGGGCTCGGGGACCTCGCGTCCCGCGTTCCCGTCCCAGTCCTGGGCGATGAGAGGGTGCCGGGCGCCGCGATCATCACGGAGCACCCAGGTGTGCTTCAACACGTCCACGGCGACGACCTTCCCCTCGAGCCCGTCGACGGTGCGGGCCCGCTTGCCGAGGCGGGGGACCCACTTGCGGTGCTGCAGGTAGCTGTCGTGCTCGTACGACAGGCAGCACAGGGGTCGGCCGCACACGCCGCTGGTCTTGGCCGGCGACAGGGCCAGGTTCTGGTCCTTGGCGTGGCGGATGTTGGTCTTGGGGAAGTCGGGCAGGAAGGTGCTGCAGCACAGCTCCTTGCCGCAGCGGCCGACGCCGCCGAGGGTCTTGGCGAGGTCGCGGGAGCCGATCTGGCGGATCAGCACCCGCATCGACAGCGCCCGGCCGAGCGCCTTGCCGGCGTCGCGCACGTCCTGCCGCTCGTCCGCGGCGATGCAGACCGTGATCTTGTGGGCGAGGCCGTCGGCGGCGATGCGGACCAGCTTCCAGGGCAGCCGTTGCGCCCGAATCCAGGCCAGGGCGACGCGAAACGCCTCCGGCTCCCGGGCCTCTGCCGCCTGCTGAACCTTGAGGTCCGCGGCCGTGGCGGCGCGCACGACGCGGCGCAGTCGGCCCCCCTGGCTGCCCCCCCGGGGGTCGTGCGGTCGGTCGATGACCCGGCCCAGGGTGAGCCCCTTGAAGCCCTCCACCACGACCAGCGAGCCCGGCGCCAGCGGCGTGCGCTTGGGGTCGACCGTGTATTCGCCCGTTCGACCCAGCGGGGCGAACGAGACCGTCACGACCGCGCTCACGGGTACGGGTTCCGGGTCGACAGGTGCAGCAGGAGATCCTCCAGCAGCACGCCCGCGTTCACGTTCCGGCTGAGCTTCTCCCGGGCGATCTCCACCCGGTCGATCGTCTGGGCGAGGTGCCTCACCGACAGGGGCGCCATGCGCCCGGCCCGGGGATCGGCGTCGGGGTGCAGGGGGGCCACGGCCGCATCGGCGGCCGCGGCCATCGCGTCCCGCAGCAGCTCCTGGAGCAGCGACAGCGCCTCGCCCCCGGCTTCGCGGTCCCAGCCGACCTCCTTGACGACGGCGTCGATGGTGGCGCGATCGCCGGACATCGCCAGGCACATGGTCTCGACCCGCTCCCGCCGCGCGGCCAGCAGCTCGGGGTCCAGCAGCTCCAGCGACAGGCCCGGAAGCCCGCGGGCGGCCCGCGCCGACTCGGCCGCGACCGACGGCTCGACGTCGTGAGCGTCCACCAGCCACTGGGCCAGCTGATGCTGGGGCAGGGGAGACAGCGGCAGCTTCTGGCAGCGCGACCGCACGGTCACCAGGAGCTGGCTGGGGTGCAGGGCGCAGAGGATGAGCACGGTCCCCGGAGGGGGCTCCTCCAGCGTCTTGAGCAGCTTGTTCTGCGCCTGGTCGTTCATCGTGCCGGCGCCGTCGATGAGCACGACGCGGTGCGAGCCTTCGGCCCGCCGGTAGCTGAGGCGGCGCTGGATCTCGGCGACCTGGTCCACCGTGATGGTGTTGGACTTGCCCCCGGGGACCTCCGTCCAGACGTCCGGGTGGGTGCCCGCGGCCGTCTTGATGCAGCCGCCGCACTCGCCGCAGGGGGCCTGGTCCGCGGTGCACGCCAGGGACGCGGCGGCCAGCGTGGCGATGGTCATCTTGCCGATGCCGGCCGGGCCCAGGAGCAGGTACGCGTGGTGCGGGCGCCCCTCCGCGACCGCCCGCCGCAGGGCCGACGTCGTGCGCTCGTGACCGACGATCTCGTCCCACTCGATCACAGGCCCAGCCCCTCGACGATGGTGGCGTGGATGGCTTCGGGGGTGCCCGCGCCGTCGACCACGAGGAAGCGGTCGGCGTCGTTGGCGGCCTCGGCGAGGAAGCCGGCCCGCACGGCCCGGTGGAAGGTCAGATCCTCGGCCTCGATGCGGTCCAGGGCGGCGCGGGCCTTGGCCCGGCTCAGGGCGGCCTCCACGTCGGTGTCCACGAGCACCACCCGATCAGGGAGCAGGCCGTCGATCGCGGGCGCGTTGGCGGCGGCGACGAAGTCACGGCCCAGGCCGCGGGCGTGCCCCTGGTAGGCCAGGGAGCTGTGCACGTAGCGGTCGCAGAGCACGACGGAGCCGGCGGCGAGCTCGGGGCGGAGCACCTCCCGCACCAGCTGCGCGCGCGCGGCGGCGAACAGCAGCATCTCCGAGGTGTCTGTCATCTCCGTGAGGGCGCCGTCCAGGAGGATGGCGCGGACCCGATCACCGACCGGCGTGCCGCCCGGCTCGCGCACGGACACGACCCTGCGGTCGGCCGCTTCCAGGCGCTCCCGCAGGAGCTTCAGCTGGGTGGACTTCCCGCAGCCTTCGATGCCTTCGAAAGCGATGAACATGCCGGGGTGCATGGGGGCGCGGAAGATAACACGCCGCCGCTGTCGGACCAGTACCAGCGGACCACGAGCGGGCGGCATCGCAGAGCAGCCGCCCCGGTCGGCGCGATCGGGTCTCCATTGTCGCGTCCCGCGATCGCGTGCACGAACGACGGCCACAGGGCCGCGTTGCGGCGGTCCAGCAGGGACGGATCGGGCGGGGTGCGGGGGTGCGAGTGGTAGACCCCGACGAGCTCGGTCCCCGACGGCTCCAGCTCCTCCTCCAGGCGCAGCAGCACGCGGGGATCGACCGTGAAGCGGTCTTCGCAGCCTTCGGCGGCCACGTTCGCGGTCGGGTGAACGTCGGTGATGGTGACCCCGTCGGGGCCGCGCGTGCCGATCAGCAGGCCGCAGACCTCGATGCTGGGGGACTGCTGCGCGTGCGCCACGACCGCGGCGTGTACGCCCGCGGCCAGGGTGATCACGGAGCGGTGGTGACCGCCGCCGGCGAGGCGCTGCCCGCGGCGAAGTTCGAGACCAGCGGGTTCAGCGACTCGAAGTCGGCGTCCTTGGCCTTGGCCACGCCCGCGACGGCCACGATGTAGGCGGACCCCGCGCTGGGGAACGCCGAGCCCGGGATCTCCACCGTGGTGACCTCGTTCCGGTCGCGGATCCAGTCGATGTAGTCGCCGGCCGTCTCGGGGATCGTGGTGTAGGTCAGCTCGTAGTCGCCGTTGACGTCGACCTGCGCCACGAGCGCGAGGTAGTTGTTGTAACCCTGGCCCGTAAGGTCAACGGTGATAGTGGTATTTGCCGGGTGGAGGTCGGCCGGGCCGGGCACCCCGACGAGGTCCGGCGGAGCGGGCGCGACGATGTCGACGTAGTGGGCGTCGCCGCTTCGCTCGACCTGCAGCCGGTACGAACCTCCGACCACGTACACGAGGTCGGCATCCAGGCTGGAGTCGGTCTCGTACAGCCCGCTGCCCAGGTTCTCCAGATCGGCGACGGAGTCGCCCTGCGCGATCGCCACGCGGTCGGCGTTATCCACGAGGTTGGACTCGACGTCGTTCAGGCTGCGCGCTTCGGCCACGAAGGTCGTCGCCGTGGCCGAGGCCCCCAGACCGACGTCGGCGAACTCGGCGGGCAGCTCCTCGATCCCCAGGAGCAGCCCTTCGGCCACCATGGTCGAGAAGTAGTCGTCGATGTTGGAGCAGCCCAGCAAGGGGAGGGCGACCAGCAGAAGCGAGATTCGGTGCATCGCCCGCAGTGTAGTGCCGAGTCGGGCCGGCGGCCCGTGCTCTACCAGACCTGTAGGTCGAAGGGCGCCATCAGCACGGGGGTGCCGTCGGCGAACAGCGGGGCGGCGCGGACCATGCGCGCGGCCGCGGTCAGCGCCTGCTCGGACGGCAGCGCGCCCCCGAGGTTCCAGCCGTCCAGCAGCGGCGCGAGCGCGCCTCCGAGGCTCGATTGGTTCAGCAGCTGCTCCAGGAACGTGGGCTGGCGGGGGTACAGCACGAGGCTGACCTCCTCGTCGGCCAGGCCCGCCTTCTCCTTGGCCAGATCCAGGGCGGTGCGGAAGCCGCCGAGCTCGTCCACGAGGCCGACCGCGAGCGCCTGCTCGCCGGTCCAGACCCGGCCCTGGGCGACGTCGTGGATGGCCGCGGGGGCGACTCGCCGGCCGTCGGCCGCCTTGCTGATGAACGCGCCGTAGAACTCGTCCACGAACTCGCCCAGCTTGTTGGCGCCGTCCTCCCCCAGGGGCTGGTTGGCGGCGAAGATGTCGGCCATCTCGCCCCGCTTGATCGACTCGGTCTTGAGGCCGATCTTGTCGTAGAGCCCGCCCAGGTTGTACTTGCCCGCGAAGACGCCGATGGAGCCGGTGAGGGTGCCCGGCTGGGCGACGATCGCGTCGGCCCCCATGGCGATGTAGTAGCCGCCGCTGGCGGCGTAGTCGGACATCGAGACGACGACCGGCTTGGCCTCGCGGAGCAGTTCGAGCTCCCGCCACATGACGTCCGAGGCGAGCCCCGAACCGCCGGGGGAGTCGATGCGCAGGACCACGGCCTTGATCGAGTCGTCCTTGCGGATCTGCCGCATGGCATGGGTCATCGTGTCCGAGCCCATCGTGCGGGCCGAGAGGCCCCCGCCGGGGTCGCTCTCGCCGGACATGATCTGGCCCTCGGCGTACAGCACCGCGACCTTCTCGCCGCCGCCGAGGCCCAGCGACGACGGCTTCACGAGGGCGTAGTCGGCCATCGAGATCAGGTCGACCTCGTCTTCGTCCTCGTCTGCAGCTTCTTCCCCTTCGGCGGGCGCCTCCACGATCTCGCGGGGGGGCGGGGCGGGCTGGGCGAGCAGCTCCGCGAAGGTGACCGAATCGGGGGCGATCGGCTCGACCTCTTCGCCCGAGAGCATCGCGCGAAGCTGATCCTTGTAGAGCAGGCCGTCGATCAGCCCGGCCCGGGCGGCGGCCGCGGTGG
The DNA here is from genome assembly GCA_024229515.1 of Pseudomonadota bacterium. GTDB lineage: Bacteria > Myxococcota_A > UBA796 > UBA9615 > UBA9615 > JAAESI01. Next base: position 169,028 of record JAAESI010000024.1, on the reverse strand, counting down.
TCAGCGGGGGATCGTCGATGAGCGCCCGCACTTCGGCGTCGGACAGACCACGGCTCTCGGCGATCGCGGTGACGAAGTCGTCGTACAGGGAGTCGGCCAGCTCCTCCATCATCTGACGGAACGGCTCGGACATCTGCTCCGACGTCATCGGCTCGATCGCGGACTTGTACTTGCCGGCGCGGGTGAACTCCGCCTCCACGCCCACCTTGTCGAGGGTGCCCTTGTAGAAGGTCACGCTCAGGTGCATGCCGTTGACGAGGAAGAACCCCTCGGGGGCCATGTAGATCTCATCGCAGGCGGTCGCGAGCAGGTACTCCTTGTTCCCCACCGCCTCCATCCAGCAGGTCACCGGCTTGTCCGAGTCGGCCTTGAAGCGCTCGATGGCGCCGTGCAGCTCCTGGACCTTCGCGAAGCCGGTGCGCAGGCCCAGCGGGCGGATGAGCACGCCGGAGACCCGCTCGTCCACCGCCGCCTTGCGCAGCGCGGAGTCGAACTCCAGCACGCTGGGCCACGTCGAGCCGAGGCCCGCTAGCGGCTGCTCCGGCATCGGCTGCTCGGGGAGGGGACCGCCGATCTTCAGGACGAGGATCGAGCCCTCTTCGACGTCGGCGCCGCCCCCGTCCAGCATCGAGATGATCGCGACGATCGATCCGACGAGAACGACGACCAGAAACAGAACCAGAAAGAGGACGAGCGCGCGACTGCGACGCATCAGGCTCCCGCCGCGATGCGGATCGACGCCGTCTCCTTGAGGCTGGCCTTGTAGGCCTCCAGTGCGCGCGTCTGGCGGGTGCGCAGGAGCCGGTCACGGACGTCCGCCCGGTCCTCCTCGTAGGAGCCGGCCGCGGGGTCGGTGGCGCCGATGAGCTTCATCACGACCCAGCCGTTGGGGATCTCGATCGGCTCACGGGTCACGGTGCCGGCCTCGGTCATCGCGAAGGCGGCGCTGACCGCCTCCGGGGCCCGGCCCAGCTTCGGCACGCTGCGCGCGCCGCCGTCGAAGTCACCGGTCTCCTGGACCTGCAGGTTGCGGGCCGCGAGCAGCTCGGAGGCCGCCGCCTCGTCCATCGTGCCGTCGAGCACCGCGACCATCTTGCCGGCGAACTCCTTCGCCAACTCGGGGGCCTTGTCCTCGGCGTACAGCTCGGTGGCGATCTCCTTGCTGACCTCGTCCAGGGGCTGGATGACGGCCTCGGTGATGTCCTCGACCTTGATGATGTGCACCCCGTAGCGGGTCTCGACCACGTCGCTGATCGCGCCGATCTCCATGTTGAAGGCGGCGTCGCTGAACGGCTTCACCATGCGCTTGTCGTCGAAAAAGCCGAGGTCGCCGCCGCGGGTGGCGGAGGTGTCCTCGGAGTACTTCTGCGCCAGTTGGCCGAAGTCGGCGCCCTCGGCGCGAGCCTCCTCGAGGATGCCGCCCATCATCGTGCGGATCGCGTCGCGGTCGTTGTCGCCGTCCTCGTCGCCGAACTTCAGCAGGATGTGGCGGGCGGAGACCTTCTTGGGCTGGTTGTACTTGCGCTCGAAGTCGCGGTCGTAGCGCTCCTTGATCTGCTCGCCGTTCTCACCCATCCAGGCGTCCAGCTCGCCGTCGTCGGGCGTGACCTCGTCGCGGAACAGCGAGTCCGACACGCGGATGAACTCCACGTTGCGCTTGCTGTTCTCCTTCTCCCAGGCTTCGCGAATCTCCACCTCGGAGACCTGCACGCCGCTGCGCACCATCGCCTCGACGGCGGTGACGAGCGCACGCTCGCTGTAGAACTTCTGGAGCCGCTGCTGGGTCCGCTGGGCGTTGGTGGTGCCCAGGTAGTCCTCGTACTTCTTGGCGTCGAAGTTGCCCTGGTCGTCCTGGAACAGCGGGTCCTCGACGACGGCCCGGCGCAACTGCTTGGGCGAAATCGTGATGCCCTCGGCGGCGGCGGCCTGGAGCATGAGGCGGCGCTCGATCAGGTCGTCGATGACCGTCGACTTGATCTGGAGCTGCTGCGCTTCGGTCATGTTCGGGTTGAACCGCTGCTGGAACCGGACCTGGCGCTGCCAGGCGGAGTTCACTTCCTGCTCGCGAATGGCGTCCCCGTTGACCTCGACCATCAGTTCCGAGCGGGGGCTGTTCAGCGCACCCGATCCGAAGAAGAAGATGAAGACCACGGCGATCAGGGCGAGCAGCGCCTTGGTGAAGAACGAATCAGCGTTGTTGCGGAGGTATCCGAGCATGGTGGCGTTTCCTACGCACGCGGAGCGCGCGCGTCAAGGTGTAGGCTGGCCACCATGGAGACGATCAAGCGTTTGAGCGTGGCGATGGCCGGTCTGCTCCTGCTGTGCGCCGCCGCGCAGTGGAACGATCCCGACCCCCTGGGATGGATCGCGATCTACGCCGCCGCCGCGGCCACGTCGCTCGCATTCGTGGTCATGTCGGGACCGATCTGGAGGATCGCCCTGGTGATCGGGGCGATCGCCTCGGTGTGGGCGGCCCTCCTGGCGCCCGGCGCCAGTGGCATCGGAATCAGCGATTTGTTCGGCTCCATGAAGGCTTCCAGTCCGGAAGTTGAAGTGGCACGTGAACTTCTGGGCCTGGTGATCAGCGGCCTGTGGATGGCGGTGCTCGGAGCGGCCGGTATTCGCTCGACGCGAAAATAGTCGCGTCCCGCAAACTTCCCCGTTGACACGGCCCCAGGGCGGGCTGACACTCGATCGCGTCAGGGAATCCCCTGGTAACTACTGCCAGCACCGGCGCGCGGGGCTTGAGGGAGCACCGCACCGCAGCCGCAGCCATCCCTCCTCGTGCGCGCGGATCCGACACCTTGTTCAACGCACTCTTCGGTCTCTTCAGCAAAGACATCGCCATCGACCTCGGTACGGCGAACACCCTCCTGTACGTGAAGGGGAAGGGGATCGTCAGCAACGAGCCCTCCGTCGTCGCCGTGGCCCAGGGCCGCAACGGCTCCCAGAACGTGCTCGCAGTGGGCCACGAGGCCAAGCAGATGCTCGGCAAGACGCCGGGTGAGATCCGCGCCGTGCGGCCGCTCAAGGACGGCGTCATCGCCGACTTCGCGGTCACCGAGGCGATGCTTCGCTACTTCATCCAGAAGGCCCACAACCGGCGCACGTTCGTGAAGCCGCGGATGGTCATCTGCATCCCGTTCGGCGTCACCGAGGTCGAGAAGCGGGCCGTGCGCGAGTCGGCAGAGAACGCCGGCGCCTCCGAGGTCTACCTCATCGAGGAGCCCCTGGCCGCCGCCATCGGCGCCAACCTCCCGATCACCGAGCCCAGCGGCAACATGATCGTCGACATCGGCGGCGGAACGACGGAGGTCGCGGTCATCTCGCTGGCCGGCATCGTCATCAGCCAGTCGGTCAAGGTCGGCGGAGACAAGTGGGACGAGGCGATCGTCAGCCACGTCCGCAAGGTCCACAACCTGCTCATCGGCGAGCGGACCGCGGAGCGCATCAAGATCGAGATCGGCAACGCCTGGCCCGACGACATGGGCCGCACGATGCTCATCAAGGGTCGCGACCTGATGGACGGCATCCCCAAGGAGATCGAGATCGACTCCGACGAGATCCGCGAGGCCCTCGGAGAGACGGTCGAGCAGGTCGTGGAGGCGGTGCTCGGCACGCTGGAGCGGACGCCCCCGGAGCTCGCCGCGGACATCGTCGACAAGGGCATCGTGCTCGCCGGAGGAGGCGCGCAGTTGCGCGGCCTCGACCGGCTCCTGGCGGAGCGCACGGGACTCCCGGTGGTCGTCTGCGACGAGCCGCTGTGCGCCGTCGCGGTCGGCTCGGGCAAGGTCCTCGAGGAGGTCCGTCTCCTCCGCGACGTCACCTTCAACAGCTAGCCGGTCCTCGTGCCGGTGTCCCGCCCTGGTGTACGCGCCGCGGCAGTGCTGGTCATCCTGGCGCTGCTGGGGTGGCACGTGCATGCCCGGAGCAAGCCCACCGGGGAGTTGAACGTCGCCGATCGCACGCTGTTGGCGGTGACGGGGCCGATCCAGAGCGGGCTCGCGAACGTGCTCGGCGGCGTCGGCGGAGTCTGGGGTCACTACGTCGCGGTCGTGGGTGCGGCCGAGGAGAACGACCAGCTTCGAACTGACCTCGCGGTGGCCCGCGCGGCCACTGCGGAGCTGATCGAGCTGCGGGCCGAGAACGATCGCCTCCGGGCCGTCGTCGACCTGGCCCAGCGGGTGCCCGGCCAATCGGTCGCCGCCACGGTGATCGGGCGCGGCACCTCCACTCGGTTCCGCACCATCCGCATCGATCGGGGGACCGACGCCGGCCTCGAGCGAGGCATGCCCGTGGTCGGTACCGACGGCGCCGTAGGCCGTGTGCTGCGCGCCTCCGGCGGCTACGCCGACGTGCTCCTGCTCCACGACGGCCTCAGCGCCGCGGGCGCGGTGGTGCAGAGCTCCCGCATGCGCGGGGTGCTGGTCGGGGACGGCAGCGAGATCCTGAGCCTCGGGTTCGTGCGGCGCAGCGACGCCGGCGGCGTGCAGGTGGGCGACGTGCTCGTCACCTCGGGGGAGGACAATGTGTTCCCCGAGGGCGTGGCCCTGGGCACCGTGATCGAGGCGACCGCCCCCGAGACCGGCCTGTTCCTCACGATCCGCGTCGAGCCCGCCGTGGACCTGGACCGGCTGGACGAGGTGCTCGTGGTGTTGGACCGCGGCGTGGGGCCGTTCCCCGCCCCCGACATCGAGACCCCGATGGACGACTTCCCGCCCGAGGCGGACGCCGATGGCGCCACCGATGGGGACGCGCCGTGAGCCGCTCGTCGACGCTGCTGCTGCCGGGGGAGAAGGCGGGCCGGTCGGGCTTCGTCGCGGGCCGCGCCGCCGCCGCCGCCGCTGCCGGGTTCCTCTGGCTCCCCCTCCAGGCGACGCTCATCCCGGCTTTGGGGCTGAGCGCGCTCCCGTTCGATCCCCTGCTCCCCCTGGTCGCCGCTTTTGCCCTCGGAGGTCGCGGCCTGGAGGCCTGGGCGCTGGCCCTCGGCCTGGGGGTGCTCGCGGACTCCTACACCGGCGTCGCGTCGGGGCGGCTGGTGCTGCAGTACGCCTTCGTGGTCTGCCTCGCGGCGCCGCTGCACGGTCGCGTGGTGCTGCGCGATCGCCTCGTGCCCGCCTTCGGCGTCTGCGTGCTCGCGCTCCTGTCGGGGCTGCTGGTGCTGCTGCTGCTGGGCGCCATGGGGGCGACGCAGCCCTCGGACACGACCCGCCTGCCGCTGGAGTGCCTGGGGACCGGGGCCGCGGCCGTCGTGCTGTGGCCGATCTACCGTCGCATTGCCGGATGGCAGGGCGAGCGGACGTCGCTGCGCTGATGCCGTGGCCTCCCCGCGCTGACACGATCAGCCTGCGCCTGGAGCAGCGTCCGAGGGACCTGCGGGCGCGGCTCAGCGGGTTCGCCGCGATCATGCTGATCGCGTTCATCGTCTTCGGGGCACGGCTGTGGACGCTGCAGATCGTCCGGGGTGAGGAGTACGCCGAGTTGGCGCTCCACAACCACCTCAAGGAGCGGGAGATCCCGGCGCCGCGTGGCGACATCTTCGACGCTCACGGCGCCCGGATCGCCGAGGTGCGTGCGTCGTTCGACCTGGTGGTCAGCCCCCGGGACATCGACGGCGCCCCGGAGCACCCCGAGCGGGTGGCGGGGGCCCTCGCGGGACCGACGGAGGCGGCGTCGCTCCCGTGGGATCTGGAGAGCCGCACCAACATCGTCACGCTGGCGGAGCGGCTGTCGCCATTGCTGGACGGCATGCCCCCCGAGGAGCTGATCCAGCGGTTCGAGGAGGCGCCCAGCCGTTGGCGCCCGGTGGTTCTCCGGACCGACCTGAGCCAGGCGGAGCTGGAGCGGTTGATGGCGCATCGCCCGGAGCTGCCCGGGGTGCGGGTGGTCAGCCGGCACAAGCGCAACTACCCCGACGGGGAGCTGTTCGCCCACCTGCTCGGCTACATGCGCGAGGTCCGCGCGGACGAGCTGGAAGAGCTGCGGGAGCGGTACCGGGACACCTCCTACGGGGAGGACTGGTACGAGTCGGGCGACAGCATGGGCAAGTACGGGGTCGAGGCCGCCTACGAGTCCTACCTGCGCGGCATCGACGGCACCTACTGGGTGCAGGTCGACGTGCACGGCCGCGAGCTGGGCCGCTCGACCGGGCCCGAGCTCCCCGGTGACGAGTACTTCCGGTCGATCGCCCACTTCCTGGACCAGGCGGTGGTGCCCGAGGTGCCGGGCCACGAGCTGCACCTGACGGTCCGCCGCGATCTGCAGGAGCTCGCCTTCGGCCTCCTGGGGGAGCAGTCGGGCGCGGTCGTGATGATGGAGGTCGACACCGGGCGGGTGCTGACCCTCGCGAACGCGCCGGCGTTCGACCCTGCGATCTTCTCCAGCCGCATCTCTCCGGAGCAGTGGACGGAGCTGAGCGAGGACCCCGCCCACCCGATGGTCGACAAGGCGCTGCAGGGCATCTACCCGCCGGGGTCGACCTGGAAGATGCTGGTGGCGGCGGCGGTGCTGGGCACGGACACCTGGAACAAGGATACGACCGTCAGCTGCGGCGGCTACCTGAAGGTCGGGCGGCGCCGGTTCCACTGCTGGAACCGACGAGGGCACGGCAAGGTCAACCTCGCGAAGGCGCTGAAGGGGTCCTGCGACGTCTACTTCTACCGGGCCGGGCTCGCGGCCGGGATCGACGAGGTCGCCCGCTACGCGCGCATGTTCGGCATGGGGGCGCGGACCGGCATTGGGATCAACAGCGAGTCCGGCGCCCTGGTGCCCACGAAGGAGTGGAAGAAGCGGCGCTTCAAGGGCCAGCGGGGCATGGAGGCGTTCACGGCGGGCGACACCGCCTCGGCCGTGATCGGCCAGGGGTTCACGCTCGCGACGCCGATGCAGCTGGCGCGCATGACCGCGGTCCTGGCCAACGGCGGCACAGTGCATCGGCCGCTGCTGGTGGACCGCGTGGTAGGGCCCGACGGCCAAGTGGTCGAGCGGGGCGAGCCCGAGGTGCTGGGGCACGTCGACCTCGCGCCCGAGCACTTCGACTCGATCCGGCAGGGGATGTACGACGTGGTCCAGGAGGTCGGCGGCACGGCCCGGCGTCAGCGGATCAGGCACCTGCCCTACGCGGGCAAGACGGGCACCGCCCAGGTCGTCCGGCTGGGTGCCGGCAAGGGCAAGCAGTTCCGCGATCACGCCTGGTTCGTCGCCTACGCGCCGTACGACAACCCTGAGGTCGCGATCTCCGTGCTGGTCGAGCACGGCGAGCACGGGTCGACGGCGGCGGCGCCGATCGCGCGCCAGATGTTCGAGTTGTACTTCCGCGACCGGATCGAAGGCGCCAAGGCCGAGGAGCTGGCCCGCAAGGAAGCCAAGAAGAGGCCCAAGAAGCAGACCGCCGAGCCGACCCCGGCGGTCGACGACGAGCCGGTGGGCGGGGGTGGCCTGGACTCGGTGCCCGGCCTGTCGCCGGAGGAGCTCTGATGGACCGCCGTCCCGAGGTGATCCGCGAGCGGCGGCTCCGGTTCGACTGGCCGCTGCTGCTGGTCACCGTCGCGCTGTGCCTGCTGGGGCTGGCGACGCTGTATTCGGCCACCGTCTCCCCGTTCGCGGAGGGCATGCCAAGCACGTTCAAGCGGCAGTCGGTGTTCATGGGCGCCGGGCTGGTGGGGCTTCTGGCGCTGGGAGCACTGGATCCGCGGTTCTACGAGCGGGTCGCCTACGTCGCCTTCGGGGCGGTGGTCGGCATGCTCGTGATCGTGCTCGTCATGGGCGCAGTGCGCGGCGGATCGCAGCGTTGGTTGGATGTCGGTCCCTTCAACATCCAGCCCAGCGAGCTGGCGAAGCTGGCGTTGGTGGTGGCGTGCGCCCGGTACTTCGCCGCCCGACCGCGGGAAGACGGCTGGGGCATGCGGGAGCTGATGACGCCCGCGGTGCTGTTCCTGCTGCCGTTGGCGGGGCTCGTGTTCGTCGAGCCGGACCTGGGCACGACGCTGTTCCTGGTTTTCACGTTCGTGGGGCTGACGTTCATGGTCGGCCTGCGGTGGCGCACCCTCGCGGTGGTCTTCCTGCTGGGCGCCCTGGCGGCCCCGACGGCCTACTTCTACGTGCTGGACCCGTACCAACGGGAGCGCGTGGACACGATGCTGCGGCCGGACGCGGACCCCAAGGGGAGCGGCTACCAGTCGATCCAGGGGCGCTACGCGATCGGCTCGGGGCGGTGGACGGGCAAGGGCTTCGGCGAAGGCACCCAGGGGCGGCTGCGGTTCCTGCCGGAGCAGCACACGGACTTCATCTTCAGCGTCTACGCCGAAGAGCGCGGCTTCCTCGGCTCCCTCGGCCTGCTGGTGCTGTACTTCGCCCAGATGCTGCTGGGGCTGTGGGCCGCCTGGAACGCGCGGGATCGCTTCGGATCGATCCTCGCCAGCGGGGTGGTGACGATCCTGTTCTGCCAGGTCTGCATCAACCTGGGCGGGGTGTTGGGGCTGATGCCGATCACGGGGGTGACGCTGCCGTTCATGTCGTACGGCGGCAGCTCGGTGCTGACGATGCTGCTGGGGATCGGCCTGCTGCTGTCCGTCTCGATGCGCCGCGCACCTTGACCGGGGCGGGACCGAGCCCGAAGGTACCGACATGCGCTCATCGAACCCGGCCCTGAACGACAAGGTCTTCGCCAACCTCGCCTTTGACGAGTCGACCCGGATGACCCTCCAGGGCACCGTGATCAAGTCGGCGATCCTGTTGACGCTGGCGTTCACGACCGCCGCCTACACCTGGAACCTCTTCTTCTCGGGCAACGTCTCTGCGGTCTACCCGCTCTGGATCGGCGGCATGGTTGTCGGCTTGGTGCTCGCGATGATCACGATCTTCAAGCCGAAGGCCGCGCCGATTACGGCGCCGATGTACGCGCTCGCCAAGGGCTTCATGATCGGCGGGATCAGCGCGTTCGTGCAGGCGCAGTTCCCCGACGTGCCGATCGTCGTGCAGGCCGCCGCGCTCACGTTCCTGACCTTCGCCGGACTGCTCGCCGCCTACATGAGCGGGCTGATCAAGCCGACGGAGAACTTCAAGCTGGGGATCGTCGCGGCGACGATGGGGATCTTCCTGCTGTACCTCATGACGTTCGTGCTCGGGTTCTTCGGAGTGGCCGTGCCGTACCTCCATGGCTCGGGGCCGATCGGGATCGCGTTTTCCGTTGCGGTCTGTGCCATTGCGGCGCTGAACCTGGTGCTCGACTTCGACTTCATCGAGAACGGCGCGGAGCGCGGAGCGCCCAAGTACATGGAGTGGTACGGCGCGTTCGGGCTGCTCGTGACGCTCATCTGGCTATACATCGAGATCCTGCACCTTCTGGCGAAGCTGCAGTCGAGGCGATAGCAAGGCGCAAGACGGGGGCTGGACGCAAGGCTTCCGCCGCGCAGCGCCGGAGGCGCGTAGTTCCAAGGAGGCGAAGCAAGGCGCTCGTCCGCGCCTGAGAGGCGAAGCCCTCGAAAGGCCGTAAAGCGCCGCGCAGCGCCCCCAAGGGCGCGTAGTTCCAAGGAAGCCCCGGGTGCCTCTCGGAATGAGCAGATCCGCGACGTTTAAGCGGCTGCCCGACGGAGTACACCCCCGCTGCCAATACCCTGCCACGCCGAACCACCACGCACCCCAAGAGGTGCGCAGGCGCCGCTCGCGATTTGAAGCTCCTGGCCGGTTGGAGCCTTCGATCGGCCGGCCGTGAGATCGCGGCGTCTTGGGATGCCGCAGCAGCGATCGGATGCCGCGGGTGTATCGGCATCCGAACCGCGGGGGCCTGTAGATCAACCGAATCCCACGTGCCTCGAGCGGTGCCCACGCACCGCTTGGAGCTTCAACCGGGTTCGGAGTCCAAGAGCGTTGCAGCAAGGCGGTACAACGTCGGGCAGCCGCTTAAACGTGGCTTTTGATCTCGGCCGCCTGACGATCCACGGCGCTTCCTTGCGACTACGCGCCTGCGGCGCTGCGCGACGCTGATGCGTCTTGCTATCGGACCTTCATCCACCCCGGAGCGGCCCCCGTCAGCCTCAACAGCACGGCGTCCTTCAACGGCTCCGACTGGAAGTCGTAGCAGAGGCTGTCGGCCCTCAGCAGCAACGTCTGCGACTGCCCCGGAGCGATCGGCCCCGATGTCGCGGTGCTCGGCACGATCGATAGCCCCTGGGTCCAGCCGTTGGCCATCACGAGCTCCGGCGCGGCTCCTCCGGGGAGGTGGAACGCCACGCCGTCGGGGGGCACGTCCACGTGCACCGCGGGACCGACCGCGTGCACTCCCAGTTCGAGTACGCAGTTGGGCGCCAGGTCGGCGGATCCGCCCGCGGCGACGACCATCGAGGAGGCGGCGGTGCCGCACGCCTGGGTGCCCACGGTGACCCGGATCGGGCCCCCGGGAGCCATCACGCCGGAGCCTTGCGGCGCCGCGCCCTTGGAGATGCTGGCCACATCGGCGCGCACGGCGGTGTCCCAGGAGGTCTCCGTCGCGGTCAGCTGCTGCCGCGGCGGTCCCACGCGAGGGTCGCCCCAGCCCACGCGGGCGACGACTTCCTCCACGGCACGCTCCGCCGCTTCCCGCTCGGCCCACGGGAAGCCGAAGTCCTGCGCTCCCCGGTCCAGGGTCTGAGCGGCCGTGTCGTAGGCGCTGACGCGGCTGCTGAGGGCGCTCAGCAGGGGCGGCATCTCCGCCGCTGTTGCCGCCGCCGTCTGGTGTTGGCAGATGACGTGCAGCTCGCGACCGGCGCCCGTCAGGAGCAGCGGGAAGACCCCGTTGAAGCTGCCTGTGGCCGAGTCGATGGGGTCGTTCCTGCTGAGCAGATCCCGGTCCTCCACCGCCAGCGTGATCGTGTCGCCCGAGGCGATTCGGTCCAGCGGGGCGGTGACCACGACCTCGTCGCGGTTGTCGTGCCCGACGAGGGTGCGGCCGGGGCCTCCAGCGATCGTCAGCCGAGCCTGCATGTCGGGCCGGCTCTTGTACCAGGGGGTGCCCGGGAGCCTGAGGTCGCAGACCAGCACGCCGCCCACAGCGGGATCGACGGCCGCCCCCGCGAGATCTCCGAACAGCTCGTAGGCGCCGTCGATCTGGGGGATCTCCCGGACCTTCGCGCGATCTTCGATCCGCCTCGTGGCCCGGCAGCCCGTGCCCATCGGTCCGGTCAACGTCGTGCCCGTCGCGGGCGTCAGCCCCGGAGTCGTCTTCGTCGTCTGGGGCAGCACGACCGGGATCCCCGAGGAGGGGAGCGGGCTGCCCGCCGGCAGGCAGCAGCCAGACAGGAACACCAGGCCGATGAGGAAGTGGCGCAGGCCCCTACCGTCTGTTAGAAGCGCGCGCATGTCGAGATCCGCCATCGTCTTGCTCCTCCTCGTGGCTTTGACCGCCTGCAGCGGCGAGGGTTCCGACACCGGACCCGTTGTCACCGTGTACCACCGCTGCGGGGACCTCAACTTCGACACCTTGGAAGGCTATTACGGCCGCCTCGAGGGCGAAACAGGGGTCAACAGCCGCTACCGCGTGCGTTTCGAGCGTGCGGGCGCGGACGGCGTGACTTTGAAGTACGTCGGCAACAACGCCGAGCGCTACCTCCTCAGCGGCAGCCGCACCGGCAACGAGACCATGACGTTCGACGAGACCGGCACCCCCGCCGATCCCTCGGGCGCCAGGCGCCGCTTCAAGGCGTCGATGACCACGGACTGCCGGCTCCAGTTGGATCCCTTCGAGGTGCGCGGCGCCGGCGAGAAGGCCGTCGAGGGCGGCTCCGAGTTGAGCAAGTTCGTTCCCCTGAGCGAGCTGCAGCGCCTCGACTTCGAGCCCTGCACCGAGCCCGCCTACATCCGCTCCGCGGCCAAGACCGCGAGCAAGGCCAAGGACGGGCTCATCCGGCCGACCACGCCGCCGGTGGTCAAGGCCGACATGCTCCCCGTGGGCACCTTCGGCCCCACCTCCGAGGTCCCCGCGGGCTGCACGCCCGTGGTCGACCTGTACTCCAACGGCGAGGCCGAAGTCAGCGACATGCGCATCGGCGACGCCTCCAAGGGCCAGTACAACTGGCGGGTGGACTTCGACGTCTCGTTCGTCGGCGTGACCCACCTCGCCCTCCACCGCAAGGCGATGTGCGGCGAGGAAGCTCAGCTCCTCGGCGTCGCCTGCACCGTCATCGAGGTTCAGTGATGAGCACCGCCTACATCTTCCCCGGGCAGGGGAGCCAGACCGTCGGCATGGGCGGGGACTGGCTCGGCCGCAACGCCCTCGTGCAGCAGACCTTCGACGAGGCCGACGCGGCCCTCGGGGAGAAGCTCAGCGACGTCATCCTCAAGGGCCCCATCGAGGACCTCACCCGCACCGAGAACACGCAGCCCGCGCTGCTGACCGTGTCGGTCGCCTACTGGCGCGTGCTCGAGGCCGAGGGGCTGCTCCCCGACGTCGTCGCCGGCCACTCCCTGGGCGAGTACTCCGCGCTCGTGTGCGCCGGGGCCCTCGACTTCGCCGACGCCGTGCGGCTCACCCGACTCCGGGGCCAGGCGATGCAGAGCGCCGTGCCCGTGGGCGTCGGCAGCATGGCCGCCATCCTCCGGATCGACGAGCCCGACGCGCTGCAGGCGCTGATCGACGCCGCCACGGAGCCCGGCCAGGTGCTCGAGCCGGCCGGCTTCAACACCGTCGGCCAGGTGGTCATCGCGGGCCACGTCGAGGCCGTGCAGAAGGCGGTCGCCCTGGCCCGCGAGCACAACGGCATCGGCAAGGAGCTCAACGTGAGCGCCCCGTTCCACTGCTCGCTCCTCGCCGCGGCCGGCGAGGCCCTCGGCGAGGCGCTCGCCGACGTGACCGTCAACCCGCTGGCCTTCCCCTACGTGCCCAACGTCACCGGCGAGTGGACGGAGAACCCGTCCGCCGCCGACGTGCGCTCCAACCTCGTGGACCAGGTCTGCAAGGCGGTGCGCTGGCTCCCGGGCATGCGCTCGATGGTCGGCCACGGCGTCGACAAGTGGCTCGAGGTCGGCTCCGGCCGCACCCTGGTCGGCCTCCTGAAGCGCATGGACCGCAAGGCCAACCTCAGCACCTTCGAATCCGAGTCGTGGAAGAGCTGACGCGCAAAGTCCACATCCGCACGTACGGATGTCAGATGAACGAGCAGGACAGCGGCGCGATGCTGAAGCTGCTCGAAGGGGAGGGGTACGCGGGTACCTCGGACCCTGAAGAGGCCGACATCATCCTCATCAACACCTGCTCGGTGCGGGAGAAGCCCGAGCAGAAGGTGCGCTCGCTCCTGGGCCGCTACAAGCCGATGACCGAGGGGCGCGATGTCGTGCTCGGGGTCACCGGCTGCTACGCCCAGCAGGAGGCCGGCGGGCTGCTGCAGCGGTTCCCCTGGGTCGATCTGGTGATGGGGCCGGACGCGATCACCCGCCTGCCCGCGCTGCTGCTGGACATCCAGCTCAAGAAGCAGCGCGTGCTCGCCACCGAGCAGCTCGACCGCAACGACTACCCGTTCGCCAACGAGCTCGTCTTCCGCGACGGCCGCCAGGTCACCGCGTTCGTGAACATCCAGAAGGGCTGCGACAACCTCTGCAGCTTCTGCATCGTGCCCTTCACCCGGGGTCGCGAGGTCAGCCGGGCGGCGTCCGACATCGTCGCGGAGGTGACCCGGTTGGCCGATCACGGCGTGCGGGAGGTGACCCTGCTGGGCCAGAACGTCAACAGCTACGGGCTGAAGCGCTCTGGAGAGGTGCCCTTCCACGAGCTCATCGCGCAGGTCTCGGCGGTCGAGGGGATCAAGCGGATCCGCTTCACCACGAGCAACCCCTGGGACCTGGACCCGGGGCTCATCGAGCAGTTCCGCAGCAACGACAAGCTCGTCAGCTACTTCCACCTGCCCGTGCAGGCGGGGGCGGACTCGATGCTGTCCCGCATGCGGCGCAAGCACACCCGCGTCGAGTACCTGGAGCTGGTCGCGTCCCTGAAGGAGGCCCGCCCCGACATCGCGCTGTCCACCGACATCATCGTCGGCTTCCCCGGGGAGACCGACGAGGAGCACGCCGCCACGCTGTCGCTGCTGGAGGAGGTCCGCTACGACTTCATCTACAGCTTCCGCTACGACCCGCGGCCGTTCACCCACGCGGTGCGCAAGTTCGACGACGACGTGCCCCGGGAGACGAAGTCGGCGCGGCTGCAGGAGGTTCAGGGGCTGCAGCGCACGATCACCGAAGAGATCATGAACGCCTACGTGGGGCGCACCGTCCCGGTGCTCGTCGAAGGTCCCAGCAAGAAGGACGCGACCTGGCTCACGGGCCGGGTCTCCCAGCACTGGATCGTGAACTTCCCGGGCCCCGAGCGGCTCGTGGGCGAGGTCGTGGACGTCTCCGTCGAAGCCGCCTTCAGCAACTCCCTCGCCGGAGCGCTCCCCACCCGACTCAGCGTCCTGGGCTAACGGCGTGCTGCGGCTGGAAGGCGTCACCGTCCAGCTGGGCGAGCGCATCGTGCTCGACAACGTCACCTTCGAGGTGTCCGACCGCGAGCGCGTGGCCGTGGTGGGCCGCAACGGCGCCGGCAAGACCACCCTGATGAAGGTCGCCTCGGGGCAGCTGGCCTCGGACGGCGGCGACGTGTCCGTGGGCAAAGGCCAGGACCTCGGCTTCCTCGCCCAGGAGGAGTCGGTCGACCCCACGCGCACGCTGTGGGAGGAGGCCTTCGGGGCGCTGGCGCCCACGCTCGCGCTCCGGGACAAGGCCGAGGCGCTGCTCGCTCAAGCCGAGGATGCGGAGCCCGCGCGGCAGGCGCAGCTGCTGTCGGACGCCGACGATCTGCAGGAGCGGTTCCGGGCGCGCGGCGGCTGGCAGGCCGAAGCATCCTGCGGCCGCATCCTCTCGGGCCTCGGCTTCGCGCGGGACCAGTGGCAGCGGCTCTGCTCGACCTTCAGCGGAGGCTGGCGGGTGCGCATCGCGCTGGCGCGGCTGCTCCTGATCCGACCCACGTTCCTGCTGCTGGACGAGCCCACCAACCACCTGGATCTCGAGACCCGCACCTGGCTGCTGCACGAGCTCCAGCGGTGGGAGGGCTCCGTGGTGGTGATCGGCCACGATCGCGACTTCCTCGACCGCCTCGTGACCCGCACGGTGGAGGTCGATGGTGGCGGCCTCGTCTCCTACAAGGGCGGCTACACCGCCTACCGCAAGGCCCGCACGCTGCGCATCGAGCAGCTGGCGGCGGCCGCGGAGACCCGCAAGGAGGAGCGGGCGCGGCTGCAGGCGTTCATCGACCGGTTCCGGGGCAAGCCGACCAAGGTCTCCCAGGTCCACGATCGGGAGAAGAAGCTCGCTCGGCTCCCCGAGATCATCGTGCCCACCGCCCACAAGGCCGCGATGCTGCGCTTCCCCGAGGCGCCTCCCAGCGGGGAGCCGCTGCTGGAACTGCGGGATCTGGGGCGCTCGTACGGCGACCTGACGGTGCTGAAAGACGCCAACGCCTCGGTCTACCGGGCCGAGAAGATCCTGCTGGTCGGTCCCAACGGCGCCGGCAAGTCGACGCTGCTGCGCATCCTCGCGGGACGCGATGCCCCCAACGAAGGCCACGTCGCGCGCGGCCTCGGGGTTCGCGTCGCGTACTTCGCCCAGGAGCAGACCGAGGAGCTGGACGGCGAGCAGACCGTGCTCCAGGCCGTCACCGGGATCGACCCGGGGCTGACCGAGCAGCGGCTGCGGTCGGTGCTGGGCTCCTTCCTGTTCATGGGCGACGACGTGCACAAGCTCGTCAAGGTGCTCAGCGGCGGGGAGCGGAGCCGGGTGGCGCTGGCCCGTGTGCTCCTGCGGCGGGCCAACCTGCTGCTGCTGGATGAGCCCACCAACCACCTCGACATCGAGACCAAGCGGGTGCTCGCTGACGCGATGGCCGCCTACGACGGATCCGTCGTGTTCGTCTCCCACGATCGCGCCTTTTGCGACGACGTCGCCGATCGGGTGTGGGAGATCGGAGGCCAGGCGGTGACCCCCCACGTGGGCAACCTCGACGACTTCCTGTGGAGCCGCGCCGAAGCGCTCGGCCTCGCCGCCAATCGTGCCCCGGGGGAGAAGGCGCCGGATGCCTGGCTGCTCGGGGGCCTGCCGCCGGCGCCGGGGGGCGAGGACGACGGCGCGGTGCCAACGGCGGCTCCGGTGGCGGCGGTGGCGTGGAAGGACCGCAAGAAGCAACAGGCGGCCGAGGCGAAGCGCCTCCGGCGGCTGGAGCAGCTGCCGGCCGAGATCGAGGCTCTGGAGGAGGAGCAGGAGGCGCTGCACGCCGCGATGGCGGAGGCGGCGTCCGATTGGGCCGAGCTCGCCGAGCTTCAGGCGCAGGGGACCGCGCTGGAGGCCCGCCTCGCGGCGGCTTACGCCGAGTGGGAGGCGCTGGAGGAGCAAGACTGACGGGATCGGGAACCGCCGAGCCCCTATGCTGTCCTTACCTGGGATGGCGCACTTCCGAACCCCACTGCTGTTGCTGCTCGTCACGCTCGTGAGCGTCGGCTGTGCGCACACCCGTTCCCCCATTCCGACTTCGGCGCTGCCCAAGGTGCCGGTCGAGTTCGAGCCCATCCGCATCGTCACCCAGACCGATGACCTCATCGGGCTGGATGCCTACGACGGGGACGATCTCTTCGCCCTGGCGTACCAGGCGTTCGACGAGCAGGACTTCGACCGCGCCGTCCGCATCTACGACGTGATGCTCGAGCAGTTCCCCGAGCACCCCGGCTGCGTGCCCGCCCGCTTCAACCGCGCCCTCGGGCTGGAGAAGCTCGGACGCATGGCCGAGGGAGCCGACGGGTTCGCCGACTACGCCGCCCTCGTCGCCGACAGCTCCCCCTACGACGCCGCCGAGGCGTTCATCCGCGAAGCGACCCTGAGGCAGCACCTGGACGACTACGTCGGCTCGATCCCCGCGATCCAGTCGGCGCAGCAGCTCGCGGTCGACCTGGACTCCGCCGAGGCCTGGCAGCTGCGCATCCTCGCCGTGATGGTCGGCGCCGACGAGGGCTCATTCGAGTCCTCGGAGTTCGCGCTGAACCGCGTCCGCAGGGAGTTGCGCCGCGCCACCCTCCAGCAGAACGAGCGGTACCCCTACACCTCCGCGATGGTCTGGTACGCCGCCGGCGAGCTGTACCGCATGCGCGCCCGGGCGGTGTCCCTGGACGTGGTCGACGACGTCGACCTGCTCGACCGCCGCCTCGGTGAGAAGGCCGGCCTCCTGCTCGAAGCCCGCCAACACCTCAAGCGTTCGCTGGTGCATCGCATGTCCGTCTGGAGCGGCCCCTCCGCGCTCGCCCTCGGCGCCGTCTACGAGGACTTCCGCAACGACCTGCTCGCCGCCCCCCGCCCCGCGGGCCTGAGCGACGAAGCGGGGCGGGTCTACGACGAGCTGCTCGCCGAACGCACGCGGCAGTTCCTGGAGAAGGCCGCGGTGGACTACCGCGAGGTCCTCAAGCTGTCCGAGTCGCTCCGCCTCGAGGCGGCGTGGGTCGACGCGATCCAGGCCGCGTTGGACCGCTGCGAAACGGAACTCGTGACCGGGTTCACGGCCCAGGCGGGGCCGCTCCCGAAGGCCGCCGCACCGGGAGACGGATAACGAACGCGGCGCCGCCGAGCTCCGATTCGGCGGCCTCGATCGTGCCCTGGTGCTCCAGCACGATGCGGTGCGCCATCGCCAGCCCAAGCCCCGTTCCGCGACTCCCCTTGGTGGTGAAGTAGGGGGTGAACAGCTTGGTGCGGACATCCTCCGGGATGCCGTGACCGCTGTCCTCGACCCTCAACTCGATCCCCGCGCGGCCCTCGAGGTCATCGGTTCGGATCACCAACAGCAAGCGGCCCTGATGGTTCATCGCCTCCAGCGCGTTCTTGACGAGGTTGGTCACTACGGTCTGGATCTGGGCCCGGTCGACGGAGACCGCGGGCAGGGCGGTGGCGTAGCGGCGGTCGATCGTGACCTCCTCATCGCCGGAGGCGTACAGCGCCACGGTGCGGTCGACGAGCTCGGCGAGATCGAGCTCCTCCGGCTCGGGATCGGGGAGCCGCGCGAACTGCGCGAAGCTGTCGGACAGCTTCTTGAGGCGGATCACCTCCTCGATGACGGCGCCCGCCTGCTCCTCGAGGATGTCGTCGAAGTCGGGCCGGTCCAGGCGCCGCGCCTTGCGCATGACGTCCATCGCCGCCTGGATGGGGGTCAGCGGGTTGCGCAGTTCGTGGGCGAGGCCGCGCGCGATCTCCCGCCACGCCGCGACCCGTTCGGCCTGCACGAGCTTCTCCTGGGACGATTGGATGTCGTCGGCCATCGAGTTGAAGGCGTCGACCAGCCCCTCCAATTCGCCGATGCGGCCGCTTCCGGTCTCGGCCCGTGCGTCCAGATCCCCCCCGGCGAGGTCGCCCGCTGCTCGGGCCAACGCCTCGACGGGGCGCACAACGCCGCCGGCGAGGAAGAACCCGACCGCGAGCGCCAGCAGCACCGAGGCGCTTCCGACCCCCAGGGCGCGGCGTCGGATCGCCGCCTTGACGGCCTCGATGGGGCTGCGGTCCAGCCCCACGATCAGCTCCGCGGGCGAGGAGCCCTGACCCACCGTGAGCGGGTGACGCGACAGCCGCGCGGCGGCTTCGGGGGTACTCATCGAGGCGCCGATGGCGGCGGTCAGTTCCTCGCCCCCGGCGATGAGGCAGGGGGCGCCTTTGCGGCAGAGGGCCAGCAGGTCCACGCCCAGCCGGGCGCGCATCCGCTCCAGCGCGTCCTCGTCGAGGAACCGGCCCACCACGGCGACCACCGGGGTAGAGCCCCAGCGCCCCGTGCCCCAGCGCTGCAGCGACGCCGCTGCGCCCCGCGAGACCGGCTCGTCCACGACGATCGCGGAGGTGCCGGCGTCGGTGCGGTAGCGGGTGACCCCCGCATCCACGACGCCGAGGGTGGCGGGCCAGTGGCCGGACATCAGGATCGTGCCGCTGTCGGACTCCAGCACCTTGAGGAGGTCGACCCGCCCCGCCTCCAGCCGTCCGGCGGCGTACAGGTACCGGGCTGCGGCTCCCCCGGCGGCGTCCGCGCGAGCGGCCGGACCGCGGGGATCGAGGAGCTGGTCGAGTTCGTTGTCCAGCGCCGCGCCGGTCTGCTGCAGCTCGGCCCGGAGCGAGGACAGCGCCCTTCGGCCCTCGCCCTCGAGGTCTTCTTCGAGGCGGTTGGAGACCTCGTTCATCGTCGTCGCGGTGGAGCCGGCGACGGCCATCAGCACGACGACGAGGAGCGCGCCCACGAGCCAGGTGCGGAGCGAGGTCACGGCTTCGCGTCCGGCGCCTGCGGTGCGCGCCCCGCTCGGGGCACGCTCCACCACGCTTCGTGCAGCAGGGGGACCCCGTCGGGCCGCAGACGCACGCCCCGCAGATCGGGATCGATGGCGATCCACCGGTCCGCGGTCATCAGCGGGACCACGCGCCCTTCGGCGAGCCAGGTCAGCTCGACCTCGGCGACGGCGATGAACCGGCGGTCCGGGTCGGGGTCCAGCAGCGCCGGGTCGGCCAGCCGCACATCCTGGAGCAGATCGGGGTGCGCGCCCGCCAACGCCAGCAAGGCGAGCGCGGGGTCGAGGGTGGGGGGGCGCCACCGCAGCAGCTGAGCGTGAGCCGTCGCGCCGTCCTCATCCAACGCCCAGCCGCGGCTTCGCAGCACCACCGCGAGCCGCTCGACGGTGCCCGCGACCAGCGGGTCGGTCCGGTCGTGGGTGATCGCGATCTTCGGAGCGGTGGAGGGGAGGGGATCGATGCGCAGCTCAGGCGGATCCTGGCCCACGGCCTGCGCCAGCGGCCGGGACGGAGCCAGCCCCGGTGGCAGCAGGCCGGTGGCGGTGCGGCCCCGACCTCCCCAGAACACCGCCAGCAGCAGGTCCGGCGCGAGCAGCTCCCGCAGGGCCGTCGAGCTGCCCGAGCCGAGCACCGCGTCCGCCTCCCGAGCGTCCTCGTCCTGCAGCAGCAGCAGCACGTCGGGGGCCTGGGCGGTCAGGGACGCGGCGCTGGTGCGGCTGGGATCCCCGGAAGCGACGTCGGCGTCGGCGAGCGCGTCCGCGATCACGATCCGGTCCAGAAGCGCTTGCCCGTCGCCCTTGGAGGCGAGCCGGCCCCCGTCACCGGGGAGCCAGCCGCCGCCCTCGACGGGGCACGTCGACAGCAGCTCGGGGACGGGCCCGACGGGGGCCCCGAACGTGATCGTGATGCTGATCTGTCTCACACTCACGCTCGAACTCACGCCGGCTGCAGTCATCGCTCGGCCGGCCCACCAGGACGGGCCCAGGCAGCGGGACAGCGCTTGCGCGACCGCGTCCGCGGGGCCGGACGCTTCCAGGGTCCAGGTGGTGAAGTCCTCGGAACTGCGCAGGTCCCGCAACAGCGCCGAGCGCCACTCGGGCCGATCCGGGAGCGCGGGACGAGCCAGCCGCTCGGATGCGTTCGCCTCGTCGGGCACCCGCTCCAGCAGCGGGGTGGTCGTGTGGGCCTCGATCGTGGCGTCGCGCAGTCCGTCCGGCACGGCGACGATCGCGTCTCCTCCGGCGCTGGGGAGACGACGGGCTCCCGCGGTCGAGGCGATCCCGAGCAGGATCGACGCCGCGACGAGCGCGGCTGCCCGGCGGCTGATCATCGGGATCGCTCCACCCGCCACAGCACGGCGTCCGCGTCTCGACCTTCCTCGACGAGCAGCAGATCGGTCTCGCCGTCGAAGTCGAGATCGCCCGCGCAGACTGCGACGACGCTGCCGTCCAGGGAGCTGGAGAAGAGGACTGAGTGGCCTTCGAGGGCGGCGTCGAGCCGGTGGATCGTGACGCTGTCCGGCTCGCCCGGCGGGGACGCCGAGGTGGTCACGAGGTCGTGGGTGCCGTCGCCATCGAGGTCCGCGAGCACGAAGCGATCGCCGAAGCGGCCCGCGGGCAGTGAC
This sequence comes from Pseudomonadota bacterium, assembly GCA_024229515.1. Taxonomy (GTDB): domain Bacteria; phylum Myxococcota_A; class UBA796; order UBA9615; family UBA9615; genus JAAESI01. The sequence continues at coordinate 148,105 of JAAESI010000024.1, read as the reverse complement.
ACCGACGGCGTGTACCGCGCGCCCAGGCGCCCGTTTCCGTCCAGCCAGATCCAGGTGCCGTTGGGGAGCAGCACCGCGTCGCGGACCCGCTCGGGGAGCCCATCACCGAGGGACTGCCCGTCGAGGTCGGCGCCCGCGCCCACCAGATCGCCGCCCCGCCACGCGGTCCGGGAGGCGTCTCGGGGCTGCCGCAGGGGGATCGCCGCGGGCGTGCCGACCGCGCTCCATCGTCCGGACGCCGCGTTCAGGGTTGCAGCGTGGCCGGCGGTGGTGCCGATCCGCACGCCGGAGCCGCCGTCGGGGGCGATCCAGCCGGCGATCACGCGCGGCCACTCTCCGCCGCCGGGGAGGGCCCAGGGCCCCCCCACTGCCTCGGGGCGGGCGTCCGCGCCGCGGTAGCGAAGCGCGCGTACCCCGTCGGTGCCGAGCAGGATGATCTCGTCCCCGCCGTCCCCGTCGAGATCGACCAACGCCGCATCCAGCACGCCGGCGGGGGCCGTGCCCAGCCGCTGCATCGACCAGCGGGCCTGCCCTGCGCGGGCCCCTCCGCTGAGGAGCACGGTCTCCAACTCCCGGTCGACCGTCCACGACACCGCGAGCGCGGCCGGGCCGTCCAGTTTGCCTCCCTCGGCGAGGCCGACCGCCCACAGGCGGCTCCCCTCGAGGCTGAGTTCGATCCGGATCTGCAGGCTTCCGCGGGTTCCCGGCTGCACCACCGACAGCTCCCCACGGCTCTGCAGTTGCCGGCTGAGGCGGGGGCCGAAGACACGGTCTGCCTTGCGATCCTCCACCCCGCGACCGCCTTGCACTTCGACCGAGACGAGGGTGACGCCGCCCTCGTGGGCGCGGTCCTCGACGGCCGCGGCGACGGCGTCCACCCACGCCAGCAGGGAGCTGCCGTAGTAGTTGGTTCGGGGGGCGCGCTTGTCACCGGCGACGCTGATCCCGGCGGCCGCGCAGATCGCCAGCGACGCGGCGAGGGCGAGCGCCCGGGGTGCTCTCATGGCGCCTGGGTGCGTTGCGTCTCTACCCACAGGCGGAGCAGCTCACCCCGAAGCTCGCGGGCGTCCCGGAAGCGGTCGGCAGGATCCTTGGCGAGCAGCTTCATGATCACTTCGTCAACCGATGGCGGGATGTCGGGATTCCGTTTGCGCGGCGGATCCGGCATCTCGGCCATTTGGTTGAGCAGCAGCGGCATCAGCTCGGTGTCCAGGAACGGTGGACTCCCGGCGAACATCTCGTACATCACGCCGCCGAGGGCATACAGATCCGCGGGTGGGCCCACGGTCGCCCCGCCCCCTCCGATCTGTTCGGGGCTCATGTACCGGGGCGTTCCGACCCGCACCCCGGTGATCGACAGCGAAGAACTGCCGATGACCTTGGCGATGCCGAAGTCCATGACCTTCAGCCGGCTCCCCTCGTCGATCACGAAGAGGTTGCCGGGCTTGATGTCTCGGTGAATGACCCCCACGGCGTGCGCTGCGGCGAGGCCGTCGCAGGCCTGCATCATCAACTGCAGGCCTTCCCCCAGCGGCACGCGCTTGTCGGGCTTGGACGCCATGAACCCCTCGAGGTCGGCGCCCTTGAGCAGCTCCATCGTGAGGTAGCGGGCGCCGGTCCAGACACCGAACTCCAGCACCCGCACGATGTTGGGGTGGAGAAGCTTCCGGCTGAGCTTCATCTCGCGGCGGAACCGGTCCAGGCCCGAGCCTTCGCGGGCCAGCTGCAGGAACAGCTTGAGCGCGACCTCCTCGCCCAACTCAGTGTCGATGGCGCGGAACATGCGCGCCATGCCGCCCGCGCCGATCTCTTCCTCGACGGTGTAGCGGCCGTCGATCAGGCTGCCCGTGCCGATCCCTTCGAACTGCTGGACCGGCTCGTCCTGGGTGACGTACTGAAACGCCGGCTTGGGCGGCGGCAGGGGGGTGATCGGGTTGTCGGTCGTGAGCCGGAGATCTTCGGGTCCATCGCGCTGGCGGCGAGCCCCCAGGAGGATGCCGTCGAGCCCGGGCAGGGCGGCGGGGCCGACCCGCAGGCCGCGTCCGAAGATGTGGGGCGGGAGCCACTGACCGTCGCTCGTTTCGACCTTGCCCTGGTCGGTCTGCGAGAGCCGGAAGGAGGCGTCGAGGATGGCGGGCACGATCCGGTAGGCGCGGCTGGCCTGCTTGGGCCTGCCGGCTCGCTCGAAGAGCCGGCCGGCGGCGTAGAACGCGACCTGATCCTCCAGCGGAGCCCCCGGCTGCCGTCCCCGCGCGATGAACTTTTCCAGCTCTTCGGCGAGCCGACGGGGGAACGCTTCGGCGTCCCATGCCTCACGCAGGTATCGGGACACGGCGGCGGCCCGGTCGTCGGGCGGGATCGTGTCGATGGGGGTGAGATCGTCGTCGTCGAGTTCGACGTAGGGGAGCACCCGCGCCACGGGCGGCGGGCGTACCGGTTCGGGCATCGGGGGGAACACGAGGTCTTCAGACTCCTGATCCCGTTGTACCGCCGGGATCTCCCCGGAGGAGACCGGCGCAGGGGGCGGCGGAGCCAGGTCCGCGGGCTGCCGGAGGCGGAAGAGCACCCCGGCGGGCCAGGGGTTCTCGTCCACGCGTTCGCCCCGCATCGCGGCGACGGCTTCGCGCCGCATCCCCGCGGAGTTGAGGAGGTTGGCGGCTTTGCGGTACTCGCCCAGGTTGATCAGGAGCCCCACCGCTTCCTTGCGGGCACCGCTCCGGGCGAAGCAGAGCGCGGCGTTCATGACGGCGTGGCGTTGTTCGCGGTCCAGCGCCGTGATCTTGGTCGGGGTCGGGGGCAGGTACAGGAGCATCGCGTGGCCGGCGGCCTCGAAGTTGCTCTGGTGGCTGAGGATCCGGGCGGCCTCGTTCCAGTGCGATCCGCCCAGGTAGGCCAACAGCGCGCCGTCGAGGTCGTTCTCCGACTCGCGCGCGCGGCCGCGGCGCAACCAGACGAGACCCTCGGCCGAACGGGTTACGTCGTATGGATTGGGTGGTGTCGCCACGCCCTCTTCGGCTCCGATCCCCGGGCCGTGTTCTAGCAGACAGGGGGCCGCCCCGTCGTTGCGGAGCGGCCCCCCCACCCCTACGGGGTGGCGACGTCGACCTCGAAGGGATCGGCCGGGTCGTTGGCGGCGGCGGGGTCGGGCCGCTCGGCGCGGGACTGTTCCGACAGGATGCGAGCCACCTCGTCGGCGACCTGCTGGTCGACGATCTCACGGACGCGGTCCCGGTTGACCACCGCGGCGGTGTACGACGGGTCGAGGTCCACGGCGTCGGCGAAGGCCTGCAGCGCGTCCACCGGCCGGTCGAGCCGCTCGTACGCGATCCCGAGGTTGTTCAGCATGTAGTCCTGCACGCCGTCCAGCTCGGTGGCGGCCTCCAGGTACTGCAGCGCCAGTTCGTTGCGGCCCACCTGGAGGGCGGCGAAGCCGAGGTTGTTGTAGGCCTGGGTGAACGTCGGATCGCGGCTGATGGTGCGTCGTCCCTGCCGGATCGCCTCGTCCCACATCGACAGCCCCAGGTAGACCCGCGACAGCAGGTGCGAACCGACCGGGTCCTCGGGACGCAGCCGGACGTAGCGCTCCGCATGGGGGCGCGCCGCCTCGGGATCGCCGAGGTCCAGGTGGTGCCGGGCCATCCAGGCGCGGCCTCTGGGCAGGTCGCGGTCGATGCGGAGGGCTTCCGTGGCGCACTCCAGCGCCTGCCGCGAACGGTTCAGATCGGTGTACGTCTCGGCCAGCAGGATCCAGGTGGGGGCCGAGTCGGGGGCGTCGAAGACGGCGAGCCGGAGCGCGTCCACGGCGTCCGCGGGGCTGTCCTCCTCCAGCAGGATGAGCGCCTCCTCGAAGTGGTCGTGGTAGCGCGGATCGTGGTGGGGGATGCCCTCCTTGCCCAGGACCGTCGAGGGCGGGGTCGGTGGCATCCCCTCAGCGAACGCCTCCTCGTCCTCGATCCGGTCATCGTCCAGTGAGATGAGGGCGCCGATCACGTCGTCGGCGGGCTCGTCGACGGGTGCGGGTTCGACCTCGACGCTGGGGCAGGCGGTCAGCAGGGGGAGCAGGGCAACGATCAGGAGCTTGTTCATGGTTCACCTCCGTGGGGTTCGTTCCTTGTAGGAGCACGGGGTGTGCCAGGATCGAAGTGCCCTGATTTCAGGCACTTGGCTCAGGGGGCGTGGACCGTTGGACACACGCCGGTGTGTGCCCTCAGCGACGGATGCCGAGCTTCTTGACCTTCTTGTACAGGTGCGAGCGTTCCAGCCCGAGGTCTTCCGCAGCCTGCGTCATGTTGCCCCCGAAGCGGCCGATTCGGTCCTCGATGATCCGCCGCTCCAGCTGCTCCAGCAGCGCGAACAGCGGCCCTTCGGTGGGGATCTCGGCGCCGCTGAGCTTCGCCGCTCCGGGCAGGGCGAAGCGCACGTCTTCGGCGCGGATGATCGGCCCGGGGGTGAGAATCGCGAGCCGGTCGACCAGCCCCGCGAGCTCGCGGATGTTGCCCGGGAAGTCGTGCTTGGCCAGCTGGGCGATCGCCTCGGTGGACCACTCCTTGGGCTCCAACTCGTTGGCCTCGCAGGACTGGCGGAGGAAGTGCACGGCCAGCTCGGGGATGTCGTTGCGGCGCGCCCGCAGGGGCGGGACCTCGATGGGCAGCACGGCGAGGCGGTAGTAGAGGTCTTCGCGGAAGCGTCCCTCCTTCACCTCGTCCATGAGGTCGCGGTTGGTCGCGCAGATGACCCGCACGTTCACCTCGATGGTGCTGGTGCCGCCCACCCGCTCCAGCTCGCCCTCCTGGAGCACGCGCAGCAGCCGCGCCTGCACCGACAGCGGCATCTCGCCGATCTCGTCCAGGAAGATGGTGCCCCCGTCGGCCCGCTCGAATCGGCCGATGCGGCGGCGGTCGGCGCCCGTGAAGGCGCCCCGCTCGTGCCCGAACAGCTCGGACTCGACCAGGGTCTCGGGGATCGCGGCGCAGTTCAGCTTGATGAAGGGGGCGTCGCTGCGGCGGGAGGACTCGTGGATCGCCCGCGCGACCAACTCCTTGCCGACGCCGGACTCGCCCGTGATGAGCACCCGCGCCCGGGTGGGGGCGGCGCAGCGGATGGCCTCGAGCACCCGATCCAGGGCGGGGGAGCGGCCGACCATGCCGCGTCGCTGCTCGACCTGGCGGGTCATCGCGCCGACGGTTCGGTCCAGGTCCGACAGCTTCAGCGCGTTGGCGACGGTCACCGCGAGGCGGTCGCCGGAGATGGGCTTCTCGAGGAAGTCGAGGGCGCCGAGCCGGACCGCCTTGAGCGCCGCCTCGACGGTACCGTGGCCGCTCATCATCACGACCGCGGGCGGACCCGGGAGCTGGTTGAGCTGCTCGATCACCCACAGCCCGTCGTGATCGGGGAGGCGCAGGTCCAGGAGCACGAGGTCGGGCTTGTGCTCGGTCACGGCGGCGAGCGCGGCGGTCGCGTCCTCCGCGGTGGAGACGTCGAAGCCTTCCAGATCCAGGGACCGCGCCAGCGTGGTGCGGATGTTGGGCTCGTCGTCGACGACGAGGACGCGGCGGCTCATTACTTGAAGAGGCCTTCGAGCTTGGCCTTGGCCTCGCTCGCCTTGTGGTTGCGGAGCTTGTACTCCACCGCCTTGTGGAGCTTGTAGAGCTCGTCGTCGGCTTCCTCGAGCAGGTTCCAGTCCTCCACGTCGTCCAGGGCCTGCAGGGTCGCGCGGACACCCGCGAGATCACCGATCAGGACCTCCGGATCCCGAGACACCTCGCCCGGCTCGGGGCTTCCCGTCTCCAGCCCCATGGCGGCGCCGACCTCGGCCTTCATCGCCTCTTCGCTGAGGTCCATCGCGGGGGCCGCGGGCGGCTCCGGCGTCGCTTCCTTCAGCTCCTTGATCTCGGCGTTGGCCTTCTTGACCCGCGTCCACGCGCTCTTGGCGTTGGACTGGGCTTTCTTGTGCTCCGCCGCGATCTGCTCGAGCTCGGCACGGGCGGCGTCCAGTTCAGCCTGCAGCGCGGCGGATTCCTTGCCCGCCTCACGGTCCTGCCGCTTGCGCACCGCGTCGTTGTAGTTGGTGCGGGGGTTGTCGTCCCAGCCCTCGCCGCCAGCGCGGCGGCGGGTTCGGATGCGGCGGCCCACGTTGTACTCGCCGCTGCCCCATTGCACGACGACACCGGGGCGCATGCCGCGGGCCCAGCCGGCGAGGTGGGGAACCAGCCGCTTGGCGGCGCCGGCGCTGACGGTGAGGGCGAGTCCCCACACGCGCGCGCCCACGCTCGTCTGGCCGGGATCTTCCCACATCGGCTCGATGCTGTCGGTCTCTCTCATGCTTCCATCCACGCGATGAGGGCGTCGAACGCGACCCCCTCGGCGAATCCCTTGCGGCGGGGGAAGTCGGCTGCCGGCCGGGCTGCCTCGGTGCGCGCCAGGCGTCGGCCGGCCTTGCGGAACCCGGCTTCGATCTGGCGCCGCAGCCAGCCCTTGGGCAGGCCCCCGACGTTGACGCAGCAGAGCATCCAGCCGCCGTCCACGAGGCGGCTGCAGGCCGCTTCGACGAGGGCACCGTAGTCTCGGCGGGCGCTCCAGTCCACTCCCCGGGAGCGGCCCCGGGCGAAGGCGGGCGGGTCGAGGATGAGGCCGTGCAGCGGCGAGTTGGAGTCCTTGAGCCACGCGATGGAGTCGCCCGCGACCACGAGGTGCTGCTTGGGGTCGAACCCGTTGAGCGCGAGGTTGCGGCGGGTCCAGTCGCAGTACCGGGCCCCCAGATCGACGGTGATCGCCTCGGTCGCCCCGGCGGCCGCGCAGGCCACGCTGAAGGCGCCGGTGTGGCCGAAGAGGTTGGCCACGCGGATCGGCTCACCCTCGGGGGTGCTCGCCGCTGCGCCCTCGATCAGCTGGGCCAGCTTCGTCCGGTTGGTCCGTTGATCGGTGTACAGCCCGGTGGTCAGGCCGCCCATGGGTTCGACCTCGAAGCGGAGCCCGCGCTCGCTCACGATCCACCGCGGCGGCGGCTCCAGCCCCCGGATCATGCGCCCGGGAAGGCCCGCCCCGCGGGGGGCCCCCCTGGCCCGGCGGAGATCGGCGAAGTGGTCCCGTTCGTAGATCGGGAGGTCGCCGAGGATCTCGACCAGGGTGTCGTACACCGGCTGGGTGAACCCTTCGACCGACGGGGTGGTTCGGGTCGCCACGATCACGTCGCCCCAGAGGTCCACGTGCAGTCCGGGGAGCCCGTCCGCTTCCCCGTGGATCAGCCGAAAGGCGGTGGTCTGGGGGTCGTCCAGCAGGGCCTGACGGAACTCCAGCGCACCCCGCGTGCGCCCGCCCAAGCGGGGCTCCCGACCGGGCCGTGAGTCGAAGACGCGGGCGCAGATCGAGGCTTCGGGATCGACGATCGCGGAGGCGACGAAGCCACCGCGCGGGTCGACCAGATCGACCACCCCGCCGCGCTGGAACGAGCCGAGGGGGCCGGTGTCCTTGTCCCGAATCACCCAGGGGTGACCGGCCCTCACGATCCGGGCGGTAGCGGCGGAGACCTTCAGGGTGCGGCGGCCCGACGGCTTGGGCGCCGCCCGTCGTTCCCGGGCGGGCGTGCCGGCTTCGGCCTCGGCCGGGGGATCGAGGAGGTCGCGCCAGCCGGGCGGCACGGGGGCCGTGAGGGTGTACCCGGTCCACGCCAGGCGCTCGGCGTGCAGCGCCATCCGGTGAGCTCCGCCGGGGACCGGGGCGCCGTGCTCGAGGTCGCCCACGATGGGGGTGCCCGCGGCGGCCAACTGGATCCGGATCTGGTGGGTCTTGCCCTGCTGGGGGGTGACCGCGAGCTCGGCCCGGGTGCCGTCCTTGGAGCGGCGCAGCAGCGACCAGTTCAGCTCCATGCCGGGCGGCTCGGTCAAGGTGCCGGAGTCCCCCTTGGGGGCAGGAGCGACCACGGCCCGGTAGGTCTTCTCCACCGCGCGGGTGGCGAACAGATCGGACAACGCCGCCGCGACCTTGTCATCGCGCGCCAGCAGCAGCACGCCGGACGTCTCGCGATCGAGCCGGTGCACGGGCTTGAGCCCGAGCTCCTCGATGGACTCGGCGAGCCGCTCGGGCACGCCGATGCCGTCCTCGGACGATCGGTGGGTGGCGAGGCCGGTGGGCTTGTCGACGGCGATCCAGCCGCGCTCGTTCCGGAGCACCCGCTCACGCTCCACCATCGCGGGCTCCACCAGCGAGGGGCGGTAGTCCACACTCACGGTCTGGCCAGGCGTGAGCAGGCGAGCAGCCTTGCGCTCACGCCGGCCGTCGACCCGTACCTGGTCCGCGTCGATGAGCTTCTTGACCTGCTTGCGCGACAGCCCGTGGACGTTGGCCGCCACGAACCGGTCGAGGCGGCTGGGGAGCGCGGGGGAGGGGACCCGAAGGTCGAGGGTCTTCACGGGCCTAGTAGGCGCCGGGGACCAGACGTTCCGCGATCGACTTGGCCTGCAGGAACTGCAGCAGGTGCTCGCGGCCACCCGCCTTGGCGTCGGTGCCGCTCATGTTGAAGCCGCCGAACGGCTGCACATCCACCAGGGCGCCGGTGCACTTGCGGTTGATGTAGAGGTTCCCGCAGTAGAGCCGCCGCTTGGCGTCCTCGATGTTCTTTGTCCCGAAGAAGCCGCCCGTGAGCCCGTAGTCGGTGTCGTTGAAGATGCGCACGCCCGCCTCGTAGCCCGTCACGCGCACGAGCGCGAGGACGGGGCCGAAGATCTCTTCGTTGGCGATTCGCCCGTCCTCGGGCACCGAGCCGAAGACGGTGGGCTGGATGTAGTGGCCGTTGCCGGGGGCCGTCTCGCCGCCGATGAGCAGCGTCGCCTCGTCCTTGCCGATGGCGATGTAGGACAGCACCTTGTCGCGCGCCTCCTCGTCGATGACGGGGCCGGCGTTGTTGGCCACGTCGCGGGGGTCGCCCTGGACGAGCTTCTCCGTCAGCGCGATGACCCGGGCCTCCACTTCGTCGTAGAGGGCGGTGTGGATGAGGGCGCGCGAGCCGGCGGAGCACTTCTGCCCCTGGAACCCGAACGCGGACTTTACGATGGCGACCGCGGCAGCCTCCACGTGGGCGTCTTCGTCCACGAGGATGGCGTCCTTGCCGCCCATCTCCGCGACGACGCGCTTGAGCCATATCTGGCCGGGGCGGACCTTGCCCGCCTCCTCGTAGATCCAGCAGCCGACCGCGCGCGAGCCGGTGAAGCTGATGAACCGGGTGCGCGGGTGCTGCACGAGGTGCCCGCCCACGATCGCGCCGTCGGCGCAGGTGACGAAGTTGAGCACGCCGTCGGGCAGCCCCGCCTGGCGGAACAGGTCGAACACCAGCCACCCGGTGTAGGGCGTCTGCTCGGCCGGCTTGAGCACCATCGTGTTGCCCGCCGCGATGGGGGCGGCGCACATGCCCGCGGTGATGGCGACGGGGAAGTTCCACGGCGGGATGGCGATGCCCGCGCCCAGCGGCTGGTAGTGCACCGAGTTCATCTCGCCGGGGTACGGCGTGGTGGGGCGGGAGGCGGCCCACTCGACCGCGCTGCGGGCGTAGAAGTCGAGGAAGTCGATCGCCTCGGCGGTGTCGGCGTCGGCCTCCGGCCAGGACTTGCCCGCCTCCAGCACCATAGCGGCGCTGAACTCGTGCCGGCGCAGCCGCATCATCTCGGCGGCGCGCAGCAGGATGTTGGCCCGATCCTGGGCCGGGGTCGCGGCCCACGCGGGGAACGCCTTCCAGGCGGCGTCGAGGGCGCGGTCCGCGTGATCGACGGTGCCGTCGGCGAACTGCCCGACGGACTGATCAAGATCACCCGGATTGACCGAGCCGAAGGTGTTCTCCGTGGTCTCCTCGACCCCTGCGATCACCACCGGCCAGGTGCGGCCGAGGTCGCGCGTGACCTTGTCGATCGCGGCGCGGAAGGCGGCCTGGTGGGCGGGGTCCGAAAAGTCGGTGTAGGTCGTGGTCTGAAACGGTCCGAGCATGGGCGACGTCTATCTGCCCCTAGCGACGAAAGCAAGCTCCTGTGCTAGGTCTTCGCGCCCCATCCATCAGGGAGCACGATGAGCGAGCGAACCCGCGTCTACGACAACGTCCTGGAGTGCATCGGTGACACCCCGATCGTGCGCCTCAACCGGGTGACGGAGGGCTTCAAGAGCAACGTCTTCGCGAAGCTGGAGTTCATGAACCCCGGCGGGTCGGTCAAGGACCGCATCGCGGTGCACATGATCGACAAGGCCGAGGAGCGCGGCGAGATTCGGCGGGGCGGCACGGTGGTCGAGGGCACCTCCGGCAACACCGGCATGGGCCTGGCGATGGCGGCCGCGATCAAGGGCTACCAGGCGATCTTCGTCATGCCCGACAAGCAGTCGATGGAGAAGGTCCAGGCGCTCCGGGCGTTCGGCGCGAAGGTGGTCGTGACGCCGACGGCGGTGGAGCCCGAGGACCCGCGTTCGTACTACAGCGTGAGCACGAAGCTGGGCACGGAGACCCCGAATGCCTTCTTCGCGAGCCAGTACCACAACCCCGACAACCCGGAAGCGCACTACCTGACCACCGGTCCCGAGATCTGGGAGCAGATGGCTCAGAAGATCGACGTCTTCATCGGCGGCATGGGCACCGGTGGCACGCTCTCGGGCGTCGGCAAGTTCCTCAAGGAGAAGAACCCGAACATCAAGATCGTGGGCGTCGACCCCGTCGGGTCCATCTACTACGACTACTTCAAGACCGGGAAGATGACCGAGGCGTACACGTACACGCTGGAGGGCATCGGCGAGGACTTCCTGCCGTCGACGATGCACCTGGACGTGCTCGATGACTGCGTGCGCGTCACCGACAAGGAGTGCTTCCTCATGACGCGCGATCTCGTGCGCAAGGAGGGGATCTTCTGCGGCGGCAGCTCCGGCGCGGCGGTCGTCGGCGCGCTCAAGTGGCTGCGCAACAACGACGTCGAGGGCCAGGAGGTCCTCATCCTGCTGCCCGACACGGGTCGCCAGTACCTCGGGAAGATCTTCAACGACGACTGGATGAAGGAGAACCGCTACCTGGAGGAGACGACGGACCTTGGGTTCGTGCGGGACCTCCTCGGGGCGACCCCCCAGCGCAAGGTCATCTCCGCGGCGGCGACCGACTCGGTCCGCGACGTGGCGCGCCTGATGCGCTCCAGCGGGATCAGCCAGGTGCCGGTCATGGACGCCGACGGCGTGCGCGGGATCGTGACCGAAGCGGACGTGCTCATGCGGCTCATCGAGCATCCGGGAGCATCCGACGACCCCATCTCGGACATCGCGGAGCAGAGCTACTCCGTGGTCGACCCCCACACCACGGTGGCGGTGCTGTCGGACATGTTCACGAAGGTGAAGATGGCCCTGGTGATGGAGGGCAAGGAGATCGTGAACGTGGTCACGAAGATCGACCTGATCGAGTACCTCAGCAAGGCGACGGCCTGATGGTCTGGCCTCCGCGCGACGACCTCTGGACCGAGTTCGGCTTCGGCACGCGCTGCATCCACGCGGGCCAGCCCGCGGAGCCGACTACGGGCGCGATCATGACGCCCATCTACCAGACCTCGACGTTCACCCAGGAAGGGGTCGGGGGCCACAAGGGGTACGAGTACGCGCGCACGGGCAACCCGACGCGCACGGCGTTGGAGATCTGCCTGGCGAGCCTCGAAGGGGCGCGTCATGGGGTCTGCTTCGCGTCCGGCTCGGCGGCGACGGCGAACGTGATGCATACGCTGCGTCCCGGCGACCACGTGGTCAGCAGCGACGACGTGTACGGCGGCACCTACCGGCAGTTCACGACGATCTTCGCCCCCCTCGGGGTCGAGTTCAGCTTCGTGGACATGACGGACCACGACGCGGTGCGCGCCGCCTGCCGACCGGGCACGACGAAGATCCTGTGGGTGGAGACGCCGACCAACCCGCTGCTCAAGGTCGTGGACATCGCCGCGATGGCGACGATCGCCCGGGACGTGGGGGCTCGGTGCTTCGTGGACAACACGTTCGCGACGCCGGCGCTCCAGCAGCCGATGGGCCTGGGCGCTCACGCGGTGGTGCACAGCACGACGAAGTACATCGGCGGCCACAGCGACGTGGTCGGTGGGGTCGTGGTGACCTCGGACGATGCGTTGGCGGACGACCTGTTCCGCCTGCAGAACTCGATCGGGGCGACGCCCGGTCCCCAGGACTGCTTCCTGCAGCTGCGCGGCCTCAAGACCCTGCACCTCCGCATGGAGCGGCACTGCAACTCGGCGCGCGCGCTGGCGGCCTGGCTCTCGGACCACCCGCAGGTGGCGAGCGTCATCTACCCGGGCCTGGAGTCGCACCCGCAGCACGCGGTGGCGTCCAAGCAGATGAGCGACTTCGGCGGCATGGTCAGCTTCGAGCTGAAGGGGAGCCTCGAGCGGGCGAACCGGTTCGTCGCGACCACCAAGGTGTTCGCCCTGGCGGAAAGCCTCGGCGGGGTCGAGAGCCTCATCGAGGTGCCCGCGTCGATGACCCATGCCTCGGTGCCCCCTCACGTCCGGGAGCAGATCGGCATCGCCGACGGCCTCATCCGCCTCAGCGTCGGAATCGAAGATCTCGATGATCTGAAGGCCGACCTCACCTGTGCCTTCGAGAACTAGGACCCCATGCCCGCTTCTCCGCTCCTCCGCTTCTCCGCTTCCCTCCTCGTGCTTCTGCTCGCCACGGGTTGCGTTCCGAAGGCCAAGTACGACGAGTCCCTCGCCCTCACGGCGGACCTCCAGGCCGAGGTGGAAGCCACCCAGCGTGCCCTCGCCGAGTGCGATCGCGTCGCGACGGAGCTCGCCGGCAAGCTGGAAGCGTCCGAAGGCCGCAACGCGGAGCTCAACGCCCTCGTGGAGCAGCTCACCGCCCAGAACACGGAGCTGAACGGCAAGCTCGGCGAGCTGTCCGCGGCCGTGGCCGAGATGAGCTCCCGCAACCGCGCCGACAAGGCCCGCAAGGCCGAATTGGAGGCCCTGATCGCGGGGCTGCAGGAGTCCAGCGAAGCGGCCGGCGAATCCCTCGGTGCGGCGCAGGAGCGGATCGCGTCCCTGGAAGCCGAAGCGGCCCGCCTCGCGGCGGAGAAGGCGGCGCTGGAGGAGAAGTCGAAGGCCTACGAGGATCTCGCGCGTGAGCTGGCGTCCGAGATCGAGGAAGGCCAGGTCACGATCACCGAGCTCAGCGGCAAGCTGACGGTGTCGTTGAGCAACGCGATCCTCTTCGACAGCGGCTCCATCGCCCTGAAGAAGGAGGGCAGCGAAGCGTTGAACAAGGTGGCCGGCATCCTCGCCCAGGTCGCCGACAAGGAGATCCGGGTCGAGGGCCACACCGACAACGTGCCGGTCCGCTCCGGCGCCGCTTACCGCGACAACTGGGACCTCAGCTCGCTGCGCGCGAGCACGGTGGTGACCCTGCTCGTCGAGGGGGGAGTGGATCCGTTGAACATCGCGACGGTGGGCTTCGGGGAGCACCACCCGGTGGCGGGCAACGAGGAGGCCGAGGGGCGGGCGGCGAATCGGCGGACGGAGATCGTGCTCGTTCCCAAGCTCGTGGAGCGGTAGCTCTTCGATCAGTAGAGAGCACCGAGTACGAGCCGGGGATCGGGGTACTTCGCTCGCGCGCTCTCCCGCTCCTCGACCCTGACGACGCCGGGGATGTCCCCGTCCACCGGCGCCTCGAAGCTCAACTGAAAGTGCACATGCGGCGGCCACCCGCCGTTCTCGTGCTCGTCCCCCAGCGCTCCCACCACGGCTCCGCGCGCGATCGCGTCCCCCCGCCTCCAGAGCTCCAGCGACGCCCGCTCCAGGTGCCCGTGCAGCGTCCACAGGGTGCGTTCGAGGTCATGCCGCACCACGATCGTGGGCCCGTAGTCGCCGTCCGCGACCAGGTCGGTCACAGACTCGACGATCCCATCCCAGCAGGCGTACACCGGCGTGCCCGCGGGGGCGCCCAGGTCGATGCCCATGTGCAGCGTGCGGGCGCCTTCGAAGAGGGGAGTGGTGTACATCCCGCGCCGGTCTTCGTCGTACCGGCCGACCGAGTACGTGGACGTCCGCTCGGCGCGCGGCGCGCCCGTGAGATCGAGCACGTCGTAGCCATCAGGAAGCTGAACGACCGGATGCCAGTCGCGCGACCAGTCGATGGTTATTCGCAGGTCCCCGGGAACAGCGTGGCGTCGCTGTCGTCGCAGTCACCGCCTTGGAGCGAACCGCCGCAGCCGGCGTTCATCGTGTGGACCGCGTTGCGGAGCAGCTTGGGCAGCTCGGAGTTGAAGCTGTCGTCCCAGTCGCCCAGAGCCTCGTTGCCGTTCCAGTAGAGGATGTATCCACCGAACGGCACGTTGGTCCAGATGATCTTCGCGCGGGAGCCGACCGCCGCCACGCGCGTGGCGTTGCGGGCCGAGTCGGCCACGGCGTTCTCGTGGTTCTCACTGCTCGCGGTGAACGTGAACGCGGTCGTGAACGAGCCGTAGGGCCCGGACGTGACCGGCGTGCTGGAGTCGCTGATGGCGCACGCTGTGACCTGGGGACCGTCATCGACCGTCAGGCTGCGGACCAGATCGGCGAGCAGGCCGCCGTCCACCTCGACCTCGTCGTCGCAGTCGCCCCCGCCGGCCCAGTAGGGGGCCGCGGAGTCGTCGTCGTCGCCGGTGGCGGAGTCGTCATCGTCCCCGGTGGCGGAGTCGTCGTCGTCACCGGCGGAGTCATCGTCGTCGCCGGCAGAGTCATCGTCGTCGCCGAGGTCAGAGTCGTAGCACTCGGTGTTGCTGAGGGCGTCCGGGCCCGTGACCACGAGGCCGCCGCCGCCGTTGACCCAGGCCTCCAGCATGTCGTACTCGGCCTGGGTGATGTCCCGGGCGCCGGTGTGCCAGACAATGACCTGCGAGTCGTCGAAGTTGGCGGCGTCCTCGAGCACGGCCGAAGCCGCCGCGTCCTGGTTCAGGAGCGTGTCCATGCCCAGCGGGTCGAGCACACCGACGGCGGCGAAGTCGGTGTCCTCGCCGTCGTCCACCAGGGAGATGGCACAGCCTGCCGGGGTGCAGCCGATGTAGCCGTCCAGATCGTCGTCCTGCTCGTTCGCCGGCAGGGCGCCGTCGCAGTCGTCGTCGATGGTGTTGCACTGCTCGGGAGCGCCCGGGTAGCGCTCGACGTCGCCCTCGTCGCAGTCGCCGTCGCACTCGCTGAAGGTGTCGCCGTCGACGTCCGTCTCGTTGGCGCCAGCGGAGCCGTCGCAGTCGTTGTCGAGGCCGTCGCAGAGCTCCGGAGCGCCCAGGTAGGTCAGCGGGTCGATGTCGTTGCAGTCACCCGCGCAGGTGCTCTGGCCGTCCCCGTCGTTGTCCCAGCCGTCGTCCACGATGAGGTTGCAGTCGTTGTCGAGGCCGTCGCACAGCTCCGGTGCGTTGGGGTTGATGTTGACGTCCAGCGGCTGGCAGTCGCCCTCGCACGCGGTGAACCCGTCGTTGTCGAAGTCGAGGTTCTCGTCGATGAGGCCGTCGCAGTCGTTGTCCTCGTTGTCGCAGAACTCGGGGCCGCCGGGGTAGATGGTCGGGTCGTTGTCGTCGCAGTCCACCGCGCCGTACTCGAGCAGGCAGTTGGGGTGCGGACCGGGCACGCCGTCGCCGTCGATGTCGAGGTCCTCGTCGATGAGGCCGTCGCAGTCGTTGTCGATGTCGTCGCAGCCCTCGATCTCGCCCGGGTTCACCGTGGCGCCGTCGGGGAAGGAATCGTCGCAGTCGCCCTCGCACGGCGTGAAGCCGTCGGCATCCTGATCGGTGAAGTCGATGCCGATGCCGTCATCGATGACGAGGTTGCAGTTGTTGTCGATGCCGTCGCAGAGCTCGGGGGCGTTGGGGTACGTCGAGGCATCCTCGTCGTCGCAGTCCGCGAGCAGGTCGCAGACGCGGAAGCCGTCGCCGTCGACGTCGAGGCCGTCATCGACCGCGCCGTTGCAGTCGTTGTCCAGCTCGTCGCACAGCTCCTCGTGGCCGGGGTGCACGGCGGGCAGCTGGTCGTTGCAGTCCAGCTCCTCGGGCGGGTAGTTGCTGATGCAGCCTTCGCCGAGCTCGTTGACGTAGCCGTCACCATCGGCGTCGAAGCCCTCGTCCACGAAGCCGTCGCAGTTGTTGTCGACCAGGTCGCAGACCTCGTCGTGATCGGAGTGGACGCGGTCGTCCGTGTCGTCGCAGTCGCCCATCTCAAGATCGGCGTTTTCGCACTCATCCTCGTCGACGTCGTCGGGGCAGTAGCCGTCGCCGTCCTGGTCCAGAGGGTTGCCGTCGCCGTTGTCGTCCACCACGGGGGGCGGCGTGCGGGTCGGGCCACACCCCATCGCCGCAGCGAGGGACATGATCAGCAGCAGTCGAATCCAGGTCCCAGACATCCAGCGCACTCCAGCCGTTCAGCGATCGGGGCATTCTCTACGGAGCAGATAGCATTGGCAATGGCGCGCGCGTGGGGGGAAAGGGCTACCCGAACATGAAGCAGGGTTTCGTACCGATCGAGCACCTGCGTGCAAGGGCCGCCGAGTTGGGCCTCCGCGTGGGGGCTTCGCCGGCGCCTCCGGGACCCGAGGGGGATCGCCTTCAGCAGTGGCTGGACGATGGACGCAACGCCGACATGGGATGGCTCGCGCGCGAACCCGAGCGGCGGGCGGATGCGCGCATTGTGCTGCCCGGGGCTCGCTCGGTGGTGTCGATCGAGGAGCCCTATTGGCAGGGTGAACTGCCCGCTCCGGAGGACGATCGGCCGGTCGGACGGATTGCGCGATACGCCCTCGGCGACGACTACCACGGCGTGCTTTTGGACAAAGTCCGCGCCCTCGCCGCCGAGTTGGGGGACGAATTGGCCCGCCCCTACGTGGACACCGGACCGGTGCTGGAGAAGCCTCGGGCGGCCCGTGCGGGGCTCGGCTGGGTGGGCAAGCACACCAACGCCGTCTCCCGCGTGCAGGGCTCCTGGTGGTTCATTGGCGACGTCATCACCCGCACCGAGGTGGAGCCGTCCGAACCCCACCCCGACATGTGCGGGACCTGCACCTCCTGCCTGGACGCCTGCCCCACCGGGGCGATCCGCCACGACGCCCCGTACCGGCTGGATGCGCGGCTCTGCATTTCGTACCTGACCATCGAGTTGAGGGGCCCGATCCCCCGCGATCTGCGGCCGTTGGTGGGCCAGTGGATCTACGGCTGCGACCTGTGCCTGGATGCATGCCCGTGGAATCGATTTGCCGAGCCAACCCGGGAACTTCGGTACCAACCTAGGAAGGAACTAGTGAACCCGAAGCTGGAGGAGATCCTGCTCTGGGATCAGCCGACCTTCAGCCGGATCATGAAGGGCAGTCCGATCAAGCGGACCAAGCGTCGCGGGCTGCTCCGGAACGTCGCCGTGGCGATGGGAAACTCAGGCGATCGCGCGATGGTGCCGCACCTGATCCGGTGCCTGCGGGACGAGCCTGATCCGTTGGTTCGAGGCCACGCCGCGTGGGCGTTGGGGGTTCTGGGCGGGTCCGAGGCGAGGGGAGCGCTGGAAGCCGCCCGAACCGATATCGATGATGACGTGCGGGACGAGGTCGAGTTCGCGTTGGAGAGTTGAGCGGAGGGGTGGGGGCTTCGGGGGCGGGGTTCTGGGCGGGGAGTCGATCGACGTCCGAGGAGGCGGCGCGTCCGGCGCCGCTGAAACTGGGAAAGCGTCCGTCACGGACGCTTGGAAACTGGGAAGTGTCGGCGACGAACTACGATGCCGGGGATCTGTCCCGGGTTGCACCTCTCAGGAATCTGGTCCGGACAGCAGGCTGCCGCCGAAGTGAGGCCCCCTCGCGGCCGCCTCCCAGTTTCCAAGGGTCCGTGACGGACCCAATTCCCCGTTTCAGGCGCGCCGGACGCGCGCCCACCCCGGAAGGCCGTGATCCTGCCCCCCAGATCACACGCGCTGGAAGCGACGGCCCTGAACCCTAGAAGAGCGCCTGGCCCGGCGTCCGCGGGTAGGGGATCGCGTCGCGGATGTTCTTGACCCCGGTCAGGTACATCAGCATCCGCTCGAACCCGAGCCCGAAGCCCGCGTGGGGTGTCGAGCCGTAGCGGCGCAGCTCCTGGTACCACCAGTACGGGGCGGTCTCCATGCCGCGGCGCTCCAGCTCGGAGGTCAGCACGTCGAGGCGCTCTTCGCGCTGCGAGCCGCCGATGATCTCGCCGAGGCGGGGGACCAGCAGGTCGGTGGCGCCGACGGTGCTGCCGTCATCGGACAGCCGCATGTAGAAGGCCTTCTGGTCCGTCGGGTAGTCGGTGACGAACACCGGCCCCTTGACGTACTCCTCGGCGAGGAAGCGCTCGTGCTCGGTCTGCAGCGCCGCGCCTTCGCCGACGGCGTACTCGAAGCTCTTGCCGCTCTTGACGAGCACGTCCATCGCCTCGTGGTACGTCATCCGGGCGAACGACTTGTTCAGCGTCGTGCTGACCTCCTCGACCACGCCCTTCTCGATCCACTTGTTGAAGAACGCGAAGTCCTCGGCGCAGCGCTCGTGGACCTCGTTGGCGATCGAGCGGATGAAGTCCTCCGCGAGCACCAGCAGGTCGTCGAGATCGGCGAACGCGATCTCCGGCTCGATCATCCAGAACTCGCTGGCGTGCCGGGCGGTGTTGCTGTTCTCGGCGCGGAAGGTGGGGCCGAACGTGTAGACGTCGGTGTAGGCCGACGCGAAGCCCTCGACGTTGAGCTGGCCCGACACGGTGAGGAAGCTCTCGGAGCCGAAGAAGTCCTGACCCTCCAGGTCCGTGATCTTGAACAGCTCGCCGGCGCCCTCGCAGTCGCTGGCGGCGATGATCGGGGTGTGCACCCAGAGGAAGCCGCGCTCCTGGAAGAAGTTGTGGATCGCCATCGCGAGGGCGTTGCGCACCCGGAAGGTGGCCGCAAACGTGCGCGTGCGTGGCCGCAGGTGGGCCTTCTCGCGGAGGAACTCCATCGAGTGGCGCTTGGTCTGGAGCGGGTAGTCCTCCGGGCAGGCGCCCACGACCTTGATCGCGTCGACTTGAAGCTCCCACGCCTGGCCCTTGCCCTTGGAGGGAGTGAACCGCCCCTCGACCCGCACGGCCGCGCCCTTGTCGACCGGCTCAGCCGCTTCGGGGCCGATGCCGTCCTTGGGAAACACGAGCTGGAGGTTGGCCAGCATGGAACCGTCGTTCAGCTCGAGGAAGCCGATGTTCTTGCTGACCCGCTTGTTGCGGACCCAGCCGCTCAGGACGACGGACTGGCCGTCGGAGGCGTTGGCGAGGGCGGTCTTGATCGGTGTACGAGGTCGAAGCATAGCGGCGAACGATATACCCTCCGGGGCACCATGGCGCGAGGCCCCGAGGTTCGAGATCCGTTGCACGGCGCCATCGCGGTGTCACGGCATGAGCTGTCCGTGATGGACGAGCCCTTGTTCCAGCGGCTGAGGCACGTACGCCAGCTCGGATTCAGCGATCTGGCCTTTCCCGGCGCCGTGCACAACCGCTACCTGCACTCGATCGGGGCGATGCACCTCGCGGGGCGGGCGTTCGACTCCATCTTCGAGGATGCGCAGACGCCGCCGCTGGCGCCCGACCGGCGGGCCGCCTTCCGGCGCCTGGTCCGGCTTGCGGCGCTGCTTCATGACGTCGGCCACGCGCCGTTCTCGCATTCGGTCGAGTTCGCGATGCCGAAGCTGGAGGCGCTGCAGATCCACGCCTACGCGGGGCGACCGGATCTGTACCCCGGGAGCCGGCAGGCGACGCACGAGGACTACACCATCAAGGCGATCACGAGCTCGGCGCTGACGCCCGTGATCGAGGCCGGGGGAATCCCCGCGTTGGCCGTGGCGGGTCTGATCGACCCCGACCTGCCCGCCCAGCCCGCCTGGTACGAGGCCGGCGAGAACGACTGGCGCCCCCTGCTCCAGCAGCTGATCAGCTCCGAGTTGGACGTCGATCGCATGGACTACCTCGCGCGCGACTCGCACTTCGCGGGGGTCCACTACGGCGTCTTCGACACCAACTGGATCATGAACAACCTCGCCGCGCACGTGGTCGACGGGCGGGTCCACCTCGCTCTGCTGGACCGCGCGATCTACGCGTTCGACGACTTCCTGCTCGCTCGCTACCACATGTTCGTGATGGTCTATTTCCATTACCGATCGGTGGCTTACGAGGAGATGTTGAGGCAGTACTTTGCCGAGGATGGCGACGGCTGGTCGCTCCCCGCAGACATCGAGCAGTACGCGAAGGTGGACGATCACCACCTGCTGTCGCACTTGCGCGCCAGCAGCAACGAGTGGGCGCGCCGGATCGTGGAGCGTCGCGAGTACAAGCTCCTGCTCGAGCGCCACGGCACCCCCCAGGAGGTGGACCTCTCACCGCTGACCTCGCGGCTGGACCGGGCCGGGATCCCGCACCTGCCGGCGACCAGCCTGGGCGTGCTCAGCAAGTACTTCGACCAGACCAAGATCCCCGCCGCGCAGGAGCCGCTCCCGCTGGGGGAGACCGCCGCGCCGAGCGGACCGCCGCCGATCTTCGTGCTCCACACGCCCTACCGGGGCAGCAGCGAGCGGAGGCCGGCGAAGCTCGAGAAGAGCACCGCGCTGTTCGATCGCTACGCCGGTGAGCTGGGCATGAGCCGCATCTACGTGCCCCCCGAGCTCGTCGCGGAGGCTGGCGCCGCCATCGCCGACATCGCCTGATAGGGTCCGCCGATGCGCGTCCCTACCTCGCCCTCGGATCCGATCCTCGACGACCTCCTCGCCGGCGCCGAAGCGGCGGCGCGCAAGGCCGCGATCCCGGTGATGGAGCTCTTCCAGACGGCGCAGACCGTCTGGGAGAAGGTCGATGGAGAGCTCATCGAGACACGCGGCGAATCGGCGAAGAACCCGCTGACGGAGGCTGATCTGGCGGCCGACCGCATCCTCGCCGAGGAGCTGGGGGCGCTGCTGCCCGAGGCCGGCTGGTTGAGCGAGGAGACCGGCGACAGCCCCGAGCGGCTCGGCCGCAACGCGGTCTGGATCGTCGACCCGATCGACGGCACCCGCGAGTACACCGAAGGGGTGCCCGAGTTCGCCATCTCGATCGGCCTCGCGCTGCGTGGGGAGATGGTCCTGGGGGTGCTCTTCAACCCTGCCGTCGACAGCATCATCACCGGCCGCGCCGGGGGCGCCGTGCTTCGGGATGGGGAGCCGGTGCCGGAGCCTTCAAGCAAGCCGACCGTCGACGGGGCGAACCTGCTCGCCAGCCGCACCGAGACGAGGCGAGGGGAGTTCGAGCCGTTCAAGGCCCGGATGACCGTCAAGGAGATGGGCTCCACGGCGTGGAAGCTCGGCCTGCTCGCCTGCGGGGTCGGCGACGCCTACTTCACCCGGAAGCCGCGCAACGAGTGGGACATCGCAGCCGGCGTGCTGCTCTGCCTCGAAGCCGGGCTCGCCGTCACTGACCTGGGCCGGGATCGGCACGTGTTCAACCGCCCCGATCCGCTGCTGCGAGGCATCGTCGCGTCCGCGCCCGGAATGCACGACGAGCTGATGTCGATGATCGAGGCGATCGGGACGTTGGAGTAGGTCAGGCGTCAGGCGAGTTCCCTGATCCCTGATCCCTGATTCCTGATCCCTGAATCAGCAGTGCGCGGCGATCGTCGCGCTGCCCGCACCCGCGACGTCCAGCACCGTGCCGACGTCGTTGTTCCGCTTCTTGACGTAGCCCAACGCCACCGGATGGCCGAGCCGCTCCGACACCACCGCCGAGGTCACCCACCCGACGACCTTGCCGTCGCGGGAGAGCTCGGCCCCCGGCTCGGGAGCGGCCTCACCGTCCAGGTCCAGCCGGCACAGCAGCCGCTTGGGTGAGCCCATCGAGTCGATGCGGCAGATCACCTCCTGGCCGATGTAGCAGCCCTTGGTGAAGCTGATCGCACGGTTCTTGAGGCCCGCCTCCAGGGGGATGTTCTCCTCCGTGAGGTCGATGCCGAAGCGCGGCTGACCGGCCTCGACGCGGGCCGCTTCCAGCACCAGACGATCGCCGCGCGGCACGTGGGCGAGGGCCTCCAGCACCGCAGCTTCGTCGTCCGCAGCCATCCAAAGCCCCAGGTCCTTGGCGTCCCGTCCGCTGACGTCGAGCCGGAGCACCCTCACCCGGCGTCCGCCCACGGTCGTCTCCAGGTGCGCGAACGGCTCGTCGGGGGGGAGCGTCGCGCCCGCGGCGGCGAGCGTCTGATCGGCCGTCGGGCCCGCGAGCAGCCACAGGGCGGTCTCCTCGGCGTCCGAGAAGTAGACCTTCTCGGAGATCACGAACTTGTCGAGGCCCTCGACGAAGGCGTCCCGCGCCCCCGGCTCCAGCAGCGCCCAGATCGCTCCGTTGCGCTTGTCGTCGTCGACCACGAACAGTCGGACGTCCGAGACCGTGCGGCCCTTGACCGTGTTGAAGGTGGCCCAGCGGCCCTGGCCGACCTGCAGGCTGGAGACGTCGTTGCTGAGCATCGCGTGGAGGAAGCGGACGCGATCCTTGCCCTCGATGATCACGCGTTCCCGGTCGCGGACGTCGAAAGCGTGCGGATTCGCGGCACAGAACAGATACGTCGTATCGACGGACGTCGCCGCTGCGAGGGTCTTCGCGCGACCGAGAACCGAGGGGAGGGTGTGGGTCAACATGACCGGATCCTGCCCACGGATCCGTCGAGCGCAAGCGGTCAGGTATTCTGTCGAACGCAGAAGCAGTGGAGGGCGGACATGCGGAAGCTTTTGGTTTTGGTGGCGGTGGTCTTGATGTGTGGGGGCGCAGCCCCTGAAGCCATGGCACAGGAAGCCTCCCTCGACGCGCAGCGCTTCACCCCCGTGGGCAGCTACCGCGGGTTCATCGTCACCCACGACGGCCGGATTCTCCCGAAGCGGAAGTTCGGCTTCGACATCGTGCTCAGCGGCGCCGTGCGTCCCCTGGAGAAGACCGACACCGACCTGCAGCGGCAGGTCGGCATTATCGACTTCCTGTTCGCGGGCCACGCACGCGCGGGCTTCTCCATCACCGACTGGGTCGAAGTCGACCTCACCATGGCGTTCATGCAGTTCACCGCGGTGGGCGACGGGCTCACGGAAGTCGGCGGCGGCACCGGCCTCAACACCGTCTTCTCCCTGGGCGATCTGTGGCTCGAGGGGCGCTTCCAGCCGCTGAAGCAAGACCAGCACTTCGTCGACATGGGGGTCATCCCCTTCGTCACGTTCCCCACCGGGAACCCCAACATCTTCCTCACCTCCGGCCTGCCCACCTTTGGCGTCAAGCTCGCCGTCGGTCACCGCTTCGAGCGCGTGCGCCTCGGCGGCCACTTCGGCTACCGGTTCAAGCCCAGCTACGCCCAGGTCGGCGGGAACGTCGCCGCCGATGACGAGCTGCTGTACTCCCTCGGCGTCGCGCTGACCCCGCTCAAGGACAAGATCGATATTCAGCTCGAACTCAACGGCGTCGGCATCGTCGGCCCCGGCCTCGCCCAGCTGCCCTCGGACGTGGGCCGCAGCGTCGCTCATAGCCCCCTGGAGCTCCTGGTCTCCGGCCGCTTCCGCGTGCACCCCAAGATCGACGTCGTTGCGGGCGTCGGACCCGGCATCACCGCCGGCGTCGGCACCCCCGCGGTCCGCTTCTTCGGCGGCATCGCCTGGGCCCCTTCGGCTGACTCGGACGGCGACGGCATCCTCGACAGCGACGACGCCTGCCCCGACGACCCCGAGGACTTCGACGACTTCGAGGACGCCGACGGCTGCCCCGAGCTCGACAACGACGCCGACGGCATCCCCGACACGGATGACGCCTGCCCCAACGACGCCGAGGACATGGACGGCTTCGAGGACGGCGACGGCTGCCCCGAGCTCGACAACGACAAGGACGGCATCCCCGACTCGCGCGACACGTGCCCCAACGACGCCGAGGACATGGACGGCTTCGAGGACGAGGACGGCTGCCCCGAGCTCGACAACGACAAGGACGGCATCGCCGACACAGACGACTCCTGCCCGAACAACCCCGAGGACAAGGACGGGTTCGAGGACGAGGACGGCTGCCCCGACCCGGACAACGACGAGGACGGCATCGCCGACGTCGATGACCTGTGCCCCGACCAGCCCGAGAACTTCAACGACCACAAGGACGACGACGGCTGCCCCGACGACGTCATCGCGGTCGTCACGGGCGAGAAGATCGTCATCCTCCAGAAGATCCTGTTCGTCTTCGGCAAGGACAGGATCCTGCGCCGCAGCTACCCGGTGCTGGACGCGGTCGAGCAGACCCTGCGCGACAACCCCGGCATCACGAAGATCCGGATCGAAGGCCACACCGACGACAAGGGCAGCGACTCGAGCAACCAGAAGCTGTCCGAGAATCGCGCCGCGGCGATCATGCGCCACCTCGTCAAGGCTGGCATCGGGCCCGAGCGGCTCGTCGCCGTTGGCTACGGCGAAGCCCGCCCGATCGATACGAACAAGACCGAGGAGGGGCGCGAGCGCAACCGTCGGGTCGAGTTCACGATCCTCGATCAGGAACAGGAAGTGGAGATGCGCGGCGTCGACACCGAGCAGTAGCTTGGAGCCAGTCGCGCTGACCGAGGAGCTCGTCTCCTTCGACACGGTCTCGTCCCGCAGCAACGCACCCTGCCTCGCCCGCGTGGCCGACCTCCTCGAGCCGCTCGGGGCGCGGATCACCCTGCAGCGCAAACCCGGCGACGATCGGCAGGTCAACCTGCTCGCCCGCTTCGGCCCGGACGGGGATGGCGGCCTCTGCTTCGCCGGTCACAGCGACACCGTGCCCTGGGACGGCTCCATGCGGTCGACCACCGCCGCGGAGCGGGACGGCCGACGCATGTACGGTCGCGGCACCTGCGACATGAAGGGGGCGATCGCGGCGATGCTGTGCGCGGCCGAGGCGGTCGACCGGACCCGCCTCCGCAAGCCGCTGCACCTGGCGTTCACCTTCGAGGAAGAGATCGGCTGCCACGGCGCCAAGCTGCTCGAGACCACGATCCCGCTGGCGGTGGACCACTGCCTCATCGGCGAACCGACAGGCCTGCGGCCCGTCACCGTGCACAAGGGGTACGTCACCGCCGTCTGCGACCTCCAGGGCACCCCCTGCCACTCCAGCGACCCCGACCAGGGCGCCTCCGCGCTGCACGCCGCCGTGCGGGCGGTGGACGCGCTCCTGGCGCTGGGGCCCCGGTGGAAGGCGCAGGCCGATCCGAGCCTCGGGCTGACGCCGCCCTACACGACCATCAACATCGGGATGCTGTCGGCCGGGACGGCCCGCAACGTGGTCCCCGAGACGGCCTCGTTCTGCATCGAGACCCGCCCCATGCCGGGAGTCGACGCCGACGCCCTCGTCGCGGAGGTGCGGAGCGCCGTGGCCGACGCGGTGGCGGGGATCGCTGGGGTCGAGTTCGCGCTGAGCCACATCGACAAGGACGCTCCGTTCCACACCGCCGATGACGCCCCCCTGGCGGCGTGGCTGGTCGAGCAGACCGGCTCCGCCACGGCCACCGTGCCGTTCTACACGGAGGCCCAGATCTTCAACCGCATGGGCGCGCGCACGGTCGTGTGCGGGCCCGGAGAAATCGCCCAGGCGCACCGGGTCGACGAATGGGTCGAACTGGACGCGCTGGAGGCGGCGGCCCAGCTGTACCGCGCCGCCATCGAGGAGTTCTGCACGTGACGAGCAAGAAGGTGCGCACCCAGTACCTGGTCAAGGACGAGCCCTACTACGTCCCCACCTCCTCGGAGGTGGAGCTGTTCGAGCAGGCCGCCAACCAGAAGATCCCGGCGCTCCTGA
This sequence comes from Pseudomonadota bacterium, assembly GCA_024229515.1. Lineage (GTDB taxonomy): Bacteria > Myxococcota_A > UBA796 > UBA9615 > UBA9615 > JAAESI01. Next base: position 122,319 of record JAAESI010000024.1, on the reverse strand, counting down.
AGGGGCCCACCGGTTGCGGCAAGACGCGCTTCGTCTCCCACATGGCGTGGAAGCTCAAGCGGCCCCTGATCACCGTCGCCTGCCATGAGGATCTGACCGCCAGCGACCTGGTCGGCCGCTACCTCTTCCGCGACGGCGAGACCGTGTGGGTCGACGGCCCGCTGACCCTGGCGGTGAAGCTGGGCGGCATCTGCTACCTCGACGAGGTCGTCGAGGCCCGCAACGACAGCCTCGTGGTCATTCACCCGCTGGCTGACGACCGCCGCATCCTCCCCGTCGAGAAGCGCAACGAGGTGCTCCACGCCGGCGACGACTTCATGCTCGTCGTCTCCTACAACCCGGCCTACCAGTCCGTGCTCAAGGACCTCAAGCAGTCGACCCGCCAGCGGTTCATCGCCCTGTCGTTCGACTACCCCACGCGCGAGGTCGAGACCGAGGTGGTCGCGCACGAGGCCGGCGTCGAGTTGGACATCGCCTCCCGCCTCGTCCGCGTCGCGGCGAAGGTCCGGAAGCTCAAGAACCACGGCCTGGAAGAGGGCGTGAGTACGCGACTGCTCATCTACGCGGGACGCCTCATGGCCTCCGGGGTGGACGCCGGCCCGGCCTGTGAAGCGGCCATCGTGCAGCCGCTGACCGACGACGCGGATCTGCAGCGCTCGATGCTCGAGGTCGTTCGAGACTTCTTCTAGACCTACACTGGGGGCTGATGACGTCCGACGACTCCAAGAAGGGCCCCAAGGGGCTGCGCGATCGGCTCGGCTCGCTGAGCGTCGGTGACGCCGCGGAGTTGTTGGTCATGGCCCGGCAGCGGATCCGGGAGTCGCCGGTCGAGCACGCCAAGGCCGCCGCGGACGTCACCCGCGCCCTCGCGGACGCCCGCGAGACCCTGCCCCCGTCGTCGTTCGCCGTGATGCGCCGGGCCGTGCTGCTGGTCGCCCGCCGGGACTGGGCCGCGGCCGCGGTGTTGGCCGACGCCATCGGCGATCTCGTGCGTGAACACCCCGACTCGGTCGACTGGGTGGGGGAGGCCGTGGCCCGCGCCGTTCAGGCCGATCGCACCCTCGCCCGACAGCTCGCCCGCGTGCTTCCGGACTGCGCGACCAAGGTCACTGAACGTGGCCCCCGCCTCCGCATCGTCACCGCCTTGGCCGATCTCTGCCGCCGCCACCCGGGGCTCGGTCTCGCCGCGCTGCCGACCGTGCGCGCCCTGCTGGAGGAAGGCTCCCCCGAGGGGCTCGCGAGCTTCCTCGAGGAGGCCCTCAGCAAGGCCGCCCGATCCGAGTCCGTCGCCCGTTCGTTCCTGCTGCGGGAGAGCCGCGCGGGCCAGGAGGCGTGGGACAGCCAGCGGGACGGGCTCCCCCTCGTCAGTGTCGCCCGCACGCTCCAGCTGTACGCCGAGGCCCACCTCGGCTCGGGCGTGCAGGTCCGCCCCACCAGCGACCTCCCCGACGGCATGGTGCTGCCCGCGGGCGCCGTCGCGGTGACCGACGGTCGACACATCTTCCTGGTGCCCCGCCTCGACCGCTTCGAGGACGACGAGTCCAACTTCCGCCTCTACAAGGTGGCGGTCGCCCACGAGGTCGGCCGGATCGAGTTCGGCACCTTCTCCCTCGACCCCCTCGCGGTCCCGGGGCTGGATCCCATCGAGCTGATCTCCGACCCCGACGAGGAGCGCCCGGAGCTGGGCAGCCGGGTGCTCGTGTACGCCAGCCGGTTCCCCGACCCGAGCCTCGCCCGCCGGCTGTTCCTGTTCGCCGAGGACCTGCGGGTCGATGCCTGCCTGCGCCGCGAGTACCCCGGTCTCGCCCGCGATTTGGAGTCGATGTCGGACGTCGATCGCGCGATGCGGCCCGATCTCGACATGCTGCAGGGCGCGGATCTGATGATCGAGCTGCTGGGTCGCTCGCTCTGGTTCGGGGACGAGCTGCCCGAGGGCGACGCCTTCCGCCGGTTCCGCGAGGCCTCCTACCTGCTCCAGGCCCTCCGCCACCCCAGCGCCAGCGTCCAGGACTCCGCCGGCGCCGCGGTGCTGCTGTACAAGCTCGTCGGCGGCGAAGGCGAACCCGGAGGCGCCCCCGAAGCGGAGGAGGCGCCGCCCGAGTTCGGCATGACGATGCTCGGCCCCACCGCTGAGGGGGAGGCCGGCGACGGCGGCGGAGACGGCTCCTCGGGCTTCGTGATGGACGAGTCGGCCGGCGGCGGTGCGGGTGGGGCCCCCGGCGACGGCGGCGGAGGAGGTGCGGACGCACCCGCCGCCGGAGGGCGGTTCTTCACCGGCGACATCATCGACGACGTCGCGCAGGCCGAGCAGGACCAGCTCCTGGAGCGGGCCAAGGCGATTCAGAAGGCCCTGGATGCGCGCGGCGTGCCGGTGTCGTTGCGGGAGATCCTCGCGGCCCTGGAGGTGGATCCCGAGATCCCGGACCAAACCCTGGAGCGCAACCTGCTCGAGGGCTTCCGCGAGAGCTTGCGGCGCGGCTCGGGCGATACGACCGCGACAGGGCAGGGGGCCGACGCCGCCAACCCCGGCGTGCAGGTCGCCCGGTACCCCGAGTGGGACCAGCAGATCGGGGACTACCGCCCCCGCTGGTGCTCCGTGTGGGAGCGCCGCGCCACCGGCAACGCCACCGCGTTCGTCGAGTCGGTGCTGTCGGAACACGGCCCGATGCTCCGCCGCCTGCGACGTGAGTTCCAGATGCTGCGCCCCACCGGCGTCGGCCGGGAACGCCGGGCCCGCGACGGCGACGAACTCGATCTGGACGCGCTGGTCGAGGACCTGGTCGATCAGAAGGCGGGCCGACCGTCCGAGGGCCGGGTCTACCTCCGCCGCCACAACAAGGTGCGCGACGTCGCCGTCGCCTTCCTCGTCGACCTCAGCGCCTCGACCCGCGAACTGGTGGGGGATACCGGCAAGTCCGTCATCGAGGTCGAGAAGGAGAGCCTCGTGATGATGAGCGAGGCGCTGGAGGCGCTCGGCGACCGCTACGCCGTCTTCGGCTTCAGCGGGCGCGGCCGGCAGATGGTCACGTTCGACGTGTTCAAGGACTTCGAGGAGCGCCTCGACGACGGTGCTCGGGGCCGCATCGGGGCGATGACCTACCGGATGGAGAACCGCGACGGCGCCGCTATCCGCCACGCCACCGAGCGGCTGCTCGCGGTGGAGGCCAAGACCCGGCTGCTGATCCTGCTGTCCGACGGCAAGCCGCTGGACTGCGGCTGCGACCTGTACCAGGCCTCCTACGCCCAGGCGGACACCCGCATGGCGCTGCGCGAGGCGATGGAGCAGAGGGTTCACCCCTTCTGCATCACCGTCGATCCCGAGGGGGAGGATTACCTCCGCGACATGTACGGGGACGTGCGGTACGCGATCATCGACTCGGTGACCGAGCTGCCGGCGCGGCTGCCGGCGATCTACCGGCGCCTCACGACGTAGGAGGGATCAGGCCTCAGGGATCAGGCCTCAGGGAGGCTCGCCTGACGCCTGACGCCTGTTAAGGCTTGCAGCCGTCGGTGACGCTGCCGGTCTGGTGCTCCTGGCGGCACCGAGCGGCCCGGCTGGCGAGCTCCTGTTCCTTCTCCATCGCGCGTCGAAGCGCCCGATCGTCGCCGCTGCGGAGCGCCGCGAGCGCCTCTCCGTAGGCGTCGAAGGTCTCCCCCAGAAGCCGCAGTTCGACCTGCTCGACGTCGGACGTCAGCTGGCACGCCTCCATCGCGGCGGGAGCGGCGGCGAGCTTGGCGGCCGTCAGCTCCAGCGTGGCAGCGTCGCGTTCGGCTTGGGCCAGCACCGTCTGCTGCATCAGCAGCGACCGCACCTCGGCGGCGTCCTCGGCCTGGTGGACGAGGCAGCTTCGGTCGCGCTGAACGAGGAACTCGCCGGCCCAGAAACGCTGGCTGAGTTCGAGCCACGAGACCCACTCCTGCAGGCGCACCTCGTAGGCCTGAATGCGTGCATTGATGGTGTCCGCCGGTTCGTTGTCGGCGAACGCCTCCATCGCCCCGTACAGCGCCTCGAAGAGCCGGTCGGCGTGATTGAACTCCGCCTGGATGACCGCGCGGGGCCAGCCCGGCTCCATGCCCGACAGCACCACCTTGCAGAGCCCCTCGGGGCCTCCGTAGGCGTTGCGTGCGTCGGCGAAGGCGTCGTCGAAGGCCCCTCGGGGTCCGCCCCCGGCGGCGTCTCCGAAGAGCTTGGCGAGGCCGTCTACGAACGTCACGACGTCGGCGCACTCGCGCCGCTCGCCGACCACGTCGTCCAACTGGGTGCGGGTCAGCCCTTCAATGGGCCCTTGCTGGGAAGCCAGATCGTAGGTCTGGGCGAGCGCCGGCCCGCCTGCCAACGCCATCGTCGCGACGATGGCGGCGCAGATCGTCCGGCGTCGCAGCGCCTACTCCTTGGGCTCGGGCTCGGGCTCGGGCGCCAGCGTGAGCGTGCCCTTCTTGATCTGGCGCTGCTGCACCGCGCGGAGCGTGGTCTGCAGGGACGTGACCGCGCCGGTCTCGTCCTCGTTCTTCTCCAGCGCGATGAGCTTGTACAGGTACAGCGACAGGGTGTTGTCCTCGGTCACGGTCTCGCAGCTGGCGCCCTCGCACTCGACCGACTCGAACACGAAGTCCAAGCGCTTCATCTTCCGGTCGAGGAAGCGGTGCGTGCCCTTCTTCTCCGTCTCCGCCAGGGTGACGACCGTCGGGTGCTTGAGCGTGCACTCCCAGGTCGGCGCCTCACCGAGCTCCTGCACGCCCTCCGAGTAGCAGTCCACCGCGTCGGTGAACTTGACCTTCTCGGATTTGAAGGAGCGGAGGTTGCTCCAGTCGGTGGCGTACTCGTGGAGATCGTCGACGATCACCTCGAAGCCGGTCGGCTCCTCGGGCGAGCTGGTCGGCTCGTCCTCGTCCACGGCGACGATGCGGTTGACGCGGCCGGACACCTTCGTGCCGTCCATCAGCTCGAACTTCACGTCCATCGGGGCGATCGCGGGCGCCGGGTCGGTGCAGCCGTCGTCGTCCGCGTCGGTCCCCTCGGGGGCCTCGTCGGGGCAGGCGTCGTCCGCGTCGGCCTTGCCGTCGCCGTCGTTGTCCGGGTCGGGGCAGCCGTCCTCGTCCTCGAAGCCGTCCTTGTCCTCCGCCTCGTCGACGCACTTGTCGCCCTCGTCGGGCAGGCCGTCACCGTCGGCATCCGGCGGCGGCGGGGGAGGGGTCTCGGGCTCAGCGTTCTTCTTGCCCTTCTTCTTCTTCTTCTTCTTACCCTTGGCGGCGATGCGGCCGTCGTCGTCGACGGACAGGAACTCCGGCCCCGTGGGGGCGGCGAGAAGCGTTGCCGGGGCCATCAGGCACAGGCAGGCGAGGCAGGTCAAAACGGTACGCATGGTCATCATCTCCAGCAGCGGTGGATATTAGTGCAGGCGGCGCAGGTTTGCTCAGGCAGGCGCACCCGAATGGGTAGGACCGGGGCCAGGGGCGCTGGGGGGCGAGGTCCAGGCTGCCTCCAGGGTCTCGACGATCGCGTCCACGGTGCTCAGATCGTTGAGTTGGCGCAGGAACCAGCGCTCGCCCGGTGCCCCCCGCACGTAGCCGACGAGGTGGCCCCGCACCCACTTGGCGGCCCGAAGCTCGGCGTCGTCGCGCTCGCGCTCCCGGCCCGCCCACCGCAGGTTCGCTTCGTGGGCGGTCTCCACGTGGCGGCGGACCATGGCGAGCCGCTCCGGCAGTGTCGGGGGCGTCCACGGTCGGCCGTGCCAGGCGGCGTCGATCTCGCCGAAGATCCAAGGGTTGCCGAGGGCGCCCCGGCCCACCATCACCGCGACGACGCCGGTCTGCTCGCGCATCGCGAGGGCCCCCGTGGACTCGAGGATGCCGCCGTTGCCGATCACGGGGATGTCGACCGCCTCGACCACCTGCGCCAACAGCTCCCAGTTCACGGGCCCGTCGTGGCGCTGGGCGCGGGTGCGGGCGTGCACCGCGAGGGCGACGCCGCCGGCTGCTTCGACCGCGCGGGCGACCTCGACGGCGTTGAGCTCGGAGTCGTCCCAGCCCGACCGGGTCTTGGCGGTGACGGGCAGGTGGGTGGCGTTGACGACCGCGCTGACGAGCCGCTCGACGAGGTGGGGATCGCGCATCAGCGCCGCGCCCGCACCGCGGGTCACGATCCGGGGCACCGGACAGCCCATGTTGAGGTCGATCAGGTCGCATTCGATGTGCTCGGTGACCCACGCCGCGGCCGCCGCGAGCACCTCGGGCTCGTGGTGGTACAGCTGGACCCCGACCGGATACTCCGCAGGGGTCGTCTCGGCGTAGCGCACGGCCCGCCGCACCCCCTTGAGGAGGGCGTCCGCCTTGACCAGTTCGGTGTAGACGAGGCCGCATCCCTGCTCCTTGCAGAGCAGCCGGAAGACGACGTCGGTCATGCCCGCCATGGGGGCGAGCACGGCGACGGACCCGAGGGTCACGGGGCCGAGGCTCAGCACGGTTCCAGGTCCGAGTTCGCCGGGATGGTCCAGGTGACGACCTCCTCGTCGGACCAGTGATTCGCCGAGTCGCGCACGCTGAAGCGGAAGTCGTGGGTGGTGCCACGGGGCAGGTCGGACTGCCCGATCTGCTCGGTGTGGGCGATGCTCCCGGCCTCGCCCAGCGGCTCGTCCCACTCGTGCGTCACCAGCGGGCCGCTGCCGATCTGGAGCCGGTAGCTGACGGGGGCGTTCATGTCGCCGTCGGGGTCGACGACGTCGATGGTGAACAACCCGAAGCTGTTGCCCGAGAACGTCACCTGGCAGACCTCGATCTCGAAGATCTCCGGCGCCTGCGGATCAGGGACGAAGTCGTCGTCGTCCTCCGGTGGGGTGCTGTCGTCGTCGTCGGTGGCGTCGTCGTCGTCGATCGCGGCCGAGTCGTCGTCGTTGGCGGCATCGTCGTCGTCATCGCTTCCCCCGCGTCGCGTGGGCCCGCAGGCCGCGATCGCGCACGCGAGTGTGATCACCAAGGAGAGGCGACGGAGCATCCTCGGCACTGTACCCTCTCGCCGCCGTGCGGAAACGTGTCGACCTGCTCCTGCTGCTCCCGTTTGCCGCTGTCCTTGGGTGGCTGCAATCGCTGTACTCCGGCTACATCAAGGACGACACCTTCATCGCCCTGAGGTACGCCCGGAACGTCGCTGAAGGCCACGGGATGGTCTTCAACTACGGCCAGCGGCTGGAGGGCTACACCGACTTCCTCTGGGTCATCATGTCGGTCCCCGCCTTCTGGCTGGGCGTCGACCCCGTGACCTGGGTCAAGGGGCTCGCCTGCCTCTTCGGCATGCTCGGCCTCGTCGTCACCTACGAACTCGCCCGCCACCTCGCGGGGGACCGGCTGACCCACTACGCCCTCGTCGGCGTCGGCGTCTGGGCCGTGTCCGGTTCGGTCTGCCTGTGGTCGATGGCGGGCATGGAGCCGACCGCGATGGCGGTCTTCTGCAGCGGCGGCGTGCTCTTCCTGATGAAGCTGTGGGACCGCAAGGACGACGGCGGGGACACCCACAAGCTGGTGATCGCCGCGAGTGTGCTGCTGCTGGCGGGGGCGCTGTGCCGCCCCGAGGGGCACCTCTTCCTGCTGGTGGCGGCGGCGGTCGGCCTCGCCGATGCGGCGCGTCGGGGCTACGTGCCCAAGCCCTGGGTGCGGATGGCGGTGCTGTTCACCCTCGTGATGGGGCCGTACCACCTGTGGCGCTACCTCTATTTCGGGGGGCTCGTCCCCAACACCTACCTGGCCAAGAGCGGCTCCCTGGACGTCGACAGCGGGGCTGGGTTCGCGGGCGAGCTGATCGCGTTTCAGGCCAACCCCGGCGTCTTCGCGCTCGGGCTGATCGCGATGATGGTCGGCTGGCGTGAGCGCAAGGTGCTGGCCGCGGTCTGCATCACGTTCCTCGCGGCGCGCTTCGCGCTGGTGGAGGACTGGTCGCTCCTCGTCTGGCTGGACCTGCCGGTGGCGACCGTTGCGGTCTTCGGGCTGGCGTTCCCCAAGAGCCAGGACGATGACCGCTGGTTCGCTCGCGGTCTGGCGTTCGTGCTCGCGTGGGTCTTCGTCGCGTACCTCGTGAAGGTCGGGCGCGACGAGATGAAGTGGTTCCGGCTCTACCTGCCGGTGTACCCCCTGGCGCTGGCGTTGGCGTCGGACGGGGCGCGGCGCATCGGGGAGGGGATCGAGGCCCTCGTGGAGGCGGTGACGCCCGAGCCGATGGGCCGGCCGCTCGTCCCCGTCCTGGTCGTGATCATGCTGTTGGTCCCCGCCTGGAAGATCAGCATGGAGTTGAACCAGGGCAAGGCGGAGCGGCACAGCCGGTACCTGAAGTGGTCCGAGGAGAGCTTCCAGGAGATGGGCCGCTACGTGCGCGAGCGGTCCGAAGCGGGCGACGTGATCGTCTTCCAGGACATGGGCGCGGCGCCGTTTGCGGCCGGCGATCTGCGCTGGGTCGACACGATCGGGATCCTCGACAAGCGGGTCGCCACGGAACTGAAGGCCGAAGGGGTCAACCCGTTCCTCCGAGGGCGGAAGCGGAACGAGCCGGGCGGGCGTGAAGCGCTGCGGGCCATGGACGAGCGGCTGCGGGACTACTTCCTCGAGCAGGACCCGGAGTGGATCGCGTTTGTGGCCTACGTCGCCCCCAAGAAGCGCCGCAAGTTCAAGCGCAACTGGAGGCGCCTGGACGAGGACGACCTGGAAGGGCAGGAGAAGATGCTGCGCCCGTACCTGTCGCGGGGGCACTCCCACAACCTCGCCCGAGACGACCGGTTCAACGACGGCTTCCACTACGTGATGGCGTGGCCCCGTCTGTTCCACGGGTACTGGGTCGTGCTGTACGAAGCGAACGACCGGTAGAATCGCGCTCATGGCCGGTTCCACGTTCGGGCAGCTGTTCCGAGTCACTACCTTCGGCGAGTCCCACGGCGGCGCCGTCGGCGCCGTAGTCGACGGCTGCCCCGCGGGGGTGACGCTCGATCTTGCCGCGATCCAGCACCAGCTCGATCGGCGCCGCCCGGGGCAGAGCGATCTGGTCAGCCAGCGCGCCGAGACCGACACCGTCGCGGTGCTCTCGGGGCTGCAGGACGGTGTCACGCTGGGCACGCCGATCGCGCTGGTGGTGACCAACAAGGACGCCCGCCCGGGCGCCTACGACGACATGGCGCAGGTCTACCGGCCGTCGCACGCCGACTTCACCTACGACGCCAAGTACGGCGTCCGCGCCGCCAGCGGAGGAGGCCGCGCCTCGGCCCGCGAGACCGTGGGACGCGTGGCCGCGGGCGCGATCGCGCAGCAGCTTCTGGCGGCTCAGGGGGTGGAGATCGTCGCCTGGGTGGATCAAGTCGGCGGCATCGAGCTGCCCGTCGACGCGGTCGACGAGGCGACGATCGCCGCGGCCGACGTCGACATCGGTCCGGTCCGGTGCCCCGATGGGGACGTGGCCGCGGCGATGGAGACGCTGATCCGGGACGTCCGCAAAGCCGGCGACACCGTCGGCGGAACGGTGCGCTGCGTAGCCCGGGGCGTGCCCGCGGGCTGGGGCGAGCCGGTGTTCGACAAGCTGCACGCGGATCTCGCCAAGGCGCTGATGAGCCTGCCCGCGACCCGGGGCTTCGAGATCGGCAGCGGCTTCGCCGCGGTGCCGATGCGGGGAAGCGCCCACAACGACCCCTTCGTTCCCGGGGACGACGGCGGCGTAGCGACCTCCAGCAACCGCAGCGGCGGCATCCAGGGCGGCATCAGCAACGGCATGCCGATCCGGCTTCGGCTGGCGTTCAAGCCGGTCTCGACGATCTTCCTGGAGCAGGACACCGTGACCGCTTCAGGGGAGGCGACGACGTTGAAGCCGAAGGGGCGTCACGATCCGTGTGTGGTGCCGCGGGCGGTGCCGATCGTGGAGGCGATGGTGGGGCTCGTGCTTTGTGACCACTGGCTGCGGCAGAGGGCGTCGGCGCTGCGCGAGTAGGCCCTCGTTCTTCTCACCACGGAGGACACGGAGAGCCACGAAGGGGAGTACGGAGGAGACCTTCCTGGAACGCACCTCCGTGGTCCTCCGTGAATTCTCGGTGACCTTCGTGGTGAATATGAGCAGAACGAACTTACGGCATCCCCGGAGCCCGGAGATGCCGCAATCCGATCTGCTGTCGTTCTATTCGTTGTAGGCGGGACCGCCCTCGGACGCGTGGTCGGAGGCCTGGTTCAACGGCGCGAAGCTGCGCTCGGGCCAGCTGAGCACGCCGACCTTCCAGACGTCGCCCGCCAGCAGCGGGTCCGACTCGAGCTCGGAGCCCGACAGGACGGAGTCGAAGACGCGCACCTCGACCTCAGCGGTGGCGGGGACGGCGGGGCCGCCCAGCTCGACGCTGTGGTCGCTGTAGTAGTGGACCCAGACCTCGTAGTCGCCCTCCGGGGGCTCCTCGAGGTTGATCTGCTCGCGGTACGGGCTGCTGCCTTCGCCGTCGGCGTCGCCGGTCAGCTCGGGGTTGTCCGTGGCCAGACCCGACTCGCCCCACTCGGGGTTCGGCTCCCAGCTGAAGCAGTCGCCGTCGCCGAAGTACGAGCCGTCGGGGCCGATGAGGTGCAGGTCGAGGTCGGCGCGGTTGTCCGCCCACTCCAGGTGCACCGACAGGTCTGACGGCGGCACCGCCTGCACGACCGCGATGGACGGGGTCGAGGGCTCACCGTCGTCATCGATCACGATCAGCTGCACTCGGTAGGTGCCGAGGGTGTCCGGGGTGAAGGTCGGGAACGCCGACTCGTTGACGTCGTCGGTGTCCGGGTCGTCCTCGGGCACGACCAGCGCGGACGAGTCGATGTTGCCCTCTCCGTCCACGAAGCCGCTGTCGTCGGGGATCGAGTCGAAGCTCCACTGGAACGCCAGCAGGGCCGGCTGCCCCGGATCGTCCACGTCGTCGCTGAGCGAGCCGTCCAGCGTGGCGGAGCCGCCCTGGATGACGTAGCCGAGCCGCTGATCGGCCGTGTTCTCGTCCCCGCTGTCCACCAGCGCCGAGGCGACGGGGGCACGGTTGGGGAGCGCGCGGATCGTGTTGTCCGCGCAGCCGGAGGTGAAGAGGGCGAAGATTGACGCCCCCGCCATGAGGGTGCTGAGTCGCATGTGCATGGGACTACCTTCCGTCGCGGCGTCGGGCAATGCCGACGATGGCGAACAGGCCGAAGAGCACGGTCAGGGGTGCCGCGGCGCCTCCGCCGGTCTGGTTGCAGGGCCCCCGCTGCGTTCCACCGGTCACCGGCGGAGCAGCCGCATCCTCGGTGAAGAGGAACGGGTACGCGGGGTCGCTCTCGAGCCCGTCGGGGTTGATGACGAGGAGGTCGGCCCAGCCGCCCGTGGTCTCCGGGGTCGTGGCGAAGATCTCCTGGCCGCCCTCGATGGTGGTGACGCTGACGCCCGTGGCCTCGGTGTCGGTCACGTTGCCGTCGTCGTCGGCCGTGCGGAACACGACGACCGCGTCGTTGTGCAGGCCGACGCCGCGGATGCGCAACTCGGTGGGGGCGTCAGGCTTGGCCTCGGCGGGGGTCACCGCGGTCACGCGCGGGGGAACCGAACCACCGGACTCGTCCCAGTAGGTGAAGGCGTTGGCCAGCGCGACCTGCTCCAGCCCCTTGCGGATGACGATGTCGACCGAACCCTCGGCCACACCGGCGGGCCACTCTTCAACCTGGAGGGTCTCGCCGCCCGTTCCGACCGTCACCAGCGACGGGTCGTGGGTGACGCCGGCGATCTCGATCGATGTGGTGTTGTCGAAGCCGCTGCCGTGCACGTCGACGTCGTAGCCGCCGCCCAGGTCACCCTCCTTGGGGCTCAGGAACGCGACCTCGATCGGGACGTCGGGGGTGTCATCACCGGTCCAGGGACCGTCGTTCGGCGGGTCGTCCTCGCTGAACTGGAAGTTGTCCATCGCGACGGCCGAGTCCCACACGCCGTCGGCGACGTCGTAGATCTCGAACTCGATGTGCATGGTCTCACCGCCCTCGCAGGGAGCGATGGTGGTGACCCAGCCGGTGCCGCCGTCGGCGTCGAAGCCGGTGCCGGACAGCGAAGCGGCGTCGACCACGCTGAACAACGCGTTGTTCACCGTGACCTCGTTGCCGAACGCGTCGAAGACGATCTGGCCCTGGTAGGCGTTGCTGTCGAGCGTCACCTCGAAGGTGTCGTTGTACGCCGAGCCGACCCACTCGGGGTACTCGCGGGACAGGAAGAAGAAGTTGAACGAGAAGGAGTTGGCGTACTCCGGAACCTCGATGTCGAACGACACGGCGGCGCGGTCGCCGGCGGACGTGTCCGGGCCGCTGCCCGGGTAGTCGTAGTCCTCGAGCGCCTCGATGTTGTTCACGTTGCCCGTGGACATCAGGCCGAACGTCGGCGCGTTGTAGGGGCTGATGACGCCGAGCGACGAGCGCACGTCGAACATCGTCGCGGAGCTGCCCTGGGTGTCGATGCTGGACGCGGGGATGAGCCCCATGTCGAGCTCCATCGCGGCCATGACGGCTTCGATCGGCTGCTCGGCCGCGGCGGGGCCAGAGGCCAGCACACCGAGTCCGAGAGAGAGCAACAGGAACGGACGCTTCATGGGGTCATTCTCCTTGTGGTCTTCACCCTGCGAGGCGCGCGCAAGTGCCCCACTCGCGCGCGCCGTGAACCTATATAGGGGACGAGCCTGAAGTCCAGCAAGGCAAATGAGGGCCCACGGGAGCCCGCCGTCACCTTTGCGTGCTGGTTTCACACCGCCGCAACATCCAACCGGTCGTTGCAAAGACCAGTCCAGGCTCGCGGGTCATATCACGGGGCGCGTTCCTCCGGTCGGTACTCGGGAATCAATCCGCGCAGCTGATCCGGGTCCAGCCGCGCAGCAAGATCGGCCAACGCGGCCGCGACCCGGTCCGGATCCGGCGCTTCCAGCGTGACCAGCACGCGGTACTCGTCGGTGTCCCAGCGGGGGTACGAGCCGATCTCGACCTCCTCGAAGGCCGCATCGGTCGCTTCGAGGTGCTCGGCGATCGCGCTCTCCCGCTGCATCGTGCGCAACGCCGCGCATGCCAGGGGAACCCCTTCGAGCTGCTCGGCGATCGCCTCGAACTTGCTCCGCATCAGCTGCGGCACGCCGGGGAGGATCCAGACGTTGCGGAAGCGAACCTGGGGGAAGCGATGGCCGGCGGTCACCTCCGCGCCGGCGGGCACGCGCGCCATGCGCATGCGAGCAGCCGACGGGGGAGCCTTCCAGACCTCCACCAGGAGGCGCACCAGCTCCGGGTCGTCCACCAACTCGACCCCGAACGCCTGGGCGACCCCCTCCATCGTGCAGTCGTCGTGCGTGGGGCCGACCCCGCCGGTGGTGAAGACGACGTCGGCCGCTTCGGCGGCCTCTCGAACGGCGGTGGCGATCCGGTCCAGTTCGTCGGGGACCACGTCGACGCCGGTGCAGCGGATCCCGAGCTGGCGGAGCCGCCGCAGCAAGTGCGGACCGTTGCTGTCCTCGACCTTGCCGCTGAGGATCTCGTTCCCGATGATCACGAGCCGGGCGGTGGGGGTGGTGGACATGGTGCGCGATTGTATCGATGATGGGCCGCCGATGACTCCCTCCAGACGCTGCCTCTGCCTGATCGCCGCCTGCACCCTTCTGCTCGGCTGCGGTGCCGATCCCGTGCCCGAAGAACCTCTGGAGACACCGGCGCCGCCCGAGTCGACCCCCGGGGAGCTGGCGCTGGGCAGCGCGGCGGATCTGATCTCCGTCTCCGACGAGGTCGACGTGGCTTCTCTGGGAGGGCTCGCGCCCAAGACCGAGCCTTCGATCGGCACCGCCCCCAAGACCAACGAAGTCCACGCCGAGAAGCCTCCCAGGCCCGTCGACCGCGGCCTGGGCACCTCCGGCGGGTGGACGATCTCGGCAGGCCAGATCAAGTCCACCGTGCAGCAGAACCAGGGCCAGGTCCGCGCCTGCTACGAGCGGGAACTCAAGACGAACTCGTCGCTGCGCGGCAAGGTCGTGATCGGCTGGACGATCGGCGCCGACGGCAAGGTCCGCTCCCCCAAGGTCGTCAGCAACTCCACCGGGAACCGGGAGATGCTCCCGTGTATCCGCCGCGCCATCAAGAGCTGGCGGTTCCCCAAGGCTCAGTCCCCGCAGGACATCGAGTACCCCTTCGTCTTCAAGCCGCGAGACTACTGATGCTGAAGCGTCTGGCCCTTCTGCTCCCCCTGGCCCTCCTCACCGCATGCCCCCCGCCGGGCGGAGGTGACTATGCCAACCTCGAGGTCGGCTACACGTGGGAGTACTTCCTCATCGAGGGGGGCGAAGAGGACGAGTTCTGGACGCTGCAGGCGCTGGAATCGGACGAGAACCCGGCGAACGGGCGGGGTGACATCTACTTCCGCCTCACGCGCACCATTCCGGACGGGCTCTCCCCCGGGAACGACCAGACGCTGGAGCAGCGCCGGTTCAACGTCGAGCTCAAGCAGGACCTCACCGGCTCCGCGCCGGTCGACATCGGCTGGGAGTACAAGTGGGTGCTCCAGGAGGAAGGCGAGCGGGGCGAGTTCCTCATCAAGACCCCCGGGTCGGCCGGCGACTGGACCGATGGCTGGGACTACGAGATCACCGAGACCGGCTCAGACTTCGTCCACAGCATCGAGATGCGGCGCTGCGACGAGGAGGTCGAGACCTCGTACGACGTGTTCGACGACTGCGTGCATGTGACGCGCACCCTCGACACCATCAACTACGACATCAACAACAACCCCGAAGACCCGCTCACGACCATCCACGAAGAGGTCTGGGCCGAGGGCGTCGGGCTCGTTCGGTACAGCATCCTCGCCAGCGACGGCCAGCGGTCCACCGCGGTCCTGCGCACGACCAACTCGGTCGACGAGGAGGAGTAGGCCTCCGCCTACTCCAGGCAGAGGAAGGCGCGGCCGCCCTCGCCCGCTTCGCGCGTCAGCAGGGAGTCGATCCGCTTGCCCAGCCGGGTGAACGCTTCGTCCGGCATCGACGCGAGGTTCACCCGCACCAACGCCACCCGCTCGTCCGTGTCCATCCGGGGGCCGAACGCGTTGCCCGACGGCGCCATGCCGAGAGCCAGGAGCAGCTGCGCCACCTCCGCCCGCTTCGGGGGGATGATCGCCTCGGCCGGGTTTCCCTTGTGGAGGCCCCGCCGTACGACCTTGAGGTCGTCGGCCACGGAGAAGGTCTGGGCGACCTTGCCGTGGGCCTCCGCTGCCATCTGGAACCGCTCCATGGCCCGGAGCGACTCGGGCTCCTTGATGCCGCCGGAGGTCCCCGCATCGAAGATCCCGACGAGGTACCGCGACGACGGGCCGTCCCCGGCGATCGCCCGGTAGGCGTCGGCCTCGTCCGGCTCGCCCCGGTCCAGCGCCAGCTCCAGCACGTCCGCTTCGGCCGCGGCGAGCTCCTCGAACAGTGCCAGGAGGTCGACTCCGTCGTAGGACGGGGAGGGGAGGTGGATGAAGCTGACGAGGCCCCCGCTGGCGTCGACCACGTCGCCGAAGGCGAACTCGAGCTGAAGCACGATTCGCTGGAACGCGAGCGCGCCCTCCAGTGCCATGGGGAACTCGTCGCGGGCGACCACCACGCGGGCGCCGCCGGGCCGTCCTTCCATGATCGGGAGGTTCGTCAGGCACTTGGTCGCGACGAGATCGTCCGTCATCTCGTCTTCGAAGCCCTCGCACACGCGATCCAGCGCCTCCAGGACCGCGGGGCGGAACAGAGGGCCTCCATCGCGGGCGCGCACGGCGACCAGGGACATCGACTGATCGCCGAAGGCGTCGGTCACTTCCTGATTGCAGGAGGCCCGGTCCACCGCGCTCACGACGATCTTCGGACGGCACCCGGGCGCCAGCGCCAGCAGGATCGCGGCGGCGAGGATCGCGGCGGACCGCACTCGGTTCAGCATCGTCATGTCCCGCACTGCGTCCTCTTACTACAGCCGATCGGCGAGTTCACAAAAGTCCAGACCGAAACCGGTCAGCCGCAAAACCGAGTGATTCCACGGCGTTCGTCGGTGTGTGCCGACCCAGCCTGAAGTTATCCACACTGTGGATAACCTGTGGGCAGGACATCCAACCCCTTGAGATCATTCGAATGTCGGGGGCCCTGGTTTACGTAGAAGTGTCGTTCGCAAAAGAAAGCGACAAAAAAGAAGTCCCGCACAGGACCGGTTCTGGGTGGTGCTTGTCGGTGCGGAGCGTTCGGCCCCGGACGCCTCGTTGACCGGCTTGTGGGTCACTTCTAGCGTCCTCGTGCTGGCGCTCTTTGACAGTGCGGGTTCATCCCCCGCGAAGCTTCGGCCCCGCTGCACCGGACACGGTGAAGCGGCGGTGACGCATCGGCCGCTTCTCGCCTGGCGAGCGTGGGGCCGGGACTATCTTCGCGGGACCGAACCCCCAGGACGTTACCGGCTGAAAAATGCCGGAAGGAGTGTCTAGATCAAGCCGTCAAGGCCGTGAGAAACGGTGAAGGCGGAGCCCGGAGCAGGGGTGGAACCCAGCTCCCCCGTGCGGCAGCGGACACCACCGGAAGCGTCGGAGGGGCGGAAAAACTTCAGGGGAGGTCATCGTTGGTGCGCGCCGCACCGACGTCGGCACGAAGGGGAGCGTTGAGGGAGGGACCGAAGTTCAAGAGAGGATGTGCGCTGCGGACCTGACCCCACGGCGCGTGGCATCCCGGGAACACGCCGGAGGCCGGTCCTGGACCGAGGCCATGGGCGGAGCAGTCAACCGATGAGTTGCTACCGGATGTCGTGACAAGACTCTGAAGAACAGATCAACTCCGCGAACGCGGCCCGAGCCTTCCGCTCGGAGTCCATCGCGCCGGGTCTTCGAAGAGGCCCCCCGCACTGAAAACACTTGCCCAGCAGAGGGGCGGTTCGGCCCAGGTCGAGCCGCCCCTCTTCTCTTGGGGCACGGCCGCGCCCGTCGGGCTTCGTGCGGCCTCTGCTTGTCGTTGCGCATCGCAGACCCTCTTGTATGTTCGCGCCACCGAGGGACCCGGAGGCGACGACGGATGCAGCAGCAGCGGTTTGCGGACAAGACAGCCTTCATCACGGGCGGATCCCGAGGCATCGGCGCGGCAGTTGCGCGCCGGCTCGCCTCCGAGGGTGCGGCCGTGTGGGTCGGGTACTACTCGAGCGAGGACGCGGCGAACGAGGTGGTTTCTTCCATCACGGACGCAGGCGGACAAGCCACGACGGTGAAGATCGATGTGCGATCGACCGAGTCTGTCCAGGCTGCTGCTTCGAAGGTGTTCGAGGAGGCGGGGCGCATCGACGTCCTCGTCAACTCGGCCGGGATCACCCGGGACGGCCTCGTGTTGATGATGGAAGACGACCAATGGAACGAGGTCGTCGACACCAACGCAGGGGGGTCTTTCCGGGTGGTCAAAGCCGTCGGCCGCTACATGTTGATGAAGCGCCAGGGATCCATTGTGCTGCTCTCGTCCGTAGCAGGTCAGAAGGCCGGTCGCGGACACGCCAACTACGCGGCGAGCAAAGGCGCGGTGGAAGCGATGACGCGGGCCCTGGCCAACGAGCTGGCAAAGAAGAAGATCCGCGTGAACGCGGTTGCCCCGGGAGTGATCCTGACCGAGATGTCCGCCCGAGTTCGAGAAGCCGCGAGCGACCGGATCCTCGCGGAAATCCTGATGAACCGGTTCGGAGATCCGGAAGAGATTGCGTCCGCGGTCGCCTTCCTCGCCAGCGACGACGCCTCCTACGTGACGGGCCAGGTCCTGTCCGTGGATGGCGGATTCAAAATGTGAGGGCTGATCGATGAGCGAGATTTTCATCACCGGAGTCACCGGATTCGTAGGACGCCACCTGGCGGTCCGCCTGCTCAACCGCCCCGACGTGGGCCAGCTGTGGTGCCTCGTGCGGGCCACGGACATCGCGCACGGCCGCGAGCGGCTGCTCAAGTCGCTCAAGCGAGCGACGGACGACGAGCACGCTGAGGCCCTGATCGGCCGCATCCAGCCCGTGCTGGGCGACCTGACGAAGGAGCGGTTGGGGCTGAGCGCCGACCAGAGCAACGACGTCATCCAGCACTGCACCGTGTTCCTGCACGCGGCCGCGGACGTGCGGTTCAACCAGGATCTCGAGGACGCGCGGCTGCGCAACGTGTTCGGCACCCAGCAGGTCGTTGCCTTCGCCCGCGAGGTGTTCGAGGCGGGGAGGCTGGACCGGCTGGACTGGGTCGGCACCGCGTTCGTCGCCGGCAACCGGCCCGGCCCCGTCTCGGAGGACGAGCTCGAGCACGACGCGGGCTGGCGCAACTCCTACGAGCAGAGCAAGTACGAGGCCGAGTCGTGGCTGCGCGAGCACTGCGGCGACATGCCTCTGACGGTCTTCCGTCCGTCGATCATCGTCGGCGAGTCGAACACCGGCGCGACCAGCAACTTCGGGATGATGTACTGGCCCGTCCAGATCTATGCCCGCGGTTGGTGGCGCACGATCGTGGGGAGCCCGAAGACCATGGTGGACCTGGTGCCCGTGAACTACGTCGCGGACTCGATCGAGTTGCTGTCCCGCGCGGACCAGCCGACCGGGCGGACGTGGCAGCTGGCCGCGGGCGAGGGCGGGGCGCGCACCATCGAGGAGCTGGCGGCGCTGTGCCACCGCTACTTCGGGGGCAAGCCGGCCAGGTACATCGACCCGGGCTTCTTCATGAAGTGGGTGCGTCCGGTGGTGAACCTGTTCCTGTGGGGCAAGAAGGCCCGGGTGCTCAAGCAGGGGGGCGAGTTCTTCGTCCCGTACTTCACGGCGCAGCCGAAGTTCGACACCGCCAAGACCCGACAAGCCCTTGCGGATAGCGGGATTGCGGCTCCGACGGTCGAGGACTACTTCAGCACGCTTCTGGACTACGCGGTGCAGACCGACTTCGGCAAGCGGTCCGTTTCGGTGCCGGGCTCGCCCCCGCCGAGCGCTACGACAGCAGCGTAAGCGTCACCTGGGTCCCCATCCCGGGGGACGACTGCAGCTCGACGTGCCCGCCGAGCGCGCGGAAGAGGTGCACCGCCAGCATCGTCGGCAGGTGCTCGATCTTCGGCAGCACGAACTCGCCGGACTGCGCCTTGGTGACCGAGTCGGGCTGAAGCACCTGCTCGAGGATCGAGGCGTCGCTGACGGCGGCGCTGTCGATCACCACGAAGCGCACGCAGTCCCCCGACAGCGTCGCCGTCAAGGTCACCGTCACGCTGTCGTCCTGGAGCGGACGCTCGATGAAGCCGCGTAGCGCACGCATCAGCAGGCGCGCGTCCGTGAACAGCGACGCCTCCTCGTCCACGTGGACCGAGAGGATCTCGGATTCGTGGGCGCGGGCGATCCGCTGCAGTCGGGGCAGTACGCCGGACAGGATCCGGCCGACAGTGGTGTCCGTGCGGCGGATGTCGAGGGTGCCGTCGGCGATGCGCGTCAGGTAGAGCAGGTCCTCGGACGCGGACCGAACCTCGTCGCCGAGCATCTGGATCTCTTCGAGGTCGTTCCGGTTCTCGTGCCAGGGGCGGTCTTCCGCTCGGACACGTTGCGAGCGAGCAGCTCGATCCGGCCCGCCGGTGCGCGCAGGGACTCGGCCACGGGGGTGACCACCGAGCTGGGCAGGGTGATGCCGGTGGCGACCGCGGTGGTGCCCTCGCTGCGGCGATCGGTGACGTCGCGGCCGATCTACAGCAGCACGTCCTTGCCGTGCCACGAGATCGTGCTGCAGACGCAGGTGACGACCCAGGCGTTGCCGCTGGGGGCGGGGAACGTCAGTTCCACCTCCTTGGCGTCTCGCCCGTTCCAGATCTCCGCGTCGGCGTTGGCGGTGAAGCCCTCGACGGCCTCGATGAGGTCGGCCACCCGCTGCCCACGCGCCTTGCTCACGGGCACGCGGAAGTACTCCTGGCTGTACTCGTTGGCGTGCAGGACGGTTCCCTACTCCGGGTCCACGACCAGGATCAGACCGCCCGCGCGGCCCATCAGCATCCGGTTCTGGACCTGGAGGTCCATCATTCCGCGGCTGAGCTTGATCTCCGGTTGGGTCATGCCCGGGTCGGGGGCCGGGGCGGCCGCGGGTGCCGGGGCGGGAGCCTGCGCGGCCTCGGGGGCGGGGCGGATGTAGACGAAGAGGCAGCGGGCGTCGCCCGGCTCGGCGGCGCGCACCGCGGTGAGCTCCGCCGACCACTCCCGGGCCGTCTCCGAGGTGCGGATCGACGCCGTCGCGCGTGCGCTGCCGGTCTCCTGGGCCCGATCGAAGAGCTCGTTCTGGGGTCCCAGATCGGACCAGCCGACCAGGGAGCCCAGCGGCTTGAGGATCCAGTGAGGGTCCTCATCGCCGCTGAGGGTCGAGATGAGGCCGTCGTTCCACCCCAGCACCGTGCCGGTGCCGTCGACGCACACGACGCCGTCAGGGCCGTGGCTGCGCAGGTGGTTGCGCATCCAGTCGGGGATGGAGATGTCTTCGGGGCGCACCGCAGGTGCCGTCACATTCGCTCCTTCGGGCTTTTTCGACCCTGCGGAGAGTTGTGCCCTTCAGGGCGGTCCCGCAGCAAGTTTGCTCGTCGCCTCAAGCAGCCCCCGAATCCTTCCGATACCGAGGGCGTGAAGCGCGCCGACATGATTCTGGTCGCAGTCCTCGTCGTCCTCGCCATTGGCGGGGCCTTCGCCATGGATGCCTTGCAGACCTACCTGAGCGGCGACTGGACCGAGGTCCGGGACTGCCGCGAGACGTACTGGACCTGCGAGGCGGAGTGGGACGCCAAGGCGCGAATCCCCCAGACCGCGCCGGTGACGTTCGACGGCGTCGCCAAGGCGTGCGACGAGTACCACGCCTACCGCAAGGCGGCGGAGCGAGCGCGGTTCGACTGCGCGATGAGCCGGCGGGTGCTGGGCACGACCTGCGCTGAGGTTGAGACGGACTGCTTCCTCCCGCAGGACCACCACTAGGCGGCGCGCCGGTCCTACCGGCCAGCGAGCCGCACCTCTCTCAGATACACTCCCGCGCGCGCCGCGGCCCCGCGCTTTTGGAGATCCCATGACGACCTCCGCACTCGTCCGTTCGTGTTTCCTGATCGCCTCCCTCCTCCTGGCTTCGACCGCACTCGCGGACGACGGCCTGGCGGTGATGCAGCAGGTGGAAGCCGGCCTCAAGACCTCCGGCGAACAGCTCGCCGTGACGATGGAGGTGACCGGCCCCCGCGGATCGGAGACCCGCACCTTCCGGATGTGGACCCAGGCGATGGCCGACAAGCCCGCCCGCAACCTGATCCGCTTCGAGACCCCCGGCAACATCGCCGGCACCGCGTTGCTGTCGGTGCAGCGCCCCGGCAAGAAGCAGGACAGCTGGCTGTATGTGCCCGCGCTGGATCAGGTCCGCCGGATCGCGCCGGCGGATCGCAGCGAGTCCTTCGTGGGGAGCGACTTCACGATCGAGGACCTGACGGTGGCGGTCGACCCCGAGGCGCGGGAGTACACGCTCCTGGGTGAGGCCCCGTGCGGCGACGGGCGCACCTGCCTGCAGCTTCAGGACGCGCCCAAGACGGACGCCGCGGCCAAGGCCAGCGCGTACGGTCGCGTGGTCTTGTTCGTCGACAAGGAGCACCACGTCACCTGGCGGGTCGACTTCTACGACAAGGCCGACGGCCTGCTGAAGGTGCTGACCGCCGACGGCCTCGTGCAGGTCGGTGAGTCCTGGCGGTTCGACCAGGCGACGGTCACGAACGTGCAGGCCGGCTCCAAGACCGTGATGACGGTGACGTCGCGCGACGCCTCCAAGATCGACCCGTCGATCTTCTCGCCCTCGACCCTGGACAGCTGGTAGTGCGAGCGTTTGTCCTCGCCGCCGCCCTCGTCCTGGCGGTTCCCGGGCTCGCGTCGGCCGCGGAGCCGCCTGAGCTGACCCTGGGCGGATTCGCCGCCTTCGACTACTACCAGTACGTCGAGAACGTCGGGAGCCGAGCCCCCGCGGGGACCGAGGCCGTCGCTGCCGTGGCGCAGATCCGGATCGCTCCCCGGCTGCGCGCGAAGTACCGGTTCCTGCGCGCCAGCGCGGAGGTGGAGTTCCGTCACGACTTCCTCGACTCCGGTCGGGGGAACCGCGTGATCATCCGCGAGGCCTCCGTCGGGCTCCGCAAGTTCGGCTTCGATCTGGAGGCCGGCGCGCTGCAGGTCCGCTGGGGGAAGATGGACGTTGCGTCGCCGACGGACAACCTCGTCGCCTGGGACTACGAGGAGCTGCTGTTCAACGAGCCGCTGCCGATCCCCGGCGTGCAGTTGGGCTTCGCGCGCGGCATCTTCAGCGCCGAGGTGATCTTCGTCCCCGCCTTCCGGCCCTCGCGCTTTCGGAACAGCGAGCCTTCTCGCTGGGACAACCGGTGGGGCCTGCCGCGCTCCCAGACCGTGCCGTTCGGGCTCGGTGACCTCGAGTTCAAGAACAGCTACGCCTTCTTCGGAGATCCGGTGCTGACCGGCGATCAGGACGATCTCGGCAAGGCGATCGACGTCGGCGCCCGCGTCGACCTCTTCCTGCCGTCGGTCGACCTCGGGCTGAGCTTCGCGATGACCCGCGACAAGCTGCCGACGTACACCTACTTTGAGGTGACCAACGGCACCGACGACGACGGTGACGGCACGCTGGATCACCTCGCCTCGGGGGAGGCGCTGCTGCGGATCACCCCCCAGCACAACCGGCTCTACATCCCCGGGATCGACGTCGCGGTGAACGTCTGGCGGCTGGTCTTCAAGGGGGAGGCGGCGTACTTCCACACCACGGACCCGGACAAGGACGACTGCCTGATCGACGATCCGTACATCAAGTACGCGATCGGGGCGGAGCTGATGCTGCCCGAGATCGCGGGGGACTTCGGCCTCGCCTTCCGGCTCCAGTACAACGGCGACGTGAGCACCGCGACGTCCGACGAGGCGGAGGCCCAGCGGGACGCCTGCCCCGGAGGCCAGGTGATCACGGTCGCCGATGAGGACTCCGGTCGGGTGGTGACCGACTACGAGACCGGCTTCCAGGCGACGCCCGACATCCGCCACCCCTACGAGCACGCCTTCTACTTCAACGTGCACGCCGACTTCCCCGCCCGCCTGGCCCTGGACGTGCGCGGCTTCGCGACCCTCCACGGGGATGCCCTCATCCGCAGCCACCTGACCTGGGAGGCGCTGGACCGCATGACGATCTCCGCGGGCGCCCTGGTGATGCTCGCCACCGGCGAGGAGACGCTGTTCACGCCGTACGGCCGGAACTCCCGCGTGGAAGTCGGCCTGACCTACAGGTTCTGATGCCGAAGCTCCGTCCCGAATGGCTCGTGCTCGCGGGCCTCGTGCTGATCGCAGGCCTGGGGCTGCCCCGGTTGGAGGAGGATGGGGCGCGCGCGTTCGCCCTTCCCGAGGGGCACGCCCTCGTCGAGCTCAACGACGCCATGGACGCGGCCACGGGCGGCGACGACATCATCGCGATCGTGACCTGGCCCAACGCGATCCCCGATGCGGGAGCCGGCCTGGCCCCAGCCGTCGTCGAGCGGACCGCCGCGATCGCCGACGCCCTCGCCGGTCTGCCGAGCTTGCGCCGCGTCGCCGATCCGTTCTCCGCGCCGCTGGTGGTCGAGGACGCGGGCACGCTGACCGCCGTCACCCCATTCGAGCCCCGCCCCGAGCCCGGCACCGATGCCTGGCTGGCCGCCTCCGAAGCTGTGCTGCAGTCGCGCTTCGTGGGCGGACAGCTCGTCGCCGAGGACGGCTCGCTGGCCGTGGTGGTGGCTTGGATCGATCGTTCGGGGGTGGACGCGCGGCTGGCCGGGGGCGCTGCCTACGCGCTCGCCGACGCCGACTTCCGCGGGACCCCCGACGGCCTCGCCTTACAGCAGTTGGTGAACCGCGCCCGGCTCGCAGTGGCGCTGGGGGAGACCACGGATCCGGCCTCGACGGTGGTCGCGGGCAAGCTCCGCGAGCTCGCCACGGGGTCGGGGCCGGGAGCGGCTTCCGCTGCCGCGATCGTCGCCGCCGCGCACGCCGGCGCGGCTGATCCGGACGCTGCCGCTCACGCCGACATCGATGCCGCGCTCGCCGCCCTGCCGGACGTCGAGGGGGCCACCACGGCGATGGTGAGCGCGCGGCTGTTCGAGGAGGCCTTGGGCGCGATCGTGCCCCGCTCGGTGCGCAAGGCGCTGGTGGGGATGTCGTTCATGCTGGTGGTGGTCGTGGGCTGGATGCGTCGGGACGCCGTCCCCGCGCTGCTGGCTGCGGCGGTCCCCGCGATCACGCTCGCGGCGATCTTCGGCCTGCTCGGCCTGCTCAGCCTCCCGCTGTCGGTGCCGATGGTGCTGGTGGGGCTCACGGGAGCGGCCTGGGCCGGCTGGCTGGCCGCCGTCGCGGCCTCGGGATCACCCGCGCCGATGGGCTCTCACGTCATCGTCGCGCTCGCCGGAGTGGCGTGGGGCGTAGGCCTCATCGACTCCGGGGCCGGCTTCGCCCCCAACCTCGCGCTCCTGCTGGGCTCGACGGTGGGGATGGCCGTGGGACCGACCCTGGAGCCGGAGCGGTCGCGGGTCGCGGCCGAACGCCGCGCGTGGCCGTGGCTTCCGTACGTGGCGGCCCTGGTGATCCTCGGCGGCTTCCGCCTCGTCGGTGGGCTCCCCGTGGGCCTGGATGCCGGAGGCCTGGTCTCCTACTCGCACTCGGTGGGGTCCGCCTCAGCGGCGCTGGCGAGCACCACGGGCACGTCCCCGGCGGCGTTCGTGGTTTTCCGCGGCGAGCCTCGGTCCGCCGCTACGCCGGGCGCGCTAAAGGCGATCCGGACCGTGCAGGACAGCCTCCGCGTCGATCCCGCGGTTCGGGGTTCGACCTCGTGGGCGGACTTCGTGAGCACGCTGCACGCGGTCGTCGGCGGAGCTCGACCCGGGGAACTGCCCACCGACCCCGCGTTGGTCGAGCAGTACCTGCTGAACTTCGGCAACTCCGACCACCTCGGCCCCCTCCGCTCTTCGGACCTGTCGGTCGCCACCGCCACGGTCCGCCTGCAGCCTCGCGGGGGAGCTCACCTGGGCCGACTGGCGGAGTCCCTCCCCGCGGATGGGGAGCGGGTGGCGCTGGCGGGGGAGGCGGTCGCGATCTCCCTGGCGGGCCGGCGCTCGGCGCGGAGCATCCTCCGCGTGGGCGGGGCCGCCCTCGTCCTCGTGGTCCTGATGCTGATCGGCCTGCCCTCGGTGACCACGCCCCGTGAGTTCCTCGGAGAGGCACTCCTGGTGGGCGCGATCGCCTCGATCGCCCTGATCATCGGGGCGGCCGGAATCGCCGGTGCGATCACCCCCGCGGCGGCGGCGGCGGCGGTGATGGCGGCAGCGTTTGCGGCGGCCGGCCGCGCGCTTCCGCTCATGGCGGTCGCGGCGGGGTCGGCCGTGCTCCTGGGGTTGTTCCCCGCGGGGCCGCTGGGGTCGACCCAGATCGCCGCGTTCGCGGCCGCGGTGGCGGCGGCCGCGGTCGTCACGACCATCCTTCGCGCGCTCGAGCCGTAACCAAACTTCGCCCTCCACGTACCCAGGTACGATCCCGACCGGGAAGAGGAGGAGACCCATGCACGTCGCCATCGTCGGCAACGGCATCGCGGGCGTGACCGCCGCGCGGCACCTACGCAAGCTGGACAGCTCGGTGCGCATCACCCTGATCTCGGGGGAGACGGACCACCACTGGTCCCGGCCCGCCCTGATGTACGTCTACATGGGCCACATGCGGTGGGAGGATGTGAAGCCCTACGAGGATCACTTCTGGCCCCGCAACCGGATCGATCTCGTGCGCCGCTGGGTCACCTCCATCGACGTCGAGGGCCGCCAGTTGCACCTGGACGGCGCCCGCACCATCCCGTTCGACAAGCTGCTGCTGGCGGTCGGGAGCAAGCCCAACAAGTTCGGCTGGCCCGGCCAGGATCTGCGCGGCGTCAGCGGCATGGTGAGCCTCCAGGACCTGCAGGCGATCGAGGCCGCGTCCGTGGGCCTGAAGCACGCCGCGATCGTGGGTGGGGGCCTGATAGGGGTCGAGCTCGCGGAGATGTTCCACACCCGCGGGATCGACGTCACGTTCCTCGTGCGCGAGCACGCCTACTGGAACCACGTGCTCCCCGCCGAGGAGGGCGACATCGTCGGTGAGGTCATCCGCGCCGAGGGGATCGACCTCCGGCTGGAGACCGAGCTGACCGAGATCGTGGATGACGGCACCGGCCAGGTCGGAGCGATCGTCGACTCCAAGGGCGATCGGGTCGAAGTCGGCTTCGTCGGCCTCACCGCCGGCGTGCGCCCCAACCTCACCGTCTGCGCCGGATCGCCGATCGCGACGGACCGCGGGATCCTCGTGGACCGCACGTTGGTCACGAACGTCGAAGGCATCTACGCCGCCGGCGACTGCGCCCAGGTCAAGACCCCCGAGGGGCATCGGGACCTGATTCAGGCGGTCTGGTACACGGGCCGAATGATGGGCGAGGTGGCTGCCCGCAACCTGCTCGGCGCCTCCGACGAGTACGACAGCGGGACCTGGTTCAACTCGGCCAAGTTCTTCGACCTGGAGTACCAGGTCTACGGCTACGTCCCCAGCGCGATGGCCCACCACCAGCTCCCGAGCCTCGCCTGGATCTCGCCCGACCGCCGCCACGCCTGCCGGCTGGTCGAGACTGAAGACGGCAAGCTCAGCGGCATCAGCGTGCTCGGCATCCGCATGCGTCACCGGGTCTGCGAGCGCTGGATCGAGGAAGGGCGCGACCTCGCGTACGTGCTGGCCCACCTGCGGGAGGCGATGTTCGACCCGGAGTTCTACCGTCGCTGGGACCGCGACATCGTCGCCGCGTTGAGCGGAAAGGTGGCGGCATGAGCACCACCCTCGTTCAGATCGGCGGCGCCCGCCCCGCCCGCGTGGGCCCCGAAGCCCGCACCCCCACCGCGCTGGAGAAGGCGTTCCTGGCGCTGGTCGGCGCCGGCTCGGTCATGTTCACGCTGGCCCTGTTCGCGCCCAAGGTGTTCGGCTCCGCGTCGTGGGCCGCGCCGACCATGTTCGGCCTCATCGCCGTCGGGTCGATCGGCTACCTGTGGTCCGGCTACGGCCACACCACCCCGGGGATCAAGAACCACGGGATCTTCCACAGCAGCCTCGCCAACAGGGGAGCGCTGGCGTGGCTCGCCGGCATCGCGGTCACGACCTTCTACGTCGTCCTGTACTGGCACGGAGAGGCCCTCGAGGGCGGGTACCAACTGCTCGACCCCTTCGCCCAGAAGCTCACGGGCAGTCCCGCAGATCATTGGTTCCTGTACGGATTCCTCTACACGCTGCTCGTGCTGATCTTCGGCGGGCGGATGTTCCTGAAGTACCGCCACAACCGGTACCAGCTCATCCGCACCGCCTCGGTGATGTTCTTCCAACTGGGGTTGGCGTTCCTGCTGCCCGGCGTGCTCAAGAAGATCTGGGCCCAGGACTTCTACTTCACCTACTTCTGGCCGCTGAAGCCCGACTACCTGCTTCCATTCGACTACGTGATCGGGGAGGGCGGCATGATCGCGAAGGAGTGGAGCGGCCACGCCGTCGGTCGCTTCATGGTGATCTGGAGCGCGGTCATGGCCCTGGGCGCGGTCCCGGTGCTGACCTGGTTCTTCGGCAAGCGCTGGTACTGCTCGTGGGTCTGCGGGTGCGGTGGATTGGCTGAAACGTTTGGCGACCCCTTCCGTCAGTTGAGTGACAAGTCAGAGAAGGCGTGGAAGTTCGAGCGTTGGTCGATCCACGGCGTCCTGGTGTTCATCGTCCTCTTCACGGTGCTCTTGTGGGTCAACGATGCAACCGGCCGGAAACTCCTCGGAAGCGACGGCTCAGAGCTGTTCTGGAAGACCTACGGGCTCTTCATCGTGATGGCCTTCAGCGGGGTGGTCGGCGTCGGCTTCTATCCGCTGATGGGGTCGCGGGTGTGGTGCCGGTACGGCTGCCCCCAGGCGGCGATCCTCGGCATCTTCCAGCGCTTCTTCAGCCGTTTCCGCATCACCACCAACGGGGGTCAGTGCATCTCCTGCGGCAACTGCTCGACGTACTGCGAGATGGGGATCGACGTGCGCTCCTACGCCCAGCGGGGCGAGAACATCGTGCGCGCCTCCTGCGTGGGCTGTGGCGTCTGCGCGGCGGTCTGCCCGCGGGGCGTGCTCAAGCTGGAGAACGGGACCTTCGGCGGCCGCTACGACGGCGATGGCAAACCCTGGTCGGCGTTCAAGGACGCGCTCCGAGGGCGCCCCAAGGCGTGAGGCTGGCGATCCTCCTGGCGCTCCTGACCGGCTGCGCGACCAGCATCCCCGAGTCGATCATCGCCAGCTCGGCGGACAGCGCGTCGTACGAGGTCGTCGAGGTCGAGCCGATGTACAAAATGCTCGCCCCCGGCGCGATCCCCCCGGTCGATCATCCGACCTGGGCGGACGTCGATCAGGCGGACAGGTTCATGGACGCCGATGAGCCCGTGATCGTGGTCGAACGCGCCGGCGAGGTGCGCGTCTACTCGACCTGGTACCTCGAGGGTCACGAGGTCGTGAACGACGAGATTGGAGCAGAGGCCCTCCTCGTCTCCTGGTGACCGCTTGTGCAAGCGGGGGTAGTTTACTTTCCGAACATCACAACGGAATCCGGTGAAACCCTCGAGTACGACTTCATGTCGTCCGGGCGCCTCTGGCGCGACGCGCTGGTGATGATGGACCGGCAGACGGGTTCCCTCTGGACCCAGCGTGACGGCCGCGCGCTGCAGGGGGAGAGCCAGGGGCTGAAGCTGGAGCCGGTGCCCTCGACGCGCACCGTCTGGTCGGACGCCCGCACCCGCTGGCCCACGGCCCAGGTGCTGCGCAAGAAGCCCGGGATCCTCGGGGCCGGCGCCAAGACGATGTACGAGCGCTACCTAGCGGACCCGACGGTCCAGGGCATCTTCGGCACGGAGATCACCGACGATCGGCTCCCCCCCAAGGCGCTGGTCTACGGGTACCTCGACGCCGCCGGGCAGGCCCACGCCGTGCCCGTGGAGCAAGCCGAGGGGGACGCCGACCTGCCGCCGGGGGTGCTGCAGTACTGGTTCTCGTGAGTGCAGAACCATCCCGAGACGACGGTCGCGACGGATTGACACGGCTCGGCCACGGACGCAGGCTTGCGCCGGGCCGAAGTGGCGGAATCGGTAGACGCGCCGGATTCAAAATCCGTTGACCTTCAGGTCGTGTGGGTTCAAGTCCCACCTTCGGTACCAATCATCACCATGAAGTTGACCCGCATCGCGCTGTACGTCGCCGTCTTCCTCGGGGTGGCGACGGCGTGCCTCGTCGCGCGTCCCCCCGACACCCCGCAGGCGATCAAGCGCATCGAGGGCCGCTTCCAGTGGTGGTGGACCTCGGCCCGGCACGAGGATCCCCTCTACCGCGCCCCGCTGCCGGTCGACTACACCGGCAAGGTGCCCTGGACGATCGCTGACGGCGGCGAGATCACCGTCGTGTTCGGGCTCGACCCGGACATCGAGCGCACGGTCTCCTTCCGCGCTCCCCTGGCCGGGGCCCTCAGCCTCGACAGCCGGAACTGGGACTCGGTCACGGGCGAGTTCCAGTTCGACCTGACGAAGCTCGAGTCCGACGACGGTAAGGGCGATCGCGCCGCCAAGCCGATCCTGCGGGGGCTGGACGCCAGCAAGCGGGACGGCCGCGTGACCGTCTCCGGCGCCCTCATCGGCACGATGGCGCGCACCATCGGCGCGGAGGCCAAGGGCTGGCTGCTGCTGAGCACGTCGGCCACGGACGAGTCCCGGCGGGCTGAAGTGGTCACCACGCGGCTGGCCGAGGATCGCATCCGGGTCGAGAGCATGGACCCCATCGGCTGGTCGTCGGACGGGTTCCCGGAGATCGAGCGGCTAGCCAGCGTCTGGGGCACCGGGCAGCGGCTCCCCGGAGCCGCCATCGAGCTGGACTTCGTCCTCGTCCGCGGGAGCCGCTGAGTCGCCTTCGGGGTCCGGCAGCGGCTCGGCTTCAGGCTCCGGCTCGGGCGCCGGCTGCGCCGACGGTTCCCCCAGGTCGTACAGCAGCGCCGTGCCGATGTAGGCGCGGGTGCGGTCCCACTCCACCGCCCGAGCGACCAGCCAGCCGGCCGGATCGGTCAACGTGCCCAGGTACTTGCCCTCGGGGAAGCGCTGGCCGGCCCGCTTCACCGCTTCGTCGAAGAACCCCTCGGGGAGCCGCTCGTCCGGGTTGCAGGCGAACGTCTCGCGACTCCAGAACGGGGCGCTGTGTACCCACAGTCGGACCACGACGGGGCGGGGGAGGGTGCGCTCGGGTTCGGGCGTGGTCTCCGCTTCGGGGGCCGTCTCCGGCGCGGGGGGAGCGTCCGCGGTGCCCGCATCGCGCTCCTCGTCCCCGCCGACCACCGCGACCGTGACCTCGTCCCCGGCCTCGAAGTCGTCCATGTCGATGTGTTCCTGCGGCCGGTAGACCGACCAGGAGGACGCGGCGGCGTCCAGATCGTGGTCCGGCCGCACTGAGCGCGTCGTCGGGAAGCCCTCGAACACGAACGGCCACGGAGACACCTCGCGGGCCCACACGTTCAGCTTCCGCGGCGGGGCCCAGGACCAGCCCGCCTCGTCCTCGGGCGCGCCCATGTGGCAGCCGCGGCTCCCCTGGGCGCTGGGGTCCCAGGTCAGATCCACGAGCCCGAACCTCGCCGGCTGGGTCGTGTCTGGCTGGAGCTCGGCCACGGTCTTGGCCAGCGCCGTGCCCGCGAAGGGGAACCGGGTGGGCACGTGGTGGGTCGTGTAGTGGCGGCCCGATGAGGAGCGCGTGAAGGGCCCCAGGATCAAGTTGTTGTAGTCCAGCGGCTGCGCGATCGGGTCGCCGACGACGAGGAACGCGCCCCACGGGAGTGCGTGGTAGAGCGAGCCGCTCACCAGCAGGGCGATCGCCCACCGCCGGCTCCATCGCGCGGTGCCATCGCCGAGGCTGACGGCGGCCGCCCGCAGCCCCATCATCGCGAGGATGACGATCGCGGGGGTCAGGAACACCCAGTCGTTGAGGTAGGCGCGGTTGCTGGTTCCCAGCAGGATCGGCGGGATCTGCGCCATCGTCGGCAGGGCCAGGAGCATCATCAGGAGCCTCAGCCCGGGCTCGGTGCCCGCCCACAGGCTCTTGCGCAGCAGCACCAGCGGCAGCAGGAGCAGACCGGGGACCAGCAGCGCGAACAGCAGCGGCATGGCGTGCAGCCAGACCACTTCGGCCAGCAGCGTGTAGCTGAGGTCGGCCTTCGCGAGCAGGTCCGATTCGAACCACCACCCGGTCTCCGAGTAGCTGCCGCGGTGCACGAGGTACCGGCGCAGCGAGTACTCGGGTTCGCCGATCACGTCGCCGGCGATGCCGAGGTAGTACAGGCCCACCGCGAAGCAGGCCGCGGCGGCGCTGCCGACCCCCAGCAGGGTCTTGGCGATCGACTTGCCCGAGACCTTCGCGTGCGGGATCGAGATCACCGCCACGACCCCCATCGTCACGACCACGTCGGGCATCACGATCGGGTGGGTGTAGAGCCGCAGTCCCTGCCAGGCACCGAACGCCAGCCAGAGCCTCATCGAGCGCGCCTGTTCGCTGCGTAGCGCCGCTATCGCAAGCCACAGCCCCAGCGGTGTCAGGGCCGCGGCGTGGAACTGGATGTCCCACTTGCGGCTGTAGTTGATGACCATCGGTACGTTTGCGGTGGCAAACGCGGCGAGGAACGCGAACCGATGCCCGGCGAGTTCTCGGGCCAGCAGCCAGGTGCCCGCGACGAGCAGGAGCAGAAACGGCAGGTTGGTCGCGCGGTAGACGAAGCGGCTGCGGCCGAACACCGACAGGCTCCCCACGAGGGTCACCTGGGCGAGGCGCGGGTGGAGCTTGCCGCGGCTGAAGTGGTCGAACAGGATGCCGGGCTGCTCGAAGAAGCTCGCCTCCTTCAGGTCGGCGAGCTCCCACGTGCTGTCGGCGGTGTAGAAGTCGTCGTGGTCGTCGGGGAGCCGTCGGTCGACGGCGCAGAACAGCAGGAACCAGAACGCGGTGAAGGCGAGGACGGCGGCGAGCCCCCGGCGCGGGTCGTCCAGCCAGGCTTCCATCAGCCTTCGGGCCCCTCGACGCGGTAGCCGCAGCCTTCGCGGCTCAGCGTGGAGCCTTCCGGCAGAATCTCGCCGCGCCACGGCGCCGTCCACGACAGGTCCGGGCCGAACGACGCCAGTGTGACGACGATCCAGGCCGGGTGCTCGCCCCGGGGGGCGAGGAAGGCGACGCGATCCAGCTTGCCGTCGCCGTCGACGTCCTCGGTGCGGTCGACCGTCGCCGTCAGGCTCGGGTGCACCCACAACGGCATCTCGGGGGCCGGTCCGGTGGGCTCGACGGCGGGGGGCGGCTCGGCTCCCTCGGCCAACGGAGCCGGGTCCGGGGGATCATCCGGGAGCGGGCACGCGGGGCCCCCTCCGAAGTGCCACGAGGTGGGCACATCGAGCGCCAGCCAGCGATGGGTGTCGTCGACTGGAAGCGCCGCGAGGGCGCCGTGCTCCGGGTTGCCGGTGGCGCTCGCGACGCCCAGGGGCGGCGGTCGGAACAGCAGCCCCTGGCCCCAGCGAGAGACCTCCCAGCCGCTGCAGGTGAGCCACAGTCCGGTATCTTCGACGTGCAGCGCGCCCGCGCAGCTCCAGGCCAGGCCTCCCGCCCGCACCGCCACCGGCTCGATCACCGGGTCGATGCCCGCGTCCACCACCTGAGCGGTCGCGTCGACCACGCCGCCGGGGCCGTAGCGCACGGCCAGCGGCACGACGCCGCCGCAAGGGGTGTCCAGCGAGACGGGGAGGATCCAGTCCTCCTTCTTCTTTTCCTGCTTCAGCCGGACCCGCACGCGGGCGTCGGTGAGGTGGGGGAGGCGGCAGGGGGTGGCGCCGGTGAGCCAGTGCAGCGCGGGCCCGACACGCTCCGGCAGCGGCGTGATCTCACCGCCCCAGGTGCCGGCGTGGCTGGCCGCGCGGGCGTCCCACCACTCCCAGTTGCGGCCCTCGACCTCGACCTCGAGGCCGAACTCGAACGTCGCCGTCTCGGGGAGACGTCCGGGCGCTTCCACGGTGACCGCCTGCATCAAGCCGGCCTCGATCATCTCGATGGAGTCGCCATCGGTCAGGACCGCGTCCAGCAGGCCCACCCCCTCGGCGGTGGAGAAGCGGACACTGGATCGGCTCACCACCCGGCGCAGCGTCTCCCAGCCGGTGGGCGTGCCCTCGTACCGGCGGGCGAGCTTGAGCAGCGCCTCGGTCGACGCCTTGGGGGGAAGCTCTTGCAGGGCCAGGGCCTGCTCGAGCATCCACGCTTCATCCGCGCGCGGGTGCTCGGGATCCTCCATGCGCAGCTGGATCCAGCCTTGCAGCGTGTTGAGCGTCTCGGCCTCGTCCCAGGCGCGCGTCCGCCACAAGCGGGTCGCGGTGGCCGCGTTGGGGGACTCGGGGTACAGCCCCAGGTAGCGGGACATCGCCGCCGCCGAGCCTTCGCTGACCGACTCGTTGAAGCCTGCCTCCTCGGCCCGCAGGAGCGCTTCGCCGGCGGCCTTGGTGCCCGGGAACTCCTCCGCCACCGCGCGGAAGCCGGCCTCGGTGCCGTCCGACGACGCGGTGTAGAAGCTCAGGGTGGCGTGGGCCTCGAACGCCTCGGGCTCGCGGGGGCCGTCGGGGAACTCCGCGCGGTACGCCGCGAGCGCATCCACGGTCGGCGTGCCCGCCATCATCACGTGGTACTCGGCCTCGGCGAGCAGGCGGGTCGCATCCGGCGCCAGCTCGTGATCCGCGTTCTTTTCGAACCACTTCCGGATCTGCTCGGCGACGTCTTCGTACCGCTCGGACTCATTCATTCGCTCCCAGCGGTCGAACGGCTGGGCAGCCCATGCGATGGACGTCGCCCCGGTTGCCAGGAGCAGGGTGATCAACAGCGCGGGGAGGGCTCGCATCATCGGCGGGAGAGTCTAATGGTTAGGACCGGTGGAAGGGCGGCCCCAGGCCCGGGGTTGTATCTTTACCGCCCGGGAACCCTGCGTCGATGCGTTCGCCACCCAGCCTCCCCGCCACCGTCGTCCGCGCCCTCGCGGCCGTGCGACGTCGGCGTCGGACCTTCGCCCTCCTCGAAGCCGCCGCGTGGTCCGCGGTGGGCATCGCGGCGGTCGTTCTGCTGCTTCCCGCGGTGGGCGCGCCGGAGGAGGGGCCGGGCTCATGGGTTCGCATTCTTGCGCGGATCTGGCTGATCGGCTGGGCCGTCGGATCGGTGATCCGGTTCGTGATTCCGCCGTGGCGCCGCACCGCGGATCCCCTGAACCTGGCCCGCGCGGTCGATGATCGGGTCTCCGAGACCCGGGATTCTCTGCACGCGGCCGTCGATCTTGCCGGCGCGCTGGACGACGGCCGGTGGGACGATCCCGTCACCCGCCACCTCGCCCGCGATCACCTCGCGGCTGCGTCCGATCGCGTCTCCGTCGTCGATCCCCGCGCGTTGCTGCCCTGGTCCAGCCTGGGGCGCGGGGTGCTGCTCGGGCCCGGCCTTCTGTTCGTCGCTGGTCTGGTCCTTTTGGCCGCCCCCGAACCGTCCCAGCGGGGCTGGGATCGTCTCTTCGGACCGCTGCCCGCCG
This sequence comes from Pseudomonadota bacterium, assembly GCA_024229515.1. Taxonomy (GTDB): domain Bacteria; phylum Myxococcota_A; class UBA796; order UBA9615; family UBA9615; genus JAAESI01. Next base: position 87,678 of record JAAESI010000024.1, on the reverse strand, counting down.
GCGACTTCGCCGCGGAGGACGCTGAGTCCGCCGAGGACGCTGAGCCGGTCACGCTCGTGCTCCGCAACCTCGTGCTCACCCTCACGCCGCCGGCGTACAGCCTCCGCGAGACGCTGACGCTGGACGGAACCACCGGCGACTTCCAGGCCCTCCCCGGGACCGCCGTCGCCCTCGCCGCCGACGTGCCCTCGGGCGGGGAAGACGTGGCGGTCGTCTGGTACGCCCCCGAAGGTGATCCCGTGCGATTCGAGGGGACCGTTCGGGGCGATCGGGTCGAGGTCGGCTTCGTCGCCCCCGGATCGGGCCACTACCGGGTCGAGTTGGGCCGAGGACGCATCCGCGAGACCCTCCGCACCCGCCGGTTCCGCGTCGAAGCGCTGCCGGACGATCCCCCTGATCTGGAGGTCTCCGGGCTGGAAGGCACGGTCGAGGTCAAACCCGACGACGTGCTCCCCCTGGCGGTGCTCGCCAGCGACGACTTCGCCTTGAGCCGACTCGAACTGGTCGTGCTCAAGGGGCGCCAGGAGATCGCGCGCGAATCGATCGCCGACGTCGTCGGCCGGCCCGACTTCGACGGCGTGCATGGCTGGAGCCCCGCCCGCCTCGACGGCCAGGGAGGCGAGCTCCGCCTCGTGGTCGAGGCGTGGGACAACGACACGGTCAACGGCCCCAAGGTCACGCGCTCGCGCGCGGTCGAGGCCTGGGTGCCGACCCCCCGCGATCACCACCGGAAGGTGCTCCAGCTGAAGAAGCGCCTGCTCGATCAGAGCCTGGACCTGCTCGCGGCGCTGCTGGTCGACAACGCGACCCTGCCCCGCGACGGGGATCGGGAGGCGATCCTCCAGCAGCACGATCAGGAAGCCCGCCTCGCCGTCGGCCTGTTCCAGACGGCATCGGAGCTCGGCGCCGCGATGGAGGCGGACCCCTTCGAGAAGCGGGCCGTGTTCCTCGGGATCGGCACCGCGATCGAGAACCTGGGCCGCCGCTGGGAAGAGGTCGTCGACGTGGCGGAGACCCAGATCCGGCCCGACACCCACCTGAGCATCGACCGCACCACCGTCCGCACGCTCTCGCTCAGGCGCGAGGAGACCATCTCGGAGCTGGAGCGCATCGTGCTCGACCTGGAGGCGTTCGTGGACCTCCAGATCGGAGAGGACGCGGCCGACCAGCTCGCCGGCGTGGAGCCGCAGTTGGCCGATCTTGCCGATCTCATCCGCCAGTCCTCGGAAGGGGCGATGGTCGACGAGGAGATCGAGGCCGCCTTCCAGGAGCTTCAGGACGCGCTGCAGGAGATCGCCCAGCAGATGGCGGAGCGGAGCCGGGGACCCGACGAGGGCTTCCAGAACCGCATGCCCGATGGGCTCCAGCGCAGCGCGCTCGAGGAGATCCGGGAACTGCTGGAGCAGGGCAAGCACGAGGAAGCGATGGAGAAGCTGCGTCAGGCGATGGACGCGCTCGACCAGATGAAGGACGGGCTGCAGCAGGAGCAGCAGCAGATGGCCGGCGGCCAGGAGGCCGAACAGCTGGCGCAGGCGCTGCAGCACGGCATCGAGGAGTCCAAGCGGCTCGAGGCGGAGCAGCAGGCCCTCCTGGACGAGACCCGCGCGATGCAGGAGCGGTTCGGCACCGGCGATCCTTTCAACGAGGCGCAGCAGGAGCAGCTGGCCGAGGACATCGAGGAGCTTCAGCAGCGGATCGGGGCGCTGCCTCCCCAGGGACTCACCCCGCGCACGCGGGGTGGGGTCCAGAGCTGGGCGCGAGCCGCGGCCCAGAGCGCCGATCGGCTGGAGCAGCGGATGGACGAGGGCGACCTCAACTCCGCCATGCAGCAGGCCTCCGAAGCGAGCGCCTACCTGGACGAGGCCCGGGACGAGCTCCGCACAGCCAGCGGGGACAGCGCCGAAGCGGTCGACGACGCCCGCCGCGACGTGCAGGCCGCGGCCGATCTCGCCGAAGACATCCGCCAGCGGCTGGCTGATGCCGAGGCCCTCGCCCGCCGCGCCCAGGGCCAGGCCGCGTCTGCCAGCGAGGGCATGCAGGAGCGTCAGGGGCAGACCGCCGAGGGCGTCGGCGAGCTCCGCCAGCAGATGGAAGAGATGGGCGGCTCCGCCTACAACCCGGTGTCCGGCCGCGAGAACCTGGACGCCGCGGGTCAGATGATGCAGCGCTCCCGCGGCCGCCTCGGCCAGGGCCGCACCCAGCCCGCGATCGGCTCCCAGGAGGGGGCGATCGGCCAACTGCAGGCGTTCCGGCAGTCGCTGGAGGAGCAGCAGCAGGCGATGCAGTCGGGCCAGCGCATGGGCCAGCAGCCGGGGCAGGGACAGCCCCAACAAGGGCAGGGGAGCCAGCAGGGGCCGTGGGCGCGCGCCGACGACCACAGCGGCGACAGCACCGACCACGACGAGGTCGAGCTGCCCGATCCCGACGACTTCGTCAGCCCCGAGGCGTTCCGCGCGTTGGTCCAGGAGGAGGCCGGCGGGGACGCCCCTGAGCGCTACCGGCCGATGAACAACAGCTACTACGAGGAGCTGGTGAAGTGATCCGGCTCGCCACCCCGCTCCTGATGCTCCTGCTCGTGCTGCCGACGGCCGCCTCGGCGGGCAGCAAGCTGAACGCCGAGGACGTGCTTGAGCTGCTCCAGCAGACGCGCATCGAAGAGGCGACGCGCGCGCTCGAGGGGGTGCCCGAGGACGACCTCGCCCGCCCCTACGCGGCCGCCTACCTGGAGTTCGTCCACGGACGCTACGACGCGGCCGAGGCCGCCCTCAGCGGAGGCGAAGCGGCCCCGGAGGAGCTCCGCGAGCGGTTCTCCTGGCTCCCGCGGCTGATCGAAGGCAGCAAGCAGGCGACCGCCGGCATGTTGGAGCGGACCGAGGGGAACTTCCGCTACCGCTTCGCCCCCACCGCCGACGCGATCCTCGTCGAGTACGCGCAGCAGGCCCTCGAGGGCCAGCACGCGGCGATGAAGAGCCTGCTCGGGGTCGCCCCCGCGGAGCCTGTGCTGGTCGAGTTCTTCCCCACCGTCGAGCAGTTCGTCGCGGCGTCGGGGCTTCCGGGGGAGTGGGTCGCGACCACGGGCATCGTCGCCATCTGCAAGTGGGATCGCATGCTCGTGCTGAGCCCGATGAACATGCGGCGCGGCTACCCCTGGCTGGACACCCTCGCCCACGAGTACGTGCACCTCGCGCTGAGCCGGGCCAGCCACAACGAGGCGCCGATCTGGTTCCAGGAAGGGTCGGCCAAGGTGCTGGAGTCCGCCTGGCGGGGCGGTGATCGCCGCGCCTTCACCGATCCCCACTCGGAGAGTCTGCTGGCCAAGGCGTTGGCCAAGGACGCGCTGATCCCGTTCGAGTCGATGCACCCGTCGATGGCGGCGCTGCCGTCGTCCGAGGCGGCGGCGCTGGCGTTCGCGCAGGTCGCCTTCGCCGTGGACTACCTGTTCGAAGAGGCGGGCGAAGAGGGCTACCGCCGGGTCGTGGACGAGACGCGCCGCCACGGAGACGTGCTCCGCGCGGTCGATCTCGTGATGGGGCGCAGCGGGGGCCGCTTCGAGACGCGCGTGACCTCCCACATCAAGCGGCAGGACCTCCAGATCCGGTCCAACGTGGCCGGCTTCGAGCCGGAGTTGGTCGCGGACGCGGCCAAGGAGGAAGACGCCCAGGGCGAGGCCCTCGACCCCGTCCTCAAGGCGGACACCCTCATGCAGGAGCACAGTCGCATTGGCGACATGCTGCGCGTGCGCGGACACACCCACGCGGCGCTGCTGGAGTACAACCGGGCCGTCAGCCGGGGGGCGTTCCACTCGCCGGCGCTGGCGAGCAAGCGGGCCCGCGCGCTGCGGGCCCTGGGGCGCGACGACGAAGCCGCCCAGGTGCTGCGCCAGAGCCTCGCGCTGTACCCGGAGTACACCCCGAGCGTGGCCCTGCTGTTCGAGCTGACCGCCGCGACGGACAACCTGGCCGCCGCGGCCGAGTTCGGCGAACAGGCGATCGCCCTGAACCCCTTCGACCCCCACGTCCACGAACGCCTCGCGCAGGTATACGAGACGCTGGGCAACACGGACCTCTTAGACCGTGAGCGGCGCGTGCTCACGGTGCTCACGGATCACTTGAAGTGACGGACGGAACCCCCATGGACGAGACCCCGATTCCCCAGGACGACGATCCCGTCGCGGAGGCCCGCGCCGAAGCACAGGCCGCGAGCAGCTCGGCCGCCGAGGTGGAGGCGCTGGCCACCAACCTGCGGCGCGAACTGGCCCGCGTGATCGTCGGTCAGGACCGCGTCGTCGAGCTGCTCCTGGTGGCGCTCCTGGCCCGCGGCCACGGCCTCCTCCAGGGTGTGCCCGGACTCGCCAAGACGCTGCTGGTGCGATCGCTGTCGCAGGCGACCTCGTGCAGCTTCTCACGCATCCAGTTCACCCCCGACCTGCTGCCCAGCGACATCACCGGCACCGAGGTCCTGGAGGAGAACCGGGGCACCGGGCACCGGGAGCTGACGTTCGTGCAGGGGCCGGTGTTCGCCAACCTCGTGCTCGCCGACGAGATCAACCGGACCCCGCCCAAGACGCAGGCTGCCCTGCTGCAGGCGATGCAGGAGCACGAGGTGACGACCGCGGGGCGCACGCTCGCGCTGCCGGAGCCGTTCGTCGTGTTCGCGACCCAGAACCCCGTGGAGCAGGAGGGCACGTACCCGCTGCCCGAGGCGCAGCTCGACCGGTTCATGTTCCTGATCGAGGTCGGCTACCCGAGCCACGCCGAGGAGCTGGCGATCGTCGATCGCACGACGTCCACGGAGGACCCGGCGCCGGCCCCCCAGGTCACCCCCGCACAGCTGATCGCGCTGCAGCACCAGGTCCGGTCGGTGCCCGCAGGGCCCGATGTGGTCCGCCTCGCCGTCGATCTGGTCCGGGCCAGCCGCCCCGACGAGGGCGCCTCCGACTTCGTCCGGGATCACGTCGCCTGGGGCGCCGGTCCGCGCGCCAGCCAGTACCTCATCCTCGGGGGCAAGGCCCGCGCCCTGCTGCGCGGCCGCACCGCCGTCAGCCGAGAGGACATCCACGCGCTCGCCCACCCCGTCCTGGGCCACCGGGTGCTAGTCAACTTCCGCGCCGAGGCCAGCCGCGTGACCGCGCGCGACGTGGTCGACCACCTCGTCAAGACCGTGGATGGTCCGAGCCGCCTGTGAGCCAAACCTCCGCCCCCACCGCCGGGCCCGTCCCCGGCCTCGCTCCCGAGCTGCTCGAACAGGCCAAGGGCTTGATCGCGGTGGCCCGTGGAGTCGTGCTGGGGGCCGGACACGGCGTGCACCGGTCCCGGCACCTGGGGGGCGGAGCGGAGTTCTCCGAGTACAAGGCCTACACGCCCGGGGACGACCTCCGGCACGTCGACTGGAAGGTGCATGGTCGCACCGAGAAGTACGTCGTACGCCGGTTCGAGAGCGACCGGCAGACGGCCGTGCACCTGCTCCTGGACCGCAGCGGCTCCATGGCGTTCGGCACCACCGGCGCCCTCCCCGCGTCCCAGGGCGGGGTTCCCGCGCCCACGAGCAAGTGGGACGCCGCGCGCACCTTCGCCCTCGCGTTGACCTACGTCTTCCTCCGGCAGGGCGATCGCGTGGGCGCGATCCTCGCGGACGGCCAGGGCCGTGACCTCATCCCCGTGCGGGGCGGGCAGCGGCAGGCCTCCGAGCTCGCCCAGCGCGCCGTCGTGGCCCCCCCGGCGGGCGACGCGAACCTCCCCGGGGTGCTCGAAGAGCTGGTCATCCGGGGTCGACGCTCCGTGGTGATCGTCGTCTCGGACCTGCTGTCCGAGGAAGACACGGGCCTGGAGGCGCTGGCGGTGCACCGGGCGCGGGGCCGCGAAGCCTGGGTCGTGCACGTCGTCGACCCGGCCGAGATCAGCTTCCCCTACGCCGAGCCCACCCGCTTCGTGGGGCTCGAAGGAGCCGGTGAACTCAGCCTCAATCCTCGCGAACTGGCCCGGATCTACCGCGAAGAGTTCGCCGTCCACCTCGCCCGGCAGGAGCGCGCCTGCGCCGACGCCGGCATCAAGTACCTCCGCCTGGTCACCGACCAGCCGCTGGACGAGGCGCTGGCGCGCTTCGTGGGGGAGCGAACGTGGGGCTGAGTTGGGCGCTGCCGTGGATGCTCGGGGGGCTGGCGCTGCTGGCGCTGCCTGTGTTCGCGCACCTCACCGGCTACCGGGAGGTCCGCACCGTCGAGTTTCCCACGCTCCGGTTCCTGCGCGCCTCCGAGTTCAAGGTCCGCCGCCGGCGTCGGCTGGAGTCGCTGCTGCTGCTGCTGCTCCGGGGCCTCGCGGTGGCGGGCGTGGTGATGTTGTTCGCCCGCCCGTCGTTGACGTGGACGGCGACCGCCCTGGCGGGCCTCGATCCCACCCGCACGACCGTCGTGCTGATCGACACCTCGGCCTCGATGTCGGCGTCCGACGCGGGCCAGACCGTGTTCGACGAGGCGCGCTCCGAGGCGGCGTCGCTGCTGGACGGGCTGGTCGACGGTACGCTCGCAGCGGTGATCACGTTCGACGGCAGCGCTGCGGTGGTCCCGCCCGGACTCACGGCGGAGCGTGAGCGCTTGACGCGGGCCCTGGATGATCTGGAGATGGGGGCCGGTCGGACCGATCTGGATCGGGCTCTTCGCCGCGCCCGTGAGCTGCTTCGGGACTCCGCCGTGGGGAGCGCGAACGTGTTCGTGCTGTCGGATGGAACCGCGACCGAACTCCCCGCGGGGCTCGCCGATTCGTGGCCCGCGGAGGTGACGGTCCACTACCACGACCTCCTCGGAGAACGACGCACCAACCGCTTCGTCACGGACGCCACCGTCCGGGGAGGGCTCAAGCGAGGGGAGGGGATCCGCGTCGAAGTGGAGGCCCGCGCGGTGGGCCCCCGCCCGACCCGCGGCGTGCCCCTGACCCTGGGGTTGGAAGACGGCGTCGAGGTCGTCAGCGATCTCGAGTTCGACGAGTCCGGCGAGGCGTCCCGCTCCTTCTCACTCCCCCTGCCGCCCTCGGGCCAGCGCCGCGCCACGCTCACGGTGCCGACCGACGGCGTGCCCGCCGACGACGCCTGGCCGCTGGTGCTGGAGGGCGACAGCGATCTGTCCGTCCTGCTGGTCAGCGGCGACGGCGGCGCCAACCCCCGCGACGACGAGGTCTGGTACCTGGAGAAGGCGCTGCAGCCGGGGCCCGGCTCGCCGTCCCGCATCCGCCCGCGGGTGGTCAAGGCGGAGGAGCTGCGCTCGATCGCCGGAGGGGCGGGCGACGTCGTCTTCCTGTGCAACGTGGCCGATCCCCGGCCCCTCGTCTCCGAGCTCGAGGGGTTCGTCAAACGCGGCGGCGGGCTGTTCATCTCCGTCGGCGCGCGCGTCGACCCCGATCTGTACAACGACGCCCTCGGCTCGCTCCTCCCAGCCGACTTCACCGAGATCAAGACGCGCGGACGCGGGACCTTCGAAGAGGCGCCGATGGGGCTGTCCCTGCCGCCGATGGAGCAGGACGTCTTCCGCGTCTTCCGCACCGGCGGCGCGGGCGTGTTCGCGCGGGTCGGCTTCGGCAAGGTCATGGGCACCGCCCCCCGCCTGAAGGCCGACTCGGACGTGCTCCTGCGCTACACCGACGGCTTGCCCGCTTTGCTCGACCGCCGCGTGGGGGAGGGGCGCGTGCTCGTGCTCACCTCCAGCGTCGACGACGACTGGACCGACCTGCCGGTGCGCTCGATCTTCGTCTCCCTGGCCCACCAGATCGCCCGCTCGCTCAGCGGCACCCTGCTGCTGGAGGGGGCCGAAGGGCTAGAGGTCGGGAGCCGCGTGTCCCTCCCGGTCCCGCCCGATCTGGAGCGTCGCGCCTGGGTCACCGGGCCCGACGGGTACGAGCACACCCTCGATCCGGGCAGCGCCGACGCCGAAGGGCGTGCCCCCTTCGCCCAGACCGCGATCCCCGGCCACTACCGGCTGTTCTGGGAGGACCGCTCCGGGCGTGAGCCGGACGGCCGGCTGCGCGCCGTCTTCAGCGTGCGCGTGCCCCTGGACGAGTCGATACTCGTACCTGCCGACCGCGACCTGCTCCTGGACGCCGTCCCGGGCTTGGTCCACCACGGCGGCGGGGCGTCCGTCGCCGCCGAGGAGCCCGGCAAGGTGGTGCGTACGGCGTCGCTGGCGCCGGCGATGCTGCTGCTCCTGGCGCTGGCCATGCTCGGCGAGGTGTTCCTCGCGGGGAGGCGGGCGTGAGGAGGCGTGAGTTCCTCGCTCTGGCCGGTTTGGGAGGCCTCGCGCTGGCCGCTCCCCGGCGGGCGGGCGCGCTCGGTGATGCCCCCATCGGGGCAGCCCGGCTGGCGGTCGCCGACCTCCCGAACCCCCGCCCCGGCGCGCTCGCCGATCTGCTCAAGGAAGTGGCCGAGAACAGCTCGGTGCAGCCGAGCCTCGAGGTCCCGGAGATCGACCCCGCTTCGGACGCGATCTTCAGTCAGCCGTTCGTCGTGCTCAGCGGCGACCGCCACTTTGAGCCGTTGTCGGACGCCGCGGTGACGAACCTCCGCCTGTACCTGCGGGAGGGCGGCTTCCTCTTCATCGACGACGCCACCGCCCTGGAGGCGAGCGACTTCGACCGCGCGGTGCGGCGCGACCTCGCCCGCATCCTCCCTGGCACCAAGCTGGGCCGGGTGGGCCGCAATCACGCGATCTACCGCTCCTTCTTCCTCGTTCGCGGGGTCAGCGGACGCGTGCTCGTGCGCAAGAGCATCGAGGGCATGTGGCTGGGCGACATCACGCCGGTGCTGTACTGCCGCAACGACCTCCTGGGGGCGCTGTGGCGCTCCTCGGGCGGCACCTACTCATTGGACGTCATCCCCGGCGGACGCCGCCAGCGGACCGAGGCGCTCAAGCTCGGCATCAACCTCGTGCTCTTCGCCCTGACGGGGAACTACAAACGCGACGTGGTCCACGTCAAGACACTGCTGAAGCGGATGCGGCGGCAGGGGGGGTACTCCGTTGAGTGACCTCGCCGTCCGGACCGAAGTCGCCCTTCACCCCCTGCTCCCCGAGTGGGGATTGGTGCTGGGGGTCGTGCTCGCGATCGTGGTGCTGGCGGCGTCGTGGCGCGGCTCCGCCGGCGTGCGCCCGGGCAAGCGGCGCCTCCTCCTGGGGCTGCGACTGCTGGCCCTGCTCCTCCTCGCGGTGGTCATCGCCGGCCCGGAGCGGGTGACGACCGAAGGGCGCGCGGTGCGCGATCCGTTCGTGGTCCTCATCGACGCCTCCCGCTCGATGCAGGTGCAGGACGGCGGCGGGACCACCCGGGCGGGCGCGGTCGGGCGCTGGCTGCAGGAGCACGCCGCGGATCTGGACGCGCTGCGCGACGAGTACGACGTGAAGGTCTTCGGCGTCAGCGAGACGCTCGATCCTTGGAGCTTCGGCCCCCAGGGGGACGGCGCCTCCGGAGCCCCTCCGGGCGGGCGTGACTCGGCCGCTGCCGCTGGCGGGGGCCTCGGTTCGGGGGAGCCGACCGCATCCGACGGCGCGGGCACCGACCTGGGCCAGGCGCTGTTCGGGCTGAGCGAAGCCCTCGGCGGGAGCCGGCCCGCGGGCGCGCTCCTGATCTCCGATGGGGCGGACCGAGCAGCGCTGGGGCGGGCCGACGCATCCGGCGGCCCCGAGGCCGTGGGGCGCCTCGTCGAGGGCCTCCCGTTCCCCGTCTCCACTTGGACCGTGGGCGATCCCGACGGTCCCGCCGACCTCGCCGTGCGTCGCGCCTCCGCGCCCCCGTTCGGGTTCGTGCGACGTCCCCTCACGATCGAGGCCGACCTCAGCACCCGCGCCCTCCCCGCGGGTCCCACCCGGGTGACGCTGCACGCCGACGGCGAGCTCGTGGCGGTGCGCGACGTCAGCCTCGCGGCGGACTCCGAGCAGACCGTGAGCTTCGAGGTGAAGCCCGAAGCGGTCGGCTTCCACACCTGGCGGGTGACGGTCCCCGTGCCCCCCGGCGACACGATCCCAGCCAACAACGTGCACGAAGTCACGGTCAAGGTGGTCCGCGATCGCACCCGCATCCTGCAGGTGACGTCGCGGCCGTCGTGGGACGTGAAGTTCCTCCGCCGGCTGCTCAAGACCGACCCGAATATCGACCTGGTCTCCTTCTTCATCCTCCGGCAGCGGCGGGGCTTCCGCGGGAACCTCGCCGATCGGGAGGAGTTGTCGCTGATCGCGTTCCCCTACGAGGACCTCTTCTCCGACGACCTCCAGGGCTTCGATCTCGTGATCTTCCAGAACTTCTGGTTCGGCACCTGGTCGCCGATCTCGGATGGGCCGTTCATGGAGAACGTCGCCCGCTACGTGGAGGACGGCGGCGCGTTCCTGATGATCGGCGGCGACGTGAGCTTCGGCGAAGCGGGCTACGGCGAATCGCCCCTGGCGCGGGTGCTCCCGACAGACGTGCCCACGGTCGTGGCCGAGCACGAGGGCTGGACCCCGGTCCTGACCGAGGCCGGCCAACGGCACCCCGTGACCCGACTCGACCGCGACGATGCCGGCAACGCCGAGCGCTGGGCGGCGCTGCCGTCGCTGCAGGGGCGCAACCTGCTGGGGCCGCTGAAGGGCGGCGGGGTGGCCCTGATGACGGCGGGGGAGGGGGGCGAGCCCGTGGCGGCGGTGCGCTCGGTGGGCAAGGGCCGCACCATGGCGTTCGCTACGGACACCTCCTGGAAGTGGGCCATGTCCGGCGCCCAGGCGCACGAGCACGCCGACTTCTGGCGCGGAGCGGTTCGGTGGCTGGTCAAGGATGCTGAGCAGCGTCAGGTCCAGGTCATCACCGACAAGGAGAACTACCGCCTCGGCGAGTCGATCCAGGTCCAGATTCGTGTGCTCGGGGCCGATCACGCGCCTCGCCCGGAGGCGTCCATCAGCGGGTCGATCGTCGCTCTCAGCGGCGACGCGCCCCCCATCCCGATCGCGGGAACCACCGACCACGACGGCCAGTACGGGTTCATCCTTCCAGCATCGCGTGAGGGCACGCTGTCGATCGAAGTGGACGTGGCGGAGATCCCCGATCCCTTCGGTTTCGCCGAGGCGCGCGTCTCGGTGACCGACCGCGAAGGCGAGCTCGAGCACCCCCGCGTGCGCCCCGACATGATGGCCGCGATCGCGGAAGCGACTGGAGGCAAAGCCTTCAAGGCAGCTCCGGATCCCCGTGAAGCGCCTCGGAAAGCGGCCGACTCGCTGCTCGCCACGGACCGCACCGTGGAGGCGCTCTGGAGCCACCCCCTGCTGCTGCTGCTGCTCGTGCTTCCGCTGGGCGCCGAGTGGGTGCTGCGGCGCCGATTGGGCCTTCGATAGTGGTATAAGCCGGCCGCTCGGATGGCGACCAAGATCACCGGCGGAACGCTCCGGGGGCGCAAGCTCCAAACCCCCGCGGGGGCGCGCGTGAGGCCCACGACGTCCCGGGTACGGGAGTCGCTCTTCTCCATCCTCGGACACCACCTGGGAGGCATCACGGTGCTCGATCTGTGCGCAGGCGCTGGAACGCTGGGCATCGAAGCGGCCTCCCGCGGAGCGTCCCGGGTCGTGTTCGTCGAGCAGGATCGGCGGCATGCCGAGACCCTGCGCGCCAACGCCGCGTTGCTGGAGGGGCTTGCCGAGCACCACGTCATCCAAGCCGACGCCACCCGGGTGACGCGCATCCTGCTGCGCGACGGGGACCGCTTCGATCTCGTCTTCCTGGACCCGCCCTACGCCACGGATGTGGCCGAGCGCACGCTCACCGCCCTGGGCGAGTCCGCCGATCAGCTGCTCGCCGACGACGCCACGATCGCGGTGGAGACGGACCGCGCCTCCGTGCTGCCGGACCGACTCGGGGCAGACTGGACGCCCTCGGACGTGCGGACCTGGGGCCGTACCAAGCTCACGCTCTACACGAAGGAGCTGCGATGACCGCTCGGATCGCCATCTACCCGGGCAGCTTCGACCCGCTGACCATGGGCCACGTCAACATCATCCAGCGGTCGCTTGGGATCTTCGACGAGCTCGTGGTGGCGGTGCTGAACCACCCCGACAAGCGAACGATGTTCACGCCGCAGGAGCGCTGCGACCAGATCCAGGAGGTCTTCGCCGACGACCCCCGGGTCTCCGTCGACGCCTTCGCCGGTCTGTTGGTGGACTACGTCGCGCAGCGCGGGGCCAGCGCGGTCGTCCGCGGGCTGCGGGCGGTGCAGGACTTCGAGTACGAGTTCCAGATGACGATGATGAACCGGCGGTTGGCGCCGGACATCGACACGGTCTTCATGATGACCGACGAAGAGCACTTCTACATCGCGTCGCGCACGGTCAAGGAGGTGGCCTCCCTGGATGGGGACATCACCGGACTCGTGCCGCCGTCGGTCGCCGCCGCCATCCGCAAGCGCCTCGAGGAGATGTCGTGATCCACTTGTCCGATCGAGTCCAGGCGATGCAGCCGTCCGCGACCTTCGCGATCAAGGCGAAGGCGGCGGCCTTGCGCGCCGAGGGCCATGACGTCGTCGACCTCAGCGCCGGGGAGCCCGACGGGTCTCCGCCGGTCGAAGCCCCCGCCGCGGCCCGCGCCGCGATCGATGCGGGACGCAACCGCTACGCGCCGGTGGCCGGAATCCCGGAGTTGCGGGACGCAATCGCTGCCAACTACCGCGCCCGCGGCGTGGACGTGGGGCGCGACAACGTGCTCGTGACCGTCGGCGGCAAGCAGGCGCTGCACCACCTCGCGCTGGCGCTGCTCGGTCCTGGCGACGAGGTGGTCCTGTTCTCGCCCTACTGGGTCTCGTACGTACCCCAGTTCGAACTCGCGGGGGCCACGCCGGTGGTCGTTCGCACCCGCCCCGAGGACGGCTTCCAGCCCGACCTTGCCGACGTCGCGGCCGCGATCACCGATCGCACGCGCGTGATCCTGGTCAACAGCCCCAGCAACCCGACCGGCTGCGTCATCAGCCGCGACCGGCTGGCGGCGTTGAACGACCTGGCTCGCGAGCACGACCTGATCGTCATCTCGGACGAGATCTACGACAACCTGACCTACGACGGAACCGAGGCGGTCTGCTTCCCCACGCTCTCGGACGATGCGCCGCAGCGCACCGTGATCGTCAACGCGATCAGCAAGACCTACGCGATGACCGGCTGGCGGGTCGGTTGGATGGTGGGACCGGTCGCGATCGTGAAGGCCTGCGCCAAGCTCCAGGGCCACAGCACCTCGGGGGTCTCCCCCGTGAACCAGCTCGCCGCGCTCGGCGCGGTCACCGCTCCGCGGGACTTCCTCGTGCCGATCAAGGCGGCCCTGCTGAAGCGCCGCGCGCTCCTGTCCTCCGGGCTGAACGCGATCGACGGGTTCGATGTCGGCCCCATCCCGCAGGGGGCCTTCTACTTGTTCCCGCGGGTGGACGGCTTCTTCGGCCGCACCACCCCCGACGGCACGACGATTCAGACCGCGTTCGACGTGGCGAACTACCTGATCGAGCAGGGCGTCGGCGTCGTTCCCGGCGAAGCGTTCGGGGAGCCGCAGTGCGTGCGCATCTCGTACGCGCTTGCGCGGGAGACCCTCGAGAAGGGGCTGGAGAAGCTCCGAGCGGCCGTTTCGCTCCTCAGCTAGCCCGCACCCTTCGGAATCCCACCAGACCGCCGCCTGGGCCAGGCCCCTGCACGGCTGTCGGCGAGGATCTCCGCACAGGGTGCGTCAAGCCATGAACAGTCAGGCAACCCTGTGCATCGGCTGTGCGATCAGGCTGTGCGACGGCCCATGCACAGGCAACGCAGTCCCCAGGTAGAAACGCCGGCCATGCCCTGGGCGCAGCCGGCGTCTCAGCCTGTCCAGGGTTCGCTCAGTCGCGCGGACCGTGCTCCCGGCGGGGGCGGGCGCGGCCGGCGCGCTTGCCTTCCTCGCGGATGCGCTTGACGGTCCAGCTGCCGCGGATGGCGTCCTCGGCCTCGATGCCCGCCTTGAGGATCTCCTCGGCCTTGAAGATGGACAGCCGTCCGTCCTCGATGGCCTCGCGCAGGGCCGGCTCCTGGGCCACTCGGAGGTAGCGCTGGAGGGTCCGCTTGCGGCGCCCCGTGATGTGCTCGATCTCCCTCAGCGCGACCTGGTCCTCGTGCAGGCGCAGGGTGCTCTGAAGGCGTGAGACGGTGGTGGTCTCGCTGGTCTTGTCGCGCGGCGGCTCCATCAGCTTGAGGCGGCGGCAGGCGTCCTCGTCGATGCCGCGCCAGACGATGGCGGGGACGGCGCGCATCCGCAGCTGCCGGGCAGCGGCGAGGCGACGGAAGCCGTCGATGACCTGGTAGCCGCCTCCGAGCTCGCGGAGCACGAGGGGACGGCGCAGGCCTTCGACCTTGATGCTTCGCACGAGGGGCTCGCCGGGGATGCTGCTGCCGTCCGCGAAGGTGCGGTCGCGCCAGTCGATCCGACTGACGGAGATCTCCTCCGTCAGCGCGGCCGCGGCGGCTTCACGATCGAAGGAAGGCCGCTGGTTCGCGGAGCCGACCAGGTCCAACAGGCTTCCCTGCCCGGTGGGCTGGCTCAGCGCGGGGCGGGCCGGGAGCGCCTTGTGCTCCGGCTCCATGGTCAGGATCCCGTCCACGAGGTCCCAGTGCATCTTCGTGCTGGACTCGAGCTGGAAGGGGAAGTTTCGGGGCAGGACCACCCGGTCCTGCGATCCGAGGCGCAGCTTGGCCGCGTTCTTGGCCACCTCGCCGAAGGGGTGCTCGGCGTCGGGGAACCAAGAGCGCAGGTGCGAGCCCAGCTCCTCGTACTGATCCCAGATGTGCAGGGGGAGGGCGTAGAGCTTCTCCCGGACCGCGGAAACGACGAAGCGGTCGCCCCGCTCGATGCCGTGGTGGTGGAGGAATTCGGCCGGGATGCTCAGCCGCCGTTCCTTCGCGATGTACTTCACCCGCCTCGTCAACTTGCCCATTCGGAACCTCGTGTCTGTGGATGACCGACTCTTCGAAGTTAGTGGCCGATGGTAATTTCTGTCAACTACGAACAGGGTTCTTGATTGGCTTTTTCAACAAATGGCAAAGATCGCCAGGGGCAGTAAACGCTGTACATAGCGCCTATAGGATCGGTCATACATACTGGTTGGTATGAATCAACTTTGTCGGACTGGCTTCTGTGTGTGCACAGGCTGATGGTAAGTGAACAAGCCTGTGGATAATCTGTGGATAAGAAGGCTCGCAAGGCGTCACAAACGCCGCGCAGCGCCCCCAAGGGCGCGTAGTCGCCAAGGAAGCCCCGTGGATCGCCCGGCGGCCCGAGATCACAGGCTGCGGTCAAGCGGCTGCCAGCCGTTGTACCGCCTTGCTGCCAACGCTCTGCCACTCGGGGCGGTCCGCAAGACCAGGCGGTGCGCGGGCACCGCTCGCGAGTCGAGGTTGTCCGCCAGTCCATGGGCGTCCGCGGGTCGGCGCGAGATCAAGATCGACGGCATCCGACCGGGCGGCCTCGAAGAGCAGCCGTTCCGGGTCGACCCGATCGATGCTGCGGCATCCCCGCACGCCGTGATGCTGCGGTATCCCCGCACGCCGCGATGCTGCGGAATCCGCGAACGCCGCGATGTTCCGGACGGGCGCCCGCGTGTGTTCTCGTCTCAGAGCCCCCTTGGAACCCCCGCTACTCGAGAATCGCCGACCGGGTCGGAATCGAAGCGATGGTCTCGCTCAACGACATCGTCGGCTCGTAGCCGAGCTCTTCGCGGATCCGCGCGCCGTCGACGACGCAGGAGAACCTGACGAAGTCGATCGCGTGGGGGGGGAGCTTGCTCAAGCCCACCGAGAACGCCAGCCGATCCGAGATCGACAGCAGCGGGTGGGGGATCGGGATGCGGCGGCGCCCCAGGCGGCGCAGGAGCTCGCACAGCGGCAGCGCGCCAGGACCGGTGACGTTGTAGATGCCCCGGGCCTTGGACTCCAATCCACGGGTAATTGCGCCAATCACGTCGATCTCGTGCACCAGCTGGATCATGGGATCGAAGCCCAGCGCCGTCGGCACGGGGTCCCGCTGGAGGTACGTGTAGAGCATGCCCTCGCGGATGTTCGGCCCCACGATGTGCACGGGGCGCAGCAGCACCAGCTCGGTGTTCTTCTGCTCCCACATCCAGGAGCGGCACAGATGGTCGAACTCGACCAGGTCCGACAGCTCGTCGTAGGAGGCGCTCAGCCGCAGCGGCATGTCCTCGGACATCATCGTCGCGTTGTCCGGCCGCGCGCCGTACACCGACGCCCGGCTCAGCATCACGACCTTCTTGGTCTTGTACTTGCGGCACCAGCCCAGGAGGCGGCCCGTCGCCTGCACGTTGATCTCGTGCCGCTTGGCCATCGGCACGCGCTGGTCGCTGACGAACGCCAGGTGCACCACGCCCCAGGGGCGCGTCGTCCGGAACACGTCATCCGCCCCGCCTCGGCGCAGATCCACGCGCCGGAACTCGAACCGGTCGGGCACGTCCAGCACCCAGTTGCGCTTGTCCAGGCCGATGATGTTGAAGTCCGTATGGGCCAGCAGATGCCGCAGCAGCACTCGGCCGACGCCGCCGCACACGCCCGTGATGATCACGGTCCGCGGTCCGGCCTTGGCTTTGGCCTTCTTCTTCCTCGCCGGCTTCTTCTTGGTGTCGGTCACCGCTGGAAGATCCCCGTGCGCTGCGCCCGACCGCGCGCGATCATCGCCGCGAGGGCCTCTTTGACCTGCTCGACCTTGTCGGACACCTCAGCGTCCGAGGCGTCGTGGTCGCCCACGAAATGCATCGGCTCGCCGAAGTTCAGGATGAACTTGGTCGGCAGGGGAAGCATCGAGAACGGCCCCAGCAGGGGCAGCGTCGCCGGCACCGGAGCGTAGGGGGCGCCGAAGAGGCGGGCCAGCGGCTTCAGGTTCGCCACCGACGGGATGCTCTCCTCGCTCCCGACCACGCCGACCGGAACGATCGGGGTGTTCGTCTCGAGCGCCAGTCGCATGAAGCCGAGGCCGAACCGCTGCAACTCGTACCGCTGCCAGATGGTCTTGCCCGAGCCGCGTACCCCCTCGGGGAACACCAGCACCGCCTCGTCGTTCTCCAGCAGCGCCCGGCAGTCCTCGCGGTTGCCGACGATCTGCCCACACCGCGCGAACAGAGTGGAGACGAAGGGGAGGGTGGGGACCCAGCGCTCCACCATCGCGCGCACGATGCGGGGCGGCTTCCCTTCGATGATGGCGGCCGTGCCGACGACGAGGCCGTCCATTGGGATCTGCCCGCCGTGGTTGGCGATCAGGAGCACCCGCCCCTCGGGGATGTTCTCGATCCTGTGGGTCTGGGTGCGGAAGTACTTGCGGAACAGGAACCGGGTCGCGACCAGGGAGCGGACGGCGGTCCGCGGGTTCATCCCCCAGGCGTCGTAGCCCAACTCGTTCAGCTTGTTCGGGACCCGGTCCAGGATGGAGCGGAGTTCGTCGTCCAGCACGAGGTCGTCAATGCGATCGAGGAGGCCACCCATGGCGATGGACCGTACACGAGGAGGGCCTCTGCTACCATCCCGCCGCCATGGCCGGCGCCACCTCAACTGTCGTAATCGACTGCACCCAGAGTGACTTCTACTCGGTCATCACCGACTACGAGAAGTACCCCGAGTTCCTCCCCGACATGGAAGAGGTTCGCGTCGTCTCCCGCGACGGTCACGCCGTGGATGCGCACTTCACGCTGAACCTCGTCAAAGAGCTCAAGTACGTGCTCCGCCTCGTCGAGACGGAGGCGCAGAACGGACTGGAGTGGACGCTCGTAGAGGGACCGTTCAAGCGCAACAACGGCACCTGGACCCTCACGGACGCTGAGGGCGGCAAGACCCACGCGAGCTACTCCATCGAGGTCAGCGTCGACGTCTTCCTCCCTGGCACCCTCGTCAACCGGCTCGTCGGTCAGACCCTCCCGGCTACGTTGAAGGCCTTCAAGGAGCGCGCCGAGGCCCTGCACGGACCCGCTGCGTGAACACCAAGGCCGTCCTCATCGGCGCGGGGCTGCTCGTAGCCCTCGCTGCCATCTTCTTCCTTCGCTCACCCGCCCCCGACCCGCCGACGCCGGACGCGGTCGCGAATCCGGACCAGCTGCCGGACGCGCCCGAGCCGACCGTTTCGGCCGAGGACGATCCCTGGATCGGGTCCCTCCAACTGCTGCGCGACGAGGCCTCCGGCGTGAGCCCTCGAAACGAGGACGGGAGCCGCGGCCAAGACCGTGATTCGTTCGTCGCTCACGCCCGTGAGTTGGCCGACGAGGCGCTCGTGGACAAGCGCCCCGATGTCTCCGCCCAGGTGGGCCGCATCCTCGTCGAAGCCGACGAGGTCGACTTCGCCGGGGCCGTGCTCCAGCGCGCGGTCGGGCTGATGAAGGCCGACGAGTTCGGCGAGGACCACTACTACGCCCTCGCCGAGATCCGCCGCTCCCAGGGCCGTCCCGTGGAGGCCGCCTCCTTGCTGGAGCGGGTCGTCCACGCCCCCCCGACGCTGGCGGCGGAGTTCGTCGGCTTGTCCGATCACTACCTCGCCTCGGGGCGTCCCGGCCCCGCCAAGGCCGCCGTGAGCCGCGGACTGCGCGAGCACGCTGCCGATCCGATGCTGCGCACGCAGGGGGCCAAGGTAGCGATGCTGCAAGGCGACCTGGTCGGAGCGATCGCGTCGGCCGACGCGTTGCTCGCCGAGGACCCGAACAACCTCGCGGCCCGCCTCGTGAAGGTGGAGGCCCAGATCGGAGCCGGCCAGATTGTGGAAGCTTCGGCCGCGGCCGCCGCCTTGCGCGAGGACCTCCCGGCGGAGGCCTGGGGCTACATCTACGGTGCCGCGGTCGCGCGCGTGGGCGGCGATCCGGCGAAGGAATGGATTGCGGCGGCGACGGAGCTGGCGGGGGACTGCCCCTGCACCCACGACCAGCGGCTCACCATCGCGTGGGCCTCCCAGGTTCGCCAGGGAGCCGCGTCGGCTCCGCGGGACCGCGGCGAGGTCAGCGCGTCGGCAGCACCCGCTCCCTGAGGAAGCGCTCGACGGCGGCGTTGATCACCTCCGGCTGCTCGACGATGCCGGCGTGGCTCGCACCCTCCAACCAGACGATCTTGCTGTCCGGCAGCGCCTCGTTCAGCGCCTCGCTCAACCGCGGGGGCGTGAACGCGTCCAGCTCCGCGGCGACCACCAGCGCCGGCACGTGCACGTCCGGGAGCAGGTCCCGGGCCGAGTGCTCACCCATCTCCCGCGCCATGCGGAAGAAGAGGGGGAAGCCGATGGCGGTGAGGTGGTGCAGGTACTGACGGAGGTCGTGCCGGCTCAGGCGCCCGCCGTCGATCCACTTGAGCAGCTTGCCGAGGTCGTACGCCCCCGGGACCGCGACGCCGAACTTACCGATCACGTTCATCGCGCGGGGGAAGCTGTCCGTGAGCTGAAGCACCAGATCGAACAGCTGCCGGGAGAAGGCGAGGTCCTGGAAGGTGTCCAGCGGGTTGCCGTAGGTGCCAAGCACCGTGACGAGGCCACCCACGTTGTCTGCGTCCTGGCGGTAGCGCTCCAGGATCACCTGCGCCCCCATCGAGTGGCCCGCGAGCACCGGCCGGTCCAACTCCAGCGCGTCGATGACGGCGCCCAGATCGCGGGCGTGCTGGCGGATCGACACGTCGTGCCGCTCGGTGATCGGGCTGCTGCGTCCGTGGCCCCGGTAGTCCCACACCACCACCGCGTGCTCGGGCGCGAAGTGGCGGACCAGGTACTCCCAGAAGAAGGTCGAGACCCCGATCCCGTTGCAGCAGACGATCGCGGGATCGCCCTCGCCAAGCACCCGCCAGTAGACCTGGAGGCCGTCGTTGGTGGTGGCGAAGCCCTGGCGGGCCGTCGGCTGCAGCTGAGTTGAACGCATGTTCACCATGAACGGGAGTTCAGGTAGGGTGGGGATGTCGGCCCTATGTAGCACACACCAGCGGAAGCCCTCGCCGATGCCAAACATCCCCCGTCACCAGACCGTCGAACGCATCCTCCGCGACTTCCGGCGCACGCCGCCGACGGCGGACTGCTTCACTGCCAGCTTCGAGATCGACGCCATCGACGCGCGCACGGAGCTGTTCCCCGACCACGTGCCCAAGAAGCTCCGCGACGCGCTCACGGAGGTCGGCATCCACGAGCTGTACAAGCACCAGCGCATGGCCCTGGACGCGGTGCACGCCGGCGACGACGTGGTCGTGGTGACGCCGACGGCCAGCGGCAAGAGCCTCTGCTACCACCTGCCGGTCCTCCAGACGATCCTGAGCAAGCCGGAGGCGCGGGCCTTCTACCTGTTCCCCACCAAGGCGCTGGCGCAGGACCAGGTCGGCTCCCTGCAGCGGCTGATCGACGAGCTGGACGTGCCCGTGCGCACGTTCACCTACGACGGCGACACGCCCGCGGATGCGCGTACGGCGGTCCGGACCCGGGGCCACGTGATCGTGAGCAACCCGGACATGCTCCACGCCGGGATCCTCCCCAACCACCCGCGCTGGCGGAAGGTGCTGCAGGACCTGGAGTACATCGTCCTGGACGAGCTCCACACGTACCGGGGCATCTTCGGGAGCCACGTCGCCAACGTGATCCGGCGGCTCCTGCGGCTCTGTGAGTTCTACGGCTCACGGCCCAAGTTCATCTGCTGCAGCGCCACCATCGCCAACCCCGAGGAGCACGCCGAACGGCTGCTCGGGCGGCCGGTCACCGTCATCGGCGCCGAGCACAACGGGGCGCCGTCGGGGCCCAAGGAGGTGCTGCTGTACAACCCGCCGGTGATCAACGAGGAGCTGGGCATCCGCAAGGGCGTGCTCAGCCAGGCGCTGCGGCTGGCCTCGCCGTTCATCGAGCAGGACATTCCGACGATCTGCTTCACCGGCAGCCGCCTCCACACCGAGGTGCTGTCCCGGTACCTCAAGGACCGCTTCTGCCGTCGGGCCGGCACCGGCCACAAGATCGCGTCGTACCGCGGGGGTTACCTCCCGGGGCTGCGGCGGCAGGTCGAGCGCGGGCTGCGCGACGGCGACGTCACCTGCGTGGTCTCCACCAACGCGTTGGAGCTGGGCATCGACATCGGGCAGTTGGATGTGGCGGTGCTGGCGGGCTACCCCGGCTCGGTCGCCTCGATGTGGCAGCAGGGCGGGCGCGCGGGGCGGGCGCAGCGGCGCTCGGTGGTGATCCTCATCGCGCGGAACAGCCCGCTGGACCAGTTCGTCATCACGCACCCGGACTGGCTGATGGGCTCGGCGCCGGAGCACGCCCGCATCGACCCCGACAACCTGATGGTGCTCGTGAGCCACATCAAGTGCTCCCTGTACGAGCTCCCGTTCCGTGACGGGGACGACTTCGGGGCCGAGGATCTGGGCGAGATCCTGGAGTTCCTCGAGGAGGCCGGCGTCGCCCACCACCGGGACAACACCTGGCACTGGAGCGACGAGAGCTACCCCGCCGACGGCGTGAGCCTGCGCAGCGCCGACCCCGAGAACGTCGTCATCATCGACACGTCCGCGGGCGACCGGGTCATCGCCGAGACCGACCGCCTGGGGGCCCAGACCGTGGTGCACGAGGGCGCCATCTACATGGTCGAGAGCCAGCCCTACCAGGTCGACCACCTCGACTGGCCCCAGTGCAAGGCCTACGTCCGCCGCGTCGATGTGGACCACTTCACCTCGGCCATGAGCTACAGCAAGGTTCGCATCATCGACACCTTCGAGGAGGAGCCCTGGCGCAACGCCGGCACCAAGGCTCACGGGGAGGTCCACGTCGCCCGCAAGACGGTCGGGTTCAAGAAGGTGAAGCTCTACACCTCGGAGAACTGCGGCTACGGCGACGTGCACCTGCCGGACGTCGAGCTGCACACCACGTCGTGGTGGATGAGCCTGTCCGGCGAGGATCTGGCCGACGCCGGCTACCGGGGTCTGGACGTGGTCGACGGCATGCTCGGGCTGGGGCGCGTGCTCAAGGGGCTCGCGGCGCTGCACCTGATGTGCGACTCCGGCGACCTCGGCGTGTCGCTGGCCGATCCCGAGGACGAGTGGGTGGCGGCCCTGGATCGCGGAGGCCGCCGCGTGCTCCAGCCGACCGGCAAGCGGGAGGCGATCGAGGGGGACAACCTGCGTCTGCTGCGGCCGACCCTGTTCCTGTACGACAACATCCCCGGCGGGGTCGGCTTCAGCGAGAAGCTGTTCGAGATCGGCCACATCCTCATCGAGGAGGCGCGGGGCCAGATCGTCGGCTGCACCTGCGAGGCGGGGTGCCCCAGTTGCGTCGGGCCGCTGGGCGAGGTCGAGGACTGCGCCAAGGCGGTCGCCATGGATCTGTGCGACTGGCTCAGCGGCCGAATCAAGCGTCCCCGAGGGCCGGAGCTGGCCATCGAGATCATGAGCCGGGGCCCGGTTCAGATCGCCGAGGAGGGCTCCGGGAGCGCACACCCGTGAGCGGCCTCAAGGACCGGCTGCGCCGCCAGATTGGCGATCCACGCAGCAAGACCCCCGACCCCGAGCCGGAGGCGGCGCCCAGCGAGATGCTGCAGCGTCTGCGTCGGCTCCACCGACCGTCGCGTCCGCGTCCTCGGGAAGAGGCCCCCAAGGAGCGTCCGTACCTGGTGAAGCCGTTCCGCCGCACGGACGTCAACCGCCCGGTGGTGGAGCCTCCCCGCATCGAACGCACGGAGGTCTCGCGGGCCGGAACCGCCTGCCTCCACGGAGTGCACCGCTGGCCCGCCGAACACCTCCACGGGTCCATCGCGATCGGTGACGTACTGCGGGTGGACGGCCCCGCCGCGGTCCTGCTCAGCGGGGATGCCGACCTGGCCGACTTCGACCCCACCGAGGCGCTGTTCTTCGATCTGGAGACCACCGGGCTGCTGGGCGGATCGGGGAACCTGGCGTTCCTGTCCGGGGCCCTGGAGGTG
This sequence comes from Pseudomonadota bacterium, assembly GCA_024229515.1. Classification (GTDB taxonomy): domain Bacteria; phylum Myxococcota_A; class UBA796; order UBA9615; family UBA9615; genus JAAESI01. The sequence continues at coordinate 64,779 of JAAESI010000024.1, read as the reverse complement.
CACGCCGACGGCGCCGCGACCCTGCACCAGTTCATGCTTCGCGACCCGACCGAGGAGGCCGCCGCGCTGACCCTGTTCGTCGAGCTGATGGAGCGGAAGCGGTTCCTCGTGTCGTTCAACGGCAAGTCGTTCGACCGCAACGTGATGGCGGACCGGTTCACGATGAACCGCATGGATCCGGATCCCATCCTCGCGATGCCGCACCTGGACCTGCTGCACCCGTCGCGCCGGCTGTTCGCCAAGGCGTTGGGCGGAAGCAGCCTGTCGGTGCTGGAGGAGAAGCGGCTGGGGGTCCACCGCCACGAGTCCGAAGTGCGCGGGGCGGAGGTGCCCGAGCGGTGGTTCGAGTTCCTGCGCACCGGTCGGGAGCAACTGCTGGCGCCCGTGCTCGACCACAACGCCATCGATCTGGTCTCCCTGCTGACGCTCGCGGCCCACCTCGTGGCGTGCGTGAACGCCCCTGGCGCGAAGCTGCCGGAGCCGCGCGCGCTGGTCGCCGCGGCCCGCCTGCTGATCGAGCGGGGGGAGGCCGAGCGGGGGGAGGAAGTGCTCCGGTTGCTGGTCCGTGACAACGCCGCCGATCCCGTTGCGTACGGCGCTCACGGGGTGCTCGCGGAGCACCTGCGGCGGGTCGGCCGGCACGACGAGGCGGTCGTCCTGTGGCGCCGGATGATGCGCGCCGCCGGCGCCGCGGATCTGGACCCCTGGGTCAGCGCCGCGATCGCCCTGGAGTGGCGGTTGGGCCTTCCGGCGGAGGCGCTGGAGTTGATCGAAGACCTGCTCGACCGCCTGACGGCAACGCGGTTCGTACCGGAGCTGCCGGAGCTTCACCGGCGGCGGGACCGGCTCAAACGCCGGGTGGGTGGAGCTCGTCGAGGCGATCCGGCTCCGTCGCCACGTCCGGGTACAGCCGGTTGCGACGTTCGTGCCCGCACCGCCGGCATCGGTGGGTGACGATCCAGAGGCCGCCCCGCATCTCGGAGCCCGCGGGGTCCATCAGCCCGCCGCATGCCGCCGCTCGGTCGCCGGGCACATCGCCATCGACGTGAGCCGAGCGCAAGCAGTGGGGGCAGTGGTTCCGTACGAAGCCGTCGCCGGGGGGGACCGCGAAACCGCAGTGACCGCACGTGAAGGCCTCGTTGCGTACGATCGGGTTGGTCCGCACCTGGGCCGCGATGTCGCGTCGCAGCGCCCGCCGCAGCAGCTTCTCCGGCGGCGCGTCGGCGTCTCCGTCTCCCAGTCCCGCGAGCGCTTCGCGGATGACTGTCTGGTCTTCGATCGCCGCCGCTACGCCTTTGCGGGCTGGCTTGGACGCCTCCGCCAACTCGAGCAGGCGGGGGATCGGGTCGTCCGCCGCGAGCGCCGCCACGGCTGCGTCGTAGGCGCCCCGGTCGGCGCCCTTGGGCAGCTTGATCACGGCACCCCTCCGAATCCCTCGCCCACGAACCCGTGCCCGAACGGCGGCGGCACCTTGGGCTGCGGCCGGCCGGTCTGGGTGACGAGGTAGAGGATCCAGCCGTAGCCCTCGGGGGGGAGGGGATCGGTGGCGATGGCGGTGAGGCCGATGGGGCCGACCGTCATGTTCTGGCCGGTCATCATCCACGGCGCGATCTTGGCCGAGTCGGTCCACTCCTCGGAGAACCAGACGACGTAGTCGATCTCCTCGTCGGAGAGGAACTGGGCGAACTCCGCGGGGGGCAGGGGAGGGAGCGGCGGCTCGGGGCGGATCGCGTCCGGCAGCGTCCACCATGAGTAGATGCGCAGGTCGGTGGGCTGCCGTTTGAGCCACACCTCGGGGATCGAGGAGACGAGCACGCCGGTGCCGGGCGGGGTCTCCTCCTCCAGCCAGGTGCACATCTCCAGCTGCGGCCGGTACCAGCGCTCCGCGCGGGTCATCTGGTAGTTCGTCTCGCTGGCGAAGAACGGGATCGCGGAGGCGGCGATGGCGATCCAGGCGACGGTGCGGAGCGGGCCCGGTTCGATGCGGCGCTCGATCCACCCCCAGCCCGCGGCCGCCGCGAGCGCGAAGAAGGGCAGCGTGTTCAGCAGCCACGTCCAGTAGAGGTTGTGGTTCGGCTCGTGGTGGGAGACGAACCCCTCGCCCAGCCAGAACGCGAGCCCGAAGGCCGCGAACGCCAGCACGGTGCGCCCGCCGGGCCGGGTCCCGCCGCTCCACAGCGCCCACGAACCGCCCGCCATCAGCAGCCACCAGGCCCAGCCGATCTTGCGCGGCAGGGTCCACGTCAGCAGCCACCAGGAGGTCTGCAGGCCGTCGGTCAGCCAGGCGACGAAGTCGAAGTCGGTGTCCCCCGCGTTGGCGAGGTTGATGGAGAACGGGGCCCAGACGAAGAGCTCCCGCTCGCCCCGGCCGAGGGTGACGTAGAGCTGCCAGCCGATCATCACCCCCCCGAGGATGGCCAGCGGCTTGACGAGACCGCGCAGCCCCTGCCCGAGCTCGCGGGACCACGCCCACAGCGCCGGGGCGAACAGGGTGAAGAACCCCTCCATCCGCGTCAGAAAGGCGAGGGAGGTGAAGCCGAAGCCGCTGTCGCGACGGGCGTGCAGCAGCCCCGCGAGCCCGAGGGTGGCGAAGCAGGCGAAGACCGGCGAGCGCAGGGTCGAGGCGCCGTACAGCGCCATCTCGGGCTGGAACACCAGCCAGAGCCCGACCAGCCAGGCGGCCGACGGGGAGACGAGCTTGCGCGCCAGCAGCCCCACGAGGCCGACGTTCAGGGTCGAGAACGCCATCGTCATCGCCAGCGCGGTCCCTCGCGGGTCGTCGATGAGGAGGCGGGGCAGCGCGGCGAGCGAGTACCAGCCGGGCATGTGCTCGGTGCGGAACCAGGTGAAGCGGCTGTCGATGATCTCGCGGACCATCATGATGTTGCCGTAGTCGCCCTCCTCCCAGCCGTAGAAGCGGGGGGCGAGCACGAGCCGGTACGCCAACGCGGCGACGACGAGGACGAGGAACTGGATCAGCGCGGCGCGGCGTTCGGACACAGGGACCCAACTTTAGACGCCTCTGTCCTTGACCGCTGCGGGAGCGGTCCTACGTTGCGCCGATGGGCCGTCCTTCTCTTCGTCGCACCCTCCGCCGCGCGCTGCGCCGGATGGTGGAGCCGATCGCGACGCAGCGGGCCGAAGTCGCGGCTGAGGCGGCGGAGCTCCGGGCCGAGGTCGAGCGCCTGGAAGCGAAGGTGACGCAGCTCGTGGAGTTGGTCGGCGAGATCGGCGAGACCCTGCGGGAGCGTCCTTCGTGACGGTCCTCGTCGCCTGCTCCGGCGGCCTGGACAGCATGGTCCTGGCCCGCCTCGAAGCCGCCCGGTCGGACGGGCCGATCGTGCTGGCGTGCCTCGACCACGGACTGCGCACCGGCGCGGCCGAGGACGTCGCCTTCGTCCGGGCCCTCGCCGCCGAGCTGGGCGCGGACTTCGTGACCGACCGGCGGGCCCCCGATCCCCAGCGAACCCGACGGGTGGGCCGGCAGGCCGCTGCTCGCGAGCTTCGGTACGCCTGGCTCGAAGAGGCCGCGGACGCAGTAGGCGCCCACCGCATCCTCCTGGCCCACCACCGGGACGACGACCTCGAGACGATCGCCCTCGGGCTCCCCGACCCGACCCCGGAATCCCTGCAAGCGGCGGCCCGCGCCGAAGCGGCCCCACCGTCGATGCCCCGCATCCGCGGGCGGTTTGGCCGACCGCTGCTGGATCGCACCCGCGCCTCGCTCCGGGCCCTGGCCGAAGCCGAGGGCTGGAGCTGGTGCGAAGATCCCTCGAATCGAGATCAGCGCTACGTGCGCAACCGCATGCGGGCCAGCGTGATTCCCGCCTGGCGGGCCATCGATCCCGAGGGCCCTCGCCGGCTGCTCGCGCTCGGCCGTCGGGCCCGCGCCGCGCGGAACGAACTGCACCGTCGCGCCCGGCTCGCGATGCCGGCCGTCGTTCGCAGCGATGAGCCCTTGCGGCTGGATCGCACGATCTTCGCGGCCCTCCCGGACGACGTCGCCGACGCCGTGGTCCGGATGCGCTGCACGCCCACCGACCGCCCCCTCGGAACCCGCGCCGTCGCCGCCCTGATCGGGGATGCCCGCGCCCGGGGCCCGGCCCGCCTGCGGCGGCTCGGAGGCGGCTGGACCGCGCGCACAGCCGGCACCGAGGTCCTGCTCTCGCAGGCCCCGCTGAGCCTCGAAGGAGATGCGCCCGCGCGGGCCCCGCTGACGCTCGACGCTCCCGTGGCGTGGGCTGGCGGCTGGGCCCTCGGGGCCTCGCAGATCGACGGCGACGAGGCCCGCCGGCTGCTCGCCGATCCCGGCGCCGGCCGGCGCTTCGCCCTGCTGGACGCGGACACGGCGGAGGCTCCGCTGATGCTCCAGTCCGCGGGCGCGGGGACCCGCATCCGCCCCTTTGGCATGAACGGCTCCCGCCTCGTGCGTGACGTGCTCGCCGAGGACGGCGTGCCGCGCCCCGACCGCGCCGGCTGGCCCACCGTCGTGGATGCCCGCGGGCGTGTGCTCTGGATTCCCGGTGTGCGCGCTGGCGCAGCCGCCCCCTTGCGAACCGGCTGTGACGCCGCACTCTTGCTATACACTGTCGCCGCTCCGGATTTTCCCGATCGGGCGGCCTTGGAACGTTCATGAAGCAAGCCCACAAGACCTTTGCCTTCTGGCTCTTCATCGCCCTGTTGGCGCTGCTGCTGATCACCGTGATGAACAACACGGCGACACCGAAGGTGGAGAAGCTCTCCTGGACCGACTTCACCCAGAAGGTGGAAGCCGGCGAGGTCGACAAGATCACCGTGACCGGCGCCGAAGACGTGGCCGGACAGCTGGCCGACGATCCGGCCACCCGGTTCACCACCCGCGGCCCGATCAAGGAGGAGTACTGGCAGACCGTGCTCGCCACCGCGGGCGTGCGCGTCGAGTACATCCAGGGCAAGGAGCGCGGCTGGGGCGGCGCCCTGTTCCAGGCGCTCCCGCTCATCTTCATCGTCTTCTTCCTCGTCTTCCTCATGCGCCAGCTCCAGGTGGGCGGCGGCAAGGCGATGCAGTTCGGCAAGAGCAAGGCGCGCCTGCTGAGCGAGACCGCCAAGAAGGTCACGTTCGTGGACGTCGCCGGCGTCGAAGAGGCCAAGGAAGAGCTGGAAGAGGTCGTCGAGTTCCTCAAGAACCCCAAGAAGGCGACCCGGCTGGGCGGCCGCATCCCCAAGGGGGTGCTCCTGATGGGTCCCCCCGGCACCGGCAAGACGCTGCTGGCCCGCGCCATCGCGGGGGAGGCGGGCGTGCCCTTCTTCTCGATCTCCGGCTCCGACTTCGTCGAGATGTTCGTCGGCGTGGGCGCCTCCCGCGTGCGCGACCTCTTCGAGCAGGGCAAGAAGAACGCTCCCTGCATCATCTTCATCGATGAGATCGACGCGGTCGGCCGCCACCGCGGCGCCGGCCTCGGCGGTGGGCACGACGAGCGCGAGCAGACCTTGAACCAGCTCCTGGTGGAGATGGACGGCTTCGAAGGCAACGAGGGCGTCATCCTCATCGCCGCCACCAACCGGCCCGACGTGCTGGATCCGGCCCTGCTCCGCCCCGGCCGCTTCGACCGGCGCGTGACGGTGCCCCGGCCGGACGTGCGCGGTCGCGAGCAGATCCTCCAGATTCACGCCAAGGAGCTGCCGCTCGCGGACGACATCGACCTCGGGGTGGTTGCCCGTGCCACGCCCGGGTTTACGGGTGCGGACCTCGCCAACGTCATGAACGAGGCGGCGCTGCTGGCGGCCCGTCGGGACCACGCCAAGGTCCTCATGGTCGACATCACCGAGGCCAAGGACAAGACGATGATGGGCGGCGAGCGCCGCTCGATGGTCATCTCCGAAGAGGAGAAGAAGACGACCGCCTACCACGAGGCGGGGCATGCCCTGGTGGCGGCGCTGCTGCCTGGCGCCGACCCGCTCTACCGCGTCACGATCATCCCCCGCGGCCGTGCCCTGGGCCTGACCCAGCAGCTGCCCACGGAGGACCGCTACACGATGGAGAAGGACCAGCTGCTGGACCAGATCGCCATCCTGATGGGCGGACGCGCGGCCGAAGAGGTGGCCCTGAACCAGGTCACCACCGGCGCTGGCAACGACATCGAACGAGCCACCTCCCTGGCGCGCAAGATGGTGTGCGAGTGGGGCATGTCGGACGAGATGGGTCCGCTCACCTTCGGCAAGAAGGACGAGAACATCTTCCTGGGGCGCGAGTGGCACGACCAGTCGGGCATGTCTGAGGAGACGGCCAAGAAGATCGACGGCGAGATTCGCCGCATCGTCACGGACGCCTACAGCCGGGCCCGCGACCTCGTGAAGGGCAACCTCACGGCGCTGCACGACGTCAGCAAGGGTCTCCTGGAGAAGGAGACGCTCTCGGGCGACGAGATCCTCCGCATGCTCCGCGTCGCCGGAAACAGCGGCTCCCCCGCCTAGGCCCGCGGGCCCCCCGATGACGTTGCAGCCCCGCAGCCTGGCGTGGGAGGGCGGAAGCCTCCCCGCGGACCGGTGCAGCGTGATGGCGATCCTGAACGTCACCCCCGATTCCTTCTTCGATGGCGGCCGCTACGCGGCGGTGGACGCGGCGGTGGCGCGCGCGTTCGAGGCGATCGACGAGGGGGCTGACGTCCTGGACATCGGCGGCGAGAGCACCCGGCCGGGCTCCGCCGGCGTGACGGTGGAGGAGGAGCTCGCTCGCGTCGTCCCCGTCCTGCAGGCGCTGCGGGATCGCGGGTGCCCCCTCCCGATCTCGATCGACACCTCGCGGGCCGCCGTCGCCGCCGCCGCGGTCGAACTCGGCGCGGTCCTCGTCAATGACGTCAGCGGTGGCAGCCGCGAGCCTGAGATCCTGGATGTCGCCGCCTCCGCGGGCGCGGCGGTGGTGCTCATGCACATGCGCGGGAGCCCGCGTACGATGCAGTCGAACGTGCGGTACGACGATTTGTTCGGAGAAGTCAGCGCGACCCTCGCGGCGTGCTGCGAGGCAGCGGACGCGGCAGGGATTCCGGCCGACCGCCAGGCGATCGACCCTGGCATCGGGTTCGGCAAGAGCCCGCAGGGCTGCCTCGATCTCATCGCGCGCCTGGACAAGTTCGCCTCGTTGGACCGCGCGGTGCTCGTAGGCGCCTCCCGCAAGTCCTTCCTCGGCCGTCGGTTCGGCCTCGCTCCCGCCGATCGCCTGGTCGGCTCCGCGGTCATCGCCGCGGCCTCGGCCGAGCGGGGCGCCTCGATTGTCCGCGTGCACGACGTCGCCGCATCCCGGCAGGCCGTGGACATCGCCTCGGCGCTGCGGAAGGCGAGCCGTCCGTGAACGACCTCCTCGCCGCGATCCAGCCCATCGACGTCCTCGATGTGCTCGTGGTTACCGTGCTCATCTACCGGGTGCTGCTGCTGCTCAAGGGCACCCGCGCATTCCAGGTGCTCGGCGGCCTCATGGTGCTGGCGGCGGTCTACGGCTTCGCCCGGGCGCTGAGCCTCAACACCGTCATCTGGATCTTCGAGAAGTTCTCCTTCTACCTCGTGGTGGCGCTGCTCATCCTCTTCCAGGAGGACATCCGGCGAGCGCTCGCCCGGGTCGGTGACCCGCTGGTCGGGGGCGGCTCCCGCATGGGCAAGCTGTCGACCTACCAGATCATCGCGCGGGCCTGCTTCCGGCTCGTCGATCAGGGGCGGGGAGCGCTGATCACGGTGGAGCGGGAGGCGGCGCTGGACGAGCTGTCCGAGTCCGCCACCCTCATCGAAGGAGCGTTGAGCGAGGAGATCCTCGTCTCGATCTTCCAGCCCACCAGCCCGATCCACGACGGCGCCGTGGTGGTGCGTGACGACCGCCTCTGGGTCGCCGCCGCCTTCCTGCCGCTGTCGACCCGCTCGGACCTCAAGGCCCACCTGGGCACCCGCCACCGGGCCGCCCTCGGCATCACCGAGACGACCGACTGCATGGTCTTCGTGGTGTCCGAGGAGCGCCGGGCCGTCTCGATCGCGTTCCGCGGCGACCTGTACGTCGTGGACTCGCCCGATGAGCTGCGGCTGAAGGTCCAGGAGCTGCTGTCGATGGAGGCGGACCAGTCCACCACGGGCAGCTTCACGCCGAGCCGGAGCAAGAGCCGCGTCACCTCCGGCAGCTTCAACGCCGCCAACGTCGATGCCAGCAACCCCGCGGACCGCACCAAATGAGCGCCCGCAGCCTCATCACGGACAACCTCGCCTACAAGGCGATCGCCCTGGGGCTGGCCCTGGGGGCGTGGTTCCTGGCGCAGGACGAGCAGATCTTTCACGCCACGATCGAGGCGCCGGTGGACTACCTCCAGCCCGAGGGGGAGGGGCTCATCCTGATGAACGACGGGCCTCTGCCGAACCCCGTCACGCTGCGGGTGTCGGGCTCGCGCACCGCCGTGAACCGCCTCGTGGAGAAGGCGCGGGAGGTGGAGATTCGGTACGTCGTGGACCTGCGGGACGCGGAGCCCGGCCGCGCCGTGCACAGCTTCCTTCGGCCCCCCGGAGGGGTCACCGACGACGTCGCCGTGGACACCGTCTCTCCCGCGGAAGTGGACCTGGTCTACGACAACGTCGCCACCGTCACGGTGCCGGTGCTGCTGCGCACCCGCGGCAAGCTCCCCCCCGGCTTCGTGGAGACGTCCCGCTCCGTCACCCCCAAGGAGGTCACCCTCACGGGGAGCACTACCGATCTCAAGCACCTGGAGTTCGTGCAGACGGTGCCGCTGCGGCTGGACGACCTCGAGGCCGCCTTCGCCGGGTCGGTGAGCCTGGATCTGGCGGCCCTGCACCTGACCCCCGGGAGCCCCCGCGCCGCGCAGGTGGAGTTCGGCGTCGAAGAGGCCAGCGCCGAGCACGAGTTCGCCGGGATCCAGGTCGCCCTCGGGGAAGGCTGGGTCGGCTACGACGTCGCCCCCGCTTCCTGCGTCGTGCGGTTGGCCGGCCCGGTCCCGGTGCTGGACGAACTCCGCAACCGCGGACTGACCGTGCGGCTCGATGGCGACCCCACGACCCTCGTCTTCCCCGAAGGGGCCGACGCCCGCGTCGCCTATTCGCCCAACGCGGGTGACGGATGGCCGGCGGTCCGGGTGGTGATGGACCACCCCCGCAAGGACGAGATCGAGCTCCGCTCGGTGGAGCCCCTGACCTTCACCGTGCGGCCTCCGCCGCCCCCCACGGAGCCAGCTCCGGACGAGGTTCCGGAGGCGCCCGAAGCCCCGGAGTAGTCCGGGTTCGACCGAGGTAGTGATGAGCGTGTTTGGAACCGATGGGATCCGCGGGCGGGCCGGTGAAGGCCTGCTGACGGAGTCGACGATCAAGGCCCTCGCCGCGGGCTTCGCCACCGCCCTGGGCGGCGGCACCGTGGCGATCGCCCGCGACACCCGGGAGTCGGGGGGCTGGATCCGCGACGCCGTCATCGCCGGACTGACGTCGGCCGGCGTGAGCGTGCAGGACCTGGGCGTGCTCCCCACCCCCGCGCTGTCCTACGCCGTCGCCTACGACTCGGCCCTGGACGGCGGCGTGATGATCACGGCGTCCCACAACCCCTGGCACGACAACGGGCTGAAGCTGTTCGGACCCGACGGCAAGAAGGCCTCGGATGCGCTTCAGGAGGCGTCCGAGGCGGCGTTCGAAGCGGGATCGACCGCCGCGCCGGCCGCCGGAACCGTGACCGCCGACGGCCGCGACGCCGTGCTCGCCGCCTACCTGAAGTCCCTGCTGGGGGCCTCCATCGACCGGAGGGTGGTGTTCGACGACGCCTCCGGGGCGGCCGCGGGCGTGCTCGCCGAAGCGTTGGGGGAGGGGGATCGCGTGGCCCTCGCGCCCGCCCCCGACGGACGGAACATCAACGACGGTGTGGGCGCGGTGCATCCCGAGGCGACCGCCGCCAAGGTGCTCGAAGTCGGCGCCTGGGCCGGCATCGTGGTGGACGGCGACGGCGACCGCATCGCCCTCGTCGACGAGCAGGGCACGGTGCACGACGGAGACGCGATCCTCGGCTTCCTGGCGTCGTCGATGCAGGCCGAGGGGAGCCTCACCGGGGGCGCCGTGGTCGGCACCCTCACGACCAACGGCGGGCTCGCGGCGTACCTCGCCGAGCGCGGCCTCGACCTCATCCGCACCCCCGTCGGCGATCGGCACGTCTCCGCGGCGATGGCGGCCCGCGGCTGCAACCTCGGCGGAGAGACCTCCGGCCACGTCCTCACCCCCGACCTGTGCCCCACCGGGGACGGGATCCGGGTCGGCCTCCACGTGCTCCGCATGGCCCTCGGGACGGGCAAGCCGGTGAGCGAGCTGCTCGGCGCCGTCCCGAAGTTCCCGTCCGCGACCCGCAAGGTGCCCGATGGCCATCGCCCGCCGATCGAGGGCCTCCTGGGAGGCCCGGAGCTTCGCCCCGTGCTGGACCGGATCGGCACCGGCGGAGGCCGGCCCCTGGTCCGCTACTCCGGGACCGAGCCGTACCTCCGCATCCAGGTCGAGGGGCCGACCGGCGATCTGGTAGAAGCCTGGGCCGATCAGCTCGCCGCTGCAGCCGGGGGTGTGCTGGGCAGCTAAAGGAGCCTCCATGGCCGATCTCGGAGTGAACATCGACCACGTCGCCACGGTCCGCCAGGCCCGCGGCGTCAGCTACCCCGATCCGGTGCCCGCCGCCGCCATCGCGGAGATGGCCGGAGCCGACCAGATCACCTGCCACATCCGCTGCGATCGCCGGCACATCCAGGATCGTGACCTCGAGGTGCTGGCGGCGACCGTGCAGACCCGCTTGAACGTGGAGATGGCGACGGACGAGGAGATGCTCCTGCTGGCCGAGCGGATCAAGCCTCATCAGGTCACGCTGGTCCCCGAGCGGCCCGACGAGGTGACCACCGAAGGAGGCCTCGACATGACCCAGCCGGGCGTGCTCGACGAGGTCAGCGCGGCCGTGGCCCGACTGGAAGCGGCGGGCATCCGCACCGCCATCTTCGCCGACCCGGACGCCGCCCAGGTCGCTGCCACCGTGAAGGTCGGCGCCGGCACGATCGAGCTGAACACGGCCGCGTACGCCGAGGCGGACAACGACATCGACCGGGATCGGGAGCTGGCGCGCATCGCTAGCGCCGCCCGCCAGGCCGCCAAGGCGGGGCTCTTCGTCGCCGCCGGCCACGGGCTGCACTACCACAACGTCCAGCCCCTGGCGGACCTCGATATCATCGAGGAGTACAACATCGGGCACGCCATCATCGCCCGCGCCGTCTTCTCCGGCCTGGAGGACGCGGTGCGTGACATGAAGGCGTTGTTGGACTGATGGCCCGCCCCGAGCCGCTGCTGACCGCGGAGCAGATGGCGGAGCTCGATCGCCGCACGATCCAGGACCTCGGAGTGCCCGGGCTCGTGCTCATGGAGTCCGCTGCGTGGGCCTGCTGCGAGGTCCTGCTGGAGCGGTACCGGGATCGCCTCGAAGGCGGCGTCTGCATCGTCTGCGGCCCGGGCAACAACGGCGGCGACGGCCTCGCCATGGCGCGCCGGCTGCACCTGCTGGGGGTGTCCGTGGAGGTCACCCTCCTGACCCGGGTAAGCCGCCTCCAGGGCGACGCTGCGACCCAGGCGGAGCTGGCCCAGAACGTGGGCGTGACCCTCCGGGAAGCGCCGGGCAGCGAGCCCCTCGGCTTCGCGATTCGAAAGTGGCCGGTCTGCGGCGTGCTCGTGGACGCGCTCCTGGGAACCGGCCTGACGCGGGAGGTCGAGGGCGTCTTCGCCGAGGCGATCGACGCCATGGCCAGGGCCCGCGCCGCGGGCGTGCCCGTGCTCGCGGTCGACATCCCCTCGGGGGTGAGCGGGACCACCGGCCAGGTGCACGCCACCGCCGTCGCGGCGGACGTCACCGTCACGTTCGCCGCCCTCAAGCTCGGCCACGTGCTCTACCCGGGGCGCGGCCGGTGCGGCGATCTGGTCAAGGCGGACATCGGCATCCCGGCGGAGCGCTGGCTGGACCTCATCCCCGACATCGCCCACCTGCTGGACGCATCGGCCCTCGCGGACGCGCTCCCCCCGGGTGCGCCCGACGGCCACAAGGGGACGTTCGGGCACCTGCTCGTGGCCGCCGGAGGCCCGGGCAAGACCGGCGCGGCCCGGCTCTGCGCCGAAGCTGCGCTCAAAGCGGGCGCCGGCCTCGTGACCCTCGCGCTGCCCGTCGGTCTGGACGTGCCGGGGCTGGCGCCGGAGATCATGGTCGAGCGCTACGCCGACGCGGACGCCCTGCTCGCCCTCGCTCACGCTCGCTCCGCCGTCGCAGTGGGGCCCGGGTTGGGCACCGAAGCCTCCACCGTCGAGCTTGTCGGCCGGCTCTACGCCGAGCTGACGGTGCCGGCCGTGTTTGACGCGGACGCGCTGAACGGTCTCGCCGAGACGGAGTCCTGGCCCGACCCGTCCGCAGCCCGCGTGCTCACCCCGCATCCGGGCGAGATGGCGCGCCTGATGACGAGCCCCTGGTCCGAGCTGAGCGCCCGACGCGTGGCGGCGGCCCGGCAGTTGGCCTCCGAAGCGGCCGCCACCGTGGTCCTCAAGGGAGCCGGCACCATCGTCGCCCAGCCCGGGGGCGCGGTCTTCGTGAACCCCACGGGCAACCCGGGCATGGCGACCGCCGGCTCCGGGGACGTGCTCACCGGCGTGGTCGGCGGGCTGCTCGCGCGCGGTCTGCCCTCGTCCACGGCGGCGGGGGCCGCGGTGTGGTGGCACGGCCGGGCCGGGGATCGGGCTGCCGCCGCGCTCGGGGAGCCCACCCTCACCGCGGGCGACCTCATCACCTGGCTCGGGGAGGCGTGGGCGGACGCTCGCGGTGGGGTCGGGGCGTTCTTCGAGAGCCGCCCGTGATCGCCGCCTGGACGGCGTCGCTGCCGAATGCGGCGGCCACCACGTGGCTCGGCGAGCAGGTCGCGGAGCGCTGCCGCGAGGGCGACGTCATCGCCCTGTGCGGACCCCTGGGAGCGGGCAAGACCACGTGGACGCAGGGCTTCGCGCGCGGCCTGGGGGTCTCCACCCCGGTCCGGTCGCCCACCTTCGCGCTCTGCCACGAGTACGCCGGCCGCCTCGCCGTGCTGCACATCGACGTCTATCGGTTGGGGGGCGCCGATGAGGCTGAGGACCTGGGGTTCTTCGACCGGGTCGGGAGCGACGGGGTCTCCGTCATCGAATGGGCGGATCGGTTCCCGTCTCTGATCCCCGGGCACGCGCTGTGGCTCCGACTCGATCACGATGGAGATCGCAGGCGGGTCACGGCGTGGGAGCCCGACGAGCCGATCGGCGCGGCGCAGATCGATCTCGACTGGACTGAGGCGAACGAACCGGCGCCCTGGACTGCGCCGGTTGCGGCGCCCGGAATCTGACGCAAGGATGCCCGCCATGACCCGCATCTACATGGATCACAACGCGACCACCCCCGTCCGGCCCGAGGTGTTGGAGGCCATGTGGCCCTGGTACGAGCAGGGGTGGGGCAACGCCTCGTCGATCCACTGGGCCGGCCGCGGTCCCAAGGACGCGATCGACGATGCCCGCGAGGCGGTGTGTGCGTTGATCAGCGCCAAGCCGCGCGACTTGTTCTTCACCAGCGGCGGCACGGAGGCGGACAACACCGCCCTACTCGGCGTCGGCCTCGCCCTCAAGGATCGGGGCCGCCACATCATCACGTCGGAGATCGAGCACAAGGCGATCATCGACACCGCCCTGGGCATGGAGCAGCTCCACGGCTTCGAGTTCACGTTCCTGGAGGTGGACTCCGCCGGCCGGCACGACCCCGAGGAACTGCGGGCAGCGATCCGGGACGACACGGTGCTCGTGTCGATCATGCTGGCCAACAACGAACTGGGGAACGTCAACGACATCCCCACCCTCAGCGCCATCGCGCACGAGCGTGGGGTCGTGTTCCACACCGACGCGGTCAACGCGCTGGGCAAGATCCCGATCGATGTTGCGGCCCTCGGCGCCGACCTCATGTCGGTCTCGGCCCACAAGATCTACGGCCCCAAGGGGGTCGGCGCGCTGTACCTCAAGCGCAAGACGCCGTTCGTGCCGCTGCTGCGCGGCGGGGGGCAGGAGCGGAAGCGCCGCTGCGGCACCTACAACACCGCCGGCATCGTCGGGTTCGGCCACGCCGCCAAGCTGGCTCGGGAGTACGTCACCCCCGAAGCGGTGGCGCGCACGACCGCGCTCCGGGATCGCCTCGAGGCTCGTATCCGGGCGGGGGTCGACGGAGTCGAGGTCAACGGCGACTCCGACAGCCGGCTTCCGAACACCACGAACCTCAGCTTTGCGGGGGTCGATGGCGAAGGGCTCGTGCTCAATCTCGACCTGAAGGGGATCGCGACAAGTACCGGTTCCGCATGCACTTCTGGCTCGCTCGATCCGAGTCACGTCCTGGTCGCCTTGCACAAAGAGCCGAAGTGGCTCGAGGCGGCGATCCGGTTCTCCGTGGGCCGCTCCAACACCGAGGCCGACATCGACCTCGTGGCGGACACGGTCATCACCGAAGTCGGTCGGCTCCGCGAGCTCCGCGCGAGCGCCTGAACCCCGTGCAGCCGCAGCTTCCCCAGCCCGGCGAGCGGGTGATCGTCGCCATGTCCGGCGGGGTGGACAGCTCCGTCGCGGCGGCGCTGCTCCACGAGCGCGGCTGCGAGGTGATCGGGATCACGCTGTCGCTGTACGACGCGCCCTCGGACGATTCGTTCGACGGCGGCTGCTGCACCCCCGAGGACATCGCCGATGCGCGCCGGGTCTGCTCCGATCTGGGCGTTCCCCACTACGTCCTGAACTACCGCGACGACTTCAACCGAAGTGTCATACAACCGTTCGTAAGTGCCTATCGTGCAGGCAGAACGCCGAATCCATGCGTGCTCTGCAACAACGTCCTGAAGTTCGACCGGCTGCTGCATCGGGCGGGTGAGCTGGAGGCGCGTTGGCTCGCCACCGGGCACTACGCCCAGGCGATGCGTGACGACGCCGGGGACTCGCACCTGCTCAAGGGGCTCGACCCGGGCAAGGACCAGTCGTACTTCCTCTACGGAATCACCTCCGAGGCGCTGTCCCGGCTCTGCTTTCCGCTGGGCGGTATGACCAAGACGGAAGCGCGGGACGCGGCCCGCCGGCTCGGTGTGCGCACCGAGAGCAAGCCCGACAGTCAGGACGTCTGCTTCATCCCCGACGGCCGCACCGCCGACTTCGTCGCGAGCCACGGCGGGGCGGGGGAGGGGGGCGACATCGTGCTCGAGGACGGCACCGCGATCGGTCGCCACGACGGCGTGCACGGCTTCACCATCGGCCAACGCAAGGGCATCGGCGTGGCCGCACCGGAGCCGCTCTACGTCAGCCGGATCGACGCCGCCCGAAGGCGTCTCGTGGTCGCGACCGCGGACCGGCTGGATGCGACCGCCATCGAGGCGGCGGACTGGAACTGGCTTCGACGGCCCGCCCCGGGCGAGCCGACCGCGGCCCGTCCCCGCTACCGATGCAAGCCGGCGAGCGTGGCTCGAGTCCACGCCGAAGGCGACGTCGTGCGCCTGGAGCTCGCGGAGCCGGTACGGGCCGCCGCCCCCGGCCAGGCCCTCGTGCTGTACGGCGGCGCGGATCTGGGCGAGGTGCTCGGAGGCGGGACCATCGCCTGACGCAGGGGCTGTCCGCCCACTCCTCGCGGGGGCGCCCCTACGCGCGTGCGCGTCGACGTAACAAGGGCGGTCGTGGTACAAATCGCAGGCCCCGAGGTGGGGTGCAGGGAGCCCTTTACCTCCCTGCCGACGCTGGAGATTTGATGCGCGTTCGCTCCCTGTTGATGATGCTCGCCCTCACCGCCGCCGCGCTGGGCCTCAACGGCTGCCTGCAGACCTGTCAGCAGGTTTGCGTCGAGAACGCCCGCTACATCGACGGCTGCCTCGAGGAGTGGGACGCCCTCTGGAGCGACTTTGGCTACGACGGCCGCAGCGAAGTGGACGGCTCCGAGATCGCCGGCGGCCCCGCCGGCGAGTACATCCAGCGATGCGAAGAGCGGTACGCCGCCGCCATCCGCCAGTCCGCCCCGGAGACCGGGCGCACGATCCGACAGGGCTGTTCGGACGACCTCGGCCTGGTCGCGTCCGCCGTCGGCTGCGAGGACTACGAGCCCAACGACAACCCCCTGAACCCGAACGACTGAGCGCCCCCGGAGGACTTCGATGAACCACATGCTGCCGCGCACCCAGGCCATCCTGGGTCTGGCTGCGCTGCTCCTGCTCGCCGCCTGCGCCACGACCGGGGGCGGTCGGGGCAAGAACAAGGAGCCGGACATGCTGTCCGGGCTCGTGCTGGACCCCGAGGGCCGCGCGATCCCGTTCGCCAAGGTCTCGGTGATCCCCCAGGTGCCCTACGAGAACCCCGACGCCGGTCGCGGTGGCCGTGCGGTCGCCGACGCGGAGCCGCTCCCCGACGGTTCGCGCGGCCTCGCGGTGACGACGGAGGGCGGCCGCTGGGTCGTCGACCACATCTCCGGTGACGACGGCGAGTCCCTCGGCATGCCGTACGGCTACTACTACGAGGTCACCGTCTACAAGCCCGGCTTCCACGTCTGGAAGGACTCCGTGCTGTTCGAGCGCGGCACCCTCCAGGTGGACGTCACGCTCTACCCCGACACCATCGACATCGAGGACGTCGGCAACGTGGTGGACACCAGCGTTGGTGAGACAAACACCGGCGCCGGCGTGCTCCGACAGGGGGAGTGACAGCAGCTCCCATGGTTGAGGCTTCCGGAGTACAGGGCGAGTTCCGCCTCCTTCACAAGATCGGTGAAGGGGGAATGGCGGACGTGTTCCTGGCGGAGCGCCTCGGCGACGATGGCTTCAAGACCCGGGTCGCGCTGAAGCGGCTGCATCGCGGTCTCGCGATGGACAGCTACTTCATCCGGCAGCTGATCCGAGAGGCCCGGCTGCTCGGGCAGCTCGAGCACGCCAACATCGTGAAGGTCTTCGATCTGCGCCGGATCGGCGACGAGTACTACGTCGTCATGGAGTACGTCGACGGCATCGATCTGGCCGCCGTCGTGAAGGTCCACCGCAACCGCAAGACGCGCATCCCGCGCCCCTTCTTCTTCCACGTCGCGCTCAGCCTGTCCGAGGCGCTCGCCTACGCCCACGCGGCCCAGGACGAGACCGGCAACGCGACCCCGCTGATCCACCGCGACATCAAGCCTAGCAACGTGATGCTGAGCCGCCGGGGCGCGGTCAAGCTGACGGACTTCGGCATCGCCCACGTCGGCGACGGATCGGTGACCGGGGGGCTGGTGCAGGGCACCGCCAACTACATGTCGCCGGAGCAGGCCTTCGGCGAGGAGCGGTTGACGCCGGCGTCGGACGTGTACTCCCTGGGCGCCGTCTTCTACGAGATGCTGACCGGGCGCCCCAACGTCGACGGGGACAACTACCTCAAGGCGATCCACCAGGTCCGCGAGCGCCGGGTGACGCTGGACGAGCTCGCCGGGCTGGGCGTCGAACCCGGCCTCCGCATGGTCATCGCCAAGATGCTGTCGGCCGACATGAACGGCCGCTACCAGGAGGTCGAGAGCGTTCGGAACGACCTCCAGTTCGTCGCCGAGCGGCTCAAGGTCGACCTCAGCTGGCACCGCATCCGCGCCTACGTCGGGCGTTTGATGGGGATTCTGGGCCGCACCGCGGACCGCGCCACGCTGTCGAACCTGCAGGTCCCCGAGGAGATCAAGGAGGCGGCGAAGCACGTCATCGGCCCCGACCCGACTCCGCCGCCGGCCCCGATGCCCGGCACCGGCACCGCCCCCGGGCCGGTCACGCCGCCGACCCCTCCGCCGATGGAGCGGCTCAAGCGGAACGACTCCCAGCCGGTTACGCAGGCGGTTCAGAAGGACCTGATCGAGAGCATGCTCGCCGAGGGCCCCGGAACGGAAGGACCGATCACGCCGCCGACGCCGTCGATGCCGGTCGCGCCGCTCCCGCCCGCCGCCCCCGTCCGCCACGGGATTCCGCCGTCCTACCAGGGAGAGACCGTGTCGGTGGCGCTGCGTCCCGGCGCCAAGCCGGGGGACGATCCGCTGGTCGGCCCGCCCCCCATGCGTCCCCCCGTGATGGGTGCGGCGCAGGGCGCGATCCCCACGCCGCCGGCCCATCCGGTGCCCCTGCCCCCGCCCACGGTGTCCAATCCTCCAGGGGCTCCCGTCGCGGGTCCCGAGGGCTGGGACGACAACGAAGCGACCCGGGTCTACACCGGCAAATCTCCCGCGGAACAAGGGGTCATGGGCACGGGTCAAATGGGAGCGTTGTCCGGTCCTCCGTCCCCCGCCACGATGCCCATGCCGTTCGGTTCGCAGCAGCTGCAGCCAGCGTCTGCGTTGGTCGATCTGGCCGAGCACACGATCCCTCCGCAAGGGGCGGAGACGGCGCCGCCGTCCCTGCACGCTCCCACGATCGCGCCCGCTGGCGTGTCCCCCGGTTCGGGGGTCGGCATCCCCGCGGTCCCCGCGTCGCGACCGGCCCGCCCGCTGCCGCCGTCGCCGCCGGTGCCCGAAGACGCGGGGGAGACCGACACCGAAGTCTGGGTCTTCTCCGAGGACGACGATGGGCTGGGTGCGCCCGCGTCCCTGCCTTCGGCGGCTCCGTCTCAGCGGCGCGCGCAGGGGGGCGGCCAGCGCCGTCGCCGCAAGCGCCGCAAGTCCCGACCTGTTTCCCCGTTGCTCCTGACGGTCCTGGTGGTGATGATTCTGTTCCTGCTGTGCGCCGTGCTCGTGGCGATCGCTTACAAGCAGGACCTCATCGGCCTGGCCTCGACGGACGCTGCTGGGACCTTCGCTTCTTCCCTCTTCGAGATCTTCCCGTGCCCGGGAGCTGACAAGGCATGACAACGTTTCCCACCAAGCGCGGCGAGTTCAATCTGCTGCGCAAAATCGGCGAAGGGGGGATGGCCGAGGTCTTCCTCGCCGAGCGCGGCGGCGACGAGGGGTTCAAGACCCTCGTGGCCCTCAAGCGGCTCCATGGCGGCTTCGCCCTGGACCAGTACTTCATCAGGCAGCTCGTCCAGGAGGCGAAGCTGCTCGGCCAACTGCAGCACAACAACATCGTGCGCGTCCACGATCTGCGCCGGATCGAGGACGAGTACTTCATCGTCATGGAGTACATCGACGGGATCGACCTCGCGCAGGCGATCCAGGTCCACCGCGACAACGATCTTCGCTTTCCGCTGTCGATCTTCTTCCACATCGCCCTGTCGCTGTGCGAGGCTCTTGAGTTCGCTCACAGCGCCGTCGATCTCACGGGCAAGCCGATCCGGCTGATCCACCGCGACATCAAGCCGAGCAACGTGCTCATCCACCACCGTGGAATCGTGAAGCTCACCGACTTCGGCATCGCCCGCGTGGGCGACACGAGCAACACCGGTTCGGTGGTCAAGGGCACGGCGAACTACATGTCGCCGGAGCAGGCCAGCGGTGAGCAGAACCTCACGCCGGCGTCCGACATCTTCAGCCTCGGCGCCGTCTTCTGGGAGATGTTGACGCTCGAGAAGCTGGTCGAGGGGAACAACTACCTCAACGTCATCAACTCCATCAAAGAGCTCAACGTCGGGCTCAAGGACATCACCAAGAAGGGCATCGAGCCCGGCCTGCGGATGATCCTGCTGCGCATGCTCGCCCGGAAGCGGGAGCTTCGGTACCAGAACATGGGGCTGGTCCTGAAGGACCTCCGGTTCGTCGCCGAGCAGATGAAGGTCGATCTGTCGCCCTCGCACCTTCGCGAGTACATGGCGAAGATCACCAACCTGGCGCGTGAGGCGGCGGCTCGGATGTACTCCGGCCAGAACCTCGCCGCCCAGGACCCGGACGCGCCGACGCCGCGGCCTTCCGAGCCAGTGGTGCCTTCCGCCGGAACCGGGGCGCCTCCGGGACTGAAGTCCCGATCCGCCGAGGTGAGCTCGGACCCGGCCCCGGCGCCGTCGCCGCCTCCTGCCAAGCCGCCGCCGCCGATACCCAAACGGGGGGACGCCGCGTTCGCCGAGTCGGTCGCCGCGCTCAAGAAGCTCGTGCAGGCGGGACCCGGCAAGGGACCTGCGGTGGCCACCCCCGCGGCTGCTGCGGCCGCCGCTGCTCCGCCGGCCCCCGCCCGCCCCGATCCGTGCCCTGCGCCGCCGGCTCAGCTGGGCCGTGACACCGGGGGGATGAAGAAGCAGCCTCCGGCTGGCGCCCGTCCGGCACCGCCCAAGGCTCCCCCGCCGCGCTCTGCGCCTCCGTCCGGTCCGGGACCGGCCGCGGCGCTGACGCCGTCGGCCTCCTACGTCGGTCCGGGACCGCGCCAGCGCCCCCCCACGGACGCCTCCTATGCGCCGGCGGATGCGCCTACCGCGCCGCCCCGCAAGCCCGAGCCGATCCGGCCCGGGCAGGTGCCTCCGAGGCGCCAGATCGACGACGCGGCCGCCTCGGCTCCGTCGGCCGCGGCCCTGAAGTCGGTCGGCGAGATCGCTGAAGCCGCGGGCCTCACCGGTCCGGTGGTGCGCGCCGCCCAGGCGCCGGGCCCGCCCGCGAACCCGAACCAGCCGGGCCTGGTGCGGCGGAACACCAACGATCCTCGGGTCAAGGCGGCCACCGCCGAGGTCGCCGCGCTGATCGCCAAGCGGACCGCGCAGTACCCTGCCTCGCAGCCCAAGTCGGGCGGGCCCCGTCCCCCCGTGCCGGTCCCGCCCCCCGCCGCAGCTCCGCCTCCCGCCAGCGCGCCTCCGCCTCGGTCGGCGCCCCCGCCGTCGGCTCGACCGGCCGCTCCGCCCCCCGCCGCCCGGCCCGCGCCTCCGCCGGCCGCCCCGCGACCGGCCGTGCCCCCGCCGCCGGCTCCCGTCCCGGCGACCCGGCCGCAGCCGTCCGTCTCCGCGATGCCTCCGCAGCCGTCGATGTCGGCCGCACCGCCCGCCGACACGGGCACCTGGGACGGCTACGACGACGACTACGACGAAGACGACGAGGCCTACTACGCGCAGACCCGCCGCGCGAACATGATCGTGTTGGGGGTTGGCCTGATCGCGGCCATCCTCGTGTTCGGCCTGATCGGCGTGCTCTGGCTGCTCCCGGGGGAGACGCCCGAGGAGCCCGAGCCGGTCGCCGTCAACACCGCCCCTGCGCCGGTCGAGACGCCCGCGCCGACGCGGGCCCCGGAGCCCGAGCCCGAGCTGGCTGACTCCGGATTCGACGATCCCGAGCTGGACAGCGGCCGCACCTCGAGAGGTTCGCGGGGGGACTCCACCCCACCGCCCCGGCACGAGACCGACCGCTGGTCGGATCGGGGCACCACGTCCGGGTCTTCCAGCCGGTCGACGCCGTCGCAGCGGGACTCGGTCTCCATCTCGACCTTGCCGTCGTCGGGGAGCCGCTCCTCCAGCAGCGATTCGACGCCGCGCTCCAGCGGCTCGACCTCGCGTTCGGCCAGTTCGCCGTCCTCGTCGGGCTCGCACTCGCGCTCCAGCGGCTCCTCCGACAGCAGCGGCGACTGGCGTTCGAGCGGCTCGTCGGACAGCGGCAGCAGCAGCAGCGGCTCCACGCCGAGATCCAGCGGGTCCGGTTCGCGGTCGGACCTGCGGGATCCGTACGACACGCCCACCCGCGATGATTCGGAGGACGACTGGGCCATTGCGGGCGAGGGATCCACGGCCGCTTCGGACCCGGGTGGCGATCCGAGCATGGACTCGACCGTCCTGGGCAGCGATGTGATGGCGGGGATGACCGACAAGGCGCGCCGTGGACGGCTGTCCGATGACGAAATCCGCCGCCTCGAGTCCATCGATCGCGGCTCCGACGAGTACGAGAGCAGCCGGGCGGTCCTGATGGCCCAGTACGAGGCCTCCGGCGACCGTGGGGCGCACTGCGAAACGGTCGGCGAGGTGCTCCGCCTGGATCGCAACCAGGCCAACCCCCAGTTCAACCTTGAGATGGGCAAGTGCCACCTCCGGCAGGGCCGCTACAAGGACGCCCTGCAAGCCGCTCGGGTCGCCGAGTTGAACGCGCAGGACATCCCCGCGCGCATCCGCACTGATCGTCAGCTGAAGATCTGGGAGATCCAGGCCAAGTCCTACAAGGGGCTCTACCAGGGGAGTGAGAACCTCGACTACATCGACGACTCGATCGCGGTGTGGAAGCGCTACCAGCACCTGGCGGAGAACACCTACCGCCAGCGCGAAGCCGAGCGCGCCGAGGGTGAGATTCGCGAACTGGGCGAGCTGAAGGACGGGGCGCTGTAGGTGATCTCGCTTCGAACCAGGTCGGGAGCCGTGCTTCTGGCGGCGCTGCTGCTCGGGTGCGGGGGAGGGGACTCCACTCCTGCGCCGTCGACCGGTTCGGGGGACCCCGGCGCCGAGGCGGCTGCCCTCCTGGCGGACAGCTGGATGCGCGCCGCGGCGCATGACCCGGCGGCGGTCATGGCGTTGCTGGATGCTCCCGGAGGGGCCGGCTGGCTCGACCTGTTCCACGGCGACCTCGCCCGGGCCAAGCCCGTATTCGAGGCCGCGGACTCCGCGTCGGCCCGCCTGGGCCTCGCCCGCGTGCACCTGGACCGCGCCGCCACCATGCTCGCGGCGGCGTCGCTGCATCGGGAAGTCGCCCTGGACCTGGCCCGCTACCGGCGGGACCACGCCGATCAGATCCGAGTGGGCGCCTACGAGCCGCTGACTGCGCTGCTGGCAGCCCGCGCTGCCGGCGCCGAGGGGGGCGAGCTCGCGGCGTTCGAGGCGGCCGCCTTCAAACCGGCCGCGGCTCACGCGGATCCGCAGCTGTTCGACGCCCTTCGCGAGCTCATCGAGGGCGGCGCTCCCGACCGCACCCTGGGGATCGTGTACCCCGCGCGGCTCGTGTTCATCGACGCGATGAACCAGGGCGACCTCGGTAGGGCCGAGGAGCTCGTGCTGCTGAGCCACAAGGGCGACCCCGATGTGGTCGATCCTCTCGGGGAGGACGCCGAAGCGGGCGTGATCTTCACCGCCCGGTTCTACGACCCCCGCTTCCCCACCGCCGTCGCCCGGTACCACCTCGCGCACGCGTGGATCGAAGCGAGCGCCCTGGACGGGCCGGGGGCGCTCATCGCGGCCGCTGTCGAGGGAGGCTGGGGCGATCCCCTGCCGGACGCCGTTCGGTCCGCCGCCAAGCCGGCCCCCGCGGGAGCCCCGCTGCCCGCCTGGACCGCGCTGTTCGCGTCGTTCGCGGTGGACGCGGCGGACTGGGAGGCTCAGTGGGGCGAGTCGGGGAGCGCGTTCTCGGATCGCTGGGGCGCCGCCGACCGAGGCGCCGACGCCACCCTTCAGGCGCTCGCCGAGGCTGAAGTGACCTTCGCGGACGCGCTCAAGGAGGGAGCCCCCCCCGACGGGGCCTCGCTCGTGGACGAACTGTCGCTGGCCCAACCGGCGATCGACCGGGTCCTTCGCTCCCGCATGACCGCGGTCACTGGCACCGGCGACAGCGCCGAGGCACGCGTTCTGTGCAAGCGATTCGGCGACCGCAGCGTCGATCCCAACCCCGGTTCGCGCGGGGGCGCGGCCGATTCAGCGCGCACCCGAGTGTCGTGGCGGAACGACCGCGCGTTCCTGCTGGACTATGCTCACTGCTTGTGGCGCTCAGGCCAGCCAGGAGGGGCGCTCGATTTCGTCCACCCGCTTGCGACCGAGGACCCAGCCATTCAGGCTGTGAAGCATTATCTAGGACAGCTCGATGCAGCAGCGAGCATCGGAGTGCAGGGGAAGACCAGCCAGCTATGAGGCAGAGGTGGAACTGGGGTGCGATCGTGCTGATCGCCTTCGTCGTGCTCCCCGCCGCCGGCATGGCGGACGGGTTTGAGTACGCGGAGGATGAGCTCGCCTTTACGCTGAACCCGCTGCACGAGAGCTCCATGGCGGAGACGCGGCTCAACGAGCTGCTATTCGAGTCGCTGTGGGGTCCGGGCTACGACGGCTCCCCCGAGCCACGCCTCGCCGACGCCTACGAGCTGGCCCCCGATCGCAAGTCGATGACGGTCTACCTGCGGGAGAACCTGCTGTGGTCCGACGGCGAGCGGATCACCGCCGAGGACGTCGAGTTCACCGTCAAGGCCTACCAGAACCCGCGCACCGGCTCCCCGGATCGCAGCCGCCTCAGCTTCATCGAGAAGGCGTCCGCGGTGGCTGAGTTCACCGTGAAGTTCACGTTCCACGACAGCGAATCCGAGCCGCTGCCCAAGCTGTACTTCAAGATCCTCCCCGAGCACCGCTTCGAGGGGACCGCGATCGAGCGCACGCATCCCTTCTGGTTCAAGCCGACGACGTCGGGCCCCTACGAGCTGGCGTCCCAGGATCTGGGCACGTGGTCGCTCAAGACCAACCCCGAGGCGGTCCGTCCGCCCACGGTCGGAACAGTCAAGGTCCGCGAGATGCCGGACAAGAACCAGCAGGTCAGCTCGCTGGGCTACGGCTACATCCAGGCGATGATCAACGTGCCCGCGCAGTACCTCCCGGAGGTCGAGCGCTCACGCGCGGCGGATCTCATCCCGTACCAGAGCAAGAGCTGGTGGTACCTCGGGATGAACACCAAGGACCCCGAGCTCAAGAAGGTCAGCGTTCGCAACGCGGTCGCGCGGGCGCTGGACTTGGACCAGGCGCTCTCGCTGATCGGCGAGGGGTACCGGATCTCGGGGCCGTTCGTGCCCTCGAGCAAGTACTACAACCACAGCGACTCGGTGCAGCTCATCGACATCGATGACATGGAGGCATCGGCGCTGTTGGAGCAGGCCGGCTACGCCCGTGGCGACACCGGGATGTGGGCTCGCCGCGGCGAGCCCCTGAGCATCCGCGTCTTCTACCGGGCGGGCATGGGCGACCAGGGCCAGACGGTCGCGCTGAACGTGCAGTCGCAGCTGCGCCGCTTCGGCATCGACGCCACCGACCCGGTCGCCATGGACAAGTCGGTCTGGAACGAGAAGGTCTTCGGCGACCGCGACTTCGATCTGGTCCTGGACAGCTGGTCCTTCGACGAGAACGAGAACATCTTCGACCTGTTCCACAGCGGTGGAACCCAGAACTTCGTCGGCTACAACAACAAGTCCGTCGACTCCCTCCTGGAGAAGGCCCTCGCCGAGACCGATCCAGCGGCCAAGGTCGCCTACATGCAAGAGGTCCACAAGGTCCTCGCTACCGACCAGCCGTACGTGTTCCTGTGGTCCCTGCGGAGCTACACCGCCCTTCGCCGCGAGGTGGAGAGCGTGTTCATCCAGCCCTTCTACTACTTCAGCCAGTTCCCGGACTGGAGGGTCACCTCCAAGCGGTGACAGCCGCCCACCTGCTGGCTCGGCGTGCCCTCGCTCTGGCGGGGGTCGTCCTCGTATCCTCCATCGTGTTCGGCGGCATGCTCTGGTTCGCACCGGGCAGCAGCGCGATCCACGACCAGGCCGACAGCTTCCCCGGGTGGGTGGTCTTCTTCTGGACCGGCGTCGCGACGTGGGATCTGGGGCCGTCCTACCGCGGAATTGGGGTGGTCGATCTCGTCGCCAAGGGCGCCGCGCGCACGCTCCCGATGGTGTTCGGTGCGCTGGCGCTGTCGCTGTCGACGGGGCTGGTGCTGGCGCTGGCGTTCGGCGATCGGCTCAGGGGCCTCGGACGCGCCGCCCGCGCCCTCGTCCACGCCACCTCGCTGGTCCCCGTGTTCCTGCTGGGGTACCTCGCGTTGGTGGTCTTCGCGGTGCCCCCCGAGGGCTGGCAGCAGACCCTCGCGGCGGTGGTGATCCTGGCCCTCGGCGACGGCATGTTGACCGACGTCGTCCTCGTACTTGACGCGGAACTTCGGGAACTTCAGGACCGAGACTTCGTGCAGTCCGTGAGGTTGCGCGGGGGGCCCGTGGCGCTCCGCCTGGCCCCCCACATCGCGCTCCCGGCGGCTCAACTGGCGGCCGGCAAGATGACCTTCCTGGTGGGCGGTGTGTTGATCCTGGAGAAGGTGCTCGGCATCCAGGGGATCGGGCTGATGGGCTACCAGGCGGCGGTCCAGCCAGACTTCCCGCTGCTGATCGCGATCACGGTGTTCGCCACGGCGCTGGTCGCAGCGACACACCTGTCCGTGGACGTGCTGCGCGTCATGGTGGACCCGCGCGTGCGCAAGGACCGACGCACCGAGGTGCGGGCATGAACGGCGCTCCCCGGAGGATCAGCGCGGTCACGGTGTTCGGCTTCGCCGTCGTCGCCGCCCTGGTCCTGCTGCGGTTCGCCGCCTTGTTCGTCGACACGGACCCCGCCCTCGTCACCGACACGCCGATGCTGGGGCCGTCCGGCGCCCACCTCCTGGGGACCGACCCCCTGGGGCGGGACCTGTTGGCGCGCATGATCGCCAGCAGCGAGGCGTTCTTCTTCCCCGGGCTCTTCGCCTGCGCCCTCGCGGTGCTGCTGGCCGTGCCCGCGGGCGCCGCCATCGGGTACTGGCCGGAGGCGCGCGCCTCCGCGGCCATCCGCGCGACGCTGACGATCGTCGCGGCCTGGCCCCGCCTCGTGCTCGTCGTGGTGGTCGTCGCCATCTTCACGGCGTCCGTCAGCGATCCCGCCGCCTTCGCGGAGGTGCGGTTGTTCCTTCTGGGGGGCCTCGTCGGCCTCTCCTTCGTCCCCCAGATGGCCCACGCGCTGGCCGAGCGGGTGTTGTTCTTCCGCCGCGAGCAGTTCGTGGAGGCAGCCCGGGCCCACGGCCTCAGCGACGGACGCATCCTCGGCTTCCACATCCTGTGGGCCAACTGCCGCAACCTCGTGCTCCGCCAGGTCTGCACGCTGTTCGGGGCCTGGCTGCTGGTGGAGACGAGCCTGTCGTACCTGGGCCACTACGGCGTGCCCGCGCCGCGGCCGTCCTGGGGGAACATCCTCGCCGACGTGCGCTTCGCCGTGATCAACACCCGCCGCCTGCTGATCCCCGAGTCCTGGACCCCCGGCGGCGTCGTCGACGCGATCGCCCTCGCGGTGAACGAGGGCGGGGCCCTGGCGGTGGCCGCGCCGACTGTCGCCATCGCGGTCTCCATCACCGGTGTGCTCGCCCTCGGAGAGCACTTCGCGCGGAGGGAGGAGGGATGGTGAGCGACCCCATCCTCCGGGCCGAGGACGTCTGGGTCCGGGTCACCCCCCGCGGCGCCACGGAGCCGGTCGCGGTCGTGCGCGGCGCATCGTTCTCGATCCCCCGCGGGAGCCAGACCTGCGTCGTGGGCGAGTCCGGCAGCGGCAAGACCATCCTGATGCGCTCGATCCTCGGCATCTCGTCGGCCCGGTCCGGAGTGACGGGTGGGCAGGCGTGGTTCCAGCCGGGGGGGGCGAGCCAGGCACGAGCCGTGCTGGGGCCCTCCGGGCGTCGCCGACGTCGGCCGCTGGCGCGTCTCCGCAAGGGCTGGGCCGGCTACGTGTTCCAGCACCCCCAGGAGGCCCTCGATCCGTTCCGCACCGTGGGGGCGCAGGTGCTCGATTCGGTCCGCGTGGCCCGGGGCGGTGAGTCGCGCGAAGCCCAGCAGGCCAAGATGCTGGAGTGGCTGGACGCGGTTCGGCTCCCCGATCCCCGAGGCGTGGCGCGGCTGCACCCCCACGAGCTCAGCGGCGGCATGGCCCAGCGGGCGGCGATCGCGACAGCCCTCGGCACCGAGCCCGAGTTCCTCGTCGCGGACGAGCCGACCACCGGATTGGACTGGTCCGTCCGGCGTGAGATCGTCGAGCTGTTGGGCGCCCTGTGCCGCGAACGGGGCATGACGCTGGTGCTGATCTCGCACGACTTCCAGGTGGTCGAGCGCATGGCCGAGCGGGTCATCGTGATGTATCGCGGCGAGCTCCTGGAGGACGGCCCCCGCAAGCGCTTCTTCCCCGGGCCGGGCCGGCACCCGTACACCGCCGAACTCCAGACACGCGTGCGTGACCTCGAGGAGGGGCGCGCGGGCACCGGCCAGGGCGCGATCGTCGCCCCCGAGCGGACCGAGGGATGCCGCTTCGTGCACCGCTGTCCCCAGGTCGTCCACGCCTGTAAGACGGGCATGCCGCCGGACGTGGTCGTCAACAACGGCCACCGCGTGCGCTGCCACGTCGTCCACAGGAAGGACGCATGACCCTCCTCGCGGCCACGGACATCCGCAAGACGTTCGCCCCCCGGATCAAGGACGACCCGCCGGTGGTGGCGGTCGATGGGGTCGATCTCACGATCGCTCCGGGGGAGGTGATCGGCCTCGTCGGGGAGTCCGGCTCGGGCAAGACGACGCTGGGCAAGCTGCTGCTCCGCATCATCGAGCCGGACGCGGGCTCGATCACGCTGGACGGCGCCGACTTCCGAGCCCTGGGGGCCCCGGAGCTGCGGGCCGCCCGGACCTCGGTCCAGATGATCTACCAGGCGGCGACGGCGTGCCTGAACCCGGGGTTGACCGTCGATCAGCACCTGCGTGAGACGATCGCGCTGCACCGGCCCGCCGACCTCGCGCGCGCGGACGATCTGATCGCCGAGACGCTGGCCGCGTTCCGACTGGAGGGGAAGGGGAGCGCCCGCCCCCGGGAGCTCAGCGGAGGCCAGCGGCGCCGGGTTGGCGTGGCTCGCTGCCTGCTGCCCCGCCCCCGGCTCGTGATCGCCGACGAACCGACCGCGGGGCTGGATGCGTCGGTGAAGTCCGAGGTGCTGGAGTTGATGCTCGGGGGGCGCGATCCCGACCAGGCGTGGGTGTTCATCTCCCACGAACTCGACATCGTGCGCTTCGTGGCCGATCGGGTGTTGGTGATGTACCGCGGACGCATCGTGCAGGAGCTGCCGGCGTCCCGAATCGACCCCCGCAACCTGGACGATGTCGACGGCCTGCACCCCTACACCGAACGCCTCCTCCGCTCCGCGCTGACGGCCGACGTGGAGCCGGTGGAGGTCCCTCGGCGGGAGGCCTCCTCCGGCGGCTGTCCCTACCGCGCCGAGTGCCACCGGGTGGACCCGTCCGCCCCGCTCTGGCAAAGATGCACCGAACAGGTGCCCGACCCGGTCCGACCGGGGGGGACGGCCAGGATCTCCTGCCACCTCCTCACGGACCCCGAGACACACCGATGATGCGCTGCCTTGCTGTTGTCCTGCTGCTCTTGCTCCCGACCTCCGTGTTGGCGGGGGGCGCGCGGGTGGTCTCGCCCGATCACGCGGGCAACGCGATGTCTCCGGTCTGGTCTCCGGACGGCCGGCAGATCGCCTACGAGGTCGCGCACGCGCAGGAGAAGTACACGGAGTTGTTCCTCCTGACCGTCGACGGCGGCGCGGAGGAGCGGATCGGCCCGCCCGCGGGCTCTGGGCTGGGCGGCCGCTTCCTCGACCGGCGGCAGGTCAACCACGAGTTCACGTGGTCCTCCAACGGCCAACTGTACGCCTTCAGCAGCAGCGGCAGCGACGACGAGTTCGACGTCTGGATCAAGGGCGTGACGGTCGCGATCGGCACGGACGAGAAAGAGGGCGGGGCGGGGTTCTCGGCGGACGGTCGGTTCCTGAGCTACTGCTCCGCCAGCTCGGGCGACGGCGACCTCTACCTGCTGGACATCTACGCCCTGGAGGCGGCGCCCACGCGGCTGACGACCAACCCGGGCCTGGACTTCTACGCCGTCTGGTCGCCCACGGATTCGGCGATCGCGTACACCGCCATGAGCGAGGACGGCGCCAACATCCACGTGCTCGGCGATGCCTCCGGCAAGGCGTCCGACCGGGCGTTGACGAAGTGGAAGTCGACGCAGATCAAGCCGTCCTGGTCGCCCGACGGCAAGTGGGTCGCGTTCTTCAGCAACCACGACCGGGACGACCGCACGCGGTTCGACATCTACGTCGTGCAGGCGCAGGGGGGCGAGCCCTTCAAGGCCGTCACCGACGTCATCCCCAGCGAGCGCACGGGCCCGGTCTGGACCCCGGACAGCGGCGGGCTGGTCGCGGTCCGAAACGACCCCAACTCGGGCGACCCCCTCGTGCGCGTGAACCTGGGCACCGGCACCTCGATCGAGATCGCCACCGGAACGGTCAACAACGCCGAGCCGGCGCTGTACGGCCGCTCCGGCGACGGCTCGTGGCGGCTCGCGTTCGTCAGCCAGGGCGTCAAGAGCAGCGAAGACCAGGCCTGGCGCCGGGTCTGGGCCATCGACATCCCCGCCCGCTCGCGGTGATCCGCAACGTCACCCGGGACACCACCATCGCCGAGGCGGAGGTGTGGGCCCGGACGGTGGCGGAGCGAACGAAGGGGCTGCTGGACCACGACTCCCTGGCGGCCGGCGAAGCCCTGGTGATCGCACCCTGTACGTCGATTCACATGGTCGGGATGAAGTTCCCGATCGACGTGCTGTTCGTGAACAAGCACCGTCGGGTGATCCGGGCGATCGAGGGGATCAAGCCGGGGTTGAGCTTCACGAGGATCTACTTCACCGCGAAGCAGTGCATCGAGCTCCCGGTGGGGGCGATCGCTTCGAGTGGGACGCAGGTGGGGGATGAGTTGAGCTTCGAGGAAGTGGCAGGCTGAGGACACACGTTGGGGTCCGTCCGGTTCGGAGGGAGTCCTGAACGCAGCTAGCGCTTCGCGTCGAAGGTGAAGAGGTTGCAGCAAGACGCATCCGCTCCCGAGAAGCGAAGCTTTCGAAGGGGCGCCCAGCGCCGCGCAGCGGCCCGAAGGGCGCGTAGTCGCCAAGGAAGCCCCGTGGATCGTCAGGCGACCGAGATCACAAGCCACGGCTAAGCGGCTGCCCGACTTGTACATCTCGGCTGCAACACTCTTGGACTCCGAACCCGGTCGAAGCTCCAAGCGGTGCCCGCGCACCGCTTGGGGTGCGTGGTGGTTCGGCGTGGCAGAGCATTGGCAGCGGGGGTGTACATAGTCGGGCAGCCGCTAGAACGTCGCGGATCTGCTCATTCCGCGTGGCACCCGGGGCTTCCCGGGGACCTACGCGCCCTGTCCGAACCCGACGGCGCCCGCATGTGTTGTCCGTCACCCCGTATTGCGTTCCAAGCACCATATCCCCTTTGGCTGGTCACTCCAGCGACCAGGTAAATGTCAACTTGTTAAATACCGTGAATCATTAATAAATGACGTAGTTGTCAAGTGAAGTGTCAAGGAAATGCAAAGAATAAGTTGACCGTTCCAGAGGGTGGACGCTAGTGTCGTCACCATGATCAGGACCGTGGCACGTACTGAACCTCGGAATCAGGCCGGACAGGGCATGACGGAGTACATCGTGCTCGTCGTTGCGCTCTTCATCGGCTTGATCCCGATCATGGGCGCGTTGCAGGAAGCTTTCGAACGGTACTACTCGTTCGTCGCTACCTGGATCAGCCTTCCCATCCCGTAGCGGATGATTCACCCGGAAACAGCAGGAGTCTGGGGATGGCTTGGAATCGCAACCTCTGCAGCAGTCATGACCTCGATGGTCTACGGCGACCTGCGCGAGGCGAAGATTCCGAACAAGCTGACCTACTCCGCGGCGATCGGCGGGATCGTGCTGCACATCGCAGCGGCGATCGCGACCGGCGGAGTCCCCTGGTGGGACGGCCTGGCCGGCTTCGGTCTGGGCTTCGTGCTCCTGTTTGCGGCCTGGACCTTCGGACCGCAGGGCGGCATCGGGGGCGGGGACGTGAAGGCCTGCGGAGCGCTGGGTGCGCTGGTGGGCTTTCAGACGACCGGCTACGGACTGCTCTACACGGGGCTCGCCGGCGGAGCGATCGCCCTGTCGATCATGATCTGGAAGGGCAAGCTCTGGTTCTCGCTCAAGAACATGAGCCGCTTCTTCTTCACCGCGCTGACTCCCGGGCTCAAGGTCGAGATGCCCAAGGAGGAGAACAGCGACGTCTTTCCACTCGGCGTGGCGATCGCGCTGGGCTTTGCCTGGGCGATGGTCGAGGAAGGGTGGCTGAATGCGGCCCCCGTCTTCGACACGATCTTCGGGCTCTAGGAGGCCTTCGATGAAGCGCTCCACCGCATACGCACTCGCCGGATTCGGCGCGCTGGCCGGTGCCCTCGCCCTCCGGGCGGGAGCCCAGACGTGGGGACGCGAAGCGCCCTCGCTGATGACCGATACGGTCGCCGCGCACTTCGCCGCGTCCACGCCGCTCCCCGGCCCCGTCTACACCCTTGAGATCGTGGTCTACGCCCTGCTCGGCGCCGGCTGCCTCTTCGTGGTCGGCAAGCTCGCCTGGGGCCTCGCCCGCGCGACCGTCCTGGGGGCCCGCGCCGTCGTCCAGCGTCAGCCCGTCCGCATGGGTGAGTCCGGCCAGGCGATGACCGAGGTCGCCGTCAGCTTCCCCGTCCTGCTCATCACGACGCTGATCCTCATGCAGCTGGCGCTGATGTACCAGGCCAAGAACGTCGTCACCTACGCCGCCTTCTCCGCGGCGCGGGCGGCCATCGTCTGGATCCCCGCCACCTCCGAGACCGAGGGCAAGCACCAGATCAACATCGGCGGCGGCGAGAAGTGGGACAAGATCCACCAGGCCGCCGCCATGGCGTGCGTGCCCATCAGCCCCCGCGCCTCCGTCGTGCTCGACGGCCTTCCCTTCATCGGGGACGTCATCGGCGACGCCTTCTCCGTCTTCTCCTCGATGATGTCCGGCTTCGGCCTCGCGGGGGAGTACACGGACAACGCCATCCAGCGGTACGGGTACGCCACCTTCGCCACCGAGGTGAAGCTCTACAAGGCGTCCTCGTCCGGCTTCGACGAGCAGTCCGGCAATGTCACGTGGCAGTACCCCGGCGGCGGCGACGTCGGCATCCGGGTGCGCCACCGCTACTACCTGCCCATCCCGGTCGTGAACCGCATCATCGGCGACGACTGGTCCATCGTGGACATGGGCCCCTTCTTCAGCCTGGACCTCCCGGGCGAGTACACCTTCATTCGCTCGGTTGCGGTGCTGCCGCTCGAGGGTGAAACCGGCAAGCCCGGCGACCCCTGGGCCAACCCCGCCATCCAAGGCTTCTGGGACTGACCATGAGGATTTTCAGCATGGACTTCATCAAAGCCCGCCTGCGCCGCGTCGCCGGCTTCCACGAAGACGAGAGCGGTCAGTCGATCGTCTACCTCGTCCTCATCATGTTCCTGCTCGCCTGCTTCACCTTCATGGTGATCAACAGCGGCGCGCTGCTGCACGACAAGATGCAGGCCCAGTCCGCGGCCGACTCGGCC
The DNA here is from genome assembly GCA_024229515.1 of Pseudomonadota bacterium. Taxonomy (GTDB): domain Bacteria; phylum Myxococcota_A; class UBA796; order UBA9615; family UBA9615; genus JAAESI01. The sequence continues at coordinate 31,644 of JAAESI010000024.1, read as the reverse complement.
GTGCTGTCCGGTTCCACCTGGATGGTCCGGGCGATGAACCTCAACTCGATGATGAACATCCTCATGGCCATGTGCATGGCCGAGGCCATCTACATGAAGGCGGTCTACTGGACCGCCCTGACGGCGCTCATCCTGTCGCCGACGATCGAAGCCTTCTGGCTCGGCGTCTGCCTCACCACCGGCGTCTGCAACCCCGCGATGGACGCTCCCATCGACACCATCGACCTGTTCCCGGTCCTCTTCGAGGCCGAGGAAGAGGAAGACTTCATGTGGGACATCATCGAGACGCTGTCCGACATCGAGGCCAACGTCGACGCCGCGCTCCCCGTCGTGGGCGAGCTCGAGTCGGTCCGCATGGCGATGATGAACGGCGCCGGCTTCGGCGTGATGTACCCGCCGACCGCCCCCGAAGAGGAAGGCCAGCTCACCGACCTGTGCGAGTGCGTCTCCAACGGTGAACCAGGCGGCTACAGCGAGGTGATGTACAGCAGCTTCGGCACGCTGACGACCGCCCTGAACCAGATCTCCGGCTTCACCTACGCGGGCGACCTGCGGAACATGGCCTACGGCCTGATGTCCGGCTTCTTCGGCCTCGATGGGCCGCTGTGGGGCGAACTTCAGATTCCGTACCACATCTTCTGGGCCGACACGGCGCCCTACCACTTCACCAACGTGATGTTCGCGATGGCGGTGTGGGCGAGATACTCGATCATGTGCGGCGGCTCCAGCCCGCCGGCAGGCATGGACTACGAGATCCCCGCGGCGTGGTGGTGCTTCTTCTGCGACGACAACGAGATCTTCATCCCGAACCCGGCCGACTACCTGGGTGAGGCGTTCGCGCTGCTTGAGTCGGGCAACCCCAACGTCAAGCCGATGATCCTCGTGTACAACTGGGAGCAGCAGCGCAACTACTGGGGCTTCGCCTACAAGACGCCCGAAGACATTCAGGCCTACTTCATCCCGGACGTGTTCGTGAACACCTACGGCGACTCCGTCGGGATGATCACGGTCGCGCAGGCCCAGATCTACAACCCCCACAGCAACGGCGGCATGTTCAGCCCCCACTGGCGTACCCACCTGGCGCCCGTGGACCTGAGTTCCGACAGCGCCGAGGCGGCCGCGGGCTACCTCATCGGTGCGGGCATCGGCGGGGAAGGGGACCCTGGAGCGGTCTCCGGCCTCATCTCCATCATCTCTTCGGTCACCGGAAGCGGGATCGAAGACCTCATCGCGCACTAGGGAGAACAAGCATGTACCGCCCCACTCCGCGCACCCACGACGACGGCCGACGAGGCCAGGCGATGACCGAGTTCGTCATCTGGGCCTTCGTCCTCCTCCTGATGGTCAGCGGCATCCTCTGGTTCGGGAAGAGCTACGAGCTGAAGCTGCAGTGCCACATGGCGTCCCGGTACCTGGCGTGGTCGCACGCCCAGATCGCCGAGACCGACGAGACCAGCAGCAACATCGTCAACCGCGTCTCGGTCTACTACCCGATGACCGAGAACGCCCCCGAGTTGAACGAGATCAACCCCACCGATCTGTTCAACGCCGGCTCGCTGAACAGCGGCGGTCCCACCGGCGGCGGCTTCGACGTCTTCACGATCATGAGCGGCATGTTCAACATCGCCGACAACACCAACGGCTGGAATGTCGGCGCGACCTACGCGCCCGGCGGAATCCTCGACGACACCATCCCCGACGGCACGCACGTACAAAGCCAGCACTTCGTCAGCGGCGGCGCGTGGCACAAGAAGCAGGTCGAGGGAGACATCATCATCATGGGCGCCAAGACCGGGCTGTTCCTGTGGAGCATGTCGGCCCTGTAGGCCGGCTTAGGAGTTGGGCATGGAAATCTTCCGACTGCTCGCCAAGCGTTCCCTGCGCATCGGCCTGATCGTGCTGCTCGTCGGCATGATCTTCGGCTACGGCCACTTCATGACCCCGCGGGGTCCGGACGCCATGGCGCGCGTATTCCACGACATGGGCGACACCATGAGCTCGCCGGGCATGCCGGAGTACATGAAGCTCCAGGTCGACGAGGGGGCCGTCCAAGAGGTCTACCTCAACGACAACACGCTCTTCTACACGCTCAACCGGACCAGCAAGCCCGTCGGCACGCTGCTGGACTACTACGAGACGCTGTACGCCAACACGTCCACGGACCGGAACATCGAGCCCGACGGCGCGCGCGACGCCCTGCTCAAGCGCATCCCCGCCAAGGACCGCCCCGAGACCGTCAGCAAGCTCGACAAGACCAACGAGATCATCAACGACCGGTTCATCCGGTTCGAGGGTAAGGGCTGGGGCGGCTTCGCGACGATCGTCTCGGGCGACGAGAGCGACCCCAACTGGGCCAACCGCACGGCCGAGCGGATCGGTGAGTTCAAGAAGACCGGCGAAGCCAAGGCGCTGGGCGATCCCAAGGTCGTGGTCGCGTTCGACGATCCCTCCCAGGGCGACACGCAGTACTTCAACGTCTGGCCCGCCGACGACTTCAACCACAAGAACGTCAAGCCCAAGGGCAACGAAGACACCCCCGGGTTCGACGTCGAGGATGTGCAGCGTCCCTTCGGTAGCCAGCGGATGATCACGTTCGGCCAGCAGCACGGCGAGGTCGGCTACACGATCGTCGTGTACCGCGGCGGCGGCGACGTCGACTCGATCCTCGAGCACTTCGCGATTGAGATGAACAACGACGGATGGGCGCTGTCGGGCCGGTTCGCCGAGTCCCAGGCCCGCCAGGACGATCCCGAGCCCGCGCTCCTGTTCGCAAAGGACGGACGCGAGGCCTACATCGGCCTTCGCGAGCAGCCTGATAGCGACGAAGTCACCAGCACCGTGGTGATCTACGAGCGCGGCTGAGACGGTCCGCGCCCCGGTAACGCATTTAAAGCGACCATTGAGGTATCCTTCAGGAGCCCTCGAGCGCCTGCTCATGGCCGCGAAAGGTGAGATGCTTTGAATCGGAAGATTGTGCTGCTGTTGTCGGCTGCGTTGGCGTTGCTCGCCGTCGTGCTGATGAACCTGTACCAGCAGAACCTGAAGAAGGAGCTCGGCGTCGCCGGCGAGCGCGTGAAGATCCTGGCCGCGAAGGAGGACATTCCTGCCTTCTCGGTGATCGAGCGCTCTCAGCTGACGATCCTCGAGTACCCCAAGAACTTCCTGCCTCCGCGCTACACGCCGAAGACCCTGAAGGAGGACATCATCGGCCAGACGACGGCGTTCAACGTGCAGTCGGGCGACCCCATCCTGACCACGGACCTGGCTTCGACCCAGGACGACGCGGGTCTCAGTTCGGTGATCACCCCCGGCATGCGCGCCCTCGCGCTGCCCGTGGACAAGGTCGCCAGCTTCGGGGGGCTGCTCAAACCCAAGGACCACGTCGACATCCTCGGCACCTTCCAAAAGCCCGGTGAGGGCGACGTGGAGACCGTGACCCTGCTCCAGAACGTCGCCGTGCTCGCGGTCGGCGGGCGCCTCGGCTCCGGCCGTGAGGTCAGCAAGGGGAACCGCCGGGAGGCGCGCGTCTCCACCGTCACCGCCTTGGTGACCCCGGAGGAGGCCGAGTTGCTCGTCTTCGCGCAGGATCGGGGCTCGTTGAGCCTGACGATGCGCAACGAGGAAGACGTCAACACCGAGATGGAACTGGACGGCAAGAACTTTGCCGACATCTTCCGGCCCGAAGTTCGGCGCCGGATTCAGCGCGTGCGGGACACGTCCCCGAGCGTCGTGATTACCTCGCCCAGCAAGCGAGGCCGGCGCCGGTAGAAAGAGGACGAATGCAGAGGTTGGGGACACATCTTTCACTGCTCGCCGCCGTCATGGCGGCGCTGCTGATCTCGATTCCACAGTCCGCTTCAGCGGGCGAGGACTTGATCCTGCGGGTCGGCGAGACCAAGACGATCTTCCTGGGCCGCATCAAGAACGTGCAGGTCGGCGATCCCTCGATCATCGAGGTGAAGGAGATCGAGAACAAGAAGGGCTACATCGCCGTCTTCGGTCTCCAGGAGGGGTATTCCAGCCTCATCGTCGGCGACCTGACCTACGACGTGACCGTCGTGGGCGACATCGAGAAGCTCCGCAAGGACGTCGAGACGCTGCTCATCGACATCCCCGGCGTGGACGTGTTGACCGCCGGCGACCGCGTCGTCGTCGACGGCGTGGTGAAACGCCGGGACGACTTCGAGCGCATCACCGCGCTGGTCGAGTCCAACAAGAACAAGGTCTTCAGCCTCGTCCTCCTGGATGAGCGCGACATCGTCCGCAAGGCCCAGATCCAGCTCCACTTCCAGGTGCTGGAGGTCAACCGGAACATGAACCACGACATCGGCATCAACTGGACCGGCAGCGGCCCCGTGCGCCTCGTCATGGACACGATCAGCTACGTGCAGTTCGGCCCCGGTACGACCATCGGCCCCGGCACCGACCCGGTCACCGGCATCGATGAGGGCACGGTCACCCGCACCCCCGACGACCTGCTGAACTTCAAGTCCGAGACCGACGTGCGGCGCGTGCTCGACAAGGACTTCTTCACCACCGTCAGCGGCGAAGAGGTGGAGTTCTTCCGGGGCTCCGAGCTGGTCTTCATCGCCGAGGGCTTCAACAGCCAGATCATCACCAAGCAGGTCGGCCTCGTGGTCACCGCCACCCCGGTGATCGATGACGACGGGGACATCGACCTCCGCATCGCGATCACCTTCGCGACGGTCGGCGAGGCGGAGTTCGCGGGCAACGTGCCGGCGATCAACACCCAGTCCCACAAGGCTCATGTCCAGCTTCGCGAAGGCGAGAGCTTCGCCCTGTCGGGCTTCTTCCGGCGCGAGAAGGGGCGCGTCCTGTCCGGTCTGCCCGGGCTCAAGGACATCCCCGGCCTCGGCGTGCTCTTCGGGTCCCGCGCGTGGGAGAAGGGCGAGACGGACGGCATCATCGTGCTGACGCCGGTGCTCATCGACCCCGAGCGGCGCTCCATGAAGAAGCAGATCAAGGAGACGCTGGATATCTACGACGCCGCCGACGTGAAGTGGTAGCGCCGTGATTCGAGTCGTCTACCGAGACCCGGAGAGCCAGCGCGAAGTCACCGCAGACTTCGAGCAGGATCACATCCGCGTCGGTCGGGAGGGCGGCAACGAGCTCGTCCTGCCCTACATGGAGGTCAGCCGGTACCACGCCGAGCTGACCGTCAGCGATCGCGCCGTGACCATCACCGACCGCTCCACCAACGGCACCTTCGTCAACGGCGAGCGGGTCTTCGGCAAGCAGGTGATCCAGCCCGGCGATCGACTCGGCATCGGCAACTGCGTGCTGTCGGTCTACACCGAGGAGCAGCTGCGGCAGGCCGAGGCGAACCAGCAGTGGTACGCCCAGCAGGCCGAGCAGCAGGCGGCGGCCGCGGCGCAGGAGTCGCAGCACGCCTACACCGCGGACCAGTACGACCAGCAGGCGTACGTGCCCGAGGGGCAGACCAACGCGCTGGTGCCGGCCGTACAGCAGCAGCCCCACCAGCAGCCCGGCTACTACACCGGCCAGGACATGCAGGCCTACGGCCAGCAGCAGCAGGGCTACTACCAGCAGGATCCGGTGCAGGTGGTGGTGCCAGGGCAGGGGCCTTCGGCGCCGGTCGACCTGAAGCGCCGCATCCACCGCCGGCTGCTCCAGTACATGGACCTCAAGACGCTCGACATGGGCTCGGTCCAGGAAGAGGAGTTGCGGGCTCGCGCGCGCAACCTGCTCATCGACATCATCGGCGAGCTCGAGGCGGACATCGATCCCGCCGTCGACCGCGAGATGCTCATCAAGGAGGTCCTCAACGAGGCCCTCGGGCTGGGGCCGCTGGAGGACTTCCTCGCCGACGACGCCGTCACCGAGATCATGGTCGTCAACAAGGACCAGATCTACGTGGAGCGCGGCGGCAAGCTGACCTTCACGGGCAAGACGTTCACCACTCACGAGGCCGTGCTGGCGGTGATCGAGCGGATCATCACGCCGCTGGGACGACGCATCGACGAGTCGTCCCCGCTGGTGGATGCGCGCCTCAAGGACGGCTCCCGCGTCAACGCGATCATCCCGCCGCTGGCCATCAAGGGGCCCTGCATCACGATCCGAAAGTTCGCCAAGAAGAGCTTCACCGTCGAGGACCTGATCAAGTTCGGCTCGATGAGCCCGCAGATCGCCGGCTTCCTGAACAAGTGCGTCACCGGTCGCTGCAACGTCATCATCAGCGGCGGCACCGGCTCCGGAAAGACCACGCTGCTGAACGTGATGAGCTCGTTCATCCCGCACACCGAACGCATCGTCACGATCGAGGACGCCGCCGAGCTTCGCCTCCCGCAGGACCACGTGGTCAGCCTGGAGACGAAGCCCGCCAACCTCGAGGGCAAGGGCGAGTACACGATTCGGGACCTCGTGAAGAACTCCCTGCGCATGCGCCCCGACCGCATCGTCGTCGGCGAGTGCCGCGGCGGCGAAGCGCTGGACATGCTCCAGGCGATGAACACCGGCCACGACGGCTCGTTGACCACGGGCCACGCCAACTCGCCGTCGGACATGATGAATCGGCTCGAGACGATGGTGCTGATGGCCGGCATGGATCTGCCCATCCGCGCCATCCGCGAGCAGATCGCCTCCGCCATCGACGTGGTCGTGCAGCAAGAGCGGTTCAGCGACGGCACCCGCCGAATCACCGCCGTGACGGAGGTCGTGGGGCTGGACGAGGACGGCCGCCTCATCCTGGAAGACGTCTTCAAGTACCAGCAGCGCGGTATCGAGGAGGACGGCACGGTCAAGGGTGACATCGTGCTGACCGGCTACATCCCGTCGTTCGTGCCGGACCTGATCAATCAGGGAATCATCGTCGACGGAAGCTTCTTGTAGCCATGTCATCCACCCTCGCCCTGTTCACCCTCGCGATCGCGGCCATCGTGTTCCTGATCTCGTGGTTCAACGGGCCCGAGGCGATCAAGGCGTGGAAGCGGTTCGAGCGGTGGTACCTGGAGCGGGTGCACCTGGCGCTGGACGCCATCTACTCGCGCACGAGCCCCAAGCGGTTCTTCTACACGCACATGCTGGTGCTGGGCCTCGTGGTGTTCCTGGTCAGCTCGGCCATCGGAATCATCAACGGGCTCCTCTTCGCCATCCTCGGATACATGCTCCCGTGGACGTCCCTGAAGCGGGCTCGCCGCCAGCGCCGGGAGACGATCGAGGAGCAGATCCCCGACGCCCTCATCTCCATGTCCAACTCCCTGCGCGCCGGCCTCACACTGCCGCAGTCGATGGGCATCCTCGTGGACAACACCGCCCCGCCGATCAGCGAGGAGTTCGGGCTGCTGCTCAAGGAGCACCGCCTCGGCCTGACGCTCGATGAGGCGATGACGAACATGTCCGAGCGAGTGATGAGCAAGAATCTTGACCTGGTCATCACGTCCATCCAGGTCGCTCGCATCGCGGGCGGCAACCTGCCGCAGGTGTTCGAGGACACCGCCACCGCCATCCGGGAGATCTCCCGGCTCGAGGCGAAGATCCAGACCATGACCGCGCAGGGCAAGCTCCAGGCGCTGGTCCTGGGCGGCCTGCCGCCGCTGATGGGCTTCCTCATCTACAAGGTCGACCCGAAGATGATCGCGCCGCTGTGGGAAGACCCGATCGGCTGGATCGTCCTCTTCTTCATCGCCGTGATGGAGATCGTCGGCGTCTTCATGATCCGCAAGATCCTCACGGTGGACGTCTAGCGATGCCCGCCTCCCAGGTCTTCGCGATGCTGTCGATCCTGCTGACCGTGGTAGCCGCCATGATGTTCGGCGTCGGCTTCTTCCCCGACGAGACCTACAAGGGGCCGGTGCCCGAGCGCGGCTACCTGATGAACAAGCGGAACCAGCTGATCCGCAACTCGCCGCTGTACCGGATCCTCAACAAGGTGCTGATGGTGTTCGCCTACTGGTCGGAGAAGATGCCGATCAGCAAGGTGCGCAACGGGCTGTCGGTGCGGCTGGCGCGAGCGGGCCACCTGGGCGGCTTCACGGGCGACGAGTTCATGGCGTTCTGCGTCGTCTCGATGCTCTTCTTCTTCTTCCTGTGCTTCTTCTTCATGCAGTCCGTCACCGGGGAAGCGCGCCTGCCGCTGTGCTTCGTGGCGGGGATGTTCGGGGCCTACTTCCCGATCATGTACCTGGACGAACAGGTGATGCAGCGGCTGACCCAGATCAACCGCGACCTCCCCTACATGCTGGACGTGCTCGCCCTGAGCGTCGGTGCCGGCCTCGACTTCAACTCCAGCCTGGAGCGCATCGTCACCAAGGACTCGACGCAGAGCCCGTTGGTCGAAGAGATGCGATACGTGCTTCAGGAAGTGAAGATGGGGACGACAAGAAGGGAAGCGTTGTTGGGTTTGAAGGACCGCGTTCCTTCGGACTACATCACGGGTCTGGTGAGTTCTGTCGTCCAGGCAGAGCAGATGGGAACGCCGCTAACGAACATCCTGCGCATCCAGGCTGGTGCGATCCGCTTGAAGAGATCGCAACGGGCTGAGAAGCTAGCAGGGGAGGCGCCGGTCAAGATGATCATGCCTCTGCTGTTCATTGTCGGAGCCGTGATGTTGACGCTGTTTGGTGCGATCATCATCAAGGCGGTTCGAGGAGAGCTTTTCTAGGTCATGGGTCAGAAGGTCGTCATCGAGATCCTCGCGGGACCGAACGTCGGAGAGACGTTCGAGTTCGACAAGGACCAGATCCTGGTGGGGCGCGGGTCCCAGTGCCAGATGCAGGTGGCGTCCCCCCATGTCAGCCGGCAGCAGTGTGAGCTGTCCCGCCAAGGCGACCAACTGGTGCTGGAGAACCTCGGTTCGGTCAACGTCACGTACCTCAACGATCGGCCGATCGACCGGGTCTACGTGCAGGACGGGGACCTGGTCACCTTCTGCGATGTCGCCTTGCGCGTGCGTCTTCCCCGCGTCGGCGCGCACGGAGAGCCGACCGCGGATCCCGACAAGACCGTCGCCTACAAGCCGGGCCAGGCTCCCCCGGGAGGTGGACCGCCGCCCCCGCAGCCGCAGGCCGCCTACCAGCCGCCGGCTCCGCCTCCGGGCCCCCCACCGGGACCCGCGGCCGCCTACCCGCCGCCCCCCCCGGGATCGGCGACGCAGCAGTTCAACGCCGCTCCGCCTCAGCTGAGCTACAGGGCCCCGCCCGTGGCCGCGTCGCCTCCGGGCCCGCCGCCTCCGCAGGCCCCGCCCTCGATGCCGTCGATGGGTGTCGGCATGGGCACCGGCCTGCACGCATCGCTGGCGTCCGCGCCGCCGGTTCCACCCCCTTCGATCGGCCCCGGCGGACATCCCCCGGGTCGATCTCCGATGCCGGGCATGCCGCAGGGCATGCCGCCGGGCCCGCCGCCGATGCCGGGCATGCCGGGTGCGCCTCCGGGAATGGTTGGAGCCCCTCCGGGCATGCCGTCGATGCCTCCCCCGATGCCGGGCGGTCCCGGGATGCAGCAGCCTCCGGGCCTCGTGTCGCAGCGTCAGCGCAAGCGGCGCAAGGGCGGCAAGGGCGGACGCCCCGACGGCGTGAACATCCAGTTGATCCGCAACGTGGTTGTCGGCCTCGCGGTGGTGATGCTGCTGCTGACCATCACGAGCAAGATCATCGACAGCACCGAGGCGCCCCCCACCAAGGGGACGAACCAGCCCGCGGCCGAAGAGGTGCCGATCGCCGAGCAGCTGCCGACGATGCTGCGGGGCGATCGCACGGACGAGGAGATCACCCGGGACGCGGAGGGGAACTTCCGCACGGGCGAGACGTACCTTCGCCAGCACCGGATCGCGGACGAGAACCTGAGCATCGCGATCAACAGCTTCAAGAAGTCCAAGGCCGAACTGGCGCTGGTGGACCCGGCGTCGTGGCCGATCTGGACCGCCGACCTGGAGCCGAAGCATCAGGAGGCCGAAGCGCTCCTGCAAGAGAAGTGGATGGACACGAAGTGGAACTACGTCCGCTTCTACCAGTCCGCGGACTACGGTCGCGCCGAGGCCGAGCTGGAGCGCATCACCCGCCTGGTGCCGGACAAGAACGACGAGCGGAACAGCTACGCGCGTGAGCGCCTCCGCAAGGTGCGGGATCTGATGAGCGGCGGGGGCAAGAAGCACCGCTGGGAGAACCGCAAGTAGTCAGCAGCAACGCAGAGCGGAGTCCATGAGCGCCACCCTCGAGACCGTCTTCTCGCAGACCCTCGGCATCTACCTTCAGCCCGTCGCCCACTTCCTCGAGGATGCGACGGTCACCGAGGTGATGGTGAACGGCCCTGGCGAGGTCTACGTGGAGCGCGGGGGCAAGCTCGAACTCACCGACGCGGCGTTCGAGCACGAGGACCAGGTCTTCGCGTTGGCCAAGAACATCGCCCAGTACGTCGGCCGCCAGCTGGACTGGGAGCATCCGCTGCTGGATGCCCGCCTGCCGGGCGGCTCGCGGGTGCACATCACGCTCCCGCCCGTCAGCCGCAAGGGGATCTGCATTTCCATCCGGAAGTTCTTCCGCGAGGCGCTGACGATCGAGAAGCTCAAGGGGTTCGGGACGATCACCCAGCCCGCGGCGGACTTCCTCGCCGCGTGCGTCGAGACCGAGATGAACATGATCGTCGCGGGCGGCACCGGCTCGGGCAAGACGTCCCTGCTGAACGTGCTGTCCTCGATGGTCCCCAGCGATCAGCGCATCATCGTGATCGAAGACAGCACCGAGTTGCAGATGCAGCAGCCTCATCTGCTGAACTACGAGACGCGGCCTCCGGACCGTCACGGACGGGGGGAGATCGACATCCGGGACCTGTTCCGGTCGGCGATGCGGATGCGCCCCGACCGGGTGATCATCGGCGAGGTCCGCGGCGGCGAGGCGCTGGACATGATCCAGGCCATGGTCTCGGGCCACAAAGGCTCGATGTCGACGTGTCACGCCGCGACCCCGCGGGAGACGCTGGCGCGCCTCGAGACCCTGTCGATGATGGGCAACATCGAGATGCCGCTGCACGCGCTGCGGAACCAGCTGGCGATGGCGCTGGATCTGGTCGTTCAGATCAGCCGGTTCACCGACGGCTCGCGCCGGATCACGCACATCTCCGAGGTGCTCGATCTGGACGCCGACGGCCGCTACCAACTGCGCGACCTGTTCACGTTCAAGACCATCGGCAAGGACGCGGACGGAAAGATCCAGGGAGAGCTCAAGCCGACCGGCCTGCTCCCCACCTTCGCCGAGCAGATCAAGGTCGCGGGGCTCCGGTTCCCCAAGGAGATGGTCGACGCCGCCCGCGCCCGCAAGGCCGAGCGAGAGCGTCGCCGCGCCAGCCGGACGCCCGGATAACCCGCCGGTGCGCGCAGCCGTCCTCGCGCTGGCGCTCCTCGCGGTCGCATCGACTCCGTCGGCCTTCGCGGCAGATGACGAGGCCAGCTACGAGTTCCTGTCCCGCCAGGGGCAGCTCCTCTTCGACTACGGCAAATTCGATGAAGCCACGGTCGCGTTCAGCGACGCGTGCGCCACGCCCGAGGGAGGCGCGGACTTCGAGTGCTGGCGCAAGCTCGCCACGTCCGCGGAGCGAGCGGGACGGATCGGGATCGCGATCGACGCGTGGGCCTCGGCGTTGGATCTGCCGGGGGAAGAAGCGGCCGTCGCGAAGCGTGAGTGGCAGCGGCTGCGCGGGACCTTCGGGGCGGTGCTGTTGGAGCCGGCCGAGGGCCGCGAGCTCCCCACCGTGGCGGGCGTGCTGGTGCACACCGGGCTGCTCATCGACCCCGCGCTGAAGGCGCACGTCGCGACGGTGGCGGAGCGGGCGGCCGAAGGCGGCTTCGACACCGATCTGCTCTGGCTCCCCCCGGGTTCGTACACCTTCGACGGCTTCCCCTTCGACGTGGAGGCAGGCTCCGAGATCGTGGTCTCGCTCCCCCCCAAGCTCGTGCCCTGGCGGTCGGCGGCGTTCCGCGGCGCGGACGCAGGGCCCCTGTCCCCCGAGGGCGGGCCCTGGAGCGTGGGCGCGGACGTGCAGCTGGGCATGGGCGGCGCTCCCGGCGGAGGCCTCGGCCTCGGACCGATGGGGTTCGGCATGCAGGTGCGCCTCGGCCGTCGCTTCGGCCCGGTGCGGATCGAGGGAAGGGGACGCTTCGGCGGGACCCCCACGGCGACCTCGACCGACGCGGACGATCGAGCAGGTTCGGCCCTCCACATCCTCGGGCAGCTGGACGTCGGCCTCGATCTGGCGCCGGCCCCCGCGTTGCGGCTCACGCCCCACGCGGGCTTCGTCGGAGGCACCCTCGGGGCGATGCTGGTCGGCTGCCGCGCCGAAGCGAGCGCCGACGCGTTCGTCTACGACGGCGAGTGCCGGGTCGGCTCCCTCGCCGCGGGCGGGCAGGCGGGCCTCGATCTCCTGATTCTCCCCCGCACCAAGCTCGGTCGCGTGGGCATCCGGATCGGCGTGTTCGGCGAAGCGCTCGCCGGCGGCGTGATGGCGGTCCCCGGCCAGGCGTTCGGGGGAGACCTGGACATGGTCATCGTGAAGCTGGAGCGCTGGCGCTTCGTCGCGCTGAAGGGAGGCCTCGATGTGGGCATCTCCCTGCGATTCTAGCTTCCGCGCGTGCCTTCTGGCCGTCTCGCTGCTGGCAGCCCCCGGGCTGAGCCTCGCTGGTGACGAACCCGAGACCTCCTACTCCCACCGCATCGCCCAGGGGAAGTTCTTCCTCGAGCAGGGCATGAACTCCCAGGCCCACGCTGAGTTCGAAGCCGCCGCCGAGATGGCGTCGGGGCGCAGCGATCCCGAGGTGCACGGCCTGCTCGCCGAATCCGCCTACCTGCTGGGTGAGGTCGGCGTCGCGGTGGAGGCGATCAAGACGGCCAAGGCGCTGACGTCGGGCTCCCTGCCGGCGGACGTGGCGGAGCTGTACGAGTTCCTCACGACCCGCTTCGGCAAGGTGCTGGTCATCGGCGCGGGCTCGGACGGGGCGTCGGTGCCGGAACCCGCTGTGCCCATCCTCGATCCGCCGCTGAAGCGGGCCTACAGCAAGGCGATCGCCAGCCTGGAGAAGCCGGTCAGGGGGGGGTCGACCTCCATCTGGCTCCCCGTGGGCACGTACCGGGTCGGCGGCCTGCTGGTCGAGGTTCGGGCCGAGAGCACCGCCCGCATGGATTTGCGGGGCGGCGTGGGCGCGGCCGGGGGAGGGGTCTACGGCGAGCGCAACGGCTCCGGTGGTGGAGGAGGAGCGGCCCCGGCTCCGGCTCCCGAGCTGCACCCTTCTTTCCTCCTTCGGATCGGCGGCATGGCGCTGTCGCAGCAAGGCAACGCCACCGGCGGCGGGCGCCTGCTCCTCGGCATGGAAGGGCACTTCCCCACGGCGTTCGGGTTTCGGCTCGGCGGTGGCGTGGCGGTCTCCCGCGCGGAGCGGATCACGAGCCCCTCGCCCGCCCCCGCGGCGCCTCGCTTCTTCTTCTCGGGTGGCGTGGGCGGCCTCATCCCGATCGGTCGGCTGCTCCTGGCCCCCTGGGCGGTGTTGGAGCTCGGCTACACCCGTCCGTTGGATGTGGGCCTGCCGAACGGCTACGCGGGGCCCTACGATTACTTCGTGCTCGGCTCAGATCTGGAAGTGCGCCTCGTGTTCCCGACGACGGAGTCGGCCGCCGGTGTGGGCGTTACCCCGGAGATCACGTTCCGGTTCGCCGCGCGCGAGACGCGACCCCTCGGGGAGAGCGCTTCCGCCGATCCCCGACCGCACCTCAGCCTTGGCGGAGGCCTCGACGTGGGGCTTCGGTTTGGGGAGGCGCGATGAGGATGCCGGGGCTCGATCGCGTTCATTCCTCACCACGGCGTGGTGAGAAGGTAGGTCTCTGCGGCGCGCTTCTGAGCGCCCTCCTCCTGACCGCCTGCAACCCCGCCCTCTTCTACGCCGATGACCTCATCGACGTGGACGGCGACGGCTTCCTCCCCGACGACGGCGACTGCGACGACCGCGACCCCGCCGCCCACCCCGATCACGCCGAGATCTGCGACGGGATCGACAACGACTGCGACGGCGATCTCGACGGCGCCGACTCCGACATCGGCGACGCCGACCTCGACGGCAGCGACGGCTGCACCGACTGCGACGACGACAACCCGCTCGCTTCCCCCGACCTTCCGGAGCTCTGCGACGGCCACGACACCGACTGCGATGGCGAGATGCTCGAGGACGAGGGCGACACGGACGGGGACGGTGCGCTCGCCTGCGCCGACGACTGCGACGACACCAACCCCGACATCGGACCGTCGGTCCCCGAGGCCTGCAACGGCCTCGACGACGACTGCGACACCGACATCGACGAAGGGCTCGACCTGGACGACGACGGCGTCACCGACTGCGACGGCGACTGCGCCCCCGAAGACCCCCTCCGCTTCCCGGGCGCCGAGGAGGGCTGCGACGGGATCGACACCGACTGCGACGGCGAGGTCCCCGACGCTGAGGCTGACCTCGATGGCGACGGCCTCCCCACCTGCGGCGGCGACTGCGACGACGACGACGCCTCGATCGGCCCCCACGCAGTCGAGCTCTGCGACGGCATCGACCAGGTCTGCGCTGGCGCGGTCGATCCCGGCGAAGCGGACGACGACGGCGACGGCGTGCGCCTCTGCGGGGGCGACTGCGACGACGCCGCGAACACCGTCTTCCTGGCCGCCCCGGAGCTGTGCGACGGCCTCGACAACGACTGCGACACCGACGTGGACGACGACGAACTGGACGGCGATGGAGACACCTTCGCCCCGTGCGCGGGCGACTGCGATGAGACCGGCCCAGACGCGGCCCTGATTCACCCCGACGCCGCCGAGGTCTGCGACGACTTCGACAACGACTGCGACGGATTGATCGACGCCGCCGACACCGCCGATCTCCCCGACGGGGACGGAGACGGGGACGATCCTTGCGTCGACTGCGACGACACCGACGACACCATCGGTCCCTCCACGGTGGAGGCCTGCGACAACGGCGTCGACGACAACTGTAACGACGCGATCGACGAGACCGACGCCAGCCTCGTGCCGCCGCAGGCCGCGTTCGGCGGCGGCAGCAGCCTCGATCCCCAGACCACCCAATTGCTGGGGCTGGACCCCTCGGGCGTCCCGTTCACTAACGGCGTCTACGGCACCACGGAGCCCATCGGGGTGGTCCACCGCGCCGCGGTGATCGCCGACATCACCGGGGACGGGACCGACGACATGGTCATCCAGCACCGCGATCCCGCCGATCCGCTCCAGGATGCGCTCGCCGCCCGGGTCACGACCTGTTCGGGCGGGATGACTCCGGCCATCGTGCCGTGGGGCACGGCGACGGACGACCGGGTGTGGGCGGCCGGCGACCTCGACGGCGACGGCGACGACGATCTCCTGTCGGTGCGCTTCAGCGGCCCGGGCGTCGGCACCCTCATGACCGCACTGCAGGAGCCAGGCGACGGCTTCCCGGGGGGCCCCCAGGACGCGGGGGCGCTCACGCTGCCGTCCTCGGTGGCGATCTGGAGCCTCAGCCGCACCCTTGCCGACGGCAACGGCGACGGTTTCCTCGACGCCTTCGAGTGCGGCCGCGGGGCGGGTTCGTTGGTCACCATCTGCGCCACCGTCCCGGGCTTCGGCGACGGGACCTTCGGCACGCCTCTGCTCGGCGCCGTCCTCAACGAGCCGGCCGACAGCGTCGCGGCCGCGGACTTTGACGGGGACGGCTTCGTCGACCTGCTCGTCGGGGGCGCCGACGACGGCGCCGTGTGGCTCCTCAGCGGCGACGGCGGCGGGGGCTTCGCGCCAGCCGTGCTCGCGTTCGACGCCGGGGGGCGGGCTGAACTGCACGCCGCGGACATCGACGGCAACGACAGCGCGGACGTCGTGCTCCTGCTGTACGACGATGCTGTCGCGGCTGACCGCGACGTCGTGACCTACGCCGGCGACGGGACCGGCTCGTTCACGTTCGTCGGCTCCGCTGCCGTCACCACCCATGACCCCGATCCGACGGCCGTGGACTCGGTCGCAGCGGCTCGGCCCTGACCGGTGGTATCCTTGCCCCGTGGTTGACCAGCGGCCGACGTCGGCCCTCGAAGAGCGGATTGATTACCGCTTCGAAGACCCCACCCTGCTCGATCGCGCCCTGGTGCACCGGAGCTGGGCCCACGATCACCATCCCCCCGTCCCCGACAACGAGCGGCTCGAGTTCCTCGGCGACGCCGTGCTCGGCCTCGTGGTCGCGGAGCTGCTGTTCGACGAGTTCGCCGTCGACGAGGGCAAGTTGACCCGCGCTCGGGCCGGAATCGTGCGCCGTGAGACCCTCGCCGAGCACGCCCGCAGCATCGATCTGGGGGCGTACATCAAGCTGGGCCGGGGTGAAGAGGGGAGCGGCGGCCGGGACAAGGACTCCATCCTCGCGGACGCCTTCGAGGCGCTCCTGGGGGCCATCTACATCGACGGCGGGCTGGACTCGGCGCGGCGGTTCGTCACGGATACGCTCGCGGACGTGCTGGACCAGCGCGGCCAGGACGGGAGCATCCACTCGCCTCGGGACGCCCGCACGCTGCTGCAGGAGACGCTGCAGCGGCAGGGCCGAGGCACCCCGAAGTACCGGATCGTCGCCAGCGAGGGACCCCCTCACGACCCCCGCTGGACGCTCGAGGTGATGGTTGCCGGGGCCGCCCTAAGCTCCGGAACGGGACGCAGCAAGCAAGAGGCGGCGCGCCAGGCGGCCCAGACCGCGTTGGCCACCCTCCGGGATCTCGAAGAAGTCGCCGTGAGCGCGGGAGGCACGGCATGACCGAGCGCCGCCCCGTGATCGCCGCGGTCGCCATCCCTCATGGCTTCTGCCCTCCCGGCTGCCCCCACTGCCCGGTGGAGGCGACGCACGATCCCCACGACCTCCTCCCCGATCCGGTGGCCGTGAGCGCCGCCGTCGATCGTGTGATCGACCGCGGCGTCGCCCAGGGCGAGGAGCCCGCGCCGGTGGAGATCGGCCTGTACGGCGGCGATGTGTGGGCGCTCCCCCGGGGCCCCCGCACCGATCTGCTGGACGCGGCGGAGTGGGAGGTGCGCCGCGGGCGCGCCAGCGGGATCCGCATCACTGCGTCCCCCATGTCGGTGCTCCGCGCGCCGATCACCGAGTTCCGGGCCCGCGGCATCCGCGCCGTCGAAGTGCCGATCCACAGCCTCGATCGACGGGTGCTCCGCGCCCTCGGCATGCGCCACAGCCCCCGCGCCGGGCTGGAGGCGATCGGACGCCTCAACCGCTTCCGCATGCGCTCGGTCGCCACCCTCACCCCGGGCTTGCCGGGGAGCAGCCACCGCAGCAGCCTCGCCACCGTCGAGGGCGTCGTCCGCGCCCGCCCCGCGGCCGCCCGCGTGCTCCCCGCCCTGGTCCTCCAGGGCACCCTCACGGCACACCTGTGGCGCACCACGGGCTGGACCCCGATGAGCGTGAGCGAGGCGGTCGTGAGCAGTCGGCACATCGTCGAGCGGCTGCGCGCCGCCCACGTCGACGTGATCCGCGTCGGGCTCCAGCCGTCGGTCGATCTGCTGGAGGGACCCGAGATCCTGGACGGCCCCTACGACGTCGATCTCCGGCTCCGGGTCGAGGCGGAGTCCCTGCGCGCCAGGGCGGCGGCGGCGATGTCAGCGAACTTCACGCTCGGCGTCGACGCCTACACCATCGTCGTGAACCCGCGCGAGGAGAGCTGGATGCGCGGCCCCATGGGGCAGACGCTCAAGGCGCTGTCGGAGCAGTTCCGGCTGGACCGCATCAAGGTCGTGCCGATCCCGGAGCAGCCGCCCGGCTCGATCCGCGTCTTCCCCGGTGATCTGACCGGCCCCGAGATCCCGCCGCTGTTGCGGAAGTGGCGGCGCAAGGCTTCGTAGCCCCCCGGACCGGTACCGCTGGCGCACAGCGCGCCGACCGTGTATGCCTCCCGGCCGTGTCTGAGACGCCCCATCGCAGCGGCTACGTCGCCATCGCCGGCCGACCCAACGTCGGCAAGTCGACCCTGCTGAACCAGATCCTGGGGACGAAGGTGAGCATCGTCTCGCGTCGTCCCCAGACCACGCGCAACCGCGTGCTCGGCATCTACAACCGCGACGACGTGCAGGCCCTGTTCCTGGACACCCCCGGCATTCACGAGGCCAGCGGCCTGCTGAACAAGCGCATGGTGGACGAGGCCGTGGGCGCGCTGAAGGACGTCGACCTGGTCGCCTTCATGATCGACGCGCGACGCGAGCGGGACCCGGAGCGGGACCGCCTCGTGCTGGACAAGCTGATCAAGGCGGGGCTCCCCGTCGTGCTCGTCCCCAACAAGATCGACGAGATCCCCAAGGAAGAGCTGCTGCCGCTGATCGCGGCGTGGGCGGAGGCGCACGAGTTCGCCGCCATCGTGCCCATCTCGGCGCTCAAGGGCGAAGGGGTGGGGGACCTGCTCAAGGAGGTGGTCAGCCGTCTCGAGGAGGGGCCCGCGTGGTTCCCCAAGGACCAGATCACCGACGCGACGGAGCGCTTCTGCGTCGGCGAGCTCATCCGTGAGTCGGCGTTCCGGTACCTCGATCAGGAGCTCCCGTACGCGCTCGCGGTCGAGATCGAAGAGTTCGACGAGTCCGACCGCCTCGTCCGCGTCATGGCCCGGATCTGGGTCGAGCGGGAGTCGCAGAAGCCGATCGTGATCGGCCGCAAGGGCTCGATGCTCAAGCGCATCGGCAGCACCGCCCGGATCGAGGCGGAGAAGCTGCTCGGCACGAAGGTCTTCCTGAAGATCACGGTCGGCGTGGATCCGCGCTGGACCCGCCACCGCAACGCGGTCGAGCGGCTCGGGAACTTCGGAGGCAAGTCATGAGCCGCCCCGTCGTCTCGATCGTCGGCCGGCCCAACGTGGGCAAGAGTTCGATCTTCAACAAGCTCCTGGGGCGCCGCAAAGCGCTGGTGCAGGACACGCCGGGGGTGACCCGGGACCGCAACTACTCGCTCGCCACGCTCGGCGAACGGCCGATCATCCTGTGCGACACCGGCGGCTTCGAGGAGCACGGGGTCGTCGCCGGCGGCACGATGGCGCGGCTGATCCGGGAGCAGGCGCTGGTCGCGATCGACGAGTCCGACGTGATCATCTTCGTGATGGATCTGCGGGCGGGGCTGACCGCCGCCGACGAAGAGATCGCGCAGCGCCTGCGGGCCTGCGAGCGGCCGGTGATCTGGGTGCTCAACAAGGCTGACCACCCGTCCACGGAGCCGTTGGCGGTGGAGTTCTACCGCCTGGGCATCGACGAGTTTCACCTCGTCTCGGCGGAGCATGGCGTGGGCCTGGGGGAGCTGTCGGACGCCGCGGTGGCGGCGCTTCCGGCCGAAGGCCAGGCGTTGGGGATCGTGCCCGAGCCGCTGGAGCGCCCGCGCCGGAGCCACGAGCGGGTCACCAAGGACAAGGGCGGCCGCATGCACTTCCTCGGCGACGCGATGCCCGAGGAAGCGACGACGCGGCGGGGCCCGACCCCGGAGGTGTGGGACCCGCGCACGGGCCCGGACGCGACCACGGCCGCGGACGAGGACGGGTACTTCGTCGACGGCTACCCGCTGTTGAACGACGACCGCTCGCTGTCGTCGTTCAACAGCGTGGACGCAACGTGGGTCGATGGGGAAGGGGAGTTCGGCGAGATTCCCCCCGAGGTCCCCGACGAGTACGAAGTGCAGGAGTTCGACGGGTTCGTCGCCCGGGTGGCCCTGCTGGGGCGGCCCAACGTGGGCAAGTCGACGCTGTTGAACCGGCTGCTGGGCTACCAGCGGTCGATCACGTCGCCCGAGGCGGGCACGACGCACGACGCCGTCGACGCGGTGATCGAGCGCGACGGACGCAGCTGGGTCCTGATCGATACCGCGGGGGTGCGACGGAAGTCGCGGGTGCACGAGCGGGTTGAGCAGCTGATCGTGGGCCGCACCATTCGCACCATCGAGGCCGCGCACCTCTGCCTGCTCGTCGTGGACGGCAGCGAGGGCGTGACCGAACAGGAAGCCAAGCTGGGGGCGCTCATCGCCGATCGCGGGCGCGCGCTCGTGATCCTGGTGAACAAGTGGGACCTCAAGCCCAAGGGGAGCGCGGCCCGCAAGGAGTTCATCTCCCAGTTGCGGCGCCGGTTCCCGCACTTGTCCTACGCGGATGTGCTGTTCATCTCCGCGCGTACGGGCACGGGCACCCACAAGATCTGGGACGCGATCGAGCGCGCTGACGCCTCCCACAAACTGACGATCAAGACGGCGCCGCTGAACCGGTGGGCCCAGGGAATCTGGGAGCTGAACCCGCCTCCGATGCACAAGCACCGGCCCGTCCGGCTGTACTACAGCAGCCAGGTGGGCGTGCGCCCGCCGACCTTCATGTTCTTCTGCAACCAGCCTCGCGCCATCCCTGACAGTTGGCGTCGGTTCCTCGCGAACCAGCTGCGCGCAGCGTTCCCCACCCCCGGTAGCCCGCTCAAGTTGGTCTTCAAGGACCGCACAGGAGCTTGATTTCGGCCGACGGAGCCGCTAAGAGTCGCCGGCCGGCGCCACCGGCGAAGGAGGTTGCAGTGTCCGACGACAAGGCGCTCAACGAAGCAGACCAGAGCCCGACCGAACCCACGCCCACGCCCACGCCCTCCGCGGGCCGGAAGCGTCCGGTGATCAAGAAGCGTGTCGGGGCCAAGAAGCGGGTCGAAGAGATCCAGCAGCCTGATGAGTTCATGGAGGTTGGCGGCACCGTCGTCGACTGGGTGATCGAGCGGCGCAAGCCCGCCGGGATGCTCATCGGCGGCATCCTCGCCGCCCTGCTCATCTACGGCGTGATGGGCCGGTTGGACCGGGGCAACCGCGAGGACGCCTCCCAGGCGCTTTACGCGGCCCAGCGGCTCCTTCCGGAGTCCACGTCGATTACGTCGGGGCTGAACATCACACTGGCGGACCCGACCACGGACGCCGACATCGCCGCCGCGGTGACGGCGCTGGACAAGGTCGCGGCCGACTTCAAGGGCACCCCCCAGGCGGCGCTAGCGCAACTGGAGGCCGGCGCCACGCTGTACCGCGAGGGCGACTACGCCGAAGCGCTGCCGTACTTCGAGGCCGCCAGCTCGGCCAAGGGGGCCGCGGGCGTGCTCGCGACCTCGAGCAAGGGTTCGACCCTGGAGTCGCTGGACCGTCTGGACGAGGCTGTGACCGCGTTCGAAGCGGTGCGTGCTTCCGGCAAGGCAGGCACGAAGGAGCAGGCGACCATCGACCTGGCCCGCGTGCTCGTGGCCAAGGGCGACACCGCTCGCGCCGCCGAGCTCTACACCCAGTTCGAGACCGACTTCCCGGACAGCGCGGTCCTCGCCGAGGTCCAGGCGAAGGTCGCCGCGCTCCGTTGAAGTTCTTCCTCAGCGTCGGCGTCGCGGCCACCATTGGGCTGGCCGGCTGTGCCAACCAGGAGGCGTCCCTCAAGGAGCCGCGCCTGACGAACCCGCCGCGCAAGGTGTCGTGGCAGGGTTGGGAAGACAGCTCCGACGGCCTGACGCCCACGCAGATCAAGTACGACGGCGCCTTCCGGCTTCCTCTGAGCGAGGACTGGACCTGGGACATCCCCGACGAGGGGACCTGGGCCGTGAGCCGCCTGGAGCTGGCCTCCGCCACCATCGCCGGGGACCGCGTCTTCGCCGGCAGCAGCCGCGAGGCGGGGTTGTTCGTGCTGGACCGAAACTCCGGCGCGCTGACCACCGTGATCACGACGGAGGGGCCCGTGCAGGCGCCTCCGACGGCGCTGGAGGACGGCTGGCTGGTGGTCGACTCGTTCGGCCTGATGCTGCGCCTCGACGCGGAGTTGAACCCCGTCTGGAAGGAGCCGTTCCGCGTCGGCGGAGCGGTGTACCGCAACCCGGTGTTGGCCGGCGACGTCGCGCTGGTGACGACCGCGTCCGACTCGGTCGTGGCGGTGGGCCTGGACGACGGCTTGTGGAAGTGGGCCTACACCCGGGAGGTTCCGCGCGGAGCCACCGAGCTGGCGATCCTGGGCGCGCCCGCGCCGCTGTACGTCGGCAGCGAGGTGATCGCGGGCTTCAGCGATGGCGCCGTGGTCGGCCTGGAGGCGAACTCCGGCCGCGAGCTGTGGGCCGCCAAGGTAGGCGAGGGGAAGTTCCCCGACGTGCAGGCCGAGGTGCTCGCGTATGGCGACCTGTACATCGCTTCGGCCTTCGGTGGGCCGGTCGTGGGGCTCGACTCACGCACTCACGGGGTCCGCTGGATCGCGGAGGAGGCGGCGGCGACGTCCACGATGATCATCGCCGGGGGGTACCTATACACCTCGGACACCCAGGGGCGCGTGCGCTGCCTGGACGCGGACACCGGCGAAGCGGTGTGGACCTTCGAGATCGATAACGCGCAGTTCGGACCGCCCACGCGGGCCGGCGGCAGCATCCTCGTGGGCGACGTCGTGGGCACGCTGTACGCCATCGACCGGTTCGAAGGGACCGAGCAGTGGCGCTTCCGACCGACCGACGGCTCGCGTCTGATGGGCGTGGCGGCGGCGCCGGCGGTGGACGGCCGGCAGATTGTCTTCCCGTCCGCGGGCGGCACGCTCTGGTCGTTGGTGGCCAACAGCAGCTCGATCCAGGACGACAGCGAAGAGCCGGCGGTCCGGCCCGACCGCGTGCTCGGCTGGTAGATGCGGCGAAGCTGCGCTCTGGTGCTGCTCGTGCTGCTGGGCTGCAAGCCCGACCCGGAGTCCGTCCCGGCGCCACCGCCGGAACCGGAGACGCCGGCCAACTTCGATGAGCTCCGCGCCGCAGAGAACCTCGGGCTGCTCACGAGCCTGGTCGGCGAGGTGGACCTCGGCGGCTACGCGATCCGCTCCGCCCACGACCTGGGCACCACCCGGATGGTACTGCTGGACCGTCCCGAGCAGACGCAGACCGTCTCGATCATCGACATGGCGCCGCCGGAGGACCTGACCGCCGACCAGTTGCGCGCCGCGTTCGCCGGAGGTTCAGCCGAGCCGCTGGAGGTGCTGGGCTACGACTCGGTCACCGTGACGGAGCATCGGGAGGACTCCTGGGCGCGGATCACGTGGACCCGGGATGGCGACTCCGGGGAAGGCACCGTGCGGTGGATGGAGTGCGACGGTCGCTGGCTCTTTGTTGGAGAAGAGATCACTGGCGGTACGTGGACGGCTGACGCAACGGCTGCCCTGGTCGGGAAGTTCCAGCTTTGTGTCCGATAATCGATATTATGTTAACTTCCAGATCTCTTCTCACCACGGAGGAGCACGGAGGTCTTTCTTTGTTGTTCTCCGCGGCCCTCCGTGTCCCCAGAACACCCCTCCGGACAAGAACGGAAAGAGCCGCAGCCTTCTCAGACTGCGGCTCCTACGAACTTGGTGGAGGATACGGGGCTCGAACCCGTGACCTCAGCGTTGCGAACGCTGCGCTCTCCCAACTGAGCTAATCCCCCGGGACGGCCGGTTTATAAGTGTCACCCTCGGGCCTGTCAATTCAAGGCTTAGAAGTACACCCTCACGCCGCCGATTCCCTCGACGTCGACGCCGAAGCTCTGCCAGAAGTCGATCGCCGGCGCCGCTTCCACGAACAGTTCGACCGGGAACCCGCTCATCAGGAACGACAGTCCGAACGGGATCCTGGCTCCCAGGACCGCGGCGACACGCACCAGGTTCCGGTCTTCGTCGTCGGGATCGGGTTCGGTGAAGATGAGCAGCCGCGTGCGGAACCCCGCGCCGACGTAGAACGACGCGGAGATGCCGTTCGGTCCACGGATCGGCTTGGCGTGGAACGCGTACCCGAGCACGAACGAGACCGAGTTGCTGAAGTTCGTCGCGCCGGCATCCAGCGTGATCCCGTGGGGCCGCTTCGGCCAGATCTTCAGCGTGAGCCCGGTGCGAGAGCCCACGTTCAGCCCGATGCCGAACGCCTTTCCGGATCGCAGCTGCTCCAGGGTCACCGGCGGCGGCTTGGTCTTGAGCTCCGGCGGCGGCCACGTCTGGGTCGTGTCGGCCGGCTTGTCCTCGGCGAACGCCGGCCCAGCGAGGGCGGCGAGCAGGCTCAGGGACAACAGCAGCGGGTGGATCATGGACGTCGGCGGACCATCGGCAGGAGGAGCAGCAGCAGGGACAGCGAGGCGGCGCCACGATAACCGAACGGATGCGAGGTCACGCCCGCGCAGCTGGCTCCTCCACCCCGCCGCGGCCCCTCTTCCTCCGGCGGCTCGAGGTCCGATCCGGGAGCCTCCGTCTGGTCCTCGAACGTGATCGACAGCGAGTAGTCCTGGTTCTCGGTCTGGGTGCTGGAGACGACGATCCAGGTCCTGGCGTATTCGCTGCCGACGTCGATGACGGCGGTGCTGGCGAGGCCCTCGCCGTCGGACTGGAGCACCGTCGGGATCGCCTCCCGATCGTCGGGGCTGCGGTTGATCGCGACCACCCAGCCCAACTGGCCGCCGTCGAACGAGACACGCATCTTCGTGCGCCCCTCGAGCACGTCGTCGTCGGTCGGGAGCACCCGGTAGAAGTGTGAGCCGAACCACCGCGGGGCGATGACGTCCGTCAGTTCGGTGTCGCCCGTGAGCACGTCTCGGGCAGGCACGCGGGCGAAGTCGTAGTTCAGCCCGTCGACAAAATCCATCGTCGAGACGTGGGCGGTGAACGCGCCGAACTGCTCGGCGAAGTCAGTCTCGTGACCGCCGTCGGCCCACACTTCGTTCATCCGCGGGATCACCCCGTTGGCGTCGCCGTTCCACACCCCCAGGAGCACGTCGTGGCCCCCGGGCGCCGACTCCCCCATGAACATCGGGAGGATGAACAGCGCGTACTTGTGCAGGAAGCCGTCCTGGCTGCCGTCCTCGTGGTCCAGCGCCCAGGTGGTGTTGTTGGTGTAGGACGGCAGGAACCACTGGTAGATGTCGTAGTCCGGCTGGACGAACTCCTCGGCCCAGGTCGCCGACGCCTCCCAGTAGAAGCCCTCCACCCCGTAGGGCGACGGCGAGCCCATCTGTACCGCGTGGAACAGCTCGTGGTTAGCCACGTCCAGCGTTCCGACCGCGTCCTCGATGCTCGACATCACCACGTACGCGTGAGAGAAGTCGTTGCAGACGGTCGTGTAGCCACCGCTGAAGTTGATGCCGGGGGCCCCTCCCCCGCTGTCGCCCAGGTAGTAGGGCACGCGGTTCCCCGCCGGGTTGCCGGCTGGCTGTGCGTACCCGGCGTCCATGAACCTGGCGCGGGACGACTCCAGCTCCGCCAACAGGCCGTCCGCGGCCGCCTGGCTCACGGTCCCAGCGGGGCCCCACTCCACGGAGAAGTTCTCGCTCTCGACCCGGTTGGCCAGCTGTAAAAAGCACGGGATGCCGCCGCGCTCTTCGAGGCGGCGCACGGTGTCGCACTGGAAGGGAGCCGCGGCCTGAGCCGGCACGGCGAGGAGGAAGGCGCTGCCGAGGCTCACGAGGCGGAGAGTCTTCACCGCCTGCGAGGATACCCGCCGGTCAGTGCATGCGGCGGTAGATCCCGACCACCTGGCCGATGATGTTCACCTCGCGGAACTCGTCCGCGGCTACGTAGATCGGTTCCATCGCATCGTTGGCCGGCTGGAGCCGGATGCGGTCGGCCTCTCGGAAGAACCGCTTCACCGTGGACTCCCCATCGACCATCACCACGGCGATCTCGCCGTTGGTCACGGTCCGTCGCTTCTGCACGAAGAGGAAGTCGCCCGGGAGGATGCCGTCGTTGATCATCGACTCGCCGTAGACGCGCAGCGCGAACACCTTGGCGCCGCCGGGGACCATGCAGGAGTCCACCCGGAGCGTGTCCTCGCGGTACTCGTCGTGGAGGTTCAGCGCGCCCGCGGCGACCTGGCCGTAGACCCCGATCTCCACGATGTCGCCGTCGCCGAAGGGCTCCGGCACCGGCTGGAGGGCGCCCAGCTCGTCCAGAGCCAGGTCCGTCAGCGCCATCGAGCGCGCCAACGCCGCCTTGCCGGCGCCGCCGCGGCGGACCAGGTAGCCCTTCCGGAGAAGCCCCTTGATGTGATCGCTCACGCCGTTGGTCGACCGGATGCCCATGCGGTTGCCGATCTCCCGGTACGACGGGAGCACCCCATCGTCCGTCTGGCGTTCGTGCATGTACTCCAAGATTTCCCGCTGTCGCTTCGTAAGTCCGTCCACGTCTTCCTCCGAGGCATCTGACTATATGTTCAGACCTGTACGGATGTCCAGCACCGCCGGCCCGGTTCCGTTGTTAAGGTCGCAGTCCCCGTCGATGGCCTTCGATCCCAACCAGATTGTGCGCGGAGGTTTCCGCCTCGAGATCACCCCGCTGGGGCGTCGCATGATGATCGCCTACGCGGTCCTGTGGCTCCTTGGGTTCATCACGGCCGTCATCCCGGCCCTCTGGGTCGACCTGATGGAGGGCCCCAAGGGCTTCGAGGTCGCCTCCCCTACCCCGCTGCGCATGGTGCTCGCCCTGAGCCCGGAGACCTTCCGCCCCTGGCAGATCGTCACCGCGCCCTTCGTCAGCCCGGTGCTTCCGTCGCTGGTGCTGGGGTTCCTCGGCTTCGTCTTCTTCGCGGCGCCGGTGGAGCGCATGCTCGGCCGGCGCGGCTTCCTCCATCTGTGGTTCGTCGCGTCGATCGGCGGGGCGGCGGTCGGCTGGCTGATCAGCTTCGTCATGCCCGGCCCGGCGTTGTTCGGCGGCATGGCCCCCGCGGTGGTCGCGGTCATGGTCGTCTGCTGCATGATGACGCCCGAAGCGATCGTCCCGTTCCTCATCCTGATCCCGGTGAAAATGCGGTACATCGCCCTGGGGGTGGTGACGATCCTGGTGATCCAGGCCCTCGGCATCAACCCCAGCGGCCCCACCGGCGGCTACACCATCGGCGGGTTGATCGTGGGCTACTTCTGGTGGCGCTCAGGCCTCGATCTGGACCCCCGCGAGTCCCTTCGCCGACGCCGCGCCCGCAAGAACCTCCGCCTCGCGGTCGACCGCGCCATTCAGCCCGAAGAGCCTGACGATGAGCCGATCTACCACTGAGGGCCCGGCATGAGCCGGTACGCGCCCCCGCAGGGCGGCGGTGGAGGGTTCCGGATCGGGCCCCAGCAGACGCCGTTGGTGGTCAAGCAGGTGATGATCCTGATGGGGGCGGTGTTCCTCATGCAGGTGGTCCTGCAGCGGACTGGCTTCTCGTTCGTGCTCGAGCTGGGGGCGTTGACCGGAAGCCAGTTCTGGCGGGGCATGATCTGGCAGCCGATCACGGCCGTGTTCCTGCACGACGACCGAGACCTGTGGCACCTCGCGGGGAACCTGTTCCTGCTGTGGATGTTCGGCTCCAACATCGCCACCCAGCTGGGGCCCAAGCGCTTCCTGATCCTCTTCTTCGGCGGCGGAGCGGCGGCCGCTTTGCTCAAGATGGTCCTCGTCGGGGGGCTCCACCTCGCCGGCTACGACGCCCTCCCCTTCCTGTCCTGGGCGACCCCCTCGGTGGGCGCTTCGGGGGCCGTGTTCGTGCTCCTGGCCTGGTACTGCTTCGCGTGGCCGGACCAGGAGATCAACGTGCTCCTGCTGCCGTTCATCTTCACCGCGCGGCAGATGCTCCCGCTGTGGTTCCTGCTCGAGTTCGGGTTCGCCTCTCAGGGGGTCGACCACGCGATTCACCTGTTCGGCGCCCTCGTCGGTTGGCTCGCCATCACCGGCTACAAGCGGCGGCTGAACGGCCCTCCGCGCACGCCCAAGAAGCCCAAGAAGCCCAAGCATCCGCACCTCCGACTGGTCGGCGGCGACGGCGACGAACCCCTCTTTCACTGACCGTGAGAGCAGCGTGAGTCGCGCACTGCTCGCCTGTGTGACGGGGATCATGCTCGTCGTCGGGGTGTGGGACCTGGGCGGCAAGGCGGACCGCGCCGAGCTGTCGATGTCCGAGTGCTTGCGTCCGGGGGCGGACTGCGACGGGCTGGCGATTCACATCCCCCAGCACTCGATCGATGAGCTCCACGGGGACGTGATGGTGCTGACGGGTCGGGGCTACCGGGTCGAACTCCGCGGCATCCCCCCGGAATCGCGAACCACCAGCCGACTGGCCTATGTGTCCGCCTCCGGAACCTGGGGGCCCGGGCCGAGCGTGCAGGTCGAGCGGGTGCTGCTGCACCGCTTCGGGCGCGTCAAGCTGGTGGTGGGGGCGCTGTCCCTGGCGCTGGTGCTGGCGGTCGGCACCGTCTTTGTGATGCGGAGGGTCCGTGGCTGACCTGATCACCCACGCCGCTTCGGGCTGGATCGCCGGGGTGCGGCTGGTGGATCGGCCGTCGGCGGGCTGGCTGGCGGCGGGGGCGGTGCTGCCCGATCTCGCCTCCCGGCTGCCCCGTGTGCTGCTCCACATTGCCGTCGAGAGCGGCCTCGCGGAGTCTGGGCCGGCGATGCTCCGGCTGCTCTTCGGGCTCGAGTTTCCGCACACGCCGGTGGGGCTGGCGGTCACGGCGGTGTTCGTGGCGGCGGTGCTGCCGCAGGTGCTGGTGACCCCGGTGTCGCGACGCCGGATCGCGGCGATGCTGGCCCTCGGGGGTGCCCTCCACATGCTCCTGGATGCGTTCCAGTTGCACGTTCAGCCGAGCTACTACTGGTTCTACCCGCTGTCGATGGAGCGGTCGGAGATCGGCTGGCTGTCGACCGACGCGACGCTGTTTGCGCTGCCGCTGGTGGTGCTCGTGGCGTGGGCCATGACGCCGAAAGGCGGACGCTCGGTTGAGCGCCCGCCTTCGGAGGAGTGACCCGAGGGTCTGGTTGGTTACCAGTTCGAGCTCCACCGGCTGCTCCAGCTGACCCGCCGGCTGGAGGAGCGACGGTAGCCGCGCCGCTGGTGGGTCTCGTGGTGCGTGCTGGCGTGCCGGCCGCGGCCGTCGTCGTAGTCCTCGTACAGGGCCACTTGCGGCTCGATGTTCCAGTTCATGTTGCAGAAGGGCGAGGCGATGAGCTTCGTCGAGTCGATGGTGCGACCGCGGAAGAGCACCGCGAGTCCGGTCCAGCCCGAGCGCAGCCGAATCTGCTCCGACGAGTTCGGAGCGAGGTCGCAGAGCACGCGGCCGTTGCCGTCCACCAGCTGGAGGCGGGCTCGGGTCGGGTTCCGCACCAGGACCTTGGCGTGGCGCGGCGGGATGAGCGTCAGCGACTCCGTGGAGAAGCCGTGTCCGTCGATGCGGGCGGTCATGGCGCGGGTGCCGGCCGGCTCGATGAGCGAGACGGAGGCGTAGGTCGGCGCGATGAACGCGGTGCGGCCGTTGGCCTGGACGTAGTCGACGGTGCGGCCGTCCACGGAGATGTCCATGCCTTCAATCCACTCGTTGGACACCTCGACGATGGCGAGATCGGCGTACGGCAGGTTGATGCGCACGGGGCGTCGGGCGTCGACCCAGACGCGCTCCTTGAGGATGCGGCGGGTGAGCGAGCGCTTGTTGCAGACGTACTTGGCGGCGACCTTGTGCTGGCCTTCGTCCAGGGGGCCGAAGCGAGCGGTGTCGCCGGCGCGCACGCTGCCCATGTTTCGGCCGTCAATGATGACCTGCATGGTGACGCGGTTGGGGTTGTCGACGGTCACGTAGCCGCTGCGAACCGGACGTTCGCAATGAGAGCCTCGCGCATCGGCGGAGTTGTGGTGGCTGCGGTGTCCCGCGAAGGCCGACGCGGGGAGAGCAACGGCCAGGAGGGCGATGAGAGCGAACAGCTTACGTCGCATGGGTTTTCTTCTCCAGGTTGCCGGGACCTTGTGGGGACCCGGGGGCTTCTGGAGCATCGGACGGGAGGCCGATCCGATCCCTTCGATCTTTTTTTGCTGTCAGGCCTGGACGATCGGCCCTGGAGAGACGCCCAGGGGCGGGTTGACGCGGCCCTTCGGGGGGAAGGTTCCGATGAGGCGCTCACCCTTCCAGCGGCCTTCGCGCAGGATGGTGATCGCCATCTCCGCCACGGCCCCCGCCATCGAACTCCAGGGCAGATCACGGAAGCACTTGGGCTCCAGGTGGCAGGACTGCAGCCAGCAGGGGCGGCACGGGACCTTGCTGAGGATCTTGAGCCCGCGCCCGTACAGGTCGATCTCCTGGTGGCAGGTGATGCCGAACCAGACGACGGTGGGCTTCTTCAGGGCGATCGCCATGTGCAGGCCGAGCGTGTCGCCGGTGACGATCATGTCGCACGCGGCGGCTGCGCTGAGGCCGCGGCGGAGGCCGCTGAGGCAGGGGCTTCGCACCACCGGGACCTGCTCCTCGGCGAGGGCCTCCTCGATGGCCCGGTTGCGCTCGTCGTCCTCGCGACCGCCGCCCAGGAGCACGAAGCGGATGGCGTCCTTGCGGGGGAGGAACTGCCAGGACATGAGCATGAGCTCGACCTGGTCCTCGACCGTGAGCTTCTTGTAGCCGTAGCGGGGGCTGCAGCCCGTGTTCCAGCCGACCAGCACCTCGTCGTCCCCGACCCCGGCGACGCGGCGGTCCTCGCGGGCGGTGCGGCGCTCGTCGTCGTCCAGGATGGCGACGTAGCGATCGTGCTTGTAGGTCAGCCCGAGGCACTCGGTGGAGACCTGCTGCTCAGACTTGTCGTTCTCGAAGAACTTGGCGTGGTTGTCGAGGCCGAGCTTGTAGAGGTACTCGGCGTCCGGGCCGAGGGGGGCGATGGCGCCGCCCTTGTCGATGCCGAAGCCGCGCTTGTCGGGGGCGTTGACGAGGGCCATCAACGAGCCGGCGGGGATGGACTTGTCGGGGCACAGGGCGACGTCGAAGGACAGCGCCGACAGCACGGCCGAGGTGGCGTCGCCGAGCACGAGCACGCGGTCCACCAGCGGGTTGTATTTCAGCAGGGGGGCGGCCTGCGGGCGGGTCAGCCACGTGACGTGGGCGCGGGGCCACTCGCGGCGGATGGCGGGCAGCAAGGAGGTGCAGCGGAGCACATCGCCGAGGGCGTCGAGCACGACGAGGAGGATACGGACGTCGACGGGGTCGTAGTGGGGGCAGCCCGGGCAGTCGCGCCGGTAGCGGCAGGGACTGAACCCGGTGAACAGCCGGCAGTCGATGGCGTAGCTGTCGCCGCCGTAGGGCTCGTCAGTCATCGTCGGCCTTCCCCGGGCTCATCGTACACCTGGGAGCGGATCCGCCTCGGACTCCAGGAGCTGGGGGATGCCGTCGACGATGGGGAAGCGTCGGCCGGTGGTGGGGGCGACGAGCCAGGCGCCGTCATCGGAGAGAACGAGGACCTCGAAGGTCTTGGGATCCACCAGTTCGTGGTCTTCGAGGAAGGCGTTCGTCTCGGCGGGGAGCGGCATGGTTGAAGGAGGTTAACGCTTCCATCAACGGTCGGAGCGGTCCGCAAGATGCTCGGCAAGGCGCTCCCGCGCCGCACCGCGCCCCGAAGGGCGCGTAGTCGCCAAGGAAGCGCCGTGGATCGTCCGGCGGCCGAGATCACAAGCGGCGTTTAAGCGGCTGCCCGCCCTTGTACATCTCCGCTGCAACGCTATTGGACTCCGAACCCGGTCGAAGCTCCAAGCGGCAGAGTCTCAAAGTGAGGTGGGCTTTCGGGCCACCAGATTGAAGGTGGCCACCGCGCCCTTCTAGTTTGCAAGTGACGAAACAAGCGAACGACGAAGGAGATCGCGATGACCGACTTGAGCATGACCTTGGAGCAATGG
>JAAESI010000023.1 GCA_024229515.1 Pseudomonadota bacterium | reverse complement strand
GAAACTATTCTGCATAGATTATCGGGTACCCCTTTGTATCCCCATTTCAATGTTGAGGGCGCGCTGACCCATCATCTTCAAAATGTAAGTCCATCGCCCCTCCGACTTCGAAGTCCAAAGCCAACATTGAGACGGGGATACAAGGGGTATGCAACCCTGAATCTATGCAGAATAGTTTCCGCCTACGGTTAGAAATTTGTGTGCATCTCTTTGTTTTAAACCTTCCCCCTGCTACCCAACTGTTGCAAAGTACCCCGCCTGACGTCTACAACCACGTGTGTGAATCTATGCAGAATTGTTTCCGTTCGAGCCTCTCCTCTCTGGCGCGCTTTCCCCCCGATGACAACCGAGCCTTTCTGTCGCAGCGTGCTTGTCCTCACGTCGCGGCGCCCGGGGGCAAAATTGCGACAAGACGCAAAGGCTGATGAGCATCAGGCCTGCAAGGCGCGGAAGCTGCACACTACCTTCCGCGCCTGCAATGGCAACAGGCCGAGGTGGTTCACAAGGTCCTGCTCAGAGAGGAGCTGCAAGAATGCTCCATCCACGCCGTTGACCCGGAACTGGCCCTCCAGATGGCCCGGGTGCAAGCTCCGGTGCAAGCTGCGTCGCCTACGGCTACACGCCGTCTCCCAAGAAGCCCCGCAGTATCATATACCCCGCGTGCTTGTGTGCGGCGTGCAATTCACATTGCTGCTTTTCTAGGCGGCAAGCAAATTAAATTGGCACTAGTG
>JAAESI010000022.1 GCA_024229515.1 Pseudomonadota bacterium | reverse complement strand
TCTGATGATTACGCTATCGCTTGTTGTGTATCTCCAATGATCGTTGGTAAGCAAATGCAGTTCTTCGGTGCTCGTGCTAACCTTGCGAAAACAATGCTTTACGCAATCAACGGCGGTGTAGATGAGAAGCTTAAACTTCAAGTAGGTCCTGTTGCTGACAAGATCACTGACGAAGTTCTTAATTACGATGACGTAATGGGTCGCCTAGACACATTCATGGACTGGCTAGCTAAGCAGTACGTGACTGCACTAAACAGCATCCACTACATGCACGACAAGTACAGCTACGAAGCGTCTCTAATGGCTCTTCACGACCGTGACGTTCGTCGTACTATGGCTTGTGGTATCGCTGGTCTATCTGTTGCGGCTGACTCT
Source organism: Pseudomonadota bacterium (assembly GCA_024229515.1). GTDB lineage: Bacteria > Myxococcota_A > UBA796 > UBA9615 > UBA9615 > JAAESI01. The sequence continues at coordinate 363 of JAAESI010000022.1, read as the reverse complement.
CTATCTGCAATTAAGTTTGCTACAGTTAAGCCAATCCGTGACGAAGACGGCATTGCTATCGATTTCGAAATCGAAGGCGATTACCCTAAATACGGTAACAACGACTCTCGTGTAGATGATATCGCTTGTGAACTAGTTTCTACGTTCATGAACAAGATCCGTAAGCTTAAGACTTACCGTAACTCTATCCCTACACAGTCAGTTCTTACTATCACGTCTAACGTTGTATACGGTAAGAAGACAGGTAACACTCCAGACGGTCGTCGTGCTGGTGCTCCTTTCGCTCCTGGTGCTAACCCAATGCACGGTCGTGATGAGAAAGGTGCTGTAGCGTCACTAACGTCTGTAGGTAAACTACCGTTT
>JAAESI010000021.1 GCA_024229515.1 Pseudomonadota bacterium | reverse complement strand
GAGATCGGAGTACGCCTGCTGCCCCCCTGGTCATCCCGACGGGGGTGCGCTCCAGGAGCCGACGGCGGCGGCGGTGAACCAGATCGTCAGCTCGCCGCGCCGGCGGAGCGACTCCTCGTACGCAGCCCAATTTCGCACCCGGTACTTGGTCTTGTACTTCGGCGTCACCTTGCTCTTCGTGCGTGCGGCCATCTGCGTCTTCTCCCGAGGCTTTGCCTCGGAGAGCACCGTGGGCCGAGCAGGCCCATCAGATCAAGACGCCGAGCCATGCACCAACGCCACGTGACGATGCCACCGTTCAGCCACGTGAAGCTCATCGACGAACCGATGCTGATGATCCACGGCGCCGAGGACCCCAACTCGGGCACCTACCCGATCCAGAGCAAGCGCATGTACGCGGCGATGAAGGGCAACGGCGGCACGGTTCGCTGGGTGGAGTTGCCGTTCGAAGAGCACGGCTACCGCGCTCGAGAGTCCATCGGGCACGTGCTCTGGGAGATGATCCGCTGGGCCGACACCTACGCCAAGAACGCCGACCCTAGACCGGCTCCAACGCCGTGACGTAGGCCTGCCGGATGGTGTCGAGGTGCTCATCGAGCGTCTCGACGGACCAGTCGGTGGTGTCGATGTCAGGGAGCACCTCGGCGCGCAGGGACCCCGCCTTGATGCGGAACTGGCGCGGGCGCATGTTCCGCCACGCGTGCTGGATGACCAGCGGGCGGATGGGCAGCCGGGTCGCGATCGCCATGTGCACGACGCCCTTCTTGAACAGCCCGAGGCTACCGTCGGGGCTGCGCGTGCCCTCCGGCGAGATGACCGGGCTGAGCCCCAGTTCGTGCACGACGGCCGACAGCCGGTCCATCTCCTCAATCGCCTTCTCCCGGCTGGAGCGGTCGATCAGGAGCATGCCGGCGAGCCAGTAGGCCTGGCCGAACATCGGGAGCCAGAGCACCTCCTTCTTGCCCACGCCGCAACCCCGCGGGGGGAACGCAGCCATCACGAGGAAGGCGTCCAGCTGGGAGGCGTGGTTCAACGTGAGGATGCAGGGGCTCCCCTTCGTCGCCCGCTCGAGGTGATCGACGGAGAAGCGGATGCCGCAGAGGCGGAGGCAGATGGGCGCGATCCACCGGGCGTACGACGACGCCAACTGCAGGCGCATGCCACGCCAAGGCAGGAGGAAGAGCGCGACGACGCAGTAGACGAACGCGGTGAGCCCGAAAGCGATCCAGGCCACGCCCACCCGCGCCAGCGAGTGCGGCCAGCTGAGCAGCCGCCCGTCGGTCACTTGCGCGCCACCGCGACGAGCCGACGGGCCTCGTGGTCGTAGTCGGAGCCGTCGAACCCGCCGAAGAGTTGCACATCGGCGAACCCCGCGTCGCGGAGCTCACGCCGCAGCTCGGATCCGGTCCAGAGGCGGTGGCCGAAGGGGATGACCTTGCTGTGCCCGTCGCGGATGTAGGTCCAGGTGCCTTCCATCCAGCTCCAGCCGTCGACCACGCGGTTTTCGCAGAGCAGCACGGTGCCGTCGGCGAGGCGCTGGAAGCGCTTGGGCTGGATGATCCGGGCGAGGACCTCGCGCCCCATGAGGTCGATGACGAGGTGCCCGCCGGGGCGGAGGCTGGCGTGGAAGTTCCGGAGCACCTGCCGGTCGTCGTTGAGGTCTTCGAAGAAGCCGAAGGAGGTGAACAGGTTGATCGCGAGGTCGAAGCTGTCGGGCCGGACGAAGTCCCGCATGTCGGCCTGCACGACCTCGACCCGGTCGAGCGCCCGGACGCGGAGCTCTTCGAGGTAGGCATCGGTGCGATCGACGGCGACGACCCGGTGGCCGGCGCGCTGCAGGCAGACGGTGTGCCGCCCGGGGCCGCAGGGCAGATCCAGCACGTCCAGCGCAGGACGCGGGCGGTGGCCGCAGAGCTCGAACAACGCCGCCACCTCCGCCGGGGCGGCGGCGAAGCTGGTGGGGGGGAACATCGCCAGGCGGGCGGTCGTCCAGAGTTCGTCGTCGTCAAACCAGTCGGGCATCGGTGACCCAAGTATGCTCCGAACCCGGAGGGGAAACCCATGAGCGGCATGAAGTGTCGGTCGACCTTGCGGCGAGGCGTTGGTGCATGGCTCGGCGTCTTGACCTGATGGGCCTGCTCGGCCCACGGTGCTCCTCGAGGATCAGCCTCCGGAGACGACCAAGATGGCCGCACGCACGAAGAGCAAGGTGACGCTGAAGTTCAAGACGAAGTACCG
>JAAESI010000020.1 GCA_024229515.1 Pseudomonadota bacterium | reverse complement strand
GGCGGGGGCGGCGGCACCGATGGCGAGTTCGGCAGTTGGGCCACCCCCGGCGGCGACTACTCCGCCTGCGCCGGCCAGCCCGGCACCCAGTCCTCCGGCGGCGGCACCGGCAGCTGCCTCGGCTTCGTCAACGAGGCCGGGGGCAAGAACTTCGGCGGCGACGGCCTCGCCTTCCCCAGCCCCGGCAACTCCGGCGGCGGAGGTGGCGACGGCTACTACGGCGGCAGCTCCGGCATCCTCCACGCCGGCGGGGGCGGCGGCTCGGGCTACCTCCACCCCACCGATGTCACCAGCGGTTCGCTCCAGACCGCTACCGACAGCACCACACCCCCCAACACCGGCGACGTCGACTACCCCGGCTCCATCGGGACCACCGGCGCGGCCGCCGCGGGCGGGGCAGGCCACGTCGTCGTCCTGTTCTGAGCGTGCTGTGGTAGATCCGCGCTCCCCATGAGCCACCCGAACCCGACCTACCCCGCGCAGGACGTCTGCCCCCCCGAGGACCTCCCCACCGAGGACCTGATCCGGGTGCTCGACCCCCAGGGAAACCTCGTGGGCGAGCCGCTCCTGGACGACGAGGCCATCCTCGAGCTTCACCGCGTCATGGTGCGTCAGCGCCTCATCGACGACCGCATGCTCACCCTCCAGCGCCAGGGCCGCATCGGCTTCTACGGCGCCTGCGTCGGCCAGGAAGCGGCGGTCTTCGGCTCCGCCTCGGCCCTGGAGCCGACCGACTGGATCGTCCCCGCCCTGCGCGAGGCGGGCGCGCTGCTGTACCGCGGCTTCACGCTGCGCGAATACTTCAACCAGCTGCTGGGCAACAACGCCGACATCACCAAGGGCCGGCAGATGCCGTGCCACCCCCCCGGCCACGACTACCACTACGTCACGATGAGCTCGGTGATCGCCAACCAGATCCCCCAGGCGTGCGGCCTCGCGCTCGCGGGCAAGCTCAAGCAGGACGGCCGCGTCACCATGTGCTTCATGGGCGACGGCGCCACCTCCGAGGGCGACTTCCACACCGGGCTCAACGTCGCCACCGTGCAGAAGCTCCCCGTCGTCTGGATCTGCCAGAACAACCAGTGGTCCATCAGCACCCCCGTCGGGCGTCAGTCCGCCGCCCGGTCGATGGCCGCCAAGGCCAAGGGCTACGGCATCCCCGGCCTCCGCGTCGACGGCAACGACCTGCTCGCCGTCCACAAGATCGCCAGCGAAGCGGCCGCCCGGGCCCGCGCCGGCGAAGGGCCCACGCTCATCGAGTGCCTGACCTGGCGCCTGGGCGCCCACACCACCTCGGACGACCCCACCCGCTACCGCGACGAGGACGTCACGAAGCGCTGGTGGGAGCTGGATCCCCTCGGCCGCACCCGCCGTTACCTGATCGCCAAGGGCCTGTGGTCCGACGAGCAGGAGCAGGCCCAGCAGGACGAGCTCGACGCCGAGATCCGGGCCGTCTGGACCGAGGTCGAGGAGATCCCTGCTCCTCCGCTCAAGGCCATCTTCGAGGACGTCTACGCCGAGATGACCCCCCAGCAGACCGAGCAGTGGGAGAGCCTCGAGCGCAACATGAAGTGGTCCGACGCCAAGGGTCTGGTGCGCAAGCAGCACTGATCGGGACCCAGTAGCCTGTCGCCATGCGGCAGCCCCTTCTGACCCTCCTCCCCGCGGCCCTCGTCGCCGCCCTGTTCCTCTCCTTCGGTGCCATCGGCGGTGAACCCGCCCCCCTCGCGGGCCCGACCAACCCCGTCGTGACGGTCGACCCCGACGACCAGGGTCAGTGGTTCGCGTCACCCAACGGCAACGCCAAGCTGCTCAAGCTCGCCGAGGGCAAGAACGCCTTCTTCGCCGCGATCGCCCTCGAGCCCGGTGCCGCGGTGCCGTTCCACCGGGACGACACCGAGGAGTACCTGCTGATCATGGAGGGCGGCGGCGCGCTGACCCTGGACGGCCACACGTACGACCTGACCGAAGGCTCCGTCGTCTACATGCGCCCCGGCGCCGAGGTCGCGTACCTCAACGGACCCGAAGAGACCGTCGCCTTCCAGATCTTCGCCGGCCCCAAGCCCGCCCGGAAGTACGACGCCTGGACCTCCCGCAAGGACGACCCCGAGGTGGTCTTCGAAGAGGTGCGCTACCTCGTCGACACCCTGCGAATCTCAGAGAAGGTCTACATGGCCGAGTGGGACGTGTTCATCCCAGCGCCGCGCTGCCCGGGACCCCCCGTCGGAGCGGACAAGCGCCCCTTCGCCGGAGACTGCGCCAAGGACTACACCGATTGGCTGTACTTCGATGTCGTCGACACGCCCTGCGAGGTCCGCATCGAGACCTCCCCCGGCAAGTACGGCGGGGACTTCGACATCTGGGCCGAGTGCGATCTCGACGGCGACGGCGTGCGGTCCATCATCCACGCCAACCGCGCCGACAAGGCACGGCTGACGTCCCCCGCCGAGGTCCGCTGACTCCTAGATGCAGCCGGGCGGGAGCCCTCCGACCCGGAACGGGATGATCCCGGCGGCGTCGACCAGCGGCTCGACCGAACGCACCGCGAGCAGGCACTGATCAGGGTTGCTCGAGGCCACGACCGGGTTCCCCGAGCCATCCTCCAGGCAGTGGCTGTCGTCCTGGGGCACGCCCCACAGCATCAGATCGGGGCCGTCGTTTGCGACCACGTTCAGGGCCATCATCAGCCCGTCGTCGCTCATCCAGAGCTGGTCCCCGTCGGGGTCCCCGTCGGAGAAGTAGCGGATCGAGCCTTCGCCCACCTCCACGGCGCCCGTGTTCAGGTCCACGCTCCCCACCATGCCCTCGGCGTTGGCGATGGGATCGCCCGCGCAGTCGACGAAGCGGCCGATGAGCAGGGCCCGCCCCGCCATCGGCTCGACCCCGACCGTCAGCGGCAGCAGCTGGTACGTGGAGTAGGCGACGGACTCGAGCACGACATCGTAGGGAGGCGGCTCTGTCACCACCAGGTCGGCGTGCCACGTCGGGTAGGTCTCGGGCGGCTCGAACTCGGTCCAGACCCGCGCCCCGAAGCGCAGGCAGGAGCGGATGGAGCCCTCGGGACCGCTGAAGGCGCCGGTGGCGTCGGTCTCGAAGGCCTGGGCCCCGTCGGGGGTGTTGTTGGGCCAGATCTCCACCTGCGCGCCGGCCACGGGATCCTCCTCGGAGAAGTCCAGGACGACGCCGTCGAAGGCGCCCGGCTGGGCTCCCGGCGAGCCTGTCGGGTCGATGCAGGACCAGTCCCCGGTCACCGCCGCGGCCGCGTCCAGCACCCCGGGATCTCCGGGGGGCGCCACGTCGTCGTCGTCCGTCGTGTCGTCGTCGTCCGTCGTGTCGTCGTCGTCGTCCGAGGCCGAGTCATCGTCGTCCGAGGCCGAGTCATCGTCGTCGTCCGTTCGATCCAGCCGCGGGGGGCAGGCGACGGTCAAGGCCAGCAGGAAGACGAGCAGGGCGGCGGGCAGCTTCGACATGCCCGCAGCGTACTACCTCCGCCAGGGCGCCTGGCCGCGCAGCAGCCGGACCTCGGCGCGGCACTCCAGCCAGTCCGGGGCGTCCGTCCAGCGCGGGGTCGGCGGGCACTGCAACTCGCGCAGCGCGGCGACCCGCTCCAGCTGCTCATCGAGCATGTGAGCGACCCCCTTGGCGGTGCGGCCGTAGGCGGCATCGAGCACGCGCTGCTGGTCCGGCTCGACCGCCCGGCGATGCTGGATGCCGGCGGGCGGGAAGCCCTCCTGGTCGACGCCTCGGAAGACCACGTCGCCGCTGTCGGCGCGCTGCAGACTCGAGCCCGCCCCCGCCAGGGTGGCAGTCCAGCCGAACTCAGACGTCCAGGCATGGTGGACGGACGTCCAGGCGTGGGTCGCGATCTCTTCTTCGAGGAGGGTGCGAGGCGTCTCGTCGAGCACGGCTTCGGCCCGGTCGCGGGCCGCGCGGAGCCGGTGGACCTTCTCCTCGAGCTCCTCGATGTCGCACTGCGGCGTCGCCATGGCGAGCTCGTACTCGGCCCGCTCCAGCGCCCGATGCGAGGCGCGGAACTGATGCACGGCGGCTTCGAAGGCAGGGTTCTGAACCTCGTACACTGCGGCGACGTAGTCGGTCAGGTGGTGCTTGGTGTTCCACCGGTGGTCCGGCGGTTCGACGTCCAGGTTCGTCATCACCGACACGTCCGCCCCGGGGCTGCAGCGGACCATGTTCGGCGCGTTCATCCGGTCGCGAACGTCCGCGCAGAAGCGGGAGTCGCCGTTGAGCTGGGCGTCGACCTCGATCACGCCGTTGGCGCGCGCCGAGGCGAGGGCCGCCTTCCACTCGCGGGGCTTGGGGCACCCGGGCAGGAGCAGGAGGGCGGAGACTGCGAAGAGAAGGGAGCGTCGCATGCCCTTCGGACGGGGCAGGGGGGCGAGCTATTCGGGGCGAACCTCGACCCGGACCGCGAGGTGGTCCGACGGCCGCTGTCCGTCGGCGGTGACCGCGTCCCGACCGGTGGTGCGGAACTGGTCGAAGACGACGCCATCACCCCAGATCCGGTCGAACCGGGCCTTCGACCGCTTCGACGGTCCCCACGTCCACCGATGCAGCCGTGACGACCCGCAGGCCTCCCACGCATCGACCAGCGGACCCAGCCGATCGGCTTCGACCTGCCGGAGGTTCGTGTCTCCGGCGAAGACCGCGGGGCCCTCGTGAGCGCGCATGCGCTCCAGCACCGATCGGGCCTGCGTCACGCGGAGCTTCGCCCCGCCCTTCAGGCTCTCGAGGTGGCCCGTCAGCAGCATCCACCGCAGTCCGTCGCGTTCGATGATGACCTCGACGAGCTCGCGACCCATCTGGCTGGGGAGGGCGTGGACCTCGTGGGAGACGATCTTGGACGGCGGCCGCACAGCGATGACTTCGTAGTAGTCACGCTCGGGCGCCCGGTTCGGCAGGAGCGTGAAGCCGGCGGCGGTCAGGTGCGGTCGAAGGTGCGCGTTCAACGTGCGGTCGACGACCTCCTGGAACATCAGCACGTCCGGGATCGGAGGCGCGTTCCCCGAGGCGAGCACCACGTGCGGGGGACCGCCCAGCAGGGCGGTGAACACGGCCGCCTCCGTCCGAACATCCAGGTGCTCGTCCGACAGCCCGAACAGGTTCCAGCTCAGGAGCCGCATCGCCTACCGCGGGGTCCGCTCGGCCGGGTCCTGGGCGTAGTACCGGGCGAACAGGGCGTACAGCTCCGGATAGCGCCGCTTCAGCGCGTTGGGCCGCTCGAAGAAGTACTCCGTGACCACGGCAAAGAACTCCGCCGCGTTCGTGGCCGCGTAGTCCCGCAGCAGCGTCTTGCGGTGCCGCTCGAGGTCCTCGTGCAGCTCCTCGTAGGCCTCCCCCATCACCCGCGCCCACGCCGCGTACAGCTTCCGCTGGGGGAGCCGGGGAGCCCCGGCGCTGGAGGGGAGTTCGGAGTCCAGCTGGTGCGCGAACTCGTGGAACACGACGTTCTGGGCGTCCACCGGGTTGGTCGCTCCGCCGAGCACGCTGTTCCAGGACAGCACGACGGTGCCGTGCAGCCAGGACTCCCCCAGCCGCCCTTGCGCCCCCTCGCCGATCTCGCCGGGGCGGTCGTCCTGTCCCGGCGCCTCATAGGCATGCGGGTAGACCACGATCGAACGCAGCCGAGGGAAGTAGTCGTGCTCTCGGTGCAGCAGCAAGACCGCCGCCTGGGCCGCGATCACGACGCGGATCTCGTCGGTGATTTCGAGGCCCCCGGCGCCCTCGAAGTCCTTCTCGTCCAGCAGCACCTGGACGTGCCCGCGCAGCTCGGCGCGGTCCGCCTCGTTCAGCAGCTCCCAGTAGTGGACGTGCTCGACGATCGCCTCTTCCCAAACGTTGGGGAATGGCTCCGCTTTGACGCGCTCTCGACGCCTCTTCTTGATCCCGAACACGCGGTCCTAACCGACGTAGTAGCGGGGCGGGACCCAGCTCCAACCGGCGGTCGCGCCGGACTGCGTCGCGCTCTGACCCAGCAACGCGCGGGCGGCGGCTTCGACCTTCTCGGGGTTCAGCGCCGCGGCCTCCTCCAGCACCTCGGACTGGCCGATGGCGGGCACGTTCTCCATGCCCACGGCGCGGACGGGGACACCCGGGAACGCCTCGGCGACCTGCGCCTGAATCTCGCGGTGGAACCCGGCGAACGTGCGGTCGTCGGCGGCGACGAGCAGGCGGCCCGTCTTCTGCACCGACTCGAACACCAGATCCATGTCCGGCGGCACGATGGTGCGCAGGTCGATGACCTCGGCGGAGATTCCCTCGGCAGCCAGCTTCGCGCCGACCTCCTCGCCGAAGATGGCGCCGCGGCCCCAACCCACCAGCGTGAAGTCGGTGCCGGGACGGCGGACGATGCCCTTGCCCAGGGGGACGCGCACGCCCTTGCCGATGTCGGGGATACCGCCCTTGCGGATGTGCGTCTTGAGCGCCTTGATGCCGTCCTTGTCGGTCGGCTCGCCCTCGAACGCGGGGCCGTGGGACCGTCGGTAGCAGTACTTCGGCTCGCAGAAGATCACCGGGCCGCCGTACTCGGCCGCGCTGAGCATCAGCCCGTACGCGTCGTAGGACGTCGACGGCATCACCATCACGAGCCCGGGGATGTTGGCGAAGAAGCCGTCCACCGACATCGAGTGGTAGATGGCTCCGCCGCCGAAGGGGTCGGTCGGCATGCGGAGGATCACCGCGGGGCTGATCTGGCCGAGGCTCGACCAGTACAGGTTCCCCATGTGCACCAGCCAGTGGTACGCGTTCAGCGCGTAGTCGCCGAACTGAATCTCCGGCATCACGCGGAAGCCCGGGTACATGCCCGCGCCGACCGCCGTGCCGACGATCAGCGGTTCGTTGATGGGCGCATCGATGACCCGCTCCGGATGCAGGTCGTGCAGCCCCGCCGTCGCCTGCATCACGCCGCCGAGCTTGGCGACGTCCTCGCCCCAGATGGCCGCGTGGTACATGTCGAAGATGTCCCGCTGGGCGGACCGCAGAGCGCCCGCGTACGTCACGTTGGTGGTCGGCCGGTCGTTGAGATCGGCCGGGTCGGACGACTCCGGGAAGGGCGGGCGGATGAACGTGTGGATCGCCGACGGATCGGGCTCCGGCTCGTTCTCCACGTCGGCCATCCACTGGCCGACGATGGCGTCCTCCTCGGCCATGACGGTGCCGAGGTCGTGCCAGGCGAAGTAGTCGGCGCCCTCACCCTCGATGCGGGTGCAGATGTCGGCCTGCTCCAGGTGCCCCTGTTCCACGAGGAACTCCCCGAAGGTCAGGATCGGATCGTCCTGGTCCAGGGCGAAGCGGTAGTTGCCCGCGGAGCTGTGGCCGTTGAGGCGGGGCATGTCGTGGACGTGCCAGAGGGCGCCGCGCTGCTCCGTCCGGCAGTACGTGGCGACGGCGTAGGCGGTCTCGTAGACGGCGTGGAAGTCCCGGGCGTCGCAGGAGAAGAACTTCAGGTCGAAGGCCTTGGCGTACGCCTCGAAGTCCTTGATGCCGCGCCCGTCCTCCGGCTCCGTGGAGATGGCGATGCGGTTGTCCGTCACCATCACGCACATCGGCAGCGACCACACCGAGATGGCGTTCATCGCGTCGTGGGTGTCGATCTCGGCCGTCGTGCCGTCACCGATCGCCGCGGCGACGAAGCCGTCCTCGATCCCCGACAGCCGCATCGCCTGTCCGTAGCCGGCCGCCTTGCCCAGGTTCATGCCCAGGGGCGACTGGATGGGGAGCAGCCCGCGGTCCATGTCGAGCAGGTGGTTGACCATGTTCCGACCGCCGCTGAAGGGGTCGGTGGCGCGGCTGAACTGCTGCCGGATGACGTCGAGCACGAGGTCCTTCCGGCCCGTCAGCTCCGCCCACATCGAGTACAGCGTGCCGCTGCGGTAGTGGCCGCAGAAGCCGAACTTGCTGGCATCGCCGCCCATCGCCTTGTGCCACGCCAGCGCCGTCGCGGTGGCATGGATCTCCTGGCCGGGTCCGTAGATGGCAAACTTGATGCGGCCCTGGCTCAGCAGCCGAACGATGCGCTCGTCCATCGAGCGGTTGCGCACCGCGACGCGGTAGGCGTGGCGCAGCTCATCGGGGGTGAGCTCGGGAGCGGTCGTCTTCTTGCTCTTCTTGCGGGCCAACAGAACCTCCAGGCGGGGCACTGATCTGCCCCACGCGGGCCCGGACTGCAAGCTCAGAGGTCATTCGGCAGTACCTGCTCCCACTCCCCGTTTAGATTCCCCTCCTGGGCAAGCGACGGAACGGAGAGCAGGAGCAGGCTCAGCACTGCCGCGTTGGCGAGTGCCCCCCTCAACATCAATAGATGACCACGTCGCGGGACCGGACAGGTAGCTCGGCGACGTCAGCCGCCCGCAGCACCCGCTCGCCCCGAACAGCGCGGGGTTGATCGTGCCCATGCCGGTGGGGTTCCGGCGGGACAGCACGGCGGCGCGCACGTTCGCCTCGGGGGCGTCGGCGTCGGCGTTGGCGATGCCGGTCTGTACGGTCTCCATCGTCGGGTCGAACACGGTGACGACACCGTATCCGGGGCCCAGCTCGCTGATGTAGCCGGGCAGCGACGAGGACGAGACCACCGTGGCCATCGGGATCATCGGGAGGCGCCGTCCGACGGCCCCTTCGAGCGAGGACCAGCGGTCCGCCGCGGGGAGCACGAGCACCGGCTCGCGGCTCACGTCGAGGCCGGCGGCGAGGTGGGGCGGCAGGTCGCTGGCCCACACCAGGGCGCCCAGGGAGGGGTCGTCCAACCCGAGGAACCACTCGTTCTCATCGAGGATGATCGCCGAGCTCGACATCCCCATCGCCCAGCCGGAGTCGTCCTCCAGCTCACTGCCCCCGATCGCCCAGGTCGTGTCGTCCGTGGCGACGACGAACGCGGCGCTGTCGACGATCCAGTCGAAGTCACCGGTGATGATGGCGGAGCTGGACATGCCAGCGACTGCGGCGGAGGCGGTCATGGCCACGCCGGCAGCGACAAGAAGGGGGGGGCGGGTCTTCATGGCTCGATCCTGGCTGCCCTGGAGGGCCGCGCCGATCGCGTGATGATGTGATCCCTAGCGAAGCGGTCCGTAGAAGCTCATCGTCGAGACGCACGTGTCGGTGTACTTCGTGCCCTCGACCACCTCGACGATCTCCAGCTTCGCGCGGATCGTCTCGCCCGGGTCGCACCGCACGGTGCTGTCGAAGGGCACGTACATCTGGCCGACCTGGTCGTCGAACATGACCTCGGCGATGAAGGCGTCCCGCCCCTGCACATCCACGCTGATGATCGCGTCGCTGACCCGGTTGTTCTGACGCCAGAACGTTTCGGTGCGGCCGTAGCCGGCGCGTACGCCCATGCCGCGGATGCCCCGGGAGGTGCTCGGACCGCAGTCCAGCCAGAGCTCGACCCACTCGCCGATGCCGTCGTCCGGGGCCGACTCGCACCACGCGGTGTCTCCCTTGACGTCCCCGATGCGGTCGGCCGCGTGGAGGGTGCCGTTGCCTTCGAGCAGCTCGGAACTCGCGACGCCCTCGCCGTGGCGCTTACGTCGGTCCTTCAGCGGGATCCGGTTCCAGCTCGCAGGCCGCTCCGACAGCGCCCGGATGCGGGGAAGCGGCGGCGGCAGGGGAGGGGTCGGTTCAGGGGTGATCTCCGGCGTCGGCGCGGGGGTCGCCATCGCCGCTCGGCGGGCCAGATCCTCCTGGCGCTGCTTGTCCTTGACGCTGCCGGCGATCTCCAACACGCCGAGCCCGCACACGAGGAGCCCGCCCATCACGATGATGCCGATGAAGATCAGCTTGTTCGGGCTGAGGCCGCCCTCGTCGTTGTCCTCGGCGGGCTGGCGGGCGGTCTCGAAGTTCGCCCGGTGAACCGGCCCCGTCGGCGAGCTCGGGCCGGGGCCGTCCGCGACCGTCTGTCCGCCCAGGGCCGCCAGCAGGTTGGCGATCTCCGGTACCTGTTCCGCAGCGAGCCATTCGCTCATCCCCTGCGTCCACACGTAGTGCGGGCCGGGGTAGCTGACGACGATCTGGGCCACCTGCTGCGCGGTCAGTCCCTGGGTCTGACCCCAGGCCCCGCCGCACCACCAAGGCCCCGCTGGAGGCTGCTGCTGCACTGCGATTTCCGACTCAGGACGCTAACAGAGAGCAGGGTGCCCTGGCTGGGCCGGGGCGGAGGATCTACGCTCTGAAGGCCATGCGCCATGCCTTCGCCCTCGCCGCCGTCGCGCTGCTGCTGTCGTCTCCGCCAGCGGTTGCGCAGGAGGGGCCTCCGCTGCCCCTGGCAGGCGTCCCCGTCGACTTTCAGTGCCTCGCCACGGTCGCTGGCGGTCACCCCCTTCTGGACCGCCACACCGGCCAGGATCTGCACGATCTGGCGCGCGAAGGCGAAGAGGATCCCGAAGACCTCGTCGCCTGGCTCGATGAATACCTCTGCGACCTGATCTGGTCCGAACTCGAGAGCGCCGGCGCTCACGCCAGCCCCACCGACGTCCGGCTCCCCGCGCGGGCGGTGCTCAACGTCGAGCTGGTGTCGGCCCACCTGGAGGGGACGCGCATGGTCGAGCAGCGCATCGGCGCCTCCGTGATGCCCGTCAACGTCCCCCACTGGCAGCTCGCGATGCGGTGGCGGGTCTCGTTCGACATCGAGTACTCCCAGACCGAGGACGCGGTCGTCGTTCGCACCGGCTCCCTTGAGCTCAACCCCGCCGCCGGGGCCGAACAGGACGACTACTCGCCGCTGCGCCTCGGTGCGTTGCTTCGGGCATCCACCCGCGGCGCCTTCTCCGAGCTGCCGAGGATCCTCGCGGACGAGGGCCGCCTCGGAGACCTGCTCTTCGCCGTCGTCGAGCGTCCCCCCGGGGCTCCCGCCGACCTCGCGGTCTCCGGCGCCCTGTCGGACGGCTTCTGGAACCTGCTGGCGCCCCGCGCCGACCATCGCCACGACAGCCTCGCCTTCTACCTCGCGTCGGACCGCGTGCCCCTGGAGGGTCGCGTCGCCCTGGCGCGCTGGTTCCTGCTGAACGACTCGGATCTCGGACTCCGCCGTGACGCCCTCGCCTGGCTGATGGCGCAAGAGGGGCCCGCCGATGCGGAGCGTCCGCTCAGTGAGCCTCAGCTCCAGCTGCTCCACTGGGTGCTCGCCCGGGACAAGTCCCCGCGCATGCGGGCCGAGGTCACCTCCGCGCTGGTCGGCCGGGTGACCCCGGAGATCCGTGATCTGCTGCTGGTCGCCTCGGTCGATCCCGATCGGCGGGTCAGCGACGTCGCCACCGGAGCGCTCCGCAAGTTCGCGCCCCCCACGGCGGCCGAGCTTCAGGCCGCGGACCTGGGCCCGACCCCGCCTCAACTGGTGCCGTGGACGGCGGCCCTGGACGGTCGCCTCGCGCTGCCCCCGGGCAACCCGGACCGATTCCTGCTGGTGCTCGCGTCCGCCGCCGGCGGCTCCGCGGCCGACACCTGGACGGCCCGGTGGCTGGACTACGGCGCCATCACCGCCGATGACGACGGGTGGGCCCTACAGGCGTGGGAGGCGCTCGCCGCGCACCCCAGCCGGTGGATTCGCGAGCGCACCCTGTCCCGGCTCAGCCAGGAGGTCGGCATGGTCGAGGTCGAGCAGATCCTGCTGGGCCGCATCGAGGCCGAAGAGGACCCCGAGCTCCGCGTGGCCGCGATCGAAGCGCTGGACCGGGGCACCGCCCCGGGCACCGTCGGCGTGCTCCTGGAGGCGGCCCAGGCTGACGACGCGACGGTCCGATCAGCGGCTGCCGTCGCCCTCGGTCAGGTGCCCGGGAAGGAAGCCCGCGGCCGCCTCGAGTTGATGATGCGGAACGACCCGGACGGCCGCGTCAGGCGGAAGGCGAAGAAGGCACTCCGCGCCCACGACCGCCTTGGCGGCTGAGCCCCAGGACCACCAGCAGCATCGCGAACGCACCGCCGGCGGGCCGGCTGCCGACGCTGCAATCGCAGGCATCGGGCGCTTCGTCGACGGGGAAGATCGGCTTCTCCCCGGGTGACAGGTACTGGATGCGCAGCTCGTAGTCCGTGGCGCTCCCCTCCCAGCAGTAGACGAGCATCTGGAAGTCCTCCCCGATCTCCACCTCCAGCGCTTCGATGCTGCCGGTGTCCCGGGTCTGGACGTCCGCCACCGCCTCGGTGTCGTCGAACACATGCAGGTCGACGTCCGCATCGCCCGCTTGAGGCTCCAGGGTGATGAAGACCCGGCCGCTGCAGGGGGCGTCGAAGTTGAACCAGTCCAGGTCCGCCGACGGCTGCAGTCCGTCGTTGCCGCAGTCCAATGAGCTGCCCGACAGCACGACATCGCCCCCGGTCAGCTGGAACGGCACCGTGTCCTCGGTGGCGTTGTTGGGCTCGGTCTCCATGAGGGACTCTTCGGGGAGGAACCGCTGCCAGCACTCGCCCTCGATGTCCTCGAAGGTCAGGCCGTCGCAGAACCCATCCTCGCAGGGGTTGCCGCAGGGGCAGTAGGCCGAGTCGGTGCAGCTGGCGTCACCGCTGGGGTAGAGGTCGCAGATGCCGCCGGAGTCGTCGCAACCCAGGGTCCTCCACGCCAACGAGTACTCGTAGGGGAAGTTCATGCTGCTGCCGCCCAGCTGGGTGTGATTCAGCCCGAGCAGGTGGCCGACCTCGTGGGTCATGACGGCCTGGAGATCGGCTTCGCCGTCTTTGCCGTCCGGCTGGCCGGAGACCCAGGTCCAGTCCGCGCCGTTGACGGCGATGTCCCCCGCGAAGAGCTCGCAGGCGGTGGCGTCGAACTCGATCCGGGTGAGCGCGAGCAGCCCTGCTCCGAGGCTGGGGGGCCACGCGTCCTCGTGGAATCCGATGACGACCTCGTCGACGGTCTCATCGAAGGGCTCGGCGGCGATCGCCACGCCTTGCTGGCTCGGCACCAACGAGCACGCCGGCTCGTTCCACTGGTTGAACGCACCCAGGACCGCCGAGCGAACCTCGTCTTCGGAGAGGTCGGTGGAGACGTGGGTGGAGGAGAGGTGCCACGTCAGGGGACCCTCTTCGAAGTTCCACGCGACCCCGGTCGGCTCGTCCTCGCAGAACGACATGTACTCGAAGGCCCCGGCGGGGGCGGCGACGAACAAGGAGGCGGCGATGAGCATCAGTCGCTTCACGGGGGTGGCTCCAGAGGTCCTTGGATGACGACGGCGCCGGCGCCGTCGACGATGCGGAGCGAGGCCGGCAGCGTCGCTCCTTCGGGCAGCGGCAGAGACAGCGCCCCCCCGCGGGTCGAGGCTGCATCCGGCAGCGGTCCCAGGTCGGTCCAGGCCTCCTCGGCCCCCCACTGCACGACGAACGGGGTCGGACCCGGGAGGGCCGTCACCGACAGCGTCAGCGAGCCTCCCTCGGCGTCCACGAAGGCGCGTGCGCGGGAGTCATTGAGGCCCGGCCGCAAGTCGTGGCTGGTGATGCGCGGGTTGGTCACGGCGTCCAGGTGCGCATCGACGCGCTGGGCCCGGGCCTGCAGATCGCGGTACTGGCCGACCGCCTGGCGGGTGCGTGCCCGCTCGGTCTGGAGCAACACCTTGGCGTCGTGCACCGTCTCCAACTGCGTGCGACCCCAGAACGCGCCGGCGGCGAGGGCCACCCCGAACAGGATCACCAGCGTCAGCAGCAGCCGCCGCTCGTTGGTGTCGGGGTAGACGATGGGGATGATCTGCTCGATCTGCGGCGTCGCCCCGACGTTCTTGGCCATCAGGTCCGCGGCGCCGTCCAGCAGCGGCTGCGGTCCCGCCGCCAGGGGCACCGTCTGGAACGCCTCCTGGAGCTCCTCGAGCTTGCCCGCGCAGGAGGCACAGCCGTGGCTCAGGTGCGTCTCGATCCGCAGCTCCATCGCCCGGTCGGCGGTCTTGACGACGTAGGCGACGAACGACGGGCGGAGGTCGCGGCATCGGTCCAGCTCCATCACGGAGCCTCAATCAAGGTCGCTTTGAGGGCGCGCGCCAGGGCAGCGAGTCCAGCGTCGGTCGCGTCCCGCTTGGTCTGGCCCTGGCTTCCCCCCGGGAGTCCCTCGAACCAGGCCTCCCTCAACGCCTCGACGTGCGCCTCGTCCAGGCTCTTCATCGCGGCGTCCGCGGCGGTGTCCGCGTTCGTGCCGTAGGGAAGCAGCACCTCGTCGGCGTCGCGCTTGCTCTTGAGCCGGTGCTCCTTGCCCCGCCGCTTCTCCAGCCACTCCATGCCGATCAGCCGGGCCACGGCCATTGTCCAGGTCATGGGCGGACCCCAGTGCGGGTCGTACAGCGGAGCGGTCTTCCACAGCTCCTTGAGTGTCTCCTCAACGAGGTACGCGGCCGCGACGGTGTTGCCGCTGAGCCGCAGTTGGGCGCCGTGGATCCAGGGGGCGACGAGGGTGACGAACTCCTGCAGAGCCTCCTCGTCACCGGTACCCATCGACTCGATCAGCGGACCGAGGACGTCATTGCCGGGAGCACTCACCCCCCGATCGTACCGGTCCTCAGAGGCGATCGCGCAGCAGGTCGATGATCTGCCAGCGGCGGTTGCTGCCCGAGCCGTCCAGGCTGATGACGAACCGGACCGTCCCGTGGGTCTTCGTATCCAGGTAGCCGACGACCGTCTTGGTGACCTTCAGCGTGCCCGTCTTGTTCGGGGTGCCGCCCTTCTGTCGGAGCAATCCCTTGTGCGGCTCGAACAGCGCCAGGGCGCCGATCATGGCCGACGCGGTGGCCTGGTTCTCGTAGGAGATGCCGGACCCCTCGGTCACCACGAGGCCGGCCAGGTCGGGGTTGGAGTCGATGAACGCCGTCGCGACCCGGACCGACTTCTCCAGGCTCGCGGGCGCGCCGTGCACGTGCGCCCCGATGGCGAGGAAGACCTGGTTGGCGATGTAGTTGTTCGAGTAGTAGAGCAGCCCCGCGCAGACCTCCCCGAGGGTGCGGCTGTTGCGGTGCACGTAGATCGGCTCGCCGGTGGCGGTCGCGTCGCCGACCTCGGCCCCGACGGTGCGGCCGGCTCCCCGCAGCTTCTCGGCGATGAGCTCGGCGGCGTAGCGGCGAACCTCCCCCGGATCGTTGCTCAGGTTGACCCGCAGTTTGCCCTTCACCCCCCGCCGGAGGGCGACCTCGCGGGCCAGCGGGGTCAGCGGCGTCTGCTCCTCGGCGGACGTCACCGTGGAGCCGTCGACCCGCACGTTGATGGTGTTGAAGTTGACCGCCGTGGCGGAGTTGAGGGCGTCGTAGGGCTCCTCGGAGCCGCCCACCCCGGGCACGACGATCCCCGCTTCGAACCAGGAGTCGTCGATGAACACCCCCGACAGCGCGCGGTCCCCCAGCGGCTCGGCCAGCGCGGCCACGACGGCGTCGAGTTCTTCGCTTACGAGGAACGGATCTCCCCCGCCCCGGACGATCAGACGGTCGCCTTCCAAAAAGAATCGCGTCTCGAATCGAGAATCCATCCCGAGGTGTTCGTCGGCCAAAACGCACGTGAACACCTTCAGGGTGGAGGCCGGAATGAAGCTCCGCTCGCCCGCGATGTTGAGCACAGATTGTCCCTCAGCATCGGCGACGTACACGATTCCGCCCTTCGCCAGGGCGCTCACGTCGGCCTCCAGATCTGCCCACGCCAGCGAGGGCAGAAGCAGCAGAATCAGCAGGACAGTCTTTTGAATCATCGAGTGTGTTCTCCTTGCAATGGACACCAGACGAACCCAGTCCATTCGATGGGACGCCAGCGAGGATATACTTCGCCCGCATGACTGCAGACCGAGCTCGAGACCTGGGTCGACGCACGCGCCGCTTTTTGGCGTCGTTCGGCCTCCTGATCCTGATGTGCTTCTCGTTCGAGGTTCGCGCCGACGACGACGATGACGATGACGGCGATGGCTACGTGTCCACGCCGGAGGAGAACCTCAGTCCGGGCATCAAGCTCCGGATCGAGTCCTGCGGCTACAACAAGCCGCGCGCCGGGGGCATCTCCCAGGACGACGACGACTCGTCCGACGACGACGACTCCGCATCGGACGACGACGACGCGACGGACGACGACGACGCCACCGACGACGACGACGCGACCGACGATGACGACGCCACCGACGACGACGACGACGCGACGGACGACGACGACGCCACCGACGACGACGACTCCGGCGGTGACGACGACGACTCCGCCGGCGACGATGACGACTCCGCTGGGGGCGATGACGACGACTCCGGGCTTTAGGCCGGCCCTCTGATGGCCGCCACCCCCTTCCAGCCCGAAGAGTTCGGGCACTACAAGCTCACCCACTTGCTCGGCAAGGGCGGCATGGCGTCCGTCTTCCGGGCGACGCGGGAAGGGCCGTGGGGGTTCGCCAAACAGGTCGCGTTGAAGCGGCTGCACGCCTCGCTGAACGAGAACCAGGGGATCCTCAAGGCGCTCATCAACGAGGCCCGCATCGGCGGCCAGCTCAAGCACACGAACATCGTCGAGGTCTACGAGTTCAACAAGGTCCGGATCAAAGGCGTCGACGCCTACTACCTGGCCATGGAGTTCGTCGACGGCTGGACCCTCGACAAGGTGCTGAAGCTGTCCCGCGAGTTCGTCGAACCGATCCCCCTGGAGGTCGCGCTCGACATCGTAATCCAGAGCTGCGCGGGGCTGCACTACGCCCACACGCTGGAGACGCTCGAGGGGGAGAAGGTCAAGCTCGTCCACCGCGACATCAAGCCCGGAAACATCATCGTTTCGAGGGACGGCGTGGCCAAGGTGATGGACTTCGGCATCGCGAAGGCGACGACGAACCTCTACCACACGACCCTGGCGGGAGAGACCACCAAGGGCACCCCCCACTACATGTCGCCCGAGCAGGTCGCCGGCGACCCCGACATCAACGCCCGCAGCGATCTGTTCGCGATGGGCTCGCTCATCTACGAGCTGGTCACCGGCAAGCTCCTGTTCCGCGGCGACTCCCTGGTCTCGGTGCTGTTCGCCGTCGCCAAGGCGCAGGTGGACGACGAGCTGCTGCTGCTGGACGACTACGCCCCCGGGCTCATGCCCATCGTGAAGCGCTGCCTGCACAAAGACCCGCTGGGCCGCTACGGCACCTGCGAGGAGCTCGCCGAAGAGCTCCGCATGATCCGCGGCGACACCGCCGGTCAGATCACCCTGCGCGGCTACCTGCACACCCTCCGGTGGCACCTGCTCGCCCGCGATTCCCACCTTCAGGACGAGACCTCGACGGTCGCGGACGAGCGCGGCCCCGCCTTCGCCACCCTCCTGGGGCCCGACTGGGCCGAGGACGAGGACGACCAGAACACCGAGCAGCTCGCTGCCGCGCGGGAGATCGCGGACGATCTCATCGGCGAAATCCAGAGCCTGCGAGGCGGCCCCGATGCCGTGGCGGGGGCCGAGGACGTCAACACGCTGGAGGAGACCAGCGAGGTCGACGCGCTGTCCGAGCTGCAGATGTCGGCCAAGCAGGTCGCCCAGCTGTCGCCCGCTCGCGAAGCCCGGTCGCGCCTGTCAGTCCCCGGGGACGCGGCGCGGCCCGACGCCGAGACCGCGGCGGGGCCGTCGATGGCCTTCTCGGAGTCCGCGGTGGACCGCACCCGCGACTTCCCCCCGGCGGCGGCCAAGAAGCAGGGGCTCGACAAGCGGCTCCTCGTGCTGCTGATCCTGTTCGGCGTGGTCGGGGCCGTGGGCATCCTCTTCATCGGCACCGGAGGCGACAGCCCCGTCGCCAAGGACGATCCGCCCCCGGTGGCGTCCTCCGACCCCGACGTCGAAGGTCTCCCCGATCTCAACGTCGATTCGACCCCCGCGCCCGTCGAACGAAGCACTCGAGGGACGAGGCGGGAGCCCAGGACCCCCGCGCCCCCGGTGCGGGCGGACTCGACCCCCGCAGCCGTGGCCACGTCCGATGCGCCGCCGGTCGCGGATCTGCCCGAGCCGACGCTCGCCCCCGGCCCCCCGCCCGCCGGCGACGTGATCGTGGTGGAGAGCACGCCGTCGCCCCGGGTCGTGTACGGGGGCAAGCCCGGCCGCTTGATGGTGGGCCGCTCGCCCATCTCGCTCATCGTTCTGGTGGACGGGGAGGCGATCGGGAACACGCCGATCTTCGGGCACTCGCTGCCTCCCGGGCAGCACACGGTACGAATGAAGAACCCCCAGACCGGCGCGTTTTCGCCGGCCCGGACGGTCACCATCCCCGCCAATGGCAAGAAGGTGATCGGTTGGTACGACTTCCAGACCGGTACGTGGAAGGATTGAGCGCATGCGCACGCTGATGCTGATGCTGATGCTGATGACGGGATTGCTCCTGGTGCCCACGAGCGGGTTCGCTCAAGGGGCCGACGAGGAGGAGGACGAGCCCAAGCGGGCGACCACGGACCGGACCCTCCTGGTGTGGGGTCCGTCGTCCCTCAAGGACGACGGGAGCACCGCCCGGGCCACGCTGGAGAGCCACCTCGACGCCGAGGCCCCGTTCCCCAGCCGCACCCTCCGCATCTCGGATTGGCTCGGCGCCGCCCGCTTCCGCCTCGGCGGCAGCGCCCTCGCGGTGCCCTGCGCCACGCCTCCGGCGGAGGAGGAGCTGCCCGAGGACGCCGAGGACGAGATCGACGGGCTGCTCCAGCTCGGTCGCAAGGTGCTGGACGACTTCGACGCCCCCCGCGCGCTTGAGCTGTTCCAGCTGGCCGACGCACGCATCCCCTGCCAGACCACGTTCCTGTCGCAGGACACCCTCTACCGCACCTACTTCTACGCCGGCATCGCCGCCCACTTCGCGCAGCAGACCAAGGCGTCGGCGTCGTGGTTCCGGCAGGCCGCCGCGGTCGACGCGGACCGCGACTGGGATCCGTCCTTCGGCCCCGAGCCGCAGTCCACGTTCCTGTCGTCGGTGCAGGACGTGGTCGCCCGCCCCAAGGGTCGGACCTTCGGCGACATGCGCGCGACCAACTACGTCGAGGTCCGCCTCGATGGTGAGCCGCTGGACCTGACCAAGCCGTTCGAGGGTCGTGTGCACCCCGGCGTGCACCTCATCCAGGCGGTCGACGACAAGGGTCGGTGGTCCACGTTCGTCCGTCAGATCGACGAGGGCGCGACTCTGACGTTCTTCAGCGCGGCGGGCGCCGAGTCACTCGTGCTGGACGGTCCCGACGGCGTGCTCAAGGGGCTGGCTGCAGGCACGCTGACCAAGCGGGCCGAAGAGGAGCGGCTGACGGAGATCTACATCGTCGCCCTCGACACCAACGCCGCCGCTCCCCCCCGGGTCTACGGCTACACGCCCGACATCAAGCAGTGGGCGCGCCTGGAGAAGAGCAGCACGGGCGAGATCAAGACGACCACCGAGACCGCCGAGGTGACCACGGTCGAGGACGCCGAGACGGAGATGACCCCCGAGGAGAGGACGCGGCATGCATTCCTCCGCGACCCGGACTACCGGTCGTCGGCGACCTTCGGGTTCAAGTTCTCCCAGTGGTCCCTGTGCAGCGCGGCCGACACGACGAGGTCCGGCGACGGCACCACCCGCTGCCCCGACGGTCGGGAGCAGATCAAGAACTACCTCGGCGGCATCATCGGCATCGACATCCGGCTGGTGCAGGGCTTGAACCTGGACCTCCGCTTCGGCGCCCAGACCACCGACTTCAAGGTCGGCGGCAACGTGCTCCCCGAGTTCGGGGCGGGCTTCCGGTACCGCTTCCTGCAGGGCGTCATCCAGCCGTTCGTGGCGATCGCGGGGCAGATGTTCTTCAGCACCTTCCGACCCTCGGAGTTCGAGGGTGACTCGGTCCGCGTCTACGGCGGCCTGGTGGGGTACGGCGGCGTGGACTTCGAGTTCCCCGACGGCTTCCGCCTGGGCATCGACGCCGGCGGCGGGGCGATCCTCGTCGGCGAGCCCGATCAGGAGGCCTTCCCGGTCGGTCAGGCGACGATCTCGATCGGGCGGTTCATGCCCTAGCTGCTAGGGAGCGGGGGCCGGCTCTTGACCCTCGGCCCCCTCTTCGCTCCCCGGCTTCGGCGGTTCGATCCAGAAGGCTTCGCCGACGTGCACGCCCCCGATGGGCTTGTTCTTGCGGTCGCGCAGGTCGAGGTCGAACCCGTGGCCGTCCAGTTCCTCTTCGAACCGCTTCCACAGGGCCACGGCCGAGCCGGCCCGCTCCTCCACGGGGAGCTGCATCCACGGGGAGTCGACCCGGACGATGATCGCCTCATCATGGCGGATGATCGCGACCGCGGGGAACTCCTGGTAGGACTTCGCCGTCGGGACCTTGGGGCCTCGGTTGGGCCAGATGACGCCGAAGCCGATGGCGAACGCGAGCATCGCCGCAGCAGTGAGCAGCTTGCCCTTCGAGATCTGGCTGCCGGAACCGCGGATGGCCGCGGTCGGTGACAGGATCGACTCGAGCCGCTCGGCCTCCATCTCCCGGCGGGCGATGACCTCGTGGCGGTGCGCTTCCACGATCGCCGCCCGCCGGCCGTCCAGGGCCGAGAGGGCGTTGACGCCTCGGCTCTCCAGCTCCCGGCTGAGGTCGAACAGGCGCGACGAGGCGATCGAGGTCGCCTCGTCGTTGCCGATGTCCAGCACCAGGGTGAGCGCGGCGATGATCTCGCCCGCCTGCTGAAGCATGGGCGGAACACCCTCGGGTTGCTTCGGCAGGTACCGGGCGAGCCCCTGGTAGCCCCAGGCGATGACCCCGAGCCCCAGCGCCGCCGCGGCCGTCCGGTCCAGGTTGGCGTCGGCCACCTGGGGCGGGTTGGGCTCGGGGGGCCGAGCCCAACCCGCCCCTTCTTGTACTCCGTACGTTCGGCGTCGCTGTACTTGAGGATCGCCATCAGCCCGACCAGGAAGGGCTCGTCCAGCGGCTGCTCGGCGGCCCAGTGGTCCAGCTCGGCGAGGTAGGGGTACAGCCCCAGCGGCTCGGGGACCTGCGGGTCGACCTTCCAGTCCCCGGCGTCGGGGCGAAGCAGGGCGAGGCCCGGGGTGGTGATCGACCGGAGCGTTGCGCCCGGGGAGGTGATCGCCTTGACCGCGCCGGGGAGCATCGCGCGGATGCGGTCGGCGAGGGAGTCCTTGTGCTCGCGGCGGGCCGAGGTCATGCCGTGTTCGCCATCCACCGTCCCGTCGGCGTCGTCGTCCCCGGACGCTCGAGCCCGGTCCCGGAGGATGGCGCGGAGCTCCTGGAGGTCCACGCGGAGCGCGCTCATCCGGGCGATCGAGCCGTGGTTGCTGCGGCGCCCGGCCTCCTCGAGCTGGTCCGAGACGTGGCGGATCAGCCGTTCGATCGAGGGGATCGGCTCTGGCGGAACCCCGTTGATCGACTGGTCCCCCAGCGCCATGAGCGCGTGGCGGGCCCGCAGGACCAGGGCGAGGCCGAGCGCGATCAGCGCGGGCGGGTCCAGTTCGGTGTCCTCGATCTCCTCCTTGGTGATCGGGGGGATCAGCTTCCAGAGCGCCTCGCGGCCCTGGCTGAACTCGCGCTTTTCGCGGTCCTCGAAGCCCCGCGACTGGATCAGGTCACCGATGAACGGGTCCCGTGGGTCCTTCCCCGCAACCCAGTCGTCCAGGTTGCGGAAATACTCCGACAGGGACGCCGGCGGCGGTGTGGATTCCGACTCAACGGTCGGAAGCAGATCAGTCACAGGCTCTCACGAGCCTGGATCCTACTGCCCCGTCTCGGGGTTCGTCACCACGTCGACACTCCATTGGAAGTTGTCGATGAGGACAGTGGAGTCGTACACACCATCTCCGACGTCGCCGATCGTCAGCTCCAGCGTGATGGTTTCGCCGGGAATCACCGGCGCCGTGGTGGTCAGCCAGCCGGTGCCACCGCCGACTCCGTTGTCGAATCCGGTGCCCGTCAGGGCCGAGCTGCTGGTGACGGTGAAGAAGGCGTTGTTGATGTTGATCGGGTTGCCGAAGGCGTCGAACGAGACGTTTCCGGTGAACGCGCCCGAGGTGAGGTTCGCCTCGAAGAAGTCGTTGAAAGTCGACCCCACCCACTCCGGGTACTCGGCCGACATGAAGTTGAAGTCGAAGCTGAACGAGGCCGACCAGATGGGCACGTCCAGCGTCAGCAGCAGCGTCGAGGTGTCGCCGGAGGTGCCGGTGGCGCCGAAGTCGGTGCCGATCTCCACCGAGCCGCCGATGACGCCCGAGCTCAACGCGATCATCCGGCAGTTCGCCTGCGGGCTGTAGAGGCCGAAGGAGGACAGCGCGCCGCTGCTGGGGCCGCTGAAGGACTGGCTCGCGAGGCCTTCGCAGATGTCCATGGCGAGGGACAGGTCGGAGGTGGAGGGGCAGTCGCAGACGGGGAGTTCGTCGATGTCGCCGTCGCAGTCGTCGTCGATGCCGTTGGAGGGGTCCTCGACGTTGCCGGGGTAGACCGACGGATCGAAGTCGTCGCAGTCGCCCTCGTTGTCGGTGACGCCATCGCCGTCGTCGTCGTAGTCGTTGGTGCCTTCGTCGACGTCGCCGTCGCAGTCGTCGTCGATCCCGTTGCCGTCGTTGCTGCCGTCGCCGCCGTCCTCGGGGGCGCCCGGGTTGATGGTGTCGTCTAGGTCGTCGCAGTCGCCGTCCAGTACGGTCCAGCCGTCGCCGTCCTCGTCCAGGGGGGCGGTGTCGTCGTCGTCGCCGAAGATGTCGTCGTCGTCGCCTACCGAGTCATCGTCATCGTCGTCATCGTCGTCGCCTACCGAGTCATCGTCGTCGCCGACGGAGTCGTCGTCGTCGTCGCCGACGGAGTCGTCGTCGTCCACCAGGTCATCGTCGTCGTCGTCGACGTCGTCGTCATCCGCCACGTCGTCGTCGTCGGCCACGTCGTCGTCGTCGTCGTCGTCGGCGGAGTCGTCGTCATCGCCGGTCGCGTCGTCGTCGTCGCCACCGCGCACGGGTCCGCAGGCGGTCGCGAGCGCGAGCAGCACGAAGAGCAAGATCGAGGGGCGTGTTAGCATTTGGGGGGTCACTGAGGCGCCATCTTAGGGGCTGTGGAGCCGACTCTGAAGCCAGATCGAACCATCGACGAAGGTCGTTCCGCCAGCTACCGGATGGAAACGCTCGACGCCGCCGCGGAATTGGAGCGGTTGCGGATCCAGGTTGAGCTCGTGCGGGACCTGGAGGACGGCTTCCTCGACGAGGCCGCGCTGCCGCCGTCCGGACGGGTCCTGGACGTGGGCTGCGGCCCCGGCTTCTTCTCGGAGCGGATCGCGCGCGAACGGTTGGGCCCCGGCGGCTCCGTTATCGGGGTCGACGTGGACGCCTCCCTCATCGACGTGGCCCAGCGGCGGCTCGCCGAGGCCGGCCTGCCGGTCGAGTTTCGGTTGGGCACGGCGGTCCGCCTCCCGCTGGAGGACGACGCCGTCGACTTCTCGTACGCCCGCTTCCTGTTTCAGCACCTGAGCGACCCGCGCAGCGTGCTCGACGAGATGATCCGGGTGACCCGCCCCGGCGGCACCGTCGCCATCGTCGACACCGACGACGGCGGGCTCGTCGTGCACCCCGAGCCGGGGGGCTTTGGGGACCTGCTCCGTGCCTCGCACGACGCCCAGACCGACCGCGGCGGCGACCGCCACGTCGGCCGCAAGCTGTTCGGGATGCTCGGCGACGCGGGCCTCCAGGAACCGGGGGTGTCGGTGCGGCCGCTGACCACGAAGCACCTGGCGCCGGCCCACTTCGTCGCGATCACGCTGGGGTTCAAGGCCGGGGTCATCGGTCCCCCGCACATGGAGCGGGAGCGGGCGGTGCAGATCCAGGGCGCGCTGCGCAAGGCCGCGGACGAGCCCGGCTTCTTCGGACACGCGCTGGGCTACGGCGCGTGGGGTCGGGTGCCGTGACGGGGACCGCGTCGACCACGACGCAGTCGCTGGATCCCTGGCTGGAGTGTGAGCAGCAGCTCCACGGCCGCCTGCTGGAGCCCCTGCTGGAGTTCTACAAGCTGGAGCTCGGCGCGGACGCGCTGATGGAGTTGGCCGCCGAGCTCGGCACCAGCCTCGACGTGCTGCGGGACCCCGACCGGTGGTTCAGCGCGCACCTGTTCCAGACCCTGATCGACGCGATGGTGCGCACCACCGGCGACCCCGACATCACCTACCGCGCCGGTCGGGCGATGGCCTGGGCCTCGATGATGGGTCCGGAGAAGATGCTGATCCGGGGGTTCGCCAACCCCACGGTCGCCTTCGCCAACATCAACCGGGCGACGGGCCGGCTGTCCAAGATCACCGGCTGGGACGTCACGATCCACAAGCGCGGTCGGGCCACCGCGACGGCGCTGATCGACGACTCGGTCGACGACTCGCACGAGTTCTGCCGCAACCGGATCGGCCTGCTGGAGGCGATCCCGGAGGGGTTCGCGCTCCCGCCCGCCCGCGTGCACCACCCGCTGTGCAGCCACCGCGGCGACGAGGCCTGCGTCTACGAGCTTCACTGGGTGGAGCGAAACCCCTGGCTGCAGCGCGGCTGGATCGGCGTCGGACTGCTCGCCGTGGGCACCGCGGTGACGGCGTTGCTGCGGCCCGAGCTGTTCCAGGCTGCCCTGGCCCTGTCGGCGTTCGGTGCGTTGATCGTCGGCGTCGCCAGCGCGTTCAGCTACCGGCAGGTCGAGCGGGACACGCAGGAGATGACGCGGCGCACCGTCGACAAGCTCCAGGCCCTGCTGGAGCGGAACGACCGGCGGATCGTCGAGCTGCAGGCGATCCAGACGATCACCGCGGCGGCGGTGCAGCGACGCGACGAGGACGACCTGATCGACGTCGTGCTCGACGAGCTGCGCGGCAAGCTGGAGTACGACCGTTCGCTCCTGCTGCGCGTCGACGACGACGGGGAGCGGCTCGGCCAAGCCCGCTCCTCGGGCTTCGGCGAGCAGCGCGACCTGCTGCGCGAACTCGACGTCTCGGTGAACCCCGAGGGCGATCACCCGGCGCTGTTCGGACACATCCTCAGCGAAGGCCAGACGCTGCTGGTGCAGGCCGACAAGCCGTACCTGGACAGCCTGCTCCCCGACAACGCGGAGCTGCTGCGCACCCTCGGGAGCAAGTCGTTCGTCGCCTCCCCTGTGGTGGCGCCGGGCAGCTCGGAGCCGTTGGGGCTGCTCGTGGTGGATCGCACGACGTCGGAGCATCCGCTGAACCTGTACGACCGTGATCTGGTCGGCAGCGTGGCGTCGATGCTGGGCACGGCGATGAGCAACGTGCGCCAGTTCCGCCGGGTGCAGCGAGAGCTGCTGATCAACCAGAAGTTCCAGCAGTACCTGCCGGGCAAGGCGGCCGAGGAGATCCTCGCCGATCCGACCGCGCGGCTGCGTCTGGGCGGGCAGCGGCGGGAGTTGGCGATCATGTTCACGGACATGGCGGGCTTCACGAAAGCGAGCGCGGGGATGAGCCCCGAGCGCGTCGTGGCGGGGCTGAACGAGTGGTTCAAGACCACGGATCCCTGCATCCGCTCCTGCAACGGCATCGTCGACAAGCGCATGGGCGACGGGATCCTCGTCGTGTTCCTGCCCGAGGATGGCGACCGGTTCGGCCGTCACCCCGTCGAGCGGGCGGCCGCGGCGGCGGTGCAGATGCTCAGCTCACTGGAAGAGCGGCGGGCCGAGATCGGCGCCGTGGCCCCCGGGTTCGAGTCGATGGAGGTGCGCCACGCCATCCACTACGGCTCGGCCATCGTCGGGAACATGGGGAGCGTCGAGCGCATGGAGTACACGGTCATCGGCGACGCCGTGAACACCTGCTCGCGCGTCGAGACGATCACCCCGCCCGGCTGCATCTGGCTCACCGGCGAAGCGGTGCGCGCGGTGGGCGCCGAGGGGCTCGCGGGGGCGTCGCTGGAGAAGACCGTCACGCTGCGGGGGCGGGCTTCCGAGACGGAGATCTGGTCCCTCGATCCGGAGGCTGAAGCGACGATGTCGGGCACGTTCGTGGGGATGGCCCCCATCCCCGATGCCACCCTGTCGACGACGACGCTGGCGCCGGAGCCGGACGAACTGGATCCCTGATTCGCCCGGATGCGGTGATTCTCTCTCAGAGCGTCGGGCCGCCGTAGATGACGTACACGGCGCCCGCGAAGGCGCCGCCCCCCTCGGTGTCACCGCTGGCGCCGATGACCACATCGTCGAAGCCGTCCCCGTTGAGGTCGGGGGCGGCGACCGAGCCGCCGGCAACGCTGTTGCGGGTCTCGCCCACGAAGACGGCACCTCGGTCGGCCAACCCATGGGTTCCGGATCGAAGCGGTCCATACACGAGGTAGGCACCGCCATCCACCTGCAACTCTTCGCGGTAGATCCCGTCGGATCCGATCAGCAGGTCCTGCGTGCCGTCGCCGTTGAAGTCTCCTGTGGCCAGGGAGGCCCCCATCGATCCGTGGCGTTGGTGCATGGCTCGGCGTCTTGACCTGATGGGCCTGCTCGGCCCACGGTGCTCCTCGAGGATCAGCCTCCGGAGACGACCAAGATGGCCGCGCGTACGAAGAGCAAGGTGACACTGAAGTACAAGACGAAGTAGCGGGTGCGGAACTGGGCGGCGTACGAGAAGTCACTCCGCCGTCGCGGCGACATCACGATCTGGTTCGCCGCCGCCGCCGTCCGTTCCTGGAACGCCCGCCCTACCGGATGACCAGGGGGGCAGCAGCAGTACTCCGATCTC
>JAAESI010000019.1 GCA_024229515.1 Pseudomonadota bacterium | reverse complement strand
GTACGCCTACAGCTTCGAAGTTCAGTCCGGCACCTACTGGATCGGCGTCTACCTCGACGTGGGCGGTGACGACCCGGTGATCGCCGGCCCCGAGGACCCCGAGGCCGGGGGTCCGCCCATCCTGCTCGCGCCCGAGGGCGCCGAAACTGCAAACGCTACACTTCCAACCGGACCATGACGGTTCACCGCAACCATCAGGCCTCTAGGGGGGCCTCAACGATGAAGTACCGACACATTTTGCTGCTGCTGGCCCTCGGCCTGCTCCTTACCGCCTCTGAGTGCGTCCCCACCGGGGACGACGACGACGCCACCTCCGACGACGACGACGACGCGGCCGACGACGACGACGCGGCCGACGACGACGACGCGGCGGTGGTCACGACCGTCTCGGGCGAGGTCATCGCCATCGACCGGGACACCGGCCTTCAGCTGTCCGCCTCGGTCTACGCCGAGCGCGCCGGTGGCCTGATCGTCTACGCCCTCCCGGACGGCGCCGACCTGAGCGAGATCCACGGCAAGACGACGCTGGAGGGTCCAGGCGATTTCGAGATCGAGATCGCGGACATCACTGGCCCGTTCGACCTCGTGGTCGTGGCCGATGAGGACAGCAACCACTTCATCGAGAACAGCGACGTGGCCCGCGCGTACGCCTTCAACCCGCTCAATGCGGGCGGCGGCGACATCGAGGACCTGACCCTCGTCATCGACCTCGCTCCGCGCCCCGGCGGCGGCGGCGGCTGCGGCGATCGCGACGAGATCTCCGGCACGGTGGTGCTGGACGGCGTGCCCGACGGCGCCATCGGCATCTCCACCAACAACGCGGCCCTGACCGCGGGCCCGTGGACCAAGACGACGCTCGAGGGTGCTGGCCCCTACAGCATCAACGAGTGCAGCAGCCGCGGCTCCACCGCCCTGCTGGGCTACCTCGACATGGACGCCAACGGCTACTTCGAGCCGTCCGACCCGCTCGGCGGCGCCGCGGCCAACCCCGTCACCCTTGGCGTGGGCGATGTCTCCGGCATCACCATCACGATCCCCGATGGCGTGAGCAGCCCCCCGTCGCCCCCCGCGTACGTCGCCCTCACCGGCACCGTGGCCTACGACTCGTTCACCACCGGCGACATCCTCGTGTACGCCGGCCACGCCACCACCGACAGCTACGTCTTC
>JAAESI010000018.1 GCA_024229515.1 Pseudomonadota bacterium | reverse complement strand
GGTGGGCGTCCTCGTGCTGGTCGCAGGCCGACTGGGCGAGGCGCTGGCGCTCTTCCAGGGCGCAGGAATGCTGGCGATCCTCGGTGGTTTCGTCCTGGTCGGCAGCCACCTGACCAGCATCCGCCACGTGCAGGCCTGCCGCGAAGACGACTGCGCTTGACCCGATCCCCCGGCGAGCGTGGGGTCGGCTCGATCCTGACGGAAGGGACACGGTGACGACGCTGCTCCTCACCGCCTCGATGCTCGGGCTGCTGGCCGGTCCTGCACTGCGGCGTTGGTGCATGGCTCGGCGTCTTGACCTGCTGGACCTGCTCGGCCCACGGTGCTCGTTTGAGGCTCAGCCTCCGGAGACGACCAAGATGGCCGCACGCACGAAGAGCAAGGTGACGCTGAAGTACAAGACGAAGTACCGGGTGCGGAACTGGGCCGCATACGAGAAGTCACTCCGCCGTCGCGGCGACATCACGATCTGGTTCGACGCCGCCGCCGTCGGCTCCTGGAACGCCCGCCCTTCCGGACGACCAGGGGGGCAGCAGGAGTACTCCGATCTCGCGATCCAGACCGCCCTGACACTCCGGTCGCTGTTTCATCTGGGACTTCGGCAGACGGAGGGCTTCGTGGGCTCGCTGATCCGCTTGATGGGCCTTGAGCTGAG
>JAAESI010000017.1 GCA_024229515.1 Pseudomonadota bacterium | reverse complement strand
CCAGAAAGCAATCAAGCCGAAAATAGGTCGCAACAAAAAAAACGCTTCTCCGCGACATTCTGCACCTATTGCACTAAAAATTAGCTACACAGGAGCTCATTTAGCCACGTAGCCGGCCGTTTTTTTGCTGAGTCAAATTTCGAAATTTGCGTTGAAACTCAAGAAAACTATCAATTTTGAAGGAAAAGGAGCCCAGATTCAGATTCTCCGCGGAATTCTGTATCTACTGGGCCAAAAATCATGTCAAAAGGAGCTCATTTGGCTACGTAGCCGGCCGAATTCTTGTCGAGCAAAAATTCCATTTTTTTGCGTTTTGTTCAAGTTTTGAAACTAGACGGTGAAAGTTAGAGTTTTTTTGGAGTTTGGTTTAGAGTTTTTAAAAAGTTTTTTTAGAGTTTTGAAATCAGACGGTGAAAATTAGAGTTTTTTTAGAGTTTTTTTGGAGTTTGGTCTAGAGTTTTTTTAGAGTTTTTTTAGAGTTTTCTTTACTGCTGCATTTTGCCTACTTTCGGGGTAGCGGGGGGGAAATGCATG
>JAAESI010000016.1 GCA_024229515.1 Pseudomonadota bacterium | reverse complement strand
CTCCGACGATGGCGCCTGGGCGGCCTACGTCTCCTACGCCGACAACCTCGTCGAGGGCGACACGAACGCCTCGCGCGACGTCTTCCTGTGGAGTCGTGACACCGGCATCACCATCCGCGCGAGCATCACCAGCGCGGGGGATGAAGCGTCCGATCCCAGCGACACCCCCAGCGTCTCGGGCAACGGCCGCTACGTAGCGTTTACGTCGTTCGCAGCGCTCGATCCGGTGGTCCTGTACGGGACCACGGACGTCTGGGTCTACGACCGCCTGACGCAGGACGTGGAGCTGATCAGTGTGTCCCTCGGGGGGACCGACGGCATCCAGACCTCGGCCCTTCCCTCGATCTCGGCGGACGGGAACCTGGTCGCGTTCAGCTCGATGGCCTGGGACCTCGTCTCCGGCGACGGTGACGCCTGGCTCGACGTCTTCGTGCGGGACCGGGCGGCCGGGACGACCACCCGCGTGAACCTGCCCGTGGGCGTGCCCGAAGCGACCGGCCACAGCAGCGAGCCGGTGATGGCGGCGGACGGCGGCGCCGTGGTCTTCATGAGCATCGCCAGCAACCTCGTGGTGGGAGACACGGAGGGGGCCCTCGACGTGATGGTGGCGGTCCTGTCCTCCGGCACCGTCGAGCGGGTGAGCGTCGACTCCGCGGACGCGGCGGGGGCCGACGACAGCATGGGGGGAGCGATCAGCGCCGACGGCCGCTTCGTCGCCTTCGTGAGCGAGGTCGAACTGGCTCCCACGGGCACCCCCGGCATCCTGGACCTCTACGTGCGCGACCGGGACGCGGGGACCACCGCCCACGCGAGCGTCGGGTGCGGAGGCCAGTTCAACGAAGACCACGTGGTCGTCCCGATCGGGCTCGCGTCCGACGGCTCCGGGCTCGTCTTCGAGTCGTTCGACCCGGGGCTCATGGCGCCGCTGCCGGACGACGGCGTCACGACGGATCTGTTCTGGGTGCCGAACCCGCTGGCGCCCTGAGCAGGGGCGTGCGGATCTGCTCGGTCGGACCTCCGCCCGTGTGGTGAAAGCCCCGGATTGGTTCGGCAGTCCGCGAGGAGCACCGGGGCGATCTACACTCCCCGGCCATGCCGACCGCACTGCTCCATCCGTTCGCCAAGCCCGCCAAAGACGGCTTCATCAACATCGTCCGCGGCGAGGGCGCCCTCGTCTTCGACGACACGGGCAAGCAGTACATCGATGGCATCGCGTCGCTCTGGTACACGCAGATCGGCCACGGTCGGACCGAGATGGCCGACGCGATCGCCGACCAGGTGCGCACGCTCGAGGCCTACAACTGCTTCGACCCCTACACCAACCCCCGCGCCGAGGAGCTCGCCTCCGCCGTCGCCGCCCGTTCGCCGCACCCGGACGGGCGGGTGTTCCTGACCTGCTCGGGCTCCGAATCGGTGGACTCCGCGATCAAGCTCGCGCGGCTCTTCCACGTGCTCAACGGGAACCCCGAGCGGGTGCGCATCATCAGCCGCGACCGCGGCTACCACGGGGTCACCTACGGCGGCATGAGCGCCCAGGGGCTCCCCCCCAACCGCGAGGGCTGGGGCCAGCTGCTGTCCGGCTTCGACGTGGTCCCGCAGCACGACCTCGGTGCGGTCGAGAAGCTCTTCGCGGACCGCCCGGGCGAGATCGCGGCGGTGCTGACCGAGCCGGTCCAGGGCGCCGGCGGCGTGTTCCCGCCCCAGCCGGGCTACCTCGAGGCGCTGCGCGAGCTCTGCACGGCCCACGGCGCGCTGCTCATCTTCGACGAGGTGGTGTGCGGCTTCGGCCGACTCGGCACCTGGTTCGGAGCGCAGCACTTCGGCATCACGCCGGACCTCCTGACCTTCGCCAAGGGCGTGACGTCGGGCTACCTGCCGCTGGGCGGGGTCGTGCTCAGCCGGACCATCTGCGACGCGCTCGAGGCCGATCCCGACTTCATCCTCCGGCACGGCTTCACCTACTCGGGCCACCCCACCGCGTGCGCGGCGGCGCTGCGCAACCTCCGCCTCATCGACGAGGAGGGGCTGCTGGCGCGGGCCGTGCACATCGGGGAGCGGCTGCGCGACGGCCTCACCCACCTGTTCCACGAAGGCCTGATCCGCGAGTTTCGCGGTGCCGGCGCCGTGTGGGCGGCGCGCATGAACGAGGGCGTCTCGGCGGCGGATGCGCGGATGAAGCTGCTCGACCTGGGCGTCATCGCCCGCCCCATCGGCGATGCGCTGGCGCTGTGTCCGCCGTTGGTGATCACGGACGCTCAGATCGACGAGTGCCTCGCGGCCCTCCAGACGGTCCTGTCGCCCTGATCTGGTCGCTCCACTGACCAGGTCCGAACCGCCGGGATCTGCGGCCGGCGGCCGGGACCACGATCTCCCAACAACCCCTCTACGACCTTCGCGGGGACGCGCAACATCCCTCGGCGAATGTACGCGTGGAGGAAGCGATGACCCGTACGACCCTGTCTCTGTCCATTGCCTGCACCCTGGTCCTGCTGACCGGCTGCGAGCTTCTCGGTGACGCGCCCACGTGGGACGACGGGGGGAGCGACGTCCTGAACACCGACGGCGAGACGTCCGACGGCGACGCGGACGCGGTCGGAACCTGCGCCCCGGTCGAGGTCCTCAGCTGCGGCAGCGTCGTCCAGGGCGACACCGCCGACTTCAACACCGGCGCGACCACGGAGATCGACCACTACGCCGGCGCCGTCGGCAACTACGAGGCCGCCGAGACCGCGTACACGTTCGTCGCCCCGTCGACCGGCGAGGTGACCTTCTCCCTCATCGACCCGACCCCCACCGAGGTCGACCACGACCTGTTCGTGCTCAACGGCGAGCTCGGCTGTGCGGGCGAGGCGGCCATCGCGCGCGGGTTCAACTCCGTCAGCTTCGACGCCGAGGCGGGCGCCACCTACTACTTCGTGGTCGACGGCTACCACCTGGACGCCGGGGCCTTCGAGGTCAGCGTCGGGTGCGACGCCGAGGAGCCGGCGCCCGTCGAGGTCGACGAGTGCCTCTTCGGGGAGACCAGCTCCCAGCTGCGCGAGTCCGACCACCTCGAGGTCGGCCTGCTCCAGCAGTACGAAGCGGCCGCGGACGTGCCGGACCTCCTCGGACAGCAGATGGTTCAGGGCGTGCAGGACGAGGGCTGGGCCGACGTCTCGACGCTCGCGGACGTCTGGGAGTTCGTCGACTACGACGGCGTGTTCGAGCACGGGGTCGTCGATCCCGCCAGCGGTCAGCGCTTCACCTGGGCCCGCTGGTACGCCGGCGACACCGAGGTCGGCTACCTCTTCTTCGAGGGCACCCTCGACCTCGCCGCGATCGTCGGCGACGGCGACATCCACGACTGCACCGTCCCCCGCTGAGGGGACGCCGTCAGCGCACCATCAGGCGGTGGAGGTTCCAGCCGGTGTGGTACGCGTCGGTCGGGCTCGCCGCCGGACCGCTTGTCAGGGTCAGGATCAGGTCGGCTGAGCTGCTGAACGGGTAGACCGCCGCGTCCACCTCCAGCGTGGTGTCGGCGCAGTCGTTGCGCGCCGGCTCGGTCGAGGCCCCGGCTCCATTCCAGAACGCGCACCAGGCGCCATCGACGGAGACCTCCGCGGTGGGGGCGGTCTCGTTGCCGTTGATCTCCAGGGTGCGCACCGTCTGGCCCTGCATCGCGCCGACGAATCGGACCTCGGTCGCGCCGATGCGGTTGGGCCACGTGAAGGTCCACTCCGCGGTGTAGGTGCCGCACGCGCCCCCGGTGAGGCGGTTCCAGCCGAACAGGGGCGAGCCGGCAAACGGCGGGTTGGGGGCGCAGCCGCCGCCGGGGCTCGTGCCTGAGAGCTCGACCACCGAGCCGGTGATGCCGGGGCTGAGCCTCTCGTCGGTGCCTTCGGGGTGCAGCAGCGCGGTCCAGCCGCCGCCGTCCGTCGTCATGTCGCACCACGTCTCGACGGGCTCATCACCACCGTCGCCGTCGGGGTCGACCACGTACATGCCGTCGCCCAGCGAGGTGCCCGCCTCGAGCACATCGAGGCAGCTTCCGCCGCCCACATCCCAGCCGCAGTGCTGCGTTCCGGGGTGGATGGTGACGTCCAGATCGTCGCAGTCGGTGGCGTCCTCGACCCACCAGTCCGCGGGGGAGAGGCAGGCCGCTTCGCCCCGGTCGGGGTCGCCGAAGCCGTCGCTGTCGACGTCGGGGTGCCAGGAGGGGGGTTCGACCGCGGAGGCGTCATCGGCGAGTCCGTCGCAGTCGTTGTCGATGCCCCCGTCGCAGACCTCGTCGGCGTCGGGGTGGATGAGGGGGTCGGCGTCGTTGCAGTCGTCGGGGTTCGTCGCTTCGCCGGCGATGGGGCCGTCGCAGACGGTGGTGGGTTCCTCGAGGAAGTTGCCGAAGCCGTCGTCGTCGAGGTCGGGCCAGACGACTTCGGGGTTGGGGCAGGGGTCGACGTCGGCCGAGTCGTCGTCGTCGGTGGCGTCGTCATCGTCGGCGGGCTCGGGGTCGCGGTCGACGCACGCGGACGCGATCAGGAGGCCGCCCAGGAGCAGGAACAGGCGCGCCGTCATCGCACCCACAGCCGGTGCAGGGCGAAGCCGGCGGAGTAGGAGCAGGTCGGGCTGCAGGCGGGGCCGGCGCGCACGACGACTTCGAGGTCATCGCCGTCCAGGGCGCCGGGGAAGAGGCGGGGCGGCTGGTCGTGCTCCTGCGTCGTGCACTGGTTGACGTCCGGTTCGACCACCGTGCCGGAGCCGTTGAAGTGGTCGCAGGTGCCGTTGACGGTGGTGGTCTCGGTCGGCGTGATGAGCTCGCCGTTGAGCTCGAGGGAGCGGTCGACGAAGCCCTGCACGACGGCGGTGAAGCGGACATCCTCGGCTTCGAAGACGTTGCTCCAGCGGAAGGTCCACTCGCCGGTGTGGTCGCCGCAGGTGCTGCCCCGGAGGCGGTAGGAGCCCAGCTGGGGGTCGGCGAAGATCGGGGGGTAGACGCCGCAGCCGGCGCCGCCGCCACCGCTGAGCGCAACGGCGGTGCGCTCGGTGCCGAGGGGGGCGCGGGCGACCATGTCCTCGGGGTTGAGGATCGCCGCCCAGCCGCCGCCGTCCGTCGTCATGTCGCAGTAGACGACGATGGGGAGCTCGGGGCCGGGGCCGTCGTAGTCGATGCGGTAGACGCCGTCCCCCTCGTCGTGGTCGAGGGCGAGGATGTCGGCGCAGGAGGTGCCGCGGCGGTCCCAGGGGCAGTACTCGATGCCGGGCACGATGGCGTCGTCGTTGTCGTCGCAGTCGTCGCCGTTGGTCACCATGTTGGGCGGGGGGTCGCAGACGGCCATGGGGGAGCCGACGTCGCCCCAGCCGTCGCCGTCCTCGTCGGGGTACCAGATGGGCGGATCGGCCACGTCGGCGCCGTCGATGGCGCCGTCGCAGTCGTCGTCGACCTCGTTGCAGACCTCGACGCCGTCGGGGTGGATGTCGGGGTTGGTGTCGTCGCAGTCCAGCGGCCGGGTGGCGCCGCCGGCGACGCAATCGAAGTTCGGCTCGACGCCGTCGTCCCCGTAGCCGTCCCCGTCGAGGTCGGGCCACCACGCGACCAGGTCGCAGGGGGCGGTGGCGTCGTCGTCGTCGAAGGCGTCGGTGGCGTCGTCGTCGTCGCCGGTGCGGCGTTCGGGAGGGCAGCCGAGCAGGCTCAGGGAGGCGAGGAGAAGGACGACGGCGCGCACGCGGGGAGTCTAGACCGGATGCGCGCGGCGCTCGTTGCCTCGG
>JAAESI010000015.1 GCA_024229515.1 Pseudomonadota bacterium | reverse complement strand
GCTCTGGCATTCCGGTGGAGGTTCAGCTGGGTCCCTCGAGAGTTGGTTGACGGCGTAGGAACCACCAACCTTGCTCATCGAGCCCAGATGAACCAACTACTCCTTCAATACCGGAACAACGTGTCTGGCCTTCACACCTAGTCCATCCACGCGGGGCGCTTCAGCTCCCGCTCCTGGTCCATCACCTGCAGCGATCCCGCGGTCAGCTCGAACCGCGACCAGGCGCGCAGCTGGGCCCACGCCTCGCCGCCGAGCAGCTCGCCCCGGAGCGCGCGGTCGTAGGCGGCGACCAGGGGCGCGACCTCGTCGGGGGTGTGGTCGACCAGCTCGATGCGGAACCGCTTGTACCCGGCCTCGGTGAACCGGCTGAGGCTCCTCAGGGCCGACTGGGCCGAGCTGTTGAACACGGTGTTGCGGCAGCCGATGTCGGCGAGCACGAGGTGGTCGTGGCCGTCGGGACCCCGCAGGTGGACCTCGTGGTGCTCGCAGGGGGTGCCGCAGTCGGTCTTGTCGTCGCCGTCGGACAGGAAGCGGGCGAAGACGCAGTGCTCGGTGTGGAAGATCGGCAGGTGGTGGTGGGCGATCAGCTCGAGGCGCCCGCCCCAGCCGTCCCCCAGGAACCCCAGGTCGCACAGCTGCGCCGCGTCCAGATCGTGGGTCGGGGCGAGGCGCGCCAGCCCCGCGTCCATCAGGAGCTGGGCCGTGCGCTGGTTGGCCGCGTTGAGCGAGAAGTCGCCGTACAGCTCCGGCCGCTCGTCCACGTCCAGGAGGGACTTCAGCAGCCCCAGGGAGCGGACCAGGATCGCGTCCGCGCCGAGCTTCAGGAGGAAGCGGCGGATGTTCTCCTCGTTCGGCTTGAGCACCCGGGGGGAGACGGCGATGGCGCGCTTGCCGGCGGCCTGGACCGTGGCGATGGCTTCGCCCAGCCCCTTCACCTCGAGGAAGTCGACGGCGACCTCGTCCAGCGCGTCCAGCTGCACCGCGGCTTCGACCTGGGCGAGGCTGCGACACAGCAGGCTCAGGCGCGCCGGCGCTTCCGGGAGCGGGGGGAGAGGACCGGCCCC
The DNA here is from genome assembly GCA_024229515.1 of Pseudomonadota bacterium. Classification (GTDB taxonomy): domain Bacteria; phylum Myxococcota_A; class UBA796; order UBA9615; family UBA9615; genus JAAESI01. The sequence continues at coordinate 31,515 of JAAESI010000015.1, read as the reverse complement.
GCCGAGGGACGGGACGATGGATGGGCGGTCCAGGCGTCCGTCGACGGTGGCGCCGCGTCGAGCTTCCAGCAGGGCATCGGCAGCGGCGCGGCGGACGCGGTTCAGCTCGCTGACGGGGAGGAACAGGTCGCCCTCGAGGTCGACCTCGACCGACGCCAACTCCAGCGGGGTGCCGCCCAACCGGCCGAGCTGCTGGGTCAAGGTCGCGGCATCGAGCGCGCGCTTGCTCGCAGCCTCCAGGGGTCGCTCCGACACCGCCGATCCGTACAGCCCCGAGGCGTCGCCGAAGCTGATCCGGAGGGGCTCCCCGAGCCGCCCGTAGACCTGCGCCTCGACCTTCGCCCGGCGCACGATTCCGCCGTCCCACAGCGGCTTGAGGCGGCCGTCGAGGCGGGCGTCCCGGGTGCGCCACACGGTGTCGCCGACGTTCACCTCGTGGATGCGGACCTTGGGGCCGAACTTGATGATGACGGGCCCCGACGCCACCTCGTCGGTGATGACCTCGTCGAGCACCAGAAGCGTGTGCACCGAGCCGCCGACGGTGCCCACGAGCACGCCGTCGCCGACCCGCAGGGGGCCGGTCAGCTCGATGGTGATCTTGCGGTTGTGCACGTCGGTGACGGTGCCGATCACGGGGCCCCGCTTGTTCGGATAGAAGCCGCGGACGAGGCGCTGGTGGCGGGGTCCCTCGAGGAAGCCGGGGGTGAGCCCGCGGCTGAACACCTGCTGCAGGTCGAGCACGTCGCGATCGCTGGGGGTCGCGTCCCGGCCGGCCCACACGGCGTCCACCACGGTTCGGTACGCCTGGGTGGTGGCGGCGACGTACTCGGGCCCCTTGAGGCGGCCCTCGATCTTGAAGCAGGCGACGCCCGCGTCCATCAGCGCCTCGACGTGGTGCAGGCCGCTGAGGTCCTGCGGCGACAGCAGGTAGCTGGCGTCCAGTTCCTTGTTCTTGCCGTCGACGACGAGGTCGTAGGGGAGGCGGCAGGCCTGGGCGCACTGCCCCCGGTTGGCCGAGCGTCCGCCCCACGCCTCGCTGCTGAAGCACTGGCCCGAGTACGAGACACACAGCGCGCCGTGCACGAACGCTTCCAGCTCGAGGTCAGTGCCCTGGGCGACGGCGGCGATGTCGCGCACCGACAGCTCGCGTCCGAGCACCACCCGCTCGCACCCCAGCCGCCCCACGAGCTCCGCCGATTCGGCCGACGTCACCGTCATCTGGGTGCTGCCGTGGAGCCGCAGCTCGGGGTACAGCTCGCGGATGCGGGCGCAGAGCCCAAGGTCCTGGACGATCACCGCGTCCACGTTGCAGTCGACGATCGTCTGCACGTACTCCTCGACGTCGCTCAACTCCGAGTCGAACACCAGCGTGTTGAGCGTGACGAAGCCGCGCACGCCGCGCTCGTGGAGCTGGCCCATGATCTCGTTCAGCTCGGCGGGCCGGAAGTTCGCCGCCCGGGCGCGGGCGTTGAAGCGAGTCAGCCCGAAGTAGACGGCATCGGCCCCCCCTTCAATCGCGGCCGCGATCTGCGGGCGGCCCCCCGCCGGAGCGAGGATCTCGGGAGGCGTGCTTCGTCTGAGGGGGGCCATGGGGGCGCGAGGATAGCGCGCCCCGGGTCGAACGCTGCCCCCCGCCCGGCAGTCCCGTTTGCAGATGGGAGGGGCCATGAACAACATCGCCTCCGCCTCCGCCGCCCTCGCGGGGTGCCCGACGGTCGAACCAGGACCGGTCAGGCCGGCGGAGATCGAACTGGAATCCACCGCCTTCCCGGACTTCTCGGTGGGGTCCGCGATCTGGCTGTTCGCCCGCGCCGACGAAGGCGCCCAGCAATACCTGCTGTTCAGCAGCGTCGACGACCTGTGCGGCACCCTCCGGGCCGGCCTGGACGAGGCGCAGACGCTGCTGGACGCCTACGACACGCCCTACCAGGACGCGTCACTGCACTACTGCGGCGAGGACGCCTCCGGGCTCGAGCAGATCGCCGACCTCCTGGACCCCGTGCTCGGCGCCGACACGGCGCAGCTGGGGATCACCTGGTGGTCCGACACCCCGGGCGACGTTCCGCCGGGGGACAGCGAGGACTTCATGGTGCGCATGAAGCAGTTCTCCGAGAACCCGTGGGACGCGTGGGCCTCCGCCTTCGGCGCCCAGGACGATGACTGCGCGTACTGGGAGGACGGCCCCGCCGATGCCTTCGAGTACTCCCGGATCGACGATGCGACCGTGGCCCTGGACATCACCAGCCTGGACTTCGAGTACGGCTGGGTCGCGGGGACCCTCGCGGCCTCCGACATCGACGGGGAAGGCACGCTGAACCTGACCTTCGGCGTGCCGATGTGCGAGATCGACCTGTCCAGCGCCCGCCTGACGCTGCCCCACATCGACGCCTGGTAGGCGGTCAGCGGCTCCGTCGTCGGCGCGCGACCGCGCCCAGGAGCAGCAGCAGCAGGGCCCCGCGGCTGGAACCGGCGGCGCCGGCGCCGGCGAAGGACTCCTCGCAGTCTCAGCCGGCGTCGGGTCCGGCGCCGCTGTCGTCGTCGTCCCCGGTGGCGTCGTCGTCGTCCCCGATGGTCGCGGAGTCGTCGTCGTCGCCCTCTTCGTCGCAGTCGGGGTCTTCGTCGTCGATCCGCTGGTCGCAGTTGTTGTCGATGCCGTCGTCGCAGATCTCTTCCGCTGCAGGGTTCAGCCGTCGAGGTCGCCGTCGCACTCCTGGTCGACGCCGTCGCAGTCCTGGTCGATGCCGTCCTCGCAGGTCTCGGTCGCGCCCGGGAACACGGTGGCGTCGTCATCGTCGCAGTCGACGTCCTCGGCGAAGCCGTCCTCGTCCTGGTCGGTGATGGCGGGGCAGTCGAAGCCGTTGCAGTCGCTGTCGACGCCGTCGCAGACGTCGGGCGTGGCGCCGGGGTTGATGGCCGGGTCGACCAGCAGACCTGCCCCACAAACGTCGATCCGCTGAAGGTCGGGGACGAGTTGTAGACGTAGACCCCGTGGTATTACTCGTTGTTCGAGACGGTCACCGATTCGAAGGACGGAGCGCCTGCTGAGGTCAGGTAGATGGGGTAGCCGGTGAGCCCGTCGATGATGGTCCCGGTGACCGTCGGCGACGAGCCCCCGCTGACGTAGATGCCGTAAGCCCCGGCGCTGTTGATGGTGAACCCGGTCAGCTGCGCGGCGGGCCCTTCGCCTCCGGCGAACGTGACCGCCGTGCTGGTCCCCACGATGGTCGTCGAGGCCGGTCCGCTCAGCGCGGTGACGATGACGTCCTTGCCGTCGAAGTTGACGTCCTCCACGTACGAGCCGCTGTAGACCTCGATGATGTCGAGGCTCGTGGCCGCGTCGATGGCGTCGTTGATGGACAGAAACGACCCGGGCACTCCGCCGGTGACGTCGACGGACCAGGTGGTCTGGGCGCTGGCGGTTCCCCACGACCCCAGGCAGAGCAGGGCCACGACCAGGGCGGGCCAGGCAGGCTGAATGATGCGCATCGGCTCCTCGCGTACGGGCCCCCCAAGGGCCCGCGTGCGAAGAGTCTACTCGCGCCTACCAGGCGTCGAGTTCCAGTTCGTAGCCGCTGCCCAGCTCGGAGCCGTAGTCGGCGGCGAGCTCGATCCAGACGTTGTGGTAGCCGGCGTTGACAGCCGTCACGCTCACCGTCTCGATGTCGGTGCCGGTGCTGGAGGTGTCGGCCCAGATGCCGCCGGTCTCGAACACGGTCAGGTCGAGGTCGGCCTCCGCGAGGTCGAAGGTGATCTCGGCGGTGAGGGTCTCACCCACCTCCAGCCAGACGGCGAAGTAGTCGTCGCCCGAGGGGCAGACGTTCAGCGTCATCACGCCCGGGGGCACGGGCCAGGGGGCGAGGTCGGAGTCGTTCGGCTCGAAGCCGTCGGTGCCGCAGTCGTTCTCTTCCCAGCCCAGGGAGATGGTGTACGGCACGCCCAGTTCGGGGCCGGCGTCGCTGACGAACTGCACGTGGATCAGGTAGGTGCCGTTGCTGGTGGCGATGTGCTCGAAGGACTCGTCGGCGCCTCCGGTGCTGCTGACGATCAGGTTTCCCAGCCCGTCGTACAGGTGCAGGTCGAGGTCGCCCTCGCCCGGGGCGCCGCTCAACTCGGCGGTGATGAGGTCGCCGGCGAGCAGGTCGTAGGCGTACCAGTCATCGTTGCAGCCGTTCATCGCGCCGTAGTAGCCCTCGAGGAGGTAGCCGGCGTCGTCGGCGATGTCGTTGTCCTCGTGCAGGTCGTCGGTGCACGTCGCCTCGGGGGGAGGCTCCTCCTCGGGGGGAGGCTCCTCCTCCTCGGCCGGGTCGTCGGGGTCTTCCTCGCTCTCCTCGGGCAGGCCGTCGGGGTCTTCTTCCTCGGCCGGCTCATCGTCGTCGTCGGTGGGCTCCTCGGGGTCCTCGGGGTCCTCGGGGTCCTCTTCCTCGACGGGATCGTCGTCGTCGTCGGCGGGGTCTTCGGGATCTTCGGGATCTTCGGGATCCGGAGCCTCGCCCTGAAGCTCGATCAGGGCCGATTCGAAATCTGCGATCCCGTCGACGGTGACTTCCCGATCGTCGTCGTCGTCGTCGTAGAGGGGCTGGTCTTCCGCATCGACCGTTCGGACGGGGGCGGTTTCGGTGGGAATGCAGCCAGCGGCCAGAAGGGCAGCGGCGAGGACCCAATACTTCGAAGCGTGCATCGCGTACTCCGCGACAGCGACCCTTCTCTCCCTACCCACAAAATCCCACAGGGTTGCGGGGATCCAAAGCACTTGACCGTTTCTTGACGAGTCAGTTCCCGCCGTGAGACATGAGGTACGCCTCCGCCTTGGCGATCTGATCCCGCATGTCGGCGGCCTTCTCGAACTCCAGATCCCGGGCCAGTTCGAACATCTTGGTGCGGAGCTTCTCGATCTCCTTGCCGAGCTCCTTGGGCGCCAGCTTGTCCATCCCCGCGGGGAGGTCGCGCTCGGCCTCGGCAAGCTCGACGTAGTCCTTTTCGTAGATGCTCGCGAGGATATCGCGGATGCCCTTCTTGACGGTCTCCGGGGTGATGCCGTGCTCGACGTTGTAGGCCTCCTGGCGGGCCCTCCGGCGGTTGGTCTCGGAGATCGCCGCCTTCATGGAGTCGGTCTCTTTGTCGGCGTACAGGAGCACCCGGCCGTCGACGTTGCGGGCGGCGCGCCCGATGACCTGCAGCAGGCTCCGCCCGGACCGCAGGAAGCCCTCCTTGTCCGCGTCGAAGACCCCCACGAGGCTGACTTCGGGGAGATCGAGCCCCTCGCGGAGCAGGTTGATGCCGACGAGCACGTCGTACTCGCCCGTGCGCAGGTCCTTGAGCAGCTCGATGCGCTCCAGGGTGTCGATCTCGCTGTGGAGGTAGCGGGCCCGGACCCCGACCTCCTGGTAGTACTCGGTCAGGTCCTCGGCCATCCGCTTCGTCAGCACCGTGACGAGCACGCGGTCGCCCTTTTCGACGGTCGCTCGGATCTCCCCCAGGAAGTCGTCCACCTGCGTGCCCGCGGGGCGGACCTCCAACTGCGGATCCACCAGGCCCGTGGGCCGGATCACCTGCTCGACGAGCACCCCCTGGCAGCGGTCGATCTCCCAATCGGCGGGCGTGGCGCTGACGAAGACCGTCTGGTTCACGAGGTTCCAGAACTCCTCGAACCGGAGCGGGCGGTTGTCCTTGGCCGAGGGGAGGCGGAAGCCGTAGTCCACGAGGGTGGTCTTGCGGCTCCGGTCGCCGGAGAACATCGCGCCGATCTGGGGAACCATCGCGTGGCTCTCGTCGACGATGAGGAGGAAGTCCCGGGGGAAGTACTCCACCAACGTCGGCGGCGGCTCGTCGACCTGCCGGCCGGACAGGTGGCGGCTGTAGTTCTCGATCCCGGGGCAGCGGCCCATCTCCTGGATCTGCTCCAGGTCGAACATCGTGCGCTGCTCCAGCCGCTGCGCCTCCAGCAGCCGGTTGCCGTCGCGCAGCTCGCGCAGCCGCTCCTCGAGCTCGATGCTGATGGTCTCGACCGCGCCCTTGAGCCGGTCCTCTTCGGTCACGTAGTGCGACGCCGGGTAGATGGGGACCGACGGCACCTCCTCCAGCACCTTGCCGCGCAGGGGATCGACCAGGGTGATGCGCTCGATCTCGTCGCCCCAGAACTCCACCCGGATGGCCACGTCGTCCTCGTGCGCGGGGTAGATCTCGACCGTGTCGCCCTTGGCGCGGAAGGTGCCGCGGTGGAAGTCCGCGGACTTGCGGATGAACGCCATCTCCACGAGGCGCCGCATGAGCGGGTCGCGACCCACCAGGTCGCCCTTCTTCATCTCGAACGCCATGCCGCCGTAGTCGCGGCGCGAGCCGATGCCGTAGATGCAGGAGACGGACGCCACGATGAGCACATCGCGCCGCTCCAGCAGCGACCGGGTGGCCCGGTGCCGCAGGCGGTCGATGCGGTCGTTGATGAGGCTGTCCTTCTCGATGTACGTGTCGGACGAAGGGACGTAGGCCTCGGGCTGGTAGTAGTTGTAGTAGGAGACGAAGTACTCGACCGCGTTGTCGGGGAACAGCTCCTTGAACTCGCCGTACAGCTGGGCCGCGAGGATCTTGTTGTGGGCGACCACGAGCGTGGGTCGGTTCAGCTCCTGAACCACGTGCGCCATCGTGAACGTCTTGCCCGTGCCGGTGGCGCCGAGCAGGCACATCGAGTGCATGTCGGAGTTGAGCCCCTCGACCAGCTGGCGGATCGCCTCGGGCTGATCGCCCGCGGGGGTGTATTCGGAGACGAGCTTGAAGTCAGGCATCGGGCGGGGAGCCTAACCCGCCCTGCTGACAGGATCTGTCAGCTACCGCAGTTGGGGTGCTGATCGCAGTCGCTGTCGTCGCAGTCGGTCTTGCCGTCGCCGTCGTCGTCCCTGCCGTCGGCGCAGTGCTTCTCGACCGGGGGGCCGTCCACGGGGATGCTGTCGGGCGCAGCATCGGGTAGGTCACGGATGCGGTTGGCGGGGTCCACCTCGGAGGTGTAGCCCAGCGACTTGAGTTGCTGCCAGTGCGCCGGGTCGAGCACGGCGAGGCTGGGCTCGCAGACCCGCGCGTCGCTCTGGGCGAGCAGCTCCTCGTGCAGTCGGCCCGCGAGCATGCGGGTCTCGATCCGCTGCCGGAGCGTGCGCGGTCCGGCCAGAAGGTTTCGCCGGTCCATGGTGTCGTCGTTGGCGTACTGCTCCGCGATGGGGAGCAGGCCGCCGACGACCAGCCGCTGCTGGTCCGTCTGAAGCAACGCCTGCCAGGAGTCGTTGCGGTAGATGGTCTCGCTGAGCACGGGGGCGGCGGGGAGGTCTCCGCCGTCGAAGACAGCCCCCAGATCCCGACCGGTCCATGACTCCGGCGTGTCCAGGCCCAGCGCCTTGGTCAGGGTGGGGTGGATGTCGACGAGGCTGACGGGGGTGGAGATGCGGCGTCCCTCGGGCAGTCCGCCGGGCGGGCGGATGATGAGGGGGACCCACGTGGTCTCGGCGTGGACGTTCCGACCGTGGCCGATCTGCCCGTGCTCGCCGAACTCCTCGCCGTGATCGCCGGTGATGATCACCCAGGCGTTGTCCCAGGCGGAGCTGGCCGCGAGCACCATCTTGAGGAGCTTCAGCTTGCCGTCGAGGGCGTGCAGCTCGGCGTCGTAGACGTCCAGGTAGGCGCTCGCCTCGGTCGCCAGTTCGTGCTGGTGGGTGGGCGTGCCCTCGACCATCGGCGGAACCGCGTGGCAGGGGTGCGCCATCATGTCCCAGCCCAGCGGTCCGACCTCTTCGTCGGAGCTGTCGGTGGGGCCAAAGGGCACGGTCTGCACGGTGCTCAGGGAGCTCCCGGGCGGCTTGTAGGAGCAGTGCGGGTCGAAGAAGTGGGTGTGGAGGAAGAAGGGCTGGCCGTAGATCGGCTCGAGGAAGTAGCCCGCGTACTCCAGGATCCGGGTCGCGCCCTCGTCGCCGGAAGCGAAGTAGAACTCGAACCCCTGATCGAACTCCTCCTGGTGGGCCTCGAAGTAGGTGTTGGAGCCGACGAAGCCGGTCCGCCACCCGGAGCCGTGCATCACCTCCGCGAGTGTGTCGACCTCCGGGCAGAGGATGGACTCGGGTTTCTGCGCGGTGTGGGCGCGGGGGGGGAGCCCCGAGGCGATCGACGCCATGGTCGGCCACGTCCACGAGGCGGGGGCGACCGCCCGATCGAAGACCACCGACTCCTTGGCGAGATCGTCGAGGAAGTCGCTGGTGGGGCGCGGTGAGCCGTACAGGCTCAGTCGGTCCGCGCGCCACGTGTCGATCGTGATGAGGATGACGTTGGGGGCGCCCTCGGGGGGCCCCACCGGGGGGGCGGTCTGCTCCGTCAGCACGGGCTCGCGCTGGGGCAGGCTGGGGTGCGGAGGCGGTTCCCACTGCGCGCGCACATCCGGCGGCGCGTCGGCGGCGAAGAGGATCGGGAGGCCGATGAGGGCGACCAGGCAGGGAAGGAGGCAGACTCGCATCACGTCGGCCGGCAGGCTAGCCGACCGATCCGCCCGACGGCTACGGGAGGTCGATGCAGGTGCCCCGCTCGACCCACTCCGTGAACTGGTTGGCGTCGTCGGTGCAGGCGCCAGTGAGCGTGTCGGCATCGTGGGCCGACAGCTGGTTCTTCATGTCGTCCTTGCACGCGTCGGCGTACTCGTCGCGGCTGGAGGTGCCCCAGACCTCGAACCCACCACTCGCGGCGGCGGTGGTCCACGGTCCCTGGGTGCCGTTCTCGAGGCAGTACTCGATGTAGTCGGCCGAGGTATCGCAGTACTGGTCGCACGGGGCGGCGCAGCCGGTGAGTGCCACGGCGGTGAGGGCGGTCAGGGCGAAGGCGATGCGGCGAATCATCATGGAGACTCCTGGAAGCGGCAGCACCTTATAGAATGTGGGGTGAGGGATCCAGTTGGGACAACGCCGCGTCGGCATCGCAGTTCAAATTCTCGCCGTCCAGGGGGTCTTGGTCGGTCTGCTCACGGTCGTTCTGTACCGCGCCATCGATCCCCCCGACGACGTCGCGTCGTTCGTGCTCCTGACGGTGGTGGTCTGCTTCGTCGCGGCCATGGCGCTGCTGGGGGTGTTGCTTCGCATCCGCATCAGCACGCCGATCAAGCGCTTCCGTGAGGATCTGGAGGTCGTGACCCGCGGCAACCTCGACCACAAGATCGTCGGCGGCTGGAACGACGAGCTGAGCGAGCTGGCGGATGGCTTCAACGAGTTGACCGTGCAGCTGAAGCGGAGTCGAGATCGGCTGCGGGAGTACAACCGCACGCTGGAGCGGGGGGTCGAGGAGCGGACCCATGAGCTCGCGCGCCGGAACCTGGAGCTGAACCGCGCCTACCGGGAGAAGGAGCAGGCGTACGACGAGCTGCGGGGCACGCAGGCGCAGATGCTCCAGCAGGAGCGGATGGCGACGCTGGGCCAGCTGCTGGCGGGCATCGCCCACGAGATCAACAACCCGGTCAACTTCATGGTCAACGCGATCCGACCGCTGGAGACGAACGTCGGCCGCATCCAGGAGGTCCTGGCGACGCTGACCCAGCAGTACGGGGACGTGCTCGGGGAGGACGGGGGGGAGCTTCCGGCGGTGATGGACGACATCAACGCCTCGGTCGACCTGATCCGCAAGGGGGCCGACCGTACGGCCAACATCGTGCAGAACCTCCGCACCTTCAGCCGCAGTGAGGGGGGCGAGTTCCGCGTCACGGACCTGACCGACGGCCTCGACATCACGTTGTCGCTCCTGAACCACACGATCAAGGGGCGGATCGAGGTCGTGCGGGACTACGATGATCTGCCCGAGGTCGAGTGTTCGCCCGGCGAAATCAACCAGGTCTTCATGAACCTGCTGAGCAACGCCTGCCAGGCGATCGAGGGGCCGGGGACGATCTGGATCCGATCAGAGGAGCGAAAGGACGGCGTCAGCCTGTTCTTCCAGGACTCCGGGCACGGCATCTCTGAGGACGATCTCGCGCGCATCTTCGAGCCCTTCTATACGACCAAGGAGGCGGGGATCGGCACCGGCCTGGGGCTGGCGATCACGTCGAACATCATCCAGAAGCACGGGGGTCGCCTGGAGGTCGCGAGCGTGCCCGGCGAGACAACCGAGTTCGAAGTCTGGCTCCCCCTGCGGCAGGACCCGCAGCGCTGGCGCACGGGCGAGACGGTGCTGCCCGCGGCTGACGCGTGATTGGCTGGTAACCTCCCGCCGATGACGCGCGGACCCCTCTTGCTCCTGCTCGCGGCCCTGCTGATGGCGGGCGCCTGCACGACCCCCGGATGGAACCAGCCGATCGTCGACGACGACGACACGACGGCTGCTCCGGACGACGACGACGCGACGGATGATGACGACGCGACGGACGACGACGACGCCACGGACGACGACGACGCGACCGACGATGACGATGCGACGGACGACGACGACGCCACGGACGACGACGACAGCGGGGACGACGACGACAGCGGGGACGACGACGACAGCGGGCCGGTCGAGGGCGACGAGGACGGCGACGGCTTCGCGAGCATCGCGGCCGGCGGCGAGGACTGCGACGACACGAACATCAACATCTTCCCCGGCGCGCTCGAGGACCCGGACAACGGCGTGGACGACGACTGCGACTCCACGATCGACGAAGAGGTGACCCTGACGGACGTCAGCCCAGACAGCGGCCTCGATGGGGGCGGCACGGTGGTCATCCTCACGGGGACCGAGTTCGAGGCCGTCACCACGGTCACCGTCGGCGGCGCAGCGGCTGAGTTCGACATCGAGAGCGACACGGAGATCGAGATCATCACCCCCGCCGGCACCGCCGGGGTCGTGGACGTCACGGTCGGGCACGCGCTCAGCAGCGCAACGGCCACGGGCGGCTTCACCTGGACCGGAACGGCCCACGGGCTGACCAGCGGTGAGATGGCGGCGGCCGCGACCGCCTCGACCAACCCGGGCACGCCCTCGCCGACGTACACCGCCGTCGTGGAAGGTCCGGGGACGGCGGACGCGTGGCAGGCTTCGGGCATCGTCGCGCAGATCGGCCTCGGTCCTCAGGGCTTCCTCCCGACGGACGCTCCTGACTCGTGGCTGTGGTTCGCGGCCGCGTACGACAGCGACTCGGGAGCCGCCGACCAGTACTCCGGGGCGGTGACGCCCTCGACTTTTGGCACGTACAACGTGTGCTTCCGCTTCAGCAGCGATGCCGGCGTCAACTGGCTCTACGTGGACTCGGACGAAAGCACCGGCTTGGACGCGCTCGAAATGAACCAGCTCGAAGTCGTCCCCTAGGACAGCAGCTCCATGGCTACCCGTTCCCGCCACGATGTCGGCCCCGTGCCCTGTTCGATCCGTCTGGATTCCAAGCCCGCCACGCGCGCGCCCGACGAGGTTGACGTGGGCGTCGGTCTGCTCGCGGACGTGGCCGCCGCCTACGCGAAGGGCTGGACGGGCCGGTGGCGGATCGGACTGGGCAAAGACCAGCTGGAGCTGCGCACGCCGGACGATCTGATCCACCTGGAGGAGTTCTGGGTGCTGCTGCTGGAGGTCGTCGACGCGGATGCGGGCGAGTGGTCGCTGTACGATGGGGACGCTGAGCTCGTCATGGAGGCGCAGGTGCACGGCCCGGACATCAACCTGGAGCTGTCGTCGGCGGGAGGCCCGCCGAAGTTCCGCGGACGGCGCATGCCGGACCGGGCGACGGTGCGTCTGCGCGCGTTCGTGGCCAACGGGGTGGCCTTCTTCCAGGCCTTGATCGACCAGGCCGCGAAGCTGGACCCGAGCCTGCTGGAGCGGGACGATCTGGCCGGCTTCCGCGAAGACCTGGGTCAGCTGACGGAGGCGGTGGCGGACATGCCGGGGACGTTCAAGAAGTGAGCAAGCGTCTGACCCACATCGACGAGTCGGGCGCCGCCACGATGGTGGACGTGGGCGACAAGCAGGTCACCTCGCGGGAGGCGGTCGCGCGCGGGCGCGTGCTCATGAGCGCGGAGGCGCTCGCGTTGGTGCGCGTGGGAAGCAAGAAGGGCGACGTGCTTCAGGTCGCGCGCATCGCCGGCATCCAGGCGGCGAAGCGGACCTCGGACCTGATCCCGCTGTGCCATCCATTGGCGCTGGATTCGGTGAAGGTGGAGTTGGCGATCGAGGAAGACGGAGTCGGCATCTCGGCCCGCGTTCGGTGCACCGGACGCACGGGCGTGGAGATGGAAGCGCTGACCGCGGTCAGCGTCGCGGCTCTGACCGTGTACGACATGGTCAAGGCCGTCGACAAGGCGATGGTCATCGAATCGGTGGTCCTGGAGAGCAAGTCGGGGGGCCGCAGCGGCCACTACATCCGGGGGTCCGAATGAATCTCGGGAACCTCCGGAACTTTCCGATGTCTTGCTTCTGTGACGATGAACCCGGTTCCTCCAGGGGCTGGGCTTGACAGCGGAAGTGAAGGAGACCGCCTCGGCGGGGTCGGTGGACAACGAGCTTGTCCGTCGGTTCGTCGATGGCGACAGGTCCGCCTTCGAAGAGTTGGTGGTGCGCCATCAGAACCGCGTTTACGGGTTCTGTCTGCGGCTTCTCGGCTCTCCGAGTCTGGCGGAGGAGGCCGCCCAGGAAGTCCTGGTGAAGGTCTTCAAGTACCTCCCTCGGTTCCGCGGCGAGTCCAAGTTTACGACCTGGCTGTACCGAGTGACTTTGAACCATTGCCGCAACGTCCAGGCTTACCGGGCGCGGCGGCACGACAAGAGGCACGACAGCCTCGACGCGGAGACCACGGACGACGAAGGGTCGACGCGCAGGAGGGAGCTGGCAGACGACCGGCCGGATGCTGAGGAGGATCTGCTCCTGGCCGAGCGGTTGCGGATGATGAAGGAGGAGCTGGCGAAGCTCGACCCGATCTGGAAGGAGATCCTTCTCCTTCGGGACGTGGAAGGGCAGAGCTACGAAGAGATTGGAAACGCTTTGGACCTGCCGCCCGGCACCGTGAAGTCACGGATCCACCGGGCGCGGGGTGAACTCAAGACCCGACTGAAACGACGGATCAAGACCTGATGACCACCGAATTTGCAGCGCAGGAGAGGCTCAGCGAGTACCTGGACGGGGAACTGTCCGGGGACGAGCTGACGCGCATGGAGGCGGCGCTTGACGCCGATCCGGCGCTCCGCCCGGAGCTCGAGGAACTCCGGGCGCTGATCGGCGATCTGGGCTCGCTGCCCGAGGTCCAGGCCCCCGCGGGTCTGCTGGGTGCCGTGCTGGCCTCGACCGCGGACCTCGCGATCGGGCTCGATGTCGGCGAGGCGGTGGCCGAGTCAGGTCAGTTTGCGGCGGCGCTGCCGCCCCCGATTTCGACGGCTGCCAACGTGGCCTTCTGGAAGACGCCCTGGTTCGGCGCGGTCGCGGCTGTGCTGGTGCTGGGCGTGGGCGTGATGTTCTCGATGCAGGGGACCTCGCAGCCCGAGTCGTCGATGGCGCCGCCGTCGCCGATGGCGTTCGAGGCGGCCCCCGACGGTTCGTCGGTGCCGTCCCCCAGCGGAGCGTTGGTGGATGCGGATGCAGGCGACGCGGTGGTGGATGCCGGGATCGGCGCGGAAGCTGAGGAGGCGGCGCGGGAGCGTCTCGCCGACCGGCTTGCGGGCGAGCGAGAGCCGGAGCCGGAGCCCTTGATGGAGGCGGCGACGCCCCGGGTGATGAACGGCGTGACCGCGCCCACAGAAGCCCCTGCGCCGGCGTCACGGCCCGTCCCGCGGCGAAGTCAGCCGGACTCGGCGGTCGGACCCGACGGGGTGTTCGAGGCCGAGTGGGAAGGCGGCGAAGACAGCGTCGCCATGGAAGAAGAGCTCGAAGCGGAGGCTCGTGAGCCATCGATCGGCAGCGTGGGCTTCGCCCCGGAGCCGCCCTCCGGCCTGGCCGAGGACGACGCGGCGGCGTTGGCGGACGACGTCACGATGGCGGACGAGCCGCTTGAGGATTACCTGGACCCGGCCGCGGACGTTCCCAGCCGGTCCCGTCGCTCCGAGTCCGCCCCGGCGGCGACGGGGGCGATGCGCCGCGGTGACAGCGGTGGCTCCGGTCGCGTGGCCGATTCGTCGGTAGCCTCCAAGAGCGGAGGCGGTGCGCCGCCGAGCCTGGACGAGGTCACCTTCACGGGCGCCGGCGGTGACGGAACCCTGCGGTTGGCCCCGGGAGTGACGCCGGAGATGGCGATCACGGCCCTGCGCGGCAACGGCGTGACGGTCGACACGATCAGCGCCTCGAGTTCGACTCGGGTGTTGCAGCTGACGGTGGCCGAGTCGGGTGCCGCGAACATGTCGCAGGTGCTTCGGCAGCACGGCGCGCTGCAGTACGGACGAGCGCCGCAGGCCAGCGAAGGCCAGGTCAGCCTCAGGCTGACGATGCGGTCCGCCGCGGAGTAGCGACCGCTGCCTGGCGGGCACAACGCCGACCCTGAACTGAAGACGAGCGTGGCTGAAGCGCCTGCCTTAGCGTGCGTAACGGTGGCCCTGGGCGCGAGGGTGCTCGAAGCGCCTGCCTTTGCGTGCGTAACGGCGACCCTGGGCGCGAGGGTCCGCGTTGAGCCTGCCTTTCCAGGCTCAACGCGGACCCTCCGCGAGCACCTACCGGCGCGGGAGCCTCCGGCGCCGGGCTTCAGGACGTTCCCGCGGGGATCTGCGCACTCGACTTCCGGTTGGGCGACTCCGTGCAAAGGCCGGGGGGAGGGCGGACGACGGGCCAGGGCGGTCATCTTCGGCGTTGGTCATCGGCCTGGGGACCTGCGGGAGATGGGCGCGAAGATGGAGCTGCCTCCGAATGGCGGTGATGAGACGGGGATCCACGTCCCGCTGTCGCATCCTCCGTACCCGACTCGGGCAGATGCCGAGGATTCGCGCGACCCGGCGGGTGGGGGCGAAGCCGCTGCCGACCTGGACGGCCGCAATCTTGGCCGCCATGCGGGCTGAGTTTCGGCCTTCGAGCTGCCGGACACAGCCGGCCGAGCAAGCCGCCTCGTACAACTGTTCCAGACCCGCCTCGGCGAACTCGGAAGCCTCCGAGAACGCCGACTCCGGCACGCCGGGCAGTCCCTCCCGAAACAGTGACACCAGGTGCGCGCGATCGATGCGGGGGAGCATCTTCCGCACCGACGCGACGGCCGCCAGTCCTGCGACCCGCATGCCAAGCAGGTCCAGGAGGTTGCCTCCTTCGTGCAACGGATCGGCGTCGAGCGAGTGCCGGAGGTCCTGCCGGACGACGTAATCGAAGCTCCGGCGGAGGTGGTTCTGATCGCCGACCGGAGGAATCCGGGCCGGTTCGAACTGAATTGGGAGCTCGAGCTGCCAACGCATCGACACCTCAATGTCATGCGCCAGGCGCCCCGCGGTCTTTCGGTCTCCGCCGTACAGGAGATGAACGTGGGTGTCGGCTGAGCGGAACGTCAGGACGTCGGCCGTCGTGACTCCGCGTGCCCACACGCATCGGCTGAGGGCGCGACGCTCCGCTGGGGAGCGCACCAGCACCCGGTGGTCGGTCAACTTCATGGTGATATGCCAAGCGAGGTTCTTCATGCCCCCCAGGACGGAAGAACTTGGGGAACAGTCTCAAAGAATCTGAAGAAATCTGAGCCGGAGGCGGCCTGTCCGCTGTCTCGGTCGGTCTGGCCGCGCCTGGTGGCTTCTACGCGATCGAATGCCCCGCCCAACAAACTCGTCACTTTTTCGGAACCCGCTGAGAACACCGGTGTCCCAAGAAGTGTGAGTGAGCTTCGGCCGCACACGAGGAAATGAAAATCCGAGGTGCGTCACGGCACGGGGCACCTCGGAGGGTTTAGGAGGCGAATCGGGCGCTCTCCTCCTGAACTTGCCCCCCGCTGGGAATTCTCTCAGCGGGGGGTCCTCGTTCCGGACGGCCGCTTCGGTCGCACGAGCTCGACCTCCTGAGTCTGACCTCCACCGCCACGCCCAAGCAGGCGCTTCGGGGATGCTGGCGGCGAGGGTCGGCGTTGCGCCCGGGCACGCAGGCGCTTCGGGGACCCTCGCGCCCAGGGTCGGCGTTGCGCCCGCAAAGGCAGGCGCTTCGAGGACCCTCGCACCCAGGGTCGGCGTTGCGCCGGGTACGCAGGCGCTTCGGAGATGCTGGCGGCGAGGGTCGGCGTTGCGCCCGGGCACGCAGGCGCTTCGGTGATGCTGGCGGCGAGGGCAGGCGTTGCGCCCGGCCAGGCAGGCGCTTCGAGGACCCTGGCGGCGAGGGTGGGCGTTGCGCGCGGCCAAGCAGGCGCTTCGGGGATGCTGGCGGCGAGGGTCGGCGTTGCGCGCGGCCAAGCAGGTGCTTCGGGGATGCTGGCGGCGAGGGTGGGCGTTGCGCCTGTCTAAGCAGGCGCTTCGGGGATGCTGGCGCCGCCCCGCCCACCCCTACGGCCGAATCCGGTCGCGCATCAGCAGCACCACGTTCCGCACCCGCTGCTCGGCCCCCTCGCTGAGCCCCTCGCTGCTGATCTTCAGCGACGCACCGCCCCCTCGCAGCTCGACCGTCCCCGTCGCGTCCCGCGCGATCGCCTGGAGGTCGCCGAGCAGCCCCGGAGGCAGCGTGCCGCGCACCAGGGTCGCCGCTCCGTCGGCCATCTCGATCACCGTGTGCGCCCGCGCCGCGAGCCGGGCGATCCAGATGAACCCCACCACCGCGAGCACGACGCCGATCACGACTCCGCCCATCAGAGCTCGCCGATGTCCTCGTTCCAAAGGTCGGGCCGCGCCTTGATGAACTCTTCCATCATCGAGATGCACTCCGGCAGATCCAGGTTCACCACCTCGATCCCATGGCTTCGCAGCCAGTCCGGCGCGCCCGCGAACGTGACGCTCTCCCCGACGATCACCTTCGGAACCCGGAACTGCACCGCCGCCCCGCTGCACAGGTAGCAGGGGCTCAGGGTCGAATAGAGCACCGTGTCCCGGTAGCTCCCGACCCGCCCCGCGTTCATCAGGCAGTCGATCTCCGCGTGCACCATCGGGTTCCCCTCCTGCACCCGCTTGTTGTGCCCGCGTCCGATGATCTCGTCCCCGCGCACCAGCACCGAGCCGATCGGGATCCCGCCCTCGGACAACCCCTTCAGCGCCTCGTCGATCGCCGCCTGCATGAAACGGTCTGCACCCATCAGATCACCATCCCCTCAGCGTGGCCGAACTCCCGCCCCACCAGCATCGCTCGAACGTCGATCTCCTCGTCTTCCACGACGACGGACTCCAACGTCCGCTCCGCGATCGCCATGGCCGCGATCGCCTTCGCCGTGAACGGCCCCAGCATCGCCCCGTGACCCGAGAAGCCGGCCGCGTGCAGCAGCGCCGGCTGCTTCGGGTCGAACCCGAGGATCGGGTTGTGGTCCGGCGTCACCGCGTAGAACCCCGCCGTCGTCGCTTCAATCCCCCCGAACTCCCCGATCGCGGGCATCGCCTCCGCCAACTCCATCCACAGCTGGAACCCGAAGTTGTCGAGCCCCGTCTTGTGGAAGAAGGGCGGCTCGATCAGGTCCTGATCCGACCAGTCGAACTCCGGCTTCGGGTCCGTCGCATGGGCCCACCCCGCCAGCAGCTGGTCCGGGTTCTCCGGCCGGCAGTACGCCCGCGACGGCGTGATCGTCATCGGCCAATCGACCATCTCGGAGGCCTCCACCCCCGCCCGGTGCACGAAGTACAGGTACCGCTTCAGCGGTGCGATCGGCAACTCGACCCCGCCCAGCCGCTGGGACAGCCGCGGCGCCCACGCGTTCGTCGCGTTGATGAACACGTCCCCCGCTGCCTCCCGGCCGTCGTCGCTCACCACCGCCGTCAGTCGCCCCGCCGCATCGTGCAGGCCGCTCATGACGCGCCAGTTCTGCAGCAGCGTGCCCCCGAGCTCCGCCACCCGGCGAAACCCCT
Source organism: Pseudomonadota bacterium (assembly GCA_024229515.1). GTDB lineage: Bacteria > Myxococcota_A > UBA796 > UBA9615 > UBA9615 > JAAESI01. The sequence goes on along the minus strand of JAAESI010000015.1, from coordinate 13,624 downwards.
CCATGTACACCACGTCCGGCCTCAGGAAGCCGTCCGAGGGACAGAACGTCGCGCCCTGCAGGATCGAGGCATCCACCCGCGGAAACCGCTCCGCCAACGCCCCCGGCTCCAACGCTTCGACGTCGCTGAGCCCGTGGGCCTGCTGCATCGCCACCCGCTCCCGGGCCGCCGCCCACGCCGCGCCGTCCTTGTGTAGGAAGAGGTACCCGTTGTGGACCACCGGCTCGATGACGTCGGCCGAGCAGCCGAACTCCTCGAGGAAGCGGTCGTACGAGCGCATCGCGTACCGCATCGCCCGGACCGTCGCCGGGGTCGACCACTGCTGACGAATGCACGCCGCCGACCGCGAGCTGCTGCCGCTGCCCTTGCTTCGCGCCTCCAGGATCGTGACCTCGACGCCGCGCAGGAGCAGCTCGTGGGCCGCCAAGGCGCCCGTGATCCCCGCTCCGATGATGACCGCGTGCATCGACTAGGGCCCCTCGACCAGCTCGGTCAGCCGTCGCGTCGCCAGCTCCCAGGTGCTGTCGTGCTGGTTGGGTCGAGTCGGCTTCTGCACCCGCTCGAACGCCCGCCGCGCCGCCTCTGGTTCGCCGTACAGCTGCGCGATCCGCCCGATCACGTACCAGTCATCGGAGCTCGGCCGGCTGCGATCCCCGGCCGACATCGCCCGCAGGAGCGCGTCGTGAGCCTCCGCCGCGCGCCCCTCTTCGACGTACGCGGTCGCCAACGTGTGCCACGAGGACGAGCTTCCGTCCCGCGCCGCCTTCTGGGCCTCCTCGGTCGCTTCCGGCCCCGGCTGCCCCACGATGAGCCGGTACCAGGCCCGGTTGTTCGCGTAGTTCCGAGTCGGGTCGTGCTCCTGGATCGCACCCATCGTCGCGATCGCCGCCGCCAGATCCGCGTCGTGCTCCTGCTGCGCCAGCTGCAGCTCCAGCTCGGCCTGGGTCGGATCGGACGCCCCTTCGATGGTCGCCTCCGCGACCAGCTTGGCCTCCTCGGGGTCGCCGGCCGACAGCAGCAGCCGCACCAGCACCGGACCCCAGCTGCCGCGGTCGTCCGACTCGGCCCACAGCCCTCGGAAGAACTCGGCCGCAGCGCCCCAGTCCTCCAGCTCCGTCAACAGCTCCCCCAGGTGCATGGTCGCCAGACCCTGCCCTGACTCCGTCTCGAAAAGCTCCAGCCCTTCCTGAATCGTCGCGGCGCACTCGGTGCGCGGCTCGAAGCACGACAGCACCGCCGCGGCCAACGTCGTGCCTTCCGGCCCGGTGACCTTCAACGCACGACGGAACACCATCGCCGCCAGCTCCACGTCGACGGCCAGCTCGGCCCCCGCGACCTGCAGCAGACGCCGCGCCACGTCCGGCTTGCTCTCCACGAGGGAGGCGGCGTGATCGCCCAGCGGCTCCCAGAAGTCGCCCGCGCCGAGCAGCCCCCAGCGCCCTTTCTCCTTCAGCAGGACCAGCGTCTCGGCGGTGCTGTCGCCGCCCAGCCCCACGCTCATGCGGACCGCGACCGTGCGCTTGTCCAGCGTCTCTTCCCGCAGTTCGATGCCCGCCAGGATCATCGCCATGGCCGCGTCCGGGCTCATGCCGTTGTCGTTCAACGTGGGCGCCAGCTCAGCCGCCAGGTCGCCCTGCCAGCTCCGCATCCGCTCCTCGGTCATCCGCTCCATCGCCGGAGCCGACAGCAGCTCGCCGTAGGCCTCCAGGCTCAGGTCCGGGTCCATCACCGTCTTCAGCCACAGCAGGACCGTGTCGCTCGGGTTCTTCGGCGAGTCCGAGATGTCCAACGTCGCCGCCCGGCGGAGGATGCGACGGATCTCGCGCCCCTCGGCCCCGCCGTCGTCCTCCGCGATCTGATCGAGCAGGTCCGCGGCGGCCTCGAATCGACCCGTCGCGTACAGGTCCAGGTACGCCGCCGAGAGCAGCTCGGTGCGCTCGCCCTCGGTCGTCGTCTCCCGACGGGCCGCCAGCAGCGCCGCCTCGGGGTTCTCCGTCGCTGCCGCCGCGACCAGCAGGCTGCTGTTGGTCCCGGTGCCGATCTGGGGCACGAGCTTGCGCAACTCTTCGAAGTCACCGATCCGGAACAGGTTCGCGAGCAGGTTGTCCTCGAAGGTGGGGACTTCCCACTGCGAACGGAGCGTCTGGAGCTCTTCGATCGACGCCTCGACGTCGGCCCCCCTCCCGTACCGCTGCCCCAGCAAGTCGTGCTCCAGCACGATCGAGAGGTCCGCCCTGGCGATCCAGTCCTGTTCGTTCAGCTCGAGCGCCTTCTTGTACGCCACGATCGAGCCGTCCCTGTCCCAGCCCGGCGCCAGGCGCCGCCCCAACTCATCGTGCTGCCGCGCCCACGCCAGCAGCCGCCACGCCCGCGGAAGCTCCGGGTTCGTCTTCGTCGCGCGCGCCGCCACCATCTGCGCCGCCTCGCCTGCGCCCGCCGTGAGCAGGAGCTCGGCCAGCCGCACGTCCGCCAGCGCCGACTCGGTCTCTCGACCGCCGCGCGCCGCCTCGATCGCCTCGTCGAGCTTCCCCGCGTCGGCCAGCTGCTTGCTGCGGTGCACGAAGTGCAGGTACGGCGGGTCCGGTCGGTTCAGCGCCGACAGCGCTTCCCGCATCGCGACCTGATCCTCGGGGGTGAACCGTCGCCCCGCCATCGACGACTCGAAGCGGACCCGCACCGACCCGTCGTCCTGGTTCGTCACGGTGCTGACGTAGGTGAACGGGCCCCCCGAGAACTCCTCCGGTTCGGGGGCCTCCTGGACCACGTAGCCGGCGGGGGGATGGACCACGTACTCGAGCACGCCCGTGTAGGGGCCGTAGTAGTAGAGGTCGGCGGTGCGCTCCCCGTCCTCCGGCTCGATCCAGAAGAAGTCGTCGAGGTTGCGGAACAGCGACGTCATCGGGAGTCGTGCCCACGCCTCGTCGTCCTCGGACCAGGCGAGCCCCACCCCCGTCGCCTCGAGATCCAGCGAGAAGGGGATGTCCAGGTCGTCCGGGTCCGACACGGTCAGCTCGGTCAGCTCGCCCGATTCGTAGCGGTTGACCACGTAGTCGGTGAGGTAGTCGCGCCGCGCCTTGTCGGTCGTGCCGGTGTAGCCGCCGCGGATCTCCGCCTCGTTCCAGCCGCTGTACAGCGTGCGCTCGTGCAGTGTGGAGGAGCCCTCGTCTTCGATGCGCAGCGTGCGGGTCTCGACCCAGCCGTTGTCGGCGATGCCCGAGGCGGCGATGGGCACCAGCCCCTTGCTCGCGGGGTGGGCGATGAGCGCGAGTCGATCCTCCAGCGCCACCCCCACGCGGCCGGCCCGGAAGAACCGGTTGGTGGGGTCGATCCACATCGGTTCGCCTTCGCCGCGGACCACGACGATCGCGTGGTCGAAGCCCCCCAGACCGGGCAGGGCGGGATCCACGTCGCGGCGTCCGCTCGCGCTCAAGAGCGCCAGATCGGCCTCGTAGCCGAGCGCCCGGAGCATGCCCGTCAGCAGCGTCGACTGATCCTTGCAGTCACCGAAGCCGCGCTCCAGCGTGCTCAGCGGGAACATCGGAATCAGGGCGTTCTCTCCGAGCTCCAGGCCCGTGTAGCGCACCTCCCGCTGCACCCAGCTCAGCAGCCGCTGGGCGACGGCATCGCGGTCTCCGATCGCGTCCCCCGCGGCTTCGGTGGCGAGCTCCAGCAGCTCCTGCCCGGCGAGCTTGGCGTCGACCTCTTCGGCGTACGCGGTGGCGACCGCCTTCCAGCTGGAGCCGGTCGAGAAGCCGACCACCCCGAACTGCGGCAGATCCCCGGGGAGCCAGGGGTCGTAGTCCTCCGGAACGGGTCCCGGAGAGATCTCCCAGGTACGGCGCAGTCGGCCGTCCGCCGTCGCCTTGGAGGGGGCATCGAGGAGGTCCGTCGACAGCTTCAGCTTCGTCGACTTGGGGTGCTCCAGGATCACCCGCCGCACCAACGCGCCCGAGCTGCCCACGAGGAAGCTGCGGGTGACGCTGCCGGCGGAGAAGAAGGGGCGGTGCTGCTCGACCCGCACCTCTGTCTCGACGAGCGAGCCGATCTCGATGCCCGGGAGCGGCCCCTCGAGCACCTGCCGGTCCCAGTACATGTCCGCTTCGCCGCCGATCCGGCGCTGCATCAGCGTTGACGGGTCCAGGGTTCCGACGGTGCCGTCCTTCTTGATGACCCGGGCTCGGACCGTCGCCGGGGACTCGTACCAGGGGGCCCAGGAGGCGCCGACGCTGCCGTACTCGGAGACGCCGTCGCGGTCGATCACGAGCGTGACGACGCGGGTGGTGCGCGTCACCAGGTTCTCGTCGTTGACGTCGTAGCGGGACTCGACCAGCAGCGGCCATCCGCCGGCGCGGTTCGTCGTGTCCATGGCCGCCGCAGCCGCCAGGGCGCCTTCGACGTCGTCGGTGAACGGGGCGTCCCAGGGCTCCTTCGCGGACGCGGCCGCCGGGAGGAGCAGGACGAGGATCAGGAGCAAGGCGCGATGCAGCACCTGAGCATTCTGACGCACCGGGGGCGCCCGAGGCCACTCAGGGCGCACGGTGGGCTCCTACTCGACGTGGACCTCCCAGGTCATGACCACGGATCCCGTCCCGTATTGCTCCCGCCACGGGACCGCGACGGCGCGTCCGTCGGCGGTGGGGAGGAAGCGCTCGGTCGCGCCGGAGGAGGCCGATCGGTTGCGGGAGGCGCCCTCGCGGGTGAGCCGCTCACGGAGCGCGCGAACGGCCCCCGGGCGGGGGTTCATGAGCACGTCGACGACCTCGGGATCGGGCTCGCGGCTGTCGATGATGGCGAGCAGGTCGCCCTCGGCCGAGGTCCGCGTCAGCCGCAGGTAGGCGCCATCGGACGGAAGCACATACAGCCCCGCCCGGGTCGTGCCCCACTCGCCTGCCGCCATGCGGGGGTACAGCGGCACGACCGTGTCCGGTCCGTCGAACCACAGGACCGCAGTCCACGCTTCTTGACCGGGCCGGAAGGTGATCTGGAGGCGCGAATCGGCCGGCCAGGAGGCGCGGCTGCCGAGCTCGCCGGGCTCGGTCCCGTCGCCCGGCTCAATCACCACGGCGGCACCGAAGCTCACGGGCGGCAGGTCGTCGACGGACACCTCCGGCTCGGCGAAGCCGACGAGCACGGCGGCCTGCAGCAGCAGCCCCGCGGCGAGCAGGGGCGCACCCCAGCCATGGTCCGAGCCCCGGCGCCGGGGGAGGGAGGTCAGCTTGCGAACCGGGTCCATCGATCCAACTCCGTCATCTCCGCGGCGGCCCGCAACTCCTGTTCACACACCCGCAGGGCGTGCAGCTCTTCGACCCGGGCGGCCCGGTTGACGCCGGCCCGCAGCAACGTCGCCCGCAGCTGCGCGGCGGTGGGCACCAGGGCCGCGATCTGGCGCTCCAGGGCGAGGCGGGCTTCCGGCGCGTCCACGCCTTCGAGCTTCTCCCGGGCGACCGTCAGATCGGCCCCCATGCGCACGATCCGGGCGATGCGTCGGCGCAGCTCCCGGCGGCGGTTCCTCGGGATCTCCCGCAACTCCTCGAGCGCCCCTTCCGAGACGGTGTAGAGGCGGACCAGCGCGATGACGCCCTCGTCCTCGCGGGGGAACCGGCGCACGCCGCCGAACCCGAGCTTGGGGAAGAGCCGGCGCCACGCCCGCACCGGGGCCCGGCGATCTGCGGCCGCCACCGCGACGGTGACGCAGGCCCCCACCGCGATGGCTGCGACGCTGCCCGAGAGCAGGCCGAGCGCCAGGGGGATCAAACTACGAAGACCGGTCACCGCTCACCTCCAGTCGGGTCAGCCCGCTGCGGGTGCCGACCCAGATGGTCTCGCCCTCGACCGCGATGGTCGTGACGTCGTCGCCGGCGAGGCCGTCGGCCATGTTCCAGCGCTCCAGTTCGCCGCTGGCGTCGATGCGCAGCAGCCCCCCGCCCATCGTCCCCACCAGCACGCTGCCGTCGGGCAGGGCGGCCATCGCGCCGGGATTCACCCAGCCGGAGCTGATGTCCTCGCCCTCGATGAACCAGCGCCACGTGCCGTCCGTCTCCCGCATCGCCAGGCCGGCGTCGTAGGTGCCGACCCAGAGCCGACCGGTGGGGCCGCGCGCGACGCCGTTGATCCACGAGTCGGGGAGCTCCCCGGTCTCGTAGCGGAAGCCGGTGGCGCCGCCCCGCCGGACCGACCACAGCCCCTCCAGGGTGCCGGCGAAGATCTCGCCTCCGGTGCTCACGAGGTCGTAGACGTGGCCCACCTTGAAGGCGTCTTCGCCTCCCAGGGGAGCGCCGAAGCTGCCGCCGTCGAACGGCTGCACGCCGGCGCTGGTGCCGACCCACACTCGTCCCTCCTCGTCGGTGGCGATGGCGCCCACGTGGTCCGAGGTGAGGCCGTGCATGGCGCCGAAGGTGCGGACCCGCTCATCCACCCGGGCGACCCCGCGGGAGGTGGCGATCCAGGCGACGCCGTCGGCGTCGATGAGGGCGTCGTTCACTTCGGCGTTGCCCAGCCGCAGCGGCTGGCCGTCGATCGACGCGCCGCGGTCGAAGGTGCCGACCAGGAGCGAGCCGTCGTGCAGCGCCGCGGTGGTGATGTCGTTGCTTCCGGGACCCTCGTGCACGATCCAGGTCCACGTGCCCGCCGCGTCTTCGACCGCGATGCCCCGGTCCGTGCCGACCCAGCGCCGGCCGTCCGCTCGCAGCAGCCACCGGACCTCCGCCCGGGGAACGCCGTTCCAGGGGCCGAGCCCGTCGGGGCTGGTGGGGAGCCCGACGCTCGAGACGGTACCGATCCGGCCGATGCGGCCCCCGCTGATCGCGAGGCTTCCATCCGTGCCGAGAGCGCGGGGCATGCCCGGGGGGCAGTCGTCGCCGGGAGCCCAGGTGCTGATCACGCCCCGGCGGTACTTCGACAGCCCGCCCGGGGTGGCGATCCAGACCGCGTCGCCCCGCTCGGCGAGGTCGACGATGAAGTCGCCCGCGAGGCCGCCCCGCTGCACGAATCGGCGGCTCTTGCCGTTGGTTCCCCTCACCCACAGGCCCGCGCCCGCGGTGCCCGCGACGAGCTCGCCCTCGGACCACGCGATGGAGGTGACGCGGCGCGACTGCATGCCCGTCTTGGGACCCACGGCGGCGAACGAAAGCGCCTCGTCGGTGCCGTCGGACATCCAGATGCCCTCGCCCCAGGTGGCGGCGTACAGCGAGTCGTCGGCGAACATGAGGTCGCTGATGCGGGCGTCGCCGACCTTGGCGTACTCGACGACGACGGGGCTCCCGGTGGTGACGTCGACCATCAGCACGGAGCCGCCCTCGGTGCCCAGCGCGAGGCCGCCGGGGACCTGCTCGATGGCGGTCAGGCGGTGGTCGGGGAGGCCGTCGGCGGTGGTCCACCACTGCGTCGGCTGGTCCTCGGCGAAGGGCACCCGCAGGAGCCCTCCGCCGCTGGCGGCCCAGAGCCCGGTCTCGTCCGCGATGGCGTCGCGCACGTCGTCCGGGTCGGTCCAGGTCTCGGCGAGGCGCAGGTCCAACAGGACCGTCTGCGGCTCGGCCGAGGTCGAGCGAGCGGGCCCGGCGGGCAGCTCGGAGCCCCGGTCGATCACGCCCATCGTGACCGTCGGCAGCTCGTGGCGCACGCGCGCCACCTCGGTGAAGTTCGGGGACAACGCTAGGCAAATTCCCAGCGCTGCCCCCAGGGTTGCGACACCGCCCCACGATGCGTGTCGAACCCAGCTCAAAACTCGTGCGGCTTTCATCAGAGGACTCCGACGACCGCGGTCCGCTCGACGTAGACGTCGGTCGTGACCGTGTGCTTGTTGCCCGCCACGTCCGTGGCGGTGATTTCGAGGCTGTACGTGCCTGCCGGCGTGCTCAGCGGCAGGTCGATGGAGCCGTGCCAGCCGGGGGCGCCTCCGACCGAGCTGCGCAGCGGCACCTCCAGGTCGGTGCCGGCGAGCCGCGCGACCACCGTCTTGACGTCGACGAACGCCTTGGCCCGGGCGGCGGCGTCGCGGCCGAGGGCGCGCACCATCTCGGTGCCCAGCTCGAGGAAGCCGATGACCGGGCGGGCGGTGATGTCGATGGAGCCGCCGACCGCGACCACGTCGTCGTCGAGGGCGACCTGCATCACCGGGGCGAGCGTGTCGACCGTGTAGGCGAGCTTGAAGAACTCGCTGCGGCCGGTCCGGTCGGTGGCGACGATGTGAATCCAGTAGACGCCGTCGACCGCCGAGCGGGGCACGAGGAAGCGGGTGACCCAGAGCTCGGCGTCGGTGTCGTAGACCAGGTCCTTGACCTCGCCGAAGGGGAGGAAGGCGGTGACGGCGACGCTGTCCGACGGAGCCGGGATGGCGAGCACGGGGTCGCCGGGCTTGATGCGGGCGGGGGTCAGGCTCGCGACCCGGGGGTCGGCGTGCGCCACCAGCGAGGTGTACGGGGTGGCGAACTGGTAGTTCGAACTGAGGGCGATGATCTCGTCCTTGGCCTCGGGGGTCTCGCCGTACATGCGGATGTCGGCGAGCAGGTGGTCGGAACGACGCTTGGCCCACATGCGGGCGACCCAGGGGTGCTCCGTGTCTTCGGCGGTGAAGTCGATGGGGAGCTCGAGGTTGCGCTCTTCGCCCCCGATGCGGCCGGTCACCGTCAGGGTCTGCTCGCCGACGCCGCGGTAGCGGCCGGTGATGACGAGCCGCTGCCCCTTGTAGACGTCGGGCATGACCGCCGGGTAGGCGCGGTTGGCGACCACATCGCCGAAGTCGAACTCCAGGTCGGTCAGCACCGGCTGGGAGATGGAGGCGTAGAACTCGCGCACGGCGTCGTCGATGGCGACCGAACCGTTGATGGCGGTGTACGAGCCGCGGTTCTCGTGGGCGAGCCGCTCCAGGAACGCCTGGTTGACGCTGCTGCCCACGCCGAAGCTGAAGATGCGCGTCGGGCCGGCGGCGTCGTGGACCTTGCGGAGCGTGTCCTCGACGGGGAGGCGGCCGTTGCCGTCGGTCAGGAAGACGATGGCGGTGGGGCGCTCGGAGGCCTTGAACACGTCCAGCGTCGACAGCATCGCGTTCTGGATCTCGGTGCCCCCGCCCGCGGCGAGCCCGTCGACGAAGGCGTGGGCGCCCGCATCCACCGGGCCGACCTTGTTCTTGTAGGGGCTCAGCCCGTCGTTGAAGGCGACCACGTAGGCGCCATCGCCGGGGTTCATGAGGTTCAGGCAGGCCTTCAGGGCGGAACGCGCCTGGGCGATCTTGATGCCGCTCATCGAGCCGCTGACGTCGAACACGAAGGCGACGTCCTTGCGCACGATCTGGTCGTCGGTGGTCTGCTCGCGGGGGGCGACCGTCGCGACGAAGAAGCCCTGCTCGCCGGCCTTGCGGAAGGTGCGGAAGCTCAGGCCGAAGTCGGTCGACTCCAGCTGGTAGTCGAACTGGAAGTCCTGGTCGGGGACCGTGTCGGTCAGCCGCATCGACGTGGGCGCCATCGACGAGATGGGCTTGCTGTCGACCACGGTCACGTCGATGCGCACGTCCTCGACCGGCGGCAGCCCCATGGTCGCGTAGTCCAACGGGTGGCTGTAGCGCACGGTGCCCGCCTCGTAGGGGAGCAGCTCGCTGTAGACGACCTCGAACCGGCGGGTCTCGCCCACGTCCAGCGTGGTGAAGCGCGCGGTGAAGGAGTCGGGGTCGTTCCAGGCCAGCGAGGAGGCTTCTTCGCCCGCCGCCTCGGCCTGCTCGACGGTCTTCTCAGCGTCGTCCTTGCCCTGGATGGTGCTGCGCACCCGGCGCCCGTCGAGCCAGAAGCTGTACTCCATCACCGAGGCCTGCTCGGACAGCGGAAGCACGTAGGTGCCGGCCGTCGCGACGCTGCCGTCGTTGCGGAACACCTGCACCAGGGTCGTGGTTGCGACCTGGTCGACGATGTTCACGTCCACCTGCTGGCTCACCAGCGTCAGGGGAGTGCGGCCCGGGAGGTCGGGGTTGTCGTCGCTGAGGACGATGCCGGCGTTGGCGAACGCGGGGAGGAGGGTCAGGACAAGGAGAAGGAACCAGCGCATGCCAGTTCACTTCGCAACGGCCGTGCCAGGATCGGTTTTCCTGTGATTTCAGGGACTTGGGATCGGAGGTGTGTCTACCTGGACACGGCCCCGTGTGGGGTCACGGACACTCCAGCTCGCCCTGGAGGTGAGCCTTTCGGTCGACGAGGAAGTTCAGCACCTCCTGGCGTCGGTCCGCCCACTCCTGGGGGGTCTCGTTGCGGTCCGCGGTGTCGGCCTCGACCCGGGTCGCGATCGTCTCGGCGACGGCGGCGGCAAGGTCGGGGAGCCGCTCATTCCACCACTCGCTGCCGATGATGCTGCACATGCGGTCGCGGTAGTCGCGGCCCAACTCGGGGTCGTTCATGACGAGGTGGGCGGGCAGGTTGCACCAGCACTCGTTGGGCTGCCCCGCCACGATCGGGGGCACGACCACGCCGTTGAGCCACCAGTCGTCCGAGACCGTGTCGCCGCACGGCGACGTGTTCGTCTCCTCGTTCCAGAGGCAGCCGAACGTCAGGTCCATGTCCCAGGGGTAGAACTCCCACCGGAACCCCACGCCGGGGACCTCCTGCCAGCTGAAGTAGTAGTTGTTGGTGATGTGGTCCTGGCTCTGGATCGCCGCCAGCGTGGCCAGGTAGCTGACGTAGGCGTCGGTATCGACGAGCTCCCGCGTGCGCACCGCGGTGGTCGGGCCCCACGGCTCCGACTCCAGGTGGTCCTCCCAGAAGGTGTCTTCGACCAGGCTGATGAGGTCGCTCCAGTCGGCGTCGTCGCCGGTGGCCTTGGAGTAGTACTCGCGGTACTGCGCCTCGTCGTCCATCGGCATGAGCGCGCCCCAGGGGGTCGTCTCCTTGCCCTCGTACATCGGCAGGTCGCGATCCCGGCCGTTCTTGCGGAGGAACTTGCCCCCGATCCGCTCGACCTCGAGCATCAGGCCGTAGTTGTCGCCGTTGAGCGTGAGGTTCACGTACCGCGCCCGGGGAGCCGGCACTCCGGCCGCCCGCCGCATCGTCTCGTAGCCCAGGTACGTCCGCAGGAACGAGCCGTCGTTGTACTCGGCGCGGAGGTTGATCTTGCGCGCGAAGCCAGGGTGGTCGGCGTCCTCGGGGAACTCGACGCGGAACGACTTCTTGGGGAACGCCAGGGTCGAGCTGCCGAGGAACCGGGCGGTCGCGGGACCGGCGTAGGTGACGTCGCCGACGCGCAGGGTCGCGGGCACCTCGAGGCGGGCGTAGACGTCGGTGTTCATCAGCTCGAGGTCGGACGCGGCGATCTCCAGGTGCCACTCGGGCACGTCCGTGGGCATGCAGAAGCCTGATCGGCAGCTCTCGCCGGAGGCGCATTCGGCGTCGACGGTGCAGGCCCCGCAGCTGCCGTCGTCGCGGCATCCCTGCAGTCCCCGGCACTGGTCCGCGTCCGTGCAGGCGGTGCACACGTCCCCGTTGCACCCCAGGTCGTAGTTGCAGATCGCGGGCCCCTCGGGGCAGGGCCACCCTTCTTCGCCGGAGACGGGGTCGAAGAGGTCGTCGTCGTCGGGGACCTCGTAGATGTCGTCGTCGTCGGACGGGTCCGGTTCCTGGTCCGGACCGCAGGCCCAAAGCAGGAGGAGAGCGGTCGCGATTGGGACAAAAGGTTTCATTGGTCCCGGGGGAACTGCCGATACTGATCTAAGATGCTTGATGGGTAGGAGTGGGTATGGTTGCACACCTAGGCACATGTCGGAGAGGCCTTCTGGTGCTCGTGGTCGGCCTGTTGGCTGCATGCACCCCTCCGGTCGAGGAGTGGGAGCCGCAGCCGGCATGCCGCAACGCCCCGGTCCGGGAAGCCCCTCCCGTCGAGCACGATGTGCAAGCTCTGGTTCTGTACGACACCACGGGCGACTGGGGCGATCTTGGCATTCTCTACGCCCAGATGGTGGTCAACCTGCTGGGCCATTTCCCGGAGGTCTCGGTCGAGGTCAAGCCGGTCAACCAGTACCGGTCCGGCGACCTGGACACCTTCGACGTCACCTTCTACCTGGGGGTGGTCTACGCGGAGCCTCTGAGCATCACGTTCAAGGAGGACTTCCGCACGACGTCGAACAAGGTCGTCTGGATCGGGCAGAACCTCTGGCAGATGACCACGGACCCGGTCCAGGAGTTCGAGGATCGCTACGGCCTCCGCTTCGTCGCCGGCGCCGAAAACGACGGAGCAGGGGCGGACACGACCTTCTATCGGTACGTGCACTACAAGGGCGAAGTCCTGACGAAGTGGTTCTTCTACGACTCCGCGCACGGCGTCGTGGAGAACGACCCCGACGTCGGCGTGACCGAGGTGCTGGATCCCACGCGGGTCGAGGTGTTCGCTGAGATCGAGCACTCCGGGACCGGGGACCGCATCCCCTACGTGGTCCGATCCGGGAACCTGACGTACGTCGCCGACAACCCGCTGACCTACCAGCACGAGTTGGACCGGTACCTCGCCTTCACCGACCTGATGCACGAGTTCGTCGGAATCGACCACGCCGAGACGCTGCAGGCGCTCTTCCGGCTGGAAGACGTGCACCCCTGGGTCGCCCCCGCGGCGCTGGAGCAGGTCATCGAAGTCGTTGACGGCCGGCCCTGGAACATGGCCATGGTGCCGGTCTTCGCGGACCCCCTGGGGGTCTACAACGAAGACGACGAGTGGCACTTCGACATGAACAACGAGCGGGCCGAGCCGTGGCTGGAGCAGGTGCGGGCGGCCTACACCTCGGGCGCCGAGATCGTGCTGCACGGCTACACCCACCAGCTGGGCATGCTGCCCAACCCGTTCAACGGCGTGACCGGCACGGACTTCGAGTTCTGGGACGCCGTGAACGATGAGCCGATCCCCGGGGACAGCTGGGACTGGGCGGCGGACCGTGTCGACCGTGCCACCGCCGAGATCGGAGAGGCGGGCTTCGAGGCGTGGGCCTTCGAGGTGCCCCACTACCAGGCCTCCATGGTCGACTACTTCGCCATCGCCAGCCGGTACGACACCGTCTACCACCAGGGCATCTACCGGGAGTTCGACTTCGAGGTCGACGGCGAGCGCTACGACGTCAACACGGTCGTCAGCGGGCAGTCCGAGGAGCTGGAGATGGTGCACGCCGACTTCCGCGCCAAGGGGCAGCGGATCCAGTCGCAGATCTACCCGTACCCCATCGAGCGCGACGTCTACGGGCAGCGGCTCATCCCCGAGAACATGCGCAACGTGACGCCCGCGGAGATGGTGACGGACCCCACGGAGACGTGGACGGTCGACGACATGCTGATGGCGGCGCAGAACAACCGGGTCAACCGGTGCGGCTTCGCGAGCTTCTTCTACCACCCGTTCATCATCGAACGGCCCGACCTCCCCGATGGGGGACCGGACAGCCTTCGTCGGCTGGTGGATGGCGTTGAAGACCTCGGATACGAGTTCGTCCAGGCCTGTGAGCTGGAGCCCAAGGAGGGGATCCTGCTCGTAGACTAGTATCCCTGGGCGGAGGTCGCGATACGAATTCCGGTGAGGACCGGGCGTCGCTGCGGGTGATCGGACGAGCGAGGCGTACCTCGTGTACGCCGACGAGGGCGGACGCCAGCAGCGGCGTTCGGGGCCAGCGGAAACG
>JAAESI010000014.1 GCA_024229515.1 Pseudomonadota bacterium | reverse complement strand
GTCAGGCAGCACGGCCAGCGCGAGGTCGTGGTGGTACTCGGCGACGATGGGGGCCGTGCCGATGGGCCCGAAGTTGTCGCCGAACAGCGTCACTTCGTCGCCGCCCTGCGTCGCCAGCACCAGCTGCGACACGCGCGAGATGGTGGGGGGCGAATAGGCGAGCGAGCTGGTGAAGACCTCGCTCGACTGGCCGTCTGCCGACACGACGAACTTGAGGCCGGCGCCCACGCCGGGAACGCTGTTGCAAGCGATGGCCGTGTGCCCCTCCACGAAGGCGCAGTCCACGGCGCGGTTCTCGGTGCCTGTGACCGGCCCGTACCGCACGATGGGGGTGACCGGCACGCTCTCGACGCCGGTGCCGTCCGCGGATGAGCGAGCGTAGAAGGCCGGCCCGAAGTTCTGCCCGCGCACCACGAACCGCTGCCCGCCCTGCGTGGCGAAGGCTGCCGCCGACGCGTCGGCGATGAGCGCGCTCGTGACCACGGGGGGCGCGAAGCCGGTCTTGGCCGACGACGTGCGGGAGAAGGGCAGGACATCGCTCAGGTCGTCGTACACGACCGTCACGCGCCAAATGTGGTTCACGCCCGCGCCCTCCGAAGTCGAGCACACGATGGCCGTGTTGGGCGCGGACTGCCCCCCGAAGCGGGAGCAGTTGGTGGCCGCGTACTTGGTCCCGCGCACCGGCCCGTACGTGACTTCGTACCGGGTGAACGCGTCCTCGGGGTAGCTGGCGGGGTCGAGAGACGCCGCCTTCTCGCGGGCGATGCGAGCAGCGGTCTTGCCGAAGTTCGTCCCAGAGATCACGAGCCGCGCGCCGCCCGCCGTCACGCTCAGGGCGTCCATGGTGCTGTGGGTGGCGCGCCAGTCCACGACCTCGCCGTTGTACATGTTCGGGACCGCGGCCGTGGCCGGATCCACGTCCACGTCCCACGCGACCCCGCCTGCGACGTCCGCGGGGAGCGCCGCGAAGCTGTCGACGGAGATGTCGTTCACGTCGCGCACGATGACCAGCACCGGGCGTGACGCCGAGAGCGGGGAGTCGGCATCGCCGTCGGTCACAGTGACGACGAAGGAGTACTCGGCCTGGTTCTCCCAGTCCAGCGACTCCTGCTTCACAGTGAGCTTGCCTGCTTGGCTGATCTCGAACAGCGCGGAGTCGTCGCTCGGGGTGCCGTCAGTTGCGGCGATCGAGAACCGCAGCTGGCCTCGAGCGCTGGTCGGGGCGTCGTCGTCCACCGCCGCGCAGCTGCCCACCAGGGTGCCGAACTTGGAGCCCTCGAGCACGTTGAAGAAGAAGGCGCTGGTGCCCACGAAGCGGGGCGGCTCGTTCACGTCCAGCACGCGCACCTGGACCGGTCGGCGCACAGCGTTGCTGGCGGAGTCGGTGACGACGGCGGTCAGCTCGAAGGCGCGGGCCGCCACGTTCTCGAAATTGAGCGCAGTCGGCGAGCCCTTGAACACCATCGCGCCGCTGATCGGGTCCACCTGGAAGAGGTCCACCGCGGCCTGCTCGCCCTCGAGGGAGTAGCGCAGCACGCTGCCCTGGTCCGCGCTGTCCACGTCGGTGGCCACAAGCTTGTCGCCGGCCAGCGCAGTGCCCAGCACGCTGTTCTCGGGAACCGTGACGACGAACATGGCGCTCCCGCCGACCGCGCCGTCCACAAAGGTGGGCGGCTCGTTCAGGTTCACCACGCCCACGGTGACATCCATGCTCCCCGTCAGGGGCAGGTTGCTGTCGGAGTCAGTGGCGACGACCACCATCTGGTACGTCGAGAACTCGCCCTCGAAGTCGATGGGCCCGTCCACGAGGATCTCGCCCACCTGGCGGAGCTGCACCGATGCGCCAGCGTCGGACTGGGCCAGGGCCATCCTGTCTTGCTCGGTGGCCTCACGGGTGACCATCTTGAAGGGGAAGGGCCGGTTCACGTTGGCGCCGCGAGGCCCCACCGCGTACTCGAGCGACTGCTTCTGGTAGTTTTGGTCAACTGCAAAGACGGTGCCGACCAGGGTGCCAACGGCGGAGTTCTCGTCCAGGAGGAAGGGCTCTGCGCGCGAGACAAACCTTGGCCTGCTGTTGCTGTTTGAGAGCTTGATGACCAAATGGTTGACCGTGGACGCCAGATGCGAGTCGGTGATGCGGATCATCAGGTCGAACTTGTTGTCGAAGTCAACATCGTTCGGCTTGAACTGCGGCGTCGAAGGGTCGTACGTCTGCGTGCACGTTCCGAGAGCGACCATGGACAGCACCCCGGTCGAGGCGTCGATCTTGATCACCTTGGCGCCCGACGAGCACCGGTCTCCGGACAGGATCTCGAAGCGGAAGGCGTCGCCGGCGTCCGGGTCCCGCACCAGGTCCATGATGGAACGGATGTCCTGCACGGTGTTCTCCATGGCCGCGATGGCCGTCCCGTTCTCGCGCAGCATCGGCGGCTCGTTCACGTTGGAGAGCCGCACCGTCACAGCCGCGCTGGCCGAGTTGCCCTTGGAATCCGTGGCGCTCACTGTCAGCGCGAAGAGGTTCTTCCCCTCGAAGTCCAGGCGGACGGGCTCCGACGTCGGGGACTCGGCCACGCGGAGGCTGCCCGAGGACGGATCGATCGCGAACGGAGCCACACCGTCCTCGTTCTCCTCCTGGGACGTGATCGAGAAGACCAGCTTGCCTGCGTCGTCGGCGTCCGGGTCGCTCGCCTTGACTGTGCCGACGTGCACGCCAGCTGCCGAGTTTTCGGGCAGCCCTTCGAACGCCGCGGCGACCACAGACGGCGGCTCCTGCACGTCCAGGATGTTGACGGTCCAAACGACGTCGGGCGCAGACAGCTTGCCCGCGTCGGTCACGCGCATCGTGATGCGGTGGCTCCGCACCGCCTCGAAGTCCAAGACGGCCTCATCGACCTCCAGCTGGCCGGTGCGCGCGTTCGCGACCCGGAACACCCCCGCGGGCACCTGATTCACGACCTCGTACGTGTGCGAGTCGTCGGCGTCCTCGTCCGTGGCCAGGCTTGCCGAGCCGGCGACCACGCTCAGCCGAGGGCTGTTCTCGTTGATCGAGAACGTGGCCGCGGCCAGGATGGGCCGCTCATTCAGGTCGGCGACCGCCACAGCCACTGTGGCGGTGTCGCTGAGCCCGCCAGCGTCGGTGACCGACACAACCAGGGTGTACGAGTCGACGACCTCGTGGTTGAGGCCCATGGCGCCCGCGGCCGTCAGGACCAGGCTGCCCGCGCGCCCAGCCTCGGAGATGCTGAAGAAGCCCAGCGAGTCGCCGGACTCAATGCGCCAGCGGAGCTTGGCCTCGTCCGATGGACCGTCGGGGTCGGACGCCACCAGATCGAGGCCCAGCTGCTGGCCGGCCGCGAGCTTGGCCTCCGAGAGCGTGTTCTCGTTCACGGCGCGGGAGGCGTCCTCCAGGCGCGGGGGCTCGTTCGAGTTGAGCACCTCCACGCGCACCGGCGTCTCGGCGCAGAGCGCGGGTGCCCCCGAGTCGCACACCTGGGCCACCAGGCTGAAGGCGTTCAAGTCCTTGTTCTCGAAGTCCATGCGCCCGAAGTCCGCCACGGACACCTGGCCGGTCACCGCGTCGATGTCGAAGATGCCGAGGCTGTTTCCGGACTTGAGGCTCCAGCGCAGGCGCGCCCAATCCGCCGTTGCGGACGCCACGTCCTCGTCCGTGGCGGAGATTCGGTCCACCAGCCCGCTGGCGCTGACCAGAACCGTTCCCACGGGCGCCAGCTCCTCGACCTGAAGCACGTAGCCGCCGGGCGGCACCACGATGGAGGGCGCGTCGTTGGCGTCGACGAGGCTGATGGTGACCGTGGCGGTGGCTGTCAGGGGCGTCGGCTGCACGTCGTCGCGCGCCTGCAGCGTGAGCGTGTACACGGGCTTGGCCTCGAAGTTCAGGCTGGCCTCGTCGCGCACCTCCAGCTGCCCGGAGCACGGATCGACCTTGAACAGGGCGACGCCGTCGCCCCCCACGATGGAGTACAGCAGCTGCTGCCGCACGCCCAGAACGGGGTGGGCGTTGTCGGGGTCTGTGCCCGTGACAGGCGCCCCGACCTTGCCCGGAGCCAGCGTGTTCTCCCGCACCGAGCGAACGGCGTCGAACAGCACCGGCGCCTCGTTCACGTCAGTGACGTCCACTGTGACCGTGGCCCGGGCAGTCAGCCCGCCGCCGTCGGTGGCCCGCACCACCAGCTGGTACTTGGACTTCTCCAGCGACTCGAAGTTGAGGTCGCCCGCCGTCCCGTTGAGCACGCGCAGGCTGCCGGACGAAGGCTCGATCCCGAACACGCTCGAGCCGCTGCCCCCCGTGATGGCGTAGGCGAGCTCGCCCCACTGGCCTGCGTCGACGTCGGACCCAAGGATGGGCCCGCCCACCAGCACCTCGCCCGTGGCCGAGTTCTCCGCAACGGTGCGCACCACTGCGGCGAGGGAAGGAGCCTCGTTGACGTCCTCGACCGCGACGTGGACCAGCGCCGAGGCAGACAGCTGGGGGGTGCCGTTGTCCGTTGCCGTCACAACCAGGGTCCACTCGGCGGCCTGCTCGTGGTTCAGCCCGTCCTGCTTGACCGACAGCACGCCGGTGGAAGGCGCCACATCGAACAGCTTCGCGCCCTCGAACGAGTTCCCGTCCAGCGCGACGGAAAACGTCAGCGCCTGCTTCGCGAGGGTGTCCGGGTCGGTCGCCATGCCGGCAATGGACTGGAGAACGGCGGCCGCTGAGCCGGGCAGCGTGTTCTCGGTCACCGTGAGGCACGCAGCGAAGGCCTGCGCCAAGCCAGGCAGGCAGCTGGAGGTGGCCCAGGTCACGCGCTCGTTCACGTCCTGGACCTGCACCATCACGACGCCCGCAGCCTGCTTGGCCGGAGCGCCCGAGTCCGTCACCAGCACCTCGAACCCGAACTCGCGCTGCGCCTCGAAGTCGGGCGACGCGGCCGCGATCCGGACGGAGCCGTCCTCGACCACGGCGAACACCCCTTCGGCGCTGGACTGGGCGGTGTCGAAGCACAGCGAGCTGAACTGCAGGGCCGACGACGCGGCGGCGACGCCAACGCGGGTGGGCAGCAAGGCGGGCCCGTGCGCAGCGTCAGCGCCGTCCTGGAAGGACACCAGCAGGCCCTCCGACAGCTGCTCCGACTCACCGCGCCCGAGGGTGACCAGGCCTTGGCTGGACACGCTGAACCAGAAGCTGCGGAACTCGCGCGTGCTCAGCGCCGCGGGAGTGGGCGCGCTCGCCACCTGGAAGCACGACGGGCTGCACTTCTCGATGGTGGAGTGGGCGTTGTTCAGGGCGCCGACAGTCAGCTGGTAGAAGAAGCCGGTGGGAGTCTTGTACAGCTCGTCGGTGGGAGCCATGACCGACAGGGCAATGCGGGCCTGGGCCGCGCCGCGCACCCGGACAGCGCCGCCCAGCTGGACGGAGCCGCTTGGCTTGACGGCGAGCGGCGCGAAGTAGTACTTGCCAATCGTGGACGCCTGGCTCGCCCAGCAGTTGGCCCTGCCCATCTTGAACGTGTGGCGGTCCCGGGCGTCGTCGTCGACGACGCGCAGCGGGGACGAAACCTGCGCCCCAGGCGCGAGGTTCTCGGGCACTTGCAGCACGACATCCGCCAGCGCAGGGGCGTCGTTGACGTCGCTCACCAGCACCGACAGCTGACGCTCGTCCACCAGCCCCCCCGCGTCCGACACGCGCACCCCGATCGAGTACGACGACGTCGTCTCGCGGTCGATGTCCAGCGACGCCACCGACACAGCGCCCGTCGACGCGTCGATGGCGAAGTGGCCCGCCTTGTTCCCGTCGCCGAAGAAGGCGAACGTCAGCAGGTCGTCGGCGTCCACGTCGCGGGCCGCCACGGTGCCGACCACGCCTCCCACGGAGGCCGGGTTCTCGTCGACGGCCATGGTCAGGCTGGCCGCGTCGATGACGGGGCGCTCGTTCACGTCCACGACGGACACGGTGACGACGGTGGACGCCTTGAGGAAGCCGTCGCTGACCTGGACGACGAGGGAGTAGGAGGTGCGGTCCTCGAAGTCGATGATGGGCCGGGCCACCCGCAGCTCGGCTTTGTTGGAGGATCCGTCCGTGCTCACCACCGTGGTGAGCTTGAAGGTGTCGGCGTAGTTGCCGTCCAGAATCGCGTAGGTCAGCTTGTTGCGGTCCTTTTCGTCGTGCTCGGTGGCCTGCAGCTCGAGGGCCAGCGTGTTGGCGGCGCAGTTCTCGCTCACGCTTGCCGAGTACTCCGCCTCCAACTCGGGCGGGTCGTTGTTCTCGATCACGGTCACCCTGACAGTTGCGGTGTCCTGCAGGAGCCCTGTCCCGTCGTCGGTCACTGTCACCTGCAGCGTGTAGACGTTCCCCTCGGGAAGGTACTTGCTCAGGCGCGTGCCGGGTGGGTCCGTCGCGAGGCCCGTATCCTTCGCAACGGTGAGCGCGCCCGTTGCGGGGTTGATCGCGAAGTCCTCGGCCCCGGCGGCTGCCATGGTCCCGGTCGACACGACGCGCATCGACCATGTCAGGACGTCGCCGTCGTCGACGTCGGCGGCGCTGACGAAGTCGACCTGGGTGCCCATCACGGCGTTCTCGGCCACCTTGAACTCGAACGTGTCCTCGGCCATTGAGGGTGCCTCGTTCACGTCGCGAACCGTCACAGAGACCTGCGCGGTGGAGGTCAGACCCTGAGAGTCCTTCACCTGCACGCTGAGCACGACGAGCTCCGCGCTCTCGTGGTCCAGAGCGGACCCCGCCGCCGTGCTGAGCTGCCCGCTCGTGCTGTTGATCGCGAACTGGGTCGCAGCGCCCCCGCTCAGCAGAGAGAACGTCAGCGCGCCCTTGTCGGCGGCGTCGGGGTCGCTTGCGATGAGCGGCTCCCCAACGGGCGCGCCGGGGGCGTTCTCGTCCACGGCCCGAGCCTGTGCCAAGAGCGTGGGGGGCTCGTTGACGTCCTGAACTTCGATGGTGATCACCCCCTCGTCAGCCAGGCCATCAATGTCCGTGACTCGGACCCAGACCCTGTGCACGGGCACGGTCTCGAAGTCGAGGAGCGCGCTCTTGACCTCGACGGAGCCGTCCGCCGCGAGCACGCGGAAGATGGGGCGGTCCGGCTCCTGCTTGACCAGCTCGTACTGGAGGCGGTCGCCTGCGTCGGGGTCCGTCGCGAGGCTGGCCGTGCCCGCCACCGTCGCGCCCACGCCGGCGGACTCGGAAATTTCCACCGTGGCGTCGGGCATGGTGGGCGCCTCGTTCTGGTTCAGCACCTTGACGACGATCGAAGTGGTTGTGGCCATGGGAGGGCTGGCATCGTCACTGGCTGTCACTTCCACAGCGTACTCTGTTTTGGACTCGAAGTCGAATTCCACCTCTCCCGACACGGCCAACTGTCCGGCGGGGCTGACGGTGAACGGGCTCGCCACAGTGCCAGCAGCAACGGAGAACGTCACCGTTTGCGACTCGTCCACGTCCTGCGCTGACAGTGCGGCCCCAAAGCTGGTCCCGCCGCGGGAGTTCTCGACCACTTCCCTTGTCTGGGGTGGGAACACGGGCGGCTCGTTGACGTCCAGCACCGAGACCACGACATCTGCTTCGCCGAAGAGAGCGGGTCCGTTGGGCTTTCCATCGTCCGTGGCCCTCACCCGCAGCGTGAAGGCCTTGACGCTCTCGAAGTCGAGCGCCACGCTGCTGGCCACCGAGATCTGCCCAGACGCGGAATCAATGGCAAAAGCGCTCCCGGTGTTGCCTCCCACGATGCTATAGGCCAGCACCGAGCGCTCGGGGTCGGTTCCGGTGACTGCTGCCCCGACTGGGGTGCCCTGGGCAGAG
>JAAESI010000013.1 GCA_024229515.1 Pseudomonadota bacterium | reverse complement strand
GATTGGTCGGGTTCAGCGTCCTGTGACACTCCGAGTCGGGGCTGAACCGAGGATGTCGGAACCCCCTCGCGCCGCGCCGCCGGCCACCCAGTCGGCGCTCCTGACGCTACCAGCCGGGTAGAGCTCCGGGAGGGGACGACAGGGATCTGGAAGACGGCTGATGTTTCTGGACTTCATTCGGGAAGTCCGGCGGGGCGGCCCGGGCCACAGCGGGGTGTTTCGGGGGTGCGTGTCCGTGGTGTGTCCAGGATCGCCGGTCCCGTCAGGGTTGAATCTCCCTGGGCTGGCGCCACTCATCTCGGTAACTACAGTCCGACTCGGCCCGACCAGGTACAGCCCGGGCACGATGTCGTCCTTTGGAACTCGAACATGCCCCTGACTGAGCGAACCGGCCCCAACAGCCCCCTCATCGAGGCGGAGGTGTGCACGCTGGTGGCCGACGTGCTCGCCCGGCTGGCGGGAGACTCTGTCAACAGCTAGCGTGTAGGCTGGACAAAGTGCTTTTCGTGAACGCGAACTGGCCGAGCCGATGCCCTCTCTCCAACCTGGGGCGTGATTGGTCGGGTTCAGCGTCCTGTGACACTCCGAGTCGGGGCTGAACCGAGGATGTCGAGTGAGAATGAGCGGCATTTTCGAGGTTCAGGCGCACGAGTGCGCTCCGCTGGCAGCGAATCAGCTCCGCAGCTCGGTTAGGAGGCCCACTCGATGTCGAACTCCGGTGGGGCACGGGCCGGGGCCGGACCGAACTCGTCGGGGGCCAGGCCGAGGTGATCGAGGATGGCCTTGATCGCGACGGGGTCTGTGATCTGCGCCACGAGCTGGCGGCGGCCTC
>JAAESI010000012.1 GCA_024229515.1 Pseudomonadota bacterium | reverse complement strand
TCGCGGAGTGTGTCCCGTGCGAATTGACCTGCCTGTTCCGTCAGCCCGACCCCAAGCCGCGCCCTCGGCGGCCCCACACGCCCATCGGCGCGTCCTCCTCCTGGGAGGGGGCCCCACCCCGCCGGCGTCGTCGTCCTTCCGCTGGACGCGCGGGCCTCGCCGATCTTCGCTGGCCTGGATTCGGGCTGCCTCCACTTTGATCGCCGCCTCCTCCCTGCTCCTGGCCGGCTGCGCCGACCCCTGGGAAGCGGGCCCCGGACCCGACGACCTCGACCTGAGTCCCGTGGACGGCCAGGACCAGGACGGCGACGGCATCCCCGACGAGGTCGAAGGCGCGGGTGACACCGACGGCGACGGCATCCCCGACTTCCTCGACGAGGACAGCGACGGCGACGGCATCCCCGACTCGGTCGAGGGCGCCGGCGACAGCGACGGCGACAGCATCCCCGACTACCTCGATCTGGACAGCGACGGCGACGGCATCCCCGACGAGACCGAGGGCGACGGCGACGCCGACGGCGACGGCATCCCCAACTACCTCGACCTGGACAGCGACGGCGACGGCATCGACGACGCCATCGAAGGCGTCGAGGACCTGGACGGCGACGGCATCCCCGACTACCTCGACCCCGCCGACGACACCGACGGCGACGGCATCCCCGACTCCATCGAGGGCGACGGCGACCTCGACGGCGACGGCATCCCCAACTTCGAAGACGACGACAGCGACGGCGACGGCATCCCCGACGAGGTCGAAGGCGCGGGTGACAGCGACGGCGACGGCATCCCCGACTTCCTCGACGACGACAGCGACGGTGACGGCCTCCCCGACAGCGTCGAAGGTGACGGCGACAGCGACGGCGACGACATCCCCGACTACCTCGACGACGACTCCGATGGCGACGGCATCGGCGACGACATCGAAGGCGACACGGACGGCGACGGCGAAGCGGACGACGCCGACGGCGACGGCATCCCCAACTACCTCGACGACGACAGCGATGGCGACGGCCTCGGCGACTCCCTCGAAGGCGACGGCGACAGCGACGGCGACGGCATCCCCGACTACCTCGACGACGACTCCGATGACGACGGCATCCCCGACTCCGTCGAAGGCGGCGACGACACGGACGGCGACGGCATCCCCGACTACCTCGATGAGGATTCGGACGGCGACGGCTTCCCCGACGAGCTCGAGGGCGACGGCGACTACGACGGCGACGGCATCCCCGACTACCTCGACGACGACTCCGACACGGACGGCGACGGCATCCCCGATTCGATCGAAGGCGATGACGACGTCGACGGCGACGGCATCCCCAACGACGAGGATCTGGACAGCGACGGCGACGGCATCCCCGACAGCGACGAGTCCACTGGCGACACCGACGGCGACGGACTCCCCGACTTCCTCGACGACGACTCCGACGGCGACGGCATCCCCGACGGTGACGATCTCGACACGGACGGCGACGGCATCCCCAACGACGTCGAAGGCGAAGGCGACAGCGACGGCGACGGCATCCCCGATTGGCTCGACACCGACAGCGACGGCGACGGCATCCCCGACAGCGTCGAGGGCGGCGACGACACGGACGGCGACGGCATCCCCGACTACCTCGACGACGACACGGACGGCGACGGCATCCCCGACGGCTCCGAAGGCGACGGCGACCTGGACGGCGACGGCATCCCCAACTTCCTCGACGACGATTCGGACGGCGACGGCATCCCCGACTCGGTCGACACCGACTACGACGGCGACGGCATCCCCAACTCCGACGAGCTCGGCGACACGGACGGCGACGGCCTCCCCGACTGGACCGATCCCGACAGCGACGGCGACGGCATCCCCGACATCGACGAAGGCGCCGGCGACAGCGACGGCGACGGCATCCCGGACTTCCAGGACACCGACTCGGACAACGACGGCATCCCCGACGCCATCGAAGGTGACGGCGATCTGGACGGTGACGGCATCCCCAACTACCTCGACGAGGACAGCGACGGCGACGGCTGGGACGACGCGATCGAAGGCGACGGCGACATCGACGGCGACGGCCTCCCCAACTTCCTCGATGACGACAGCGACGGCGACGGCATCCCCGACTCCACCGACGGCGACGTCGACGGCGACGGCCTCCCCAACGACACCGAAGGCGAAGTCGACTCGGACGGCGACGGCATCCCCGACCTGTTCGACGAGGACTCCGACGGCGACGGCATCCCCGACTCCATCGAGGGCGATGGCGACCCCGACGGTGACGGCATCCCCAACTACCTCGACGACGATTCGGACGGCGACGGCGTGCCCGACGACGACGAGGGCTTCGACGACATCGACGGCGACGGCATCCCCAACTTCGAGGATGACGACAGCGACGGCGACGGCATCCCCGACGGCGACGACGACGACTACGACGGCGACGGCATCCCCGACGACGTCGAGGGCGACGGCGACAGCGACGGCGACGGCACCCCCGACAGCGGCGACGTCGACTCCGACAACGACGGCATCCCCGACGGCGACGACGTGGACCCGACCAACGACGCCGCCGACGGCGACGGCTGGACCGACCTGCAGGAGGAAGCCTGCGGCTCCGACCCGCTCGATCCGCTGGACGTCTGCGACGGCTTCAACGGGGACGTGCCCGCGTGGGAGACCACCGAGGTGATCGTCACCTACGACACGATGGTCCAGCAGGGCGACGTCATGTTCATCCTCGACGAGACCGGCTCGATGCAGGGCACGCTGGACGACGTGGCGGGCAACTTCGCCACCATCGCCAGCGACATCTCGCTGCTGATCCCCGACCTCACCTACGGCGTGGCCAGCTTCGACGACTACAACTTCGGCGGCATGGGCGGCGGCAGCGACAAGCCGTTCCACCCCCGGCAGCAGCAGACCTCGGACCTGAGCCTCGCCCAGTCAGCGCTCAACTCCCTGACCGCCGACGGCGGCGCGGACTGGCCCGAGTCCACGGTGGAGGCGCTGTACCAGGCGGCCACCGGCATCGGCTACGACATGGACTGCGACGGGAACTACGACTCCAGCACCGACGTGCTGCCGTTCGCCACCGGCCCGGTCGACGCCTTCGGGGGCGGCATGGGCGGTTGGTCCAGCGCCGCGACCCCCGGCACCGGCACCGACGGCGGCAACGGCTTCCGCCCCGGCGCGGTCCCGATCCTCGTCTACACGACCGACGCGGACGTGCGGAACGCCTTCGCCCCCTACGGCGAGGGCCCCCGCGGCAACACCCCCGGCCCCACCTGCATCCCCGACGCGGTGACGCCGATGCTCACGGCCGCCCTGCAGGAGATCAACGCCAAGACGATCGGTGTGCCCGCGGGTACGACCGACGCCGAGAGCGCGATGATGTTGATGGCGCAGGCGACCGACTCGTGGCTCGATCTGAACGGCAACGGCAGCCCCGACAGCGACGAGTGGATGGTCTACCCGTCGACGTCGTCGGCCATCGTCAGCCAGGTCACGACCGCCATCGAGGAGTTCACCCTCTTCGTCACCTACGACATGACGATCGAGACGGTCGACCCCGCCGGCGCCATCGTCTACGTCGACCCGCCCGCCTACTTCGACATCCCCGCGATGAACACGGTGCAGTTCACGCTGACCGTCGAGCCGACCCCGTCGGAGCTGGTCAGCATGTTCAGCGACACGCTCTACATCGTGCCGACGACGCTGTACGGCGACGGCGAGGTGGTGCTCGCTACCTGGGACCTGATCTTCGTGGTTAGCATTACGCCATGACCCGAGCCCGTGCCCGAGCCCTCGCCCGTGCCCGCTTCGCCCTTCCGCTCCTCCTGATGACCCTGCCGCTGGCGGGCTGTCCGGACGACGACGACGACGCGGCCACGGACGACGACGACTTCTTCGGCACGGACGACGACGATCTGAGCACCGACGACGACGACTCGGGGGCGCCGGACGACGACGACGACGCCACCGGCGCCGCCTTCGTGTTGGAAGAGGGAGCCTGGGCCTTCGAGCCGGACCGGGTGGTCCTGACCAACGACTGCAACCTGACCAGCAACCCGCAGTCGGGCTACGGGGGCTTCGCCGTCTCCGCCCGGGGCGGCGACCTGTACGACGTCGCGTTCGACGACGCGGGGGTGGAGATCGAGGCCTGCCAGGTCTTCGGCACGACGTTCGGATGCCCCCCCGAGGACCGGCCCGGGGACGGCGAGATCGCCACCGACCACGACGTCACCCTGGAGGTCGAGGTCGGCCTCGTCGGCACGGTCGAGTCGGCGTCCCGGA
The DNA here is from genome assembly GCA_024229515.1 of Pseudomonadota bacterium. Classification (GTDB taxonomy): domain Bacteria; phylum Myxococcota_A; class UBA796; order UBA9615; family UBA9615; genus JAAESI01. Next base: position 411 of record JAAESI010000012.1, on the reverse strand, counting down.
TGACCGCCGTCGTCGGCCTCGAGTTCGACTGCGACGGGGATGACTGCGCGCTGCTCGAAGTCGATCTCGCGACCTCGTTCCCGTGCACCTTCTCCACCAGCGCCACGGCAATCTGGGCCGACGGGGGCGACGACGACGACGCCACCGACGACGACGACGCCACCGACGATGACGACGCCACCGACGACGACGACACCGCTCCCGACGACGACGACACCGCGCCCGACGACGACGACACCGCGCCCGACGACGACGATACGGCCCCCGACGACGACGACACGGCTCCGGACGACGACGACACGGTCGCTCCGGACGACGACGACATCGCTCCCGACGACGACGACATCGCTCCCGACGACGACGACATCGCGCCCGACGACGACGACACCGCCCCCGACGACGACGACACCG
>JAAESI010000011.1 GCA_024229515.1 Pseudomonadota bacterium | reverse complement strand
TCGAGCTGATGCGGCTTGATCACCGCCTGGCTCAGCTCGCGGCTTCGATCCCGCTGCCGGCGGATATCGAGACGCTGTTTGAAGACCAGGCTGCGTCGACGCCCGCGAGCCATCTCTACGGGATGATCGGGGCGGTCAAGGTGGATCTGCGCGAGGCGGCACAGGCTCTTGTGGAGGCCGCCCAAGCCGACGAGGTGTTCCTTCGGCAAGAGCATCGTCGCTTGGAGGAACACACGTCATGACCCCGGTTTACAGCGAGGAGCTCAAGGCCCGGATGGTCCAGAAGCTGACGTCGCCGGCCGGGCCGAGCGCGACGTCTCTGTCGCACGAGATCGGGATACCCCAATCGACGCTGTCGAGGTGGATTCGCCAAGCGGGTAGAGTCAGCCCCATGGCAACAGAGAAACACACGAAGAAAGCCGGCTCGAAGCGTCCCCAGGACTGGTCGGCGGAAGAAAAGCTGGCGGCAGTGCTCGCGGCGTCGAGCCTGGAAGAGGAGGCGTTGGGCCGCTTCCTGCGTGAGCAGGGCCTGCACGGTGCGACGTTGGCGCGTTGGCGCGAGCAGATGCTGAAGGGTTTGGCGCCGGGTCAGAGCCGTCGCAGGACGTCGGCCGAAACGCGGCGGGTGCGCGAGTTGGAGCGGGAGCTTCGGCGCAAGGAGAAGGCGCTGGCGGAGGCCTCAGCGTTGCTGCTGCTGAAAAAAAAAGCCTCGCAGATCTGGGGGGACGAGGACGACGACATGACGGCGAGGCGCGGCAGATGAGCCTCGTGCTGATCGAGGAAGCGGTGAGGGGCGGGGCACGTCTCTCGATGGCCTGCCAGGAGCTGGGATTGAGCGCCCGGACGGTGCAACGTTGGCGCGCCGAGGGAGGCGGCGAGGACAGCCGCACGGGTCCCAAGAACCCACCTCCGAACAAGCTCACCCAGGCCGAACGGCATCAAGTGCTGAGCCTTCTGGACTCGCCGGAGCTGTGCGATCTGACCCCGCACCAGGTGGTGCCCCGCCTGGCCGATGACGGCCTCTACGTGGCCTCAGAATCGACGATGTATCGCCTGCTACGCGAGGCCGAGCAGCTGGCCCACCGTGATCGCTCGCGGCCTGCGAGGCACCAGCGCCCCCAGGCGTGGGCGGCCACGGGCCCTTGCCAGGTTTGGTCGTGGGATATTACGTACCTGCCCACCCCGATCAAGGGACAGTTCTTCTACCTTTACATGATCCTCGATGTCTGGAGCCGCAAGATCGTCGGTGCCGAGGTCTTCGCCGAGGAGTCGAGCGATCACGCGGCGCGGCTCTTCGAGCGGGCCTGCCTCGCCGAGGGGATCGACCCAGAGGGCATCGTGCTGCACTCGGATAACGGCGGGCCGATGAAGGGAGCGAGCATGCTCGCCACCCTCCAGCGCCTGGGCGTCGTGGCCTCCTTCAGTCGGCCCCGGGTCAGCGACGACAATCCGTTTTCCGAAGCCTTGTTCCGCACCTTGAAATACCGCCCCGAGTACCCCGACGGCCCGTTTGCCTCGCTCGAGGCGGCCCGGACATGGGTGGCGGGCTTCGTGGTCTGGTACAACACCGAGCACCTGCACAGCGCGCTACGCTTCGTGACTCCGACGGATCGTCACGCCGGCCGTGACGTGGAGATCTTGGCGAAGCGCGAGCGGGTTTACAGCAACGCGCGGCGGCAACGACCCGAACGCTGGAGCCGGAGCTGCCGTAATTGGACGCCTGTCGGCACCGTCACGCTCAACCCCGACTCTCGGGAGAGACGAGCCGCGTGACGGCCTTGAGCCATGCGGCGACTGAGCTTGTCTTCTTGGCTTCTGGGAGGGATGAGAGGAGGAGATTGTTCCCCGAGCGCCCAGCGGCGAGCGGCGCGAAGGGCATGCTGACGAGAAAGGCGACAACTACCTTGACATTTACCG
>JAAESI010000010.1 GCA_024229515.1 Pseudomonadota bacterium | reverse complement strand
GTCCTTGACGGTCGACTTGAGCCACTTCGTGGTCAAGGTGCTGGGCATGTTCCGCAGCACCGAGATCCAGGTCGAGTTCAGCGCCTTCATCCCAACCGAACGGAGCGTCGGGTTGATGTGCTGCCCGACCATCGTCTGGAAGCTGTTCCAGCTGGGCATCTTGCCCTTGAAGAAGCTCGAGATGCGGGCGCCGAGGCCGCTCTTGCCCTTGCCCCCGCTGAACAGCCGGTTCAGCCCCATGCTCAGGACGACCGTGATCCCCAGGTCGAGGAAGCTGAAGTCGTGGAAGAAGCCCTGGCCGACCCCGTCGAGCCAGCCGATCTGGTCCAGGGACAGGTTCGTGAAGTAGTCGACCACGCCCATGAGGGCGCCCTGGGCCCAGACGCTCATCCCACCCGTGAGCACCGTGACTGCGCCGACGATGGCGCCGACGATTCCCGACTTGAGGTAGTTGCGCCAGTTCGTGATGGAGAAGGTGCCGCCGAAGGCGTCCTTGAACATCGCGAAGGCGGCCGCGGCGATGAAGCCGATGGCGACGCCGATGAGGACCTTGGCGAGCAGCGTTCCGGCGGCGACCCCGAGCGCGGCCAGCAGCGCCGGACCCGCGAAGATGACCAGCGCGACGAGCGCGACGACGATGACGATGACGAGCAGGACGGCGCCGAGGCGTCCCCAGAAGCCAGACTTGATCTTGCTCGCGGCCTCGTCCGCCTGCTCCTTGATCTGGGCGGGCAGGCCCCCGAGCGCTTCGGACAGGACCTCGGCGAGGCCGGAGGCGGCCTGGCGCAGGTCGCCGAGCATGCCGTCGACCTTCCCGCCGATCTGCGTCCGGGCTTCCCGGATGACCGCCTCGGCGGCCGCCATCACCTGGTTGACGAGCTCCTCGAACTGGCCGAGCGCGCCGGAGACGAACTCACCGAGGGTGTTCGACAGGGACTCGAGGGACTGCTGCAGGCCGCCGGAGAACTGGTCGACGAACCGGGCGGCCAGCTCCATCGCCGAGGAGACGAGCTGGTCGATGCTCTGCACGCCCTGGTTGGCGAGATCCGACAGATTCGCGCTCAGCTGCCGGTACAGATCGTGGAGCGCGTCCGCGGCGTCCGAGTTGAGGATCGTCTCGATCAGCGCGTCGATCTCGAGCGAGAGGTCTTCGCTGGCGGGGGCGTCCTGGCCGGCGAGCTGGGACTGGAGCGCCGCGGCCTCCGCGGCCAGGGACTCCGCCAGCTCCTCGCCCGCGGCTTCGAGGGACGCGCGGCCCGCCTCCGCGGCGGTGCGGAGCTGGTCTTGGACCGCGGTCGCGCTCTCGGCGGCGAGCCGAAGCATCGACGCTTCTTGCGCCTCGAGCGAGGTCAGGGCGGCGGCCTCCGCTTCGTTGATCGACTGGACCACCGGGGCACCGGCTTCGTCGACCTGCTCCATCAGGGAGGCGGTCGTGGACGCGACGGTCTGCGCGATGTCGCCGGACTGCTGCCCGAGCGTGTCCAGGACCGGCTGCAGCAGCGTCTCGATGGTCGGGCGGATGTTGGCGTGCAGCCCAGAGAACTCGTCCGCGGCGGCGTTGCCCTTTTTGATGAGCTCGTCGGCGGTGTTCTGGCCGACGCTCCGGGCGGCGTCCGCGCGCGCCTTCGCGCGCTTCTTGTCCAGATCCGTCGCGCCGGTGCGGCCCTCGTACTTGACCGCCCACTCCTCGGCGACCTTGAGCGCGTCGGCGGCGGCGTCGCGGCCGGCCTTCCGCATCGCGGCGACGGTGGTCGTGGCCTCGCTCTCCGCCGCAGCGATGCTGGTCTCGACCTCCGCGGCGAAGGCGGTGGCGGACTCCGACAGCGCGGTCTGCGCGCGGGTGATGGCGTCGGCGCCGGCAGCCTCGATCTCGCCCTTGGCGGAGGCGGTGTAGACGTCGACCTGGCCCCGAGCGGCTTCCGCCGCGGCGCTGGTGGCCGTCCGGGCGTCGGCGTAGGCGGACGAGATCAGCGCGGCGGCGGACGCAGCGGCGGTCTGGACGGCGCCGATGTGGGCGTCCGCCTCGGACAGGAGCGAGGCTCCGAGGCTGGCGGCGCTGCTGCGGACCTGAGCCTGGGTCGCGCTCAGGGCCGTGCCGATCTGGGCGATGCCGGCTTCGATCTGAGCCTGGTGCTGGTTCGGCTCGGCACCCACGGCCGCGGTGAACAACTGCTCCGCCGCCGGGATCGAGGTCCCCTGCGTGCTCCCGAGGCCGCCGTTGATGGTGGCGTCGTTGGCCGGGGTCACGTTTTGGGTGGGCGCACTCACGGGGGCGGGCGTGCCGCTGACGGGAGCAGGACCGGGGCCGAAGGTCGCGCCCGACGGCGAACCGGGGGCGATGTTCCCGTCCGAGGGTTCGATGCTCTGGTCCGGCAGCGTGGTGTCGACCGGCGGGGGCCCCTCACCGGGCTCGAGCTCGACCTCGCCCTCGCTCTGGACGTCCGGATCCGGGACCGACTCCTGCTCCTCGTCACCCTCCTCGTCGGGGGTGTTGCCGCCATCGCGGGCGATCTTGCGGGCAGCTCCCGCGCCACCGCCGGCGGCGGGCAGGCGAGCAGCCTTGCGGGCCGTGGGGGAGGGGGCGTGGGCGGATTCGACCGAGGCGCTGGCGCCGACCGAGCCTTCGCGCTTGGCCTTCGCGAACTCGGAGCGTCCGACGCTCACGACCTCGCCTGCTACCTGGTCGGCCTCGACCTCGATGGCATCGTCCGGCTCGGAGACCGAGGAGCTCTTGCGGGCTCCCAGCTCGGTCGTCTTGGCCGCGGGCTGCTCGGTGGCGTGGCCCGCCTGGACGACGTGGGTCAGTTCGTGGGCCAGGAGGAAGTCGCCTTGCTTCGTGCCCGGCTTGTACTGCCCGGCGGCGAAGTTGACGTCGGCCCCCAACGCGAACGCGTGGGCCATCAGCGCCTTGCTCAGCGCGTCGGCCTTGGGACCGGTGTGGATGCGGACGTTTCCGAGGTTCAGCCCGAAGCGCCACTCCATGTATTCGCGGGTGCCGGCATCCAGCGGGGTGCCGCTGCCCATCGACTCCTTGACCTGCTTCAGGTCGACGTCCGGCGCGCCGCCGCCGGGGTCGTAGGCGACGTCGATGCCGGCCGCTTCGTCCTTGACCACGATGGGCGCCTCGTCGGCGTCGCGAGCGATTTCGTTGGCGGCGTCGCGGGCCAACAGGGACGCGGTGAGCGCTTCGCCAGGCGCTTCGTGGCGGGCGGAGAAGCCGTCGTTGCTGGTGTCGAGGATCGAGCGGGCCGCCGAGTTGCCCAGGCCTCGGCCCAACGCAAAGGCCTGGCCGTCGGTCATCGACCAGGCGCGGCGGGACTCTTCTTCACGCTGACGGGAGAGGGTCTGCTCGGACGAGGGCGGGGTGGGCAGGCGAGGGGACGCAGCCGCCCAGGAGTGGGACGCACTGACGTACTCCGCGTAGCGCTGAGCGCGCTTGCGCTGGAGCTCTTCCTCCTGCTGTCTCGCCGCTTGTTTCTTCATCGTCCGGGGGCACCTTGTCCAGTGTGCAATTCCGACCGAAGGAGTCTAACCACTCACGCGCGTGTAAGAAAGCAAAGAACGCGGCCGGATCACGAGGGCTCCTTGCTGAGCGCTCCGGCCCCTGCCTCCGAGGTGAGCGCGAGGCCCCCCTCGTCCCCCTCCGCGGCGGACACGGCGAGGCGGCCGCGTTGGCCCTCCAGCATCGCTTCGAATCGGGCGACGTCGGCCGTTCGTCCCAGCGCTCTCGCCGCGACGAGGCCCAGCCGGGGGTCCGACCCCGCGAGCACTTCGGTGCCCACGTCGACCGCACCGGGGAGGTCCGGGAAGCCTCGCAGCAGTCGGTCCAGGGCGGTCTTGCGGACGGCCGGCGAAGGGTCTGAGAGGAACCGGGCGGTGAGCCCGCCGGGCACATCTCCGAATCCGGCCGCCAGCAGGTCGCTGATCTCGATCAGCTCCTTGCCCCGCTCGGTCAGTTTGTCCGTCCCCAGGTCGCCGTCGTAGCGGGCCTCCAACACGCCGTCGGCGAGGGCAAAGTCCGCCGCGCCGTCGGCGAGGACCCGCAACCGGGCCCGACCGGCCGCGTCCAGGGCGGCCAGAAGCGGTCCGACCGAGTCGGCGCCCGGGGCGATCGCGCGGTCGAACTCGGCGTCTCCGGTGCGGCTCGCCTCGGGGGCAGAGCCCGATCGGGCCGACAGCGCCTCGGGCAGCTCCGGCCGTCCGATCCGAATCGCGAGGCCGCCATCGTCGAGGCGCCGCACGTCACGCATCAGCTTGCGGTCGTTCCGGGCCCACATCAGCGCCTGCTGCACTGCGGAGGCGGCCTCGTCCAGGGGCCCCGCCGGCTCGGGGAACAGCCCCAGCTTCCAGCCCACCACGGGGAGCAGGAACAGCCCCCCCAGGATTGCGGCGACGAACACGCGCGCAGCCTGCTCTTCGGTCAGGCCCAGCGTGACCGCCGCGCCGCCCGCGAGCACGGCGGGGAGGACCAGGAGGAGGAACATGGCCAGCCCCTGCCATCGACCCCCGTAGTCGGTCTCCAGCACCACCGGCTACTCCCCGACCCAGGTCAGGCTCAGCCGCTCCCGCATCTGGAAGTCCTCGCCCGCACCCATCACGAAGTCGAGCCAGGGGCCGTCGCCGTCGAAGCTGCCGCCATCGGTGCTGCCCTCGATCCACGTCGCCCACGCGTCGCCGTCGTGCAGCAGGGCGGTGTCCCCGTCGATCCCGATCGACACGCTGAGCAGGTCGGACTCCGAGCCCGCCGGGAGCATCGGGCAGTCCGTGCCGGCGTAGTCGAAGTCGACCACCAGCGTCGTCGCGCAGCCGCCCGGGCAGCCGCCCTCGGGATCGCCCGAGCCGCCGTCCGCATCGAACGAGGCCTCGCAGTCGACGTACCCCTGGCCGGCCAGCGCGGTCCCCCACCGGTACTCGCGGACCAGCTCTCCGTCGGTCACGAGGGCGTCCTCCACGAACGTCAGCGTGCCCGGCTCGGGGAGTACGCAGCCGCCCAGCAGGAGCGCGCCGATCGCCGCCAGCAGCCTCACGGGAGCGTGCCCGCCACGCCGACCACCCAACCGTCCGCCGACGGGGCCGCCCACGGCACCACCGCAGGTGCCGCGGCCGTGCGCGACGGGGCCTCACGAGCCGCCGCCACCAGGGTCAGCACGAGGCCGACGCCGGCCACGCCGGAGCCCGCCAGGCCGATCTGGAGTCCCAGCTTGTTCCGCTCCTGGAGGGTGACGTACTCGTCCCGCGAACCGAGGTAGGTGCCCGATCGCTCGTCGAGCTTCGGGGCCGCCTCCTCGTACGACAGCCCCATGACCGTGAAGCCCGCCGCGGCGGCACCCGCGCCCCCGATCGTCGCCAGCAGGGGAAAGAGCACCTTCTCCGAGGGCGGCTTGGGCGCCGGCCGGGGCTCGCGCGTCGGTCGGGGCTGCGGCGGCGGCTCCGGCTCCGGCTTCGGCTCGTCCATGCGGGCCAGCGCGGCCTCCACCTCGGGGTCGTCGGGCAGCCCCGAACGCAGCGACTTGAACGCCAGCAGCATCGCCCGGGCGTCGTCGCGTTCGCCCAGCTGCTCCAGCGACAGCCCCTTGATCTTGAACGCGTCGGTCTGCACGTCCCGCCCGGGATCCAGCCGGAGCGCCGAATCGCAGGCGTTGATCGCACGCTCGTACGCCCCTGCTTCGAAGTCGGCGCGGGCCAGATCGACCTGCCTGCGGGCCTCGTCCTCCAGCCCTTGAGCCCACGCGGAATGCGCCGACAGGGGGCCGATCACGACCGTCGCGCAGAGCAGGGAGAGGGTGAGCGTGAGGCATCCGCGAGTCATCGGGCCGCAGGGTACAATGCGGGCCGCCGATCGGCTCCCCGGGGACCACCTCATCGACTTCAGCCTCTTCATTCCGTTCTTCGACGAGCGCGAGTCGCTGCCCACCGCCGTGGAGGAGGCGTTGGCGCTGCTGCGGGGGCTGGATTGCACCACCGAGCTGGTGTTGGTCGACGACGGCAGCACCGACGGATCCCAGGCGCCGGCCCGCGAGTACGCCGAGGTCCACGACGACGTCCGCCTCGTCCGCCACGACCGCAACAGCGGCTACGGCGCAGCACTGTGCTCTGGCTTCGCCGCTTGCACCGGAGACGTGGTCGCCTACAGCGACGCCGACCTGCCCGTCGCCCTGCATCGCTTCGGCGAAGCGCTCCCCCGCCTCGAGTCGGCCGACGTGGTTGCCGGCTACCCCGTCGGATGGGCCAAGAGCACCCGCCGTCGCGTCTTCACCGCCGGGTACAAGCTCCTGGTTCGTGGCCTGCTCGGCGTCGCGGTTCGGGACATCAACTTCAGCTTCAAGCTCGTGCGCCGGGACCTGCTCGAGCGCATGCGGCTGGACGCCCGCACGGGACTGATCGACGCGCAGCTGCTCGCCGAGGCCAACCGGCTGGGCGCCCGCATCGACCAGGTGCCGGTGCCGTACCAGGAGCGGCGCTTCGGGGAGAGCCACTTCGACAGCCTCGCGGTCGCTTGGGCCAACGGGGTCGAGCTGATCCAGCTGTGGCGGAGGCAGCGGTGATCCGGCTCGTCGTCTGCGCCGACGACGTGGGGCTCGACCCGGGGATCACCGACGGGGCGCTGGAGGCGTGGCGCGATGGCATCGTCACCGACCTGTCGCTGCTCGTCGCCCGCGACGACTGGGGCCGCACCGCCGCCGCGCTCAAGGACGCCGGCGTCGCCGACGTAGGGGTGCACCTGACGCTGTGCGAGGGCCGCCCCGTGCTCCCCCCCCACGACGTCCCCACGCTCGTCCACCATCGGGGCCGGCTGGCGCCGTCGGGCAAGCGGCTGCTGGCCCGGTACCTCCGCGGCGGAGTGAAGCCGGGCGAGGTCCGCCGCGAGTGGCTGGCCCAGGTGCGGCGCGCCCAGGGGGCCGGCTTCCGCGTGACCCACCTCGACGGACACAAGCACCTGCACCTGCTGCCCGGCCTGTTCGGCGTCGCCCTGGACGTGCTCCAGACCTGCGGCGTGAGGGGCATGCGGCTTCCCCGCGAAGGCGGCGAGGGGCCCCGGCCGGGGGTTCGGGGGCTGCTTCGGGGGCTGTCGCGGGCGCCCGCTGGGCGCCTGGGGCGGGGCGGGGTCGTGACCACCGACGCCGTCCGGGGGATCGGCCGCGCGGGCCGGCTCACCGAGCGCGCCCTCGTCGCCCTCGTCGACGGTCTGGCTGCAGGCACGACCGAGCTGGTGTGCCACCCCGGGCAGACGGGCGGGAGCCTGCCGGCGCGCCTGGTTCAGGAGGGTGCCTCCTGGGCGGCCGGCTACCGCTGGGACGACGAGCGTGCGGCGCTGACATCACCTCGGGTCAAGGCCGCCCTGGAGGCGCGCGAGGTCCAGCTCGTCCGGTGGGCCGACCTCTAGGGAACGAGCGTCGGGATCCAGGGATCGCCGGCGGACCAGTGCAGGGCCGCGGTGCCCTCGTCCCATCCGGCGAGGAACGCATCGGCGAGGCTGACCGGCCACAGCACGATGCCGCGCCGGTCCGACGAGTCCCGCCGCTTCACTTCGTCGACCAACCACGGTGACTCCAGGGCGAGGCGGCGGCCGGCGCCACGCAGCAGTTCCTGGCCCCAGGGGCCGTCGATCAGCCCGTGGGGGACCGACTCGAAGAGGGTGTGGGGCATGTCGGGGAGCACGTCGATGGGCGGATTCATCGCTGCCGCCCCGAACCGGGCGCACAGCGGCCGGACGGGTCCGTAGACAGTCGGCATGCAGGCCCGCTGCACGAAGGTCTCGTTCCCGCTGTCGCGCAAGCGATCCTGGGGGAAGCCATCCGCGAATCCGGCGAGAAGCGCCTCCCCCAGCGGTCGGTTCTGCAGCGCGTTGGCCCCGCGAAGGATGGAGTCGAGCGAGCGTTTGAGCTCCAGCCCCTGGGCGCTGTGAAGCTCGTCGCCGAGGCCCCGGCCCATGCCGTGGAGCACGAACGTGAGCTCCTCGTCGGTGAGATCCCGGCCGGCCTCCGCGGCGAGATCGTCGATCGCACGCCCCACCTCTTCGGGGTTGCTCTTCAGCTTCTCCAGCCCCGGCATGCCGTGCCACCCCAGCGATCGGAGGTGGTTGGCGTGAGAGATCGGGTCGCCCCGCTCGCAGGTCGCGTGCACGTCCCGGTCGGGGCCCCGGTGGGGGCCGAACATCTTGTAGTAGTGGTACGGTCGCAGCCTGGACCAGGTGTCCTCCGGCTCCCGGTGCTTGGCGAAGTCCGCCGCTGCCGCCGCGCCCCCCAAGCCGATCAGCACCGCCGCCGCGGGGACCGCCACGAACCGAACGCGGGCGTGGGCAATCCCCACGCCGAGGCCGTGCGCGGCGCCGAGCATCAGCGCAAACCAGGCTGGGAGCACGTACCGGGGACCCGACAGGCCCGGGGCGAACCGCACGGCGTCGGACGGGTCCAGGAGGAACTTGTCGATGCGGAAGGGGGAGAGCACGTAGGTGGCGACGTACCCCGCGCCCAAGGCGGCGATCACGGCGGTGCCCCACAGCCGGTCTTTCCCCCCCTCGTCGGCCTGGCGCAGCACCACCACGATCGCGATGACCGCCAGCAGCACGGGCACCGCGGCCAGCGCCCCGGACCAGACCCCCCCCGCGGTGTTCATCAAGGCCATCGGCTCGGGGCCGCCCCCGGGCAGCGCGGCGGGCGCGAAGGAGAGGTCCCGCAGGCTCCAGGACAAGGCTTCGAGGGCCTTGGCGCCGAAGTCGATCTCCAGCTTGTCCGCGCGCGGCGCGTACAGCAGGACCTGCAGGGTCTGCCGGAAGCCCCAGTCCGTGTAGGGGCTCACCGAACCCGCGAACGCCGCCGCGTTCAGCGCCGCCAGCCCGGGGAGGCTGAGGGTCCCCACGCCCGAGGCGAGGATCGATCTCCACCCCCCGCGCAGCAACGCCAACGCCACCGCCGGACCCGCCGAGATCGCCGTGCGCATGTAGAACATCGATGCTCCCAGGAGCAGTCCGGCGGCGAGCCCGCGCTTCCACGTCGGCTTCTCCGCGTCGCCTCCCAGCGCCACCGTGAGCGCCGCCAGCGCCCACACGAAGCCCGAGGTGTGGTGCCCCGCGGGGGTGATCAGCCCGTCTTTGAGGAGGAACGGGCCGCTCATCAACAGCAGCGGCCACAGCACCGCCCCGGCCGTGCCTGCGGTCTTCTTCAGCACCGCCATGCCCAACAGCGCCCCGAGTACGGCGTAGGCGATGCCGTACCACTTCCAGGCCAGGATCGAGTCGCCGAAGGCGGCGAAGCCCAGCGCCGCGAGCCCCCCGTCGATCAGGATTCCGCCCTGGATCAAGTTGTACTGGTAGTGGATCGCGTCGCCCCAATGGCCGTGCCCCAGCTCCCGGCCCACGGTGGGGACCATCAACGACTCGGGGTCGTGCAGGTAGCGGGCGTGCCCGACGAGGCGCAGGACCAGCGCGGCGGCCACGCCGGCCGCGAGTCCCAGGGGGAGCAGCCACCGCCGGGGGGATTCAGACTTGGGGGCCGCCTCCGTCAACGGCGGAAGTGTAGACCGTCAGCGGCAGGTGCCGGAGGCCTGGACCGTGCAGGAGCCGCCCATCGTGCAATGCACGACGAGCTTGGCGTTGGGCGCGGCCTCCACCGTGGTGCTGACCATGTTGCCGCCGATGCCCATCGACACGGTGTGGGCGCCCGCCTTCACCGTGCGCTTGCTCCGTCCGCCCGACTTGGCGAGGCCGACCGAGCGGTCGTCCAGCTCCACGTCGGCGCCCGGAGGCGAGCTCTGGAACACGAGGCAGCCGCGGCTCGCGGACGCCGCGGTTGGCTGGGGAGCGGGGGCGGCGATGGCGACGGGCTTGGGCTCCGGCTTCGGCTCGGGGGCCGCCTTGGGCTCGACCGGCGCATGCCGGGGGCCGACCAGGGTCAAGATCAGAACGATCGCCACGATCGACGCACCCGCCAGGAGCAGGCGGCCGCTCTGCCGCGGGGGCTGGGGAACTCGCGTCGGCGTCATCGCGGACGACGCCGACGGCGGCGCGGAGCTCGATCAGCCGCCCCCCCGTCGCGGCCTGCTCGGCGGGGAAGTCCCGGGTGTCTTCGCCCAGGGTGGTGACATCGCCGCGGACCAGTCGATACAGCTGCGTCCACGATCCATCGACCGTGTCGGGCATCTGCAAGCTCGCCGACAGGGTCGGGTCCCGCTCCGGGGCGGGTTTCAGGCCGAGGTCGAGGAGCTGCAGGTAGAGGGACAGATCGCCCGGCGCCTCGGTGGCCGCCGCGAGGGCGCGGAGCTCCTGGACCACCTCGGTGGCGCTCTGGGTGCGCTGCTCCGGGTCGCGCTCGAGCAGCCCTCGGACCAGCGACGTGATCGACGGGAAGCACTGCGACAGCCGGTCGACTCCACCTCGGGGTCCCCGAACAGCACCTGGGCCGCCATCGCCCCCGGGGGCTCCGAGGTCCGCGTGTTTGTCGAGAGTTCCTCCGGCGGCGATGTCTCGCTCCAGGCGGCCAGCGGGCTGGTGCTCTGGTCGGGGGAGACCTCGACCCGGACTCGACCCAGCATCCCGGACATCGCCTTGAGGGCCTGCAGGACCTGGAAGTCGGCCCCGCCGAGGCTCTCGTAGTGGCGGTAGGCGCGCACCGCCTCGACGGTGCGGTCCCCGGAGCAGCGGGCCGCGTCACCCACCAGGCGCATCTCGGGGTGGACGTCGAGGAGGCCCTGGGCCCAGGTCGCGGCATCGGCGCAGCGGCCCTCGGCGAGCGCCCGTCGGGCCTCCGACGGATGGGTTTCGATGACATCGGCGTGTGCCGGCGCAGGCACGCTGACGGCGAAGGCCGCCAGAAGCAACCCACCGAGAACCAGAATCGACCAACGGAACCCCACGTCTGCACATATCGGTCGGTTGCACCTTCTCTTGAGCGCTCGTTTGTCGTGCGCGCGTGCGAGGGCGTAAGGTCCGGCCCATGCGGCCCGTCGCCCTTCTGTCCGTCGTCCTCGTGGCGCTCGCTTCGGCCTTGCTGTCGGGCTGCCCGCCCGAGGGCTGCCTCAAGGGAAACGAGGGCTGCGTGCTGCCTTCCCCCTGCGAGACGCTGACCTTCTCCTGCGATGACGAAGCGCTCCAGATCCGCGTGCTGGAGGCTGGGGACATCCCCATCGGGGGGCTGGATGCGCTGGCGTCCGTCGGCGACGTGCTGATGAGCAACGGCCAGGTGCAGGTCGTCATCGACGCCCTCAACCACCCCCACTACCTCGCCCCCACCGGCGGCGGCATCGTCGATCTGACGAGCGCTTCGGGCGACGACGACTCGATGCGCCACTTCGTTCAGGCCACGGGCGTGCTCCCCGACGAGGCCGCGAACTACACCTCGCTGACCGTGATCGAGGAAGACGGGCTCGTCGCGGTCCAGGTCTCCGGCACCCTCGACAGCCGCCCCGAGGTGCCGATCCACACCCGCTACGAGCTCCGCGCTTGCGACCCCGGCGTGCGCATCCGCAGCGAGCTCATCAATCTCGAGCCGGACCCGATCAGCGTGCTCCTCGGCGACGGCCACTACATGGGCAACCGCGAGCTGCTGCCGTTCACCCCCGGCAACGGCTACGAGCAGCCCAGCTTCGGGCTGTCGACCCTCGGCGATGCCATCTCGGACAAGTCGTTCGTCGCCTTCGGGGGCCACAGCGACCCCGCCGTCAGCTACGCCACGGTCTCCTGCAGCGAGGCCACGGTGACCGGCTTCCGCAGCACGGAGGTCGCGCTGGATGGCGCCTCCCGCCGCATCGTGATGCCCCGCGACTACGCCATCTACGAGCGCTTCCTCGCCGTGGGGGAGGGGCCGACCGTCTCGTCGGCCGTGGATGTCGCGATGGACGTGCGGGAGCAGCTGTTCGAGGAGGCCCGGGCCCAGGTCAGCGGGCAGCTGACGGGCGGGGGCGGCATGCCCTTCGGGGACGCCGTGCGCGCTTCGATCACCATCTCCGAGGTCGGCGACGACGGCGAGCTGCTCGCCGCGACCCACACGCTCCCCGCCGCGGACGGCACCTTCTCGGCGTCCGTGCCCGACGGCCGCGACTACCGCATCGTCGTCGACGCCTACGGGCGGACCGTCGCGGAGTCGAACCTGTCGGTCTCCGGCGACAGCGACGCGGGCTCCCTGGAGGTCCCCGCCGAGGGCGCCATCACGCTGACCGCGACCGTCGACGGCGTCGCCGACCACGTGCTCGCGTTCATCCTCCCCACGGACGAGACGTTCGAGCCGGAGGTGACCTCGGGGCTGTACGGCCAGATCCACGACTGCGCGCCGCTGCTGGGCCACCCCCACGGCGCCTCGCCGGCCTGCAACCGCGTGCTCATCGACCCCGATGATCCCGACGGCACCACCGTCGGCCTCCCCCCCGGCCAGTACGACGTGTACGCCATCGCCGGCCCCTTCTCGACGCTCGGCGAGGCGACCGGCGTGACCGTGCCCGACAGCGGCGATCCGGTGGACGTCGCGCTGGCGATCCAGACGCTGCCGCAGCTCCAGCCCCAGGGCACCCTGACCGGCGACTTCCACGTGCACGGCGGCACCAGCTTCGACAGCAACATGCCGAACCTGGACCGCATGCGGAGCTTCCTCGCCAGCCGGCTGCAGGTCATCGCGTCGACCGAGCACGACGCCGCGTGGAACTTCGCCGCCTCGCGGGACGCCCTCGGCGCGGACGATCGCGTCGCCATCATGGTCGGCACGGAGAACACCGGGCACATCCTCAACAAGCTCCTGCCCGACAGCGAGTTCCCCAAGGTGGTCGGACACTGGAACGTCTGGCCCATCGAGTTCGACGCCGAGGGGCCGTACCGCGGCTCGTACTGGGACGAGCTCGCCGAGCCGGGGATGCTGTTCACCCGCGCGCTGGAGCGGGGCTTCGACCCTGACGAGGGCGTCATCCAGCTGAACCACCCGCTGGGCGGGGGCAGCTTCGGCCGCGACTTCGCCTGGGGCAACGCCATCGGGGTGAACCTGACCGAGCCGCTTCCGTCGCAGTTCGACGGCACCGAGGTGTCGCTGTTCGGCCGCACCCCCCCGGAGGCGTCGTTCGCCAACAGCGACTTCGACACCCAGGAGGTGATGAACGGCACCAACAACGTCAACTTCCTCATCTACCGGGCCTTCTGGCACTGGCTCCTGAACCAGGGGATCGTGCGCGCCGGCATGGGCAACAGCGACACCCACTCGCTGACCGAGAACGTGGTCGGCATCCCCATGACCGTGGTCTGGACCGACTCCACCGTGGCCGACTTTGACGTGGCCGAGTTCAATGGCGCGGTGAAGGCGGGCCGGTCCTTCGGCACCAACGGCCCGGTGCTGGACGTGACCACCACCAGCAACCTCGAGGAGCTGGTCCGGCCCTCGACGGAGCCCTTCGTTCCCGGCGCGGGGGCGTCCCTGAACATCACCGTGACCGCGGCGCCGTGGGTGCCGCTGGAGGAGATCCGCATCTACGTCGACGGCGCGCTGGAGCGCACCCTGGACCCCGGGGACCGGGAGGCCGTGGACGGCATCACCTTCGCGGACGGGACGGTCTCGATTCCGCTGGCCGACCTGGTCGGCACCACCGACAGCTGGATCTCGGTGGAGGCTGGCTGGCCGCTGGAGCCGAACGAGGACCTGGACTGCGACGGCGCCGTCGACACCGGCGACAACAACGGCGACGGCAGCATCGACTGGCGTGACGTCGATGCCTTCTCGGAGCTGGAGTCGGCGCCCGAGGGGCCCTGCTTCGAGGAGTCCGGCCCGCTGACCGATCCCGCCGCCACGGCGGACCGGGCGGGCGCCCTGTACCGCTTCCGCACGGTCGTTCCCGATGGCTACCCGCTGGCCTTCAGCAACCCGCTCCTGGTCGACTTCGACGGCGACGGCTTCGACGCCCCGGGGGTGAACTGATGCGCCGCCTGCTCCTGCTCCTGCTCGCCGTCGCGCTCCTGCCCACCGCCGCCCTCGCGGACGGTGCGTGCGACGAATCCACCTGGGGCCTGCCCACCGGGCCGGTGCGCGCCGGTCTGCTCGAGGGCGAACTCGGCGCCGCTCACCGGGTCTGCGGCCGCAGCGAGATCGCCCTGGACGGCGGCGGCCTGCTGCTGGTCGACCTCCCCAACTTCTACGGCCGCCTCGCCGCCGCGATCCGCATCGACGGCTCCTGGGCCTGGGGTCCGCGCGGCGAGCTCTTCGGCTCCTGGGAGGCGTTCCGCTACGACTCGCTGATCACGCCGCTGAGCAGCAGCGCGATCGGCATCGGCCACCTCACCGTTGGCGCCGGCTACCGCTTCGTCGACGTCAAGCGCGTCTCCCTCGGGGTCAACGGCAAGGTCGTGCTCCCCACCGCGGTGCCGCTGTACCGCAACGTCGCCCCGTTCGGCATCGACCTGGGGCTCGCGGCGCGGTTCATGGCCCACAAGCGGGTCCACTTCCACGGCCAGGCGGGGCTGCTGCACAGCTTCGCGGTGGGCAAGGGGCCGGGCCAGCCGCGGGTCGGCGCCGTGGTCACTGCCGGCGCCGAGCTCGCCCCCGCGCCGCAGTTCGCCGTCGCCATCGACCTGCACGCCGGGTTCGGTCACACCGCCCCGGTGGATGTCTTCGCCGCCGCCCTGGCCCTGCGCTTCAGCGACAACAAGCGCTTCGGCTTCTCCGTGGGCGCCACCGTCCCCCTGCTGGGGCGGGAGCGGGCCGCCGCCCGCGTCGATCTCCGCGCCTCGGTGAGGTTCGGGCCCATCACGCCGGGCGTGCCGCGCGCGCCGAAGGGCTCCTGACCGCATGACGCTGCACCGCACGCCCCCCGAGGCGGGGCGCGCCCCTCTGTCGGGGTTCCGCCCCTTGGCGACCGTGCTCCTGCTCACCGGCTTCACCGGCTTCGTCGTGCTGCTGGTGGTCGGCTTCGTCGAGCACACCCCGTGCATCACCTGCACCACCCCCGACGGTCCCCGCGACTGGGAGGGGCTGCGGGAAGCCGGCGTGAAGGTCTCCCCCGCCGCCTTTGCCATGAGCACGCTGCTGTTCCTGATCCCGGCCACGCTGGGGTTGGTGTGGGCGACCTTCGACGAGGAGTTTCGCCCCTGGCGGGGCGTGCTCTACCGAGGCCTGGGGGTCCTGACGGTCATCTCGATCGTCGTGGACGTCTTCTTCCTCGGCGCCACCTGCTTCACGTTCCCGAACCTGGACGCCTCGTGGGGCGGCGTGACGATCCCGATGTTCGACTGGACGACCCGCACGTGGATGCAGATGCCGTGGGAGGACCTCGTCTTCTACGTGGTCGCCGCGGCGCTCGCGATGGTCGTCTACGCGTGGCTCACGCTGTCGTTCATGCGCCAGACCAACGAGGACTACGTGCCCGACTGGAGCGCCCGCCACGTCGGCAACCTGGTGCGCGGCGGCACGGTGGTGCCGTGCTGGCACGGCGACTGGTTCATCAAGGATCACCCCACCAAGCCGGACAAGTTCTGGCCCTCGCTCAAGCTCTTCGTCCTGGACTCACGCCACCACAAGGTGGGGCGCATGTTCGGGGGTGTGCTGATCGGCCTGGGGTCGTCACCGGCATCTTCGGCCAGTTCGACCGGATCGACGGCACGCCGGTCTACATGATGTACCTGCTGTTCAGCTCCGGCATCGCCTCCTACCTGCTCCTGGGGCAGGTCTACGACCACCTCAACTGGCGCGCCTTCGGGTTGACCGCGGTCTACATGGGGCTGCTGTCGGTGGTCTACGAGATCACGCTCGCGCTGCCGTTCGGGTGGTGGGCGTTTCGGGACAGCGTGATGCTCGGAGTCACCCTCTCGGCGTGGTGGGACCAGCCGATCGAGCAGCTGTTCCTGTACTGCTCGGGGACCTACATCATCGTGATGATGTGGGAGGCCGTCCTGCTGTGGGAGGCCTGGAAGCACAACCACCCGGCCCCCTCGATGGTCGAGATTCGGGATCCGTGACCGTCGCGCTGACCGAGGGCGTGGACCTGCGCGGCTGGACCACGCTGCACCTGGGCGGGCCCGCCGCGGCGATGACGGAGGCGTCCGACCCCGACCAACTTCGGGTCGCCCTGGCGTTGGCCCGGGAGCGAGACTGGCCGGTGCTGGTGCTCGGCGGGGGCAGCAACCTGGTGGTGTCCGATGCCGGCTGGGACGGCCTCGTCATCCGGTACACCGACGCGACCATCGAGCGCACCGATCGGGGCGACGTGGCCCACCTGCGGGTGGGTGCGGGGCTCGGCTGGGATGCGCTCGTGGCGCGCACGGTGGGGGCGGGGCTGGCGGGGCTGGAGTGCCTCAGCGGCATCCCCGGGCGCGTCGGCGCGGCCCCCATCCAGAACGTCGGCGCCTACGGCCAGGAGGTGGTTCAGACCATCGAAGCGGTCGAGGCGGTGGAGCGCGCGACGGGGGAGGGGACCCTGATCCCCGCGTCCGAGTGCGGCTTCGCGTACCGGGACAGCAAGTTCAAGGGGGCGTGGCGCGACCGGTACGTCATCACCGCGGTGCGGTTCGCGCTGACGATCGGAGGGGCGCCCACGCTGCGGTACCCCGAGCTCGCCAAAGCGGTCGGCGAGGCCCCGACGCTGGCGTCGGTGCGGGAGCACGTGCTGCGGATCCGGGCGGGCAAGTCGATGGTCCTGGATCCGGTCGATCCCAACTCCCGCAGCGCCGGCAGCTTCTTCACCAACCCCCTCGTCGCCCCCGGCACGTTGGCCGACGTCGACATGCCGCGGTGGCCGACCGACGACGGCCGGGTCAAGCTCAGCGCCGCCTGGCTCATCGACCACGCCGGCTTCGCCAAGGGCGAGGTCCACGGCGGCGCCGGGATCTCGGCCAACCACGTGCTCGCCCTCATCGGCCGGGGCGGCCCCACCGCCGATCTGGTCGCCCTGGCCGCGACCATCCGGGCGGGGGTGCGGGAGGCGTACGGCATCACGCTCGTGCCCGAGCCGGTGTTCGTCGGCTTCGACCGCACCGTGGACGAGCTCCTGGGCTGACAACGCTCGCCGGAGCCGCCTCTGGCTCGGGTAGAACAACGCGATGCGTCTCCCCTCCTTGCTGTGCCTTGCGGCCTTGACCGCGTGCACGCCCGAACCCGACCCGGTGCTGTACGACACGCTCCCGTCGGCCCTCGCCCTCGCCGAGACTGCGGAGGACCGCTGGGTCGGCGCCGATCTCGCCTTCGACTGGCAGCAGACCGTGCTCGCCTACGGCTTCCATCGGCTCTACTCCGCCACCGGCGACGAGCGCTGGCAGGGCTTCTACCGGGACTGGCTGGATGCGGGCATGGCGGAGCGTTGGGACGATCCCGAGGACCCGCCGTCGTTCGTATCGTCCGACTCGCTGTCGCCCTCGATCCTCGCCGCCGCGGCGATGGCCGAGGACTCCGCCGCGGACTACGCCGCCATCGCCGCCTCCGCCGATGCCTACCTCGCGACCGTGCCCCGGTCCGACGCCGGCGCGGTCGTGCACTGGGGGCCCGACCACCCGCTGTTGGGGGGCAACCCCCAGGTCTGGGTCGACACGCTGTTCATGGTCGGCGTGTACCTCCTGCAGCGGTACGCCGAGACCGGCGACGACGCCTTCCTGGACGCCTGGGCGGTGCAGTACCTCGCGTTCGTCGAGCACTGCCGCGACCCCGCCGACCACCTCTACCGCCACGCCTGGGACCTCGATGACGAGGTCAACATCCCGCCCGAGGACACCTACTGGGCCCGCGGCAACGCCTGGGTGCTCGTCTCCGCGGGCGAAGCGGTGCGGCTCGCGGGTGCCGATCACCCGTCGCTGACCGAGCCGTTGGCCCGGGCCGCCGAGCACGCCGCCGCCATCGCCGCCGTCCAGGACGAGGGGATGTGGCGCACGGTCCTGAACAGCCCCCAGGGGGACGACTACCGCAACTACCGGGAGACCTCCGCCACGGCGTTGATCGCGTTCGCGCTGCTGCAGTTGGGCGGAGACGAGGCCGCCATCGCCGCCGCGGTGGACGCCGTGGAGGCCCAGATCGTGACCTCGGAGACCGGCGCCGCGCAGCTCATCGGCACCTCCTTGCCGACCAACCCGGGGGACTACGAGTACTACGTCTCGGTCGATCAGTTCCCCGACCAGATGACCGGAATCGGCGCCGCCCTGATGCTGCTGAGCGACGTGCACGGTCGGGAGCGTCCGCAATGACCGCCCGTTTCCTCCTCCCGATGCTGGTGCTGGCTGCCGCCCTGGGCTGCCCGAGCCCCGAACCGGAGCCGGAGCCCCCCGCTGTGCCCGTGCATCCCTTCCTCATCGCCCTGCCGGAGCACAAGGCCGGCATCCTCGAGCGGCTGGAGGTCGAGCCCTACGCGACGGTCTACAGCAAGCTCGTCGAGCGGGCGGACCGGCCGACCCGCGAGGCTGACGATCCCGACATCTGGGATCACCGCGCCAACGGCCAGAACTGCGAGACCGCGCAAGAGGCGGCATTCCTGGCCTGGCTGCACGACGACGCCGCCCGGGCCGACCGCGCCCGCGAGCTGCTCCTGGCCCTGCCCACCGACTACAGCACCCACCAGACCTGGGACATCAACATCCGCATGCCCCACACGCTGATGTGCTGCACGGCGGCCTGGGACCTGCTGCTGGGGGGTGGGTTCCTCACTGATGAGGAGTCGGCCGCGGCGGAGCAGGCGCTGACCTCGATCACCCGTGAGTTCTTCGATGAGTTCGTGCTCACGGACCTGATGCGCAACCTCGTGCTCACCCCCGCCCAGAACAACCACCCGATCCGGACCGCCTCGGCGATCGCGTACGTCGCGCTGGCGTTCCCCGACTTCCCGCTGTCGCAGGAGTGGGCCGACTGGAGCCTGTCCGAGCTGGACTACCTGTGGGGGCCGACGGGGCACTACGTGCAGCCCGACGGGGGCGTGAGTGAGGGGCCGTTCTACTTCGGGTTTGCGTGGGGGCCCGCCGCCGCCGTGGGCATCGCGATCGAGAACCTCGGTGGGGAGGTGACGGGCCTCAGCCGCGACTGCATCAACCGCAACGACAACGACCCCTGGACCGATCACGGCTGCGTCGACGGCGAGCCCTTCACGTACATGACCCCGATGCGCGATCCGGCGTTCGTCCGGACCATGGAGTGGAGCTTCGCCCTGCGCCTGCCCTGGGGCCCGCGGCCGCCCAAGGGAGACGCCTACTTCAACGGCCCCAACGGGCAGGCGCTGCTGACCGGCTTCGGGGCGGACGGCATGTTCGCCTGGGATTGGCAGGTCAACCGCGACGAGGCCCTGGAGGTCACGCACGGCGCCGACCTGGTGCCTCACCACCTCGTCTGGCCGTCCCTGTCCCCCGAGGACGGTCCCCCCGACTGGACCACGCGCGTGATGACGGACGCCGGAGACGCGGTCTTCCGCTCCAGTTGGGACGAGGACGCGGTCTGGGGGCTGCTCATCGCCGAGGCGGGATCGGCGCGCAAGACGCTGCACGACCACGTCGACAGCACGTCGCTGTCGGTGGCGGCGTACGGCGAGTACCTGCTGCTGGACCCCGGCTACTACAAGCCCAACGAACTCGACAACGCGCGGACAGCCCACTCGCCGGCCCACAACCTGGTGCTCATCGACGGCCTCGCGGCGCCGAACAAGGGGTTGCTGAACAACTTCGGGGACGTGGACGCCTGGCTGGAGCACCCGCTGGTAGGCGGCCGCCTGGAGTACGTCGAGGCGCACCAGGAGTACCAGGACAGCCGCATCGAGCGGTCCGTGGTGTTCGTGGACGGGCGCTGGTTCCTCGTCGCGGACCGGATCGCCACGGACACGGACACCCCCCGCGAGCACGCATGGCGGATGTCGGGCTACGCGGGCCGCACCGCGGGCGGGACCTTCGCGTTGGGCGAGCACGGCGCGCGGTGGGAGCGGCCGCTGGCCGGCGTGGACGTCTGGGTGGCGAGCACCGCGGCGGGGATGACGGTGGTGCAGCCGCCCTTTGTCGAGAACCAGCCGCCGTACGTGCACCAGTTCGAGCACGACCGGCAGGTGCGTCATCACGAGGCGATCGACGGCGTGGTCGAGGCGGTGGAACCGGACTTCCTCAGCGTGATCGCTCCCTACCGGGTGGGGGGCCCCGAAGCGCCCGCCACGGTCGAAGCGCTGGACCTCGGCGACGAGGTCGCGGGCTGGTCGATCGAGGTCGACGGGGCCTCCTGGATGGCGGTGCAGCGCACCCCCGACGCGGCCGCCGAGCTGGTCCTGGAGGACGGCACGGTCGTGACGACGGACGCCGAAGTGGCGCTGTGGGAGACCGACGGCGACGCGGCCCTGATCGTGCGGGGTACGTCCCTCAGCATCGACGGCATCGCGCGCGTGGAGGATGGCGATGGCGCGGGCGTCACCGTCGCGGGAGCCGAGCAGTAGCGCGGGCACGCGGATTCCCGGTGCAAGTGCCCGCCCGACGATCTAGGTTTTGCGCGATGCGTCGCTTCTTCGTCCTGACCGCCGCCCTCACCGGAGCGCTGCTCCTCGCCGCCAACGTGCCCGCGGGGGTGCAGTTCGGCGAGCGGGCCGAGGCGGCCGTCGGCTGGGACTGGATGGAGCAGGCGAACTGGCGGACCAGCGGCCACACCCGGGCCAAGCTCGGCGGCCTCACGGTGCGCAACACCGACAGCGTGCGCGACACCTCGTACGCCTGCGCGGTGCGGGTCGCGGCGGTGGAGGAGGGGCGACCCAGCGAGCTGGAGCTCCGGTTCGACGCCGCGTCGTTGTCCGAGGATGGCGAAGAGACCCAACTGGACCTCGCCGGAGCCGCCTTCCAGGCCGCCGGTCTGGGCGACGACCGCACCTTCCGCACCGACGAGGGCAAGCGGGTCAAGCGCAAGCCGCGCCGGTTCCTCGAGCAGCAGTTCGGCGACCAGGGCGACGACGGGGAGCCCCTCGAGATCCTGCTGCCGGAGTCCGCCGTCTCGGTCGGTGACACGTGGCCGCTGGGCATGGATCGGATCGTCGAGCGGCTGGGCAAGGACCGGTTCGTCCTCGACGAGGCCGCCTCATCGGCCACGGGCACGCTGACGGCGGTCACGGAGCGGGACGGGATCGAGTACGGGACCATCCAGTTCGCCATCGTCATCGTGCCGTCGGAGATCACCGACGGAACGTTCACCGAGGCGCGCATGGAACTGCAGGGCACGGCGGAGCTGCCGCTCCTGGGGGCGACGCCCTACCAGGCGGTGGACGTGACCGTGGACATCGACTTCCTCGGCACCGTGAGCCGGCACGCCGTGACGGTCGACCTCGACCTCGACCTGCAGACGGTCGGCTCGGTGACCCTGGCGAAGCTCTAGGACTCGTCGAGCAGCTTCTTGACCAGCGCCTCGATGGTGCCGAGATCGCCGCCGCCGACCCGCACCTCCCGCACGACCCCCGCGCGATCGACGACCACCAGCGTCGGCAGCGCCGCCACGAAGTAGTCCGCGTCGCTCCGCCCGGGGGCGTCGTACAGCGACGGGTAGGTCATGCGGCGGCCGATCTCGACCGAGTCGGCGCGCGGCTCGTGGGTGATCCCGACGACGGCGACGTCCTCGCCGGCGAAGCGCTCGGCGAGCTTGTTGACCTCCGGGATCGCGGCGATGCAGGGGCCGCACCAGTAGGCCCAGAAGTCGATGACGATGACCTTGCCTTCGAGCTGGTCGGAGGCCATCTCGGCGTCGTCGGCGAGCCGCTTGGCGGTCCACGCGGGGGCGGGCTTGTTCAGCAGCCAGGTCCGCCCCGCCTGGGCCATGTCGGGCCGGATCCCGAGGGTCACCTCCAGCGTGACCTCGGCCCCGTCTCGGACGACGACCACGTCCACCGCCATGCCGGGCTTGCGGCTCGTGCAGCCCTCGACGATCTGCCTCGCCTCGGTGATGGGCGTGCCCGCGAAGGAGACCACGCGGTCGCCCGAGGCGAGCCCCGCCTTGGACGCGGGGGTCTCGGGCATGACGGCGCCGATGGTGACGCTGCCGTCGCCCTGTTCCAGCTGCACCCCGAGGAAGCCCTGGGCGGCGGCGCCGGCGATCGCGGGGGACACCAGCAGCAGCAGCACGGTCAGCAGCGGGATGCGCATCATGAGGTGGGACCGTCCTGGCTTCCCGACGGGGGCAGCAGCTCCCCCAGGGTTCGAACTTCGCGGTCGGCGTGTTCGCTCCATCGGAAGGCTCCGTGGACGTCGAAGTGGACCGTCGCCAGGCCCGCCCGCCGGCCCGCCTGGAGGTCGAAGAGGTAGTCGCCGACGAAGACCCCGTCGCCCGCGGGGGCGGCCCAGCGGTCCAGGAGCTTCAGCAACCCGTCGGGGGACGGCTTGGGGGCTGCGTCGGTGCGTCCCAGCACGTCGCCGTCGGAGAAGAAGTGCTCCAGACCGGCGGCTCGGAGCGAACGCCACGCCAGATCCCGTCGGTTCCGGGTGAGGATGCCCCGTCGATGCCCCCGATCGGCCAACGCCTCCAGCAGGCGCGCGGCCCCCGGCTGCGGCTCGGAGCGGTCGGCGATCTCCCCCTCGATGTCGGCCAACTGCTCCCGCAGCGGCGCCGCCTCCGCGGGGGGCAGCTCCGCCAACTGTTCGAGGATCGGCTCGTTCGGGCGCAGGCCGAGGTCCCGCCGGATGGCGTCGAAGTCGTGGGCGGCGACCGTGAGGGTGCCGTCCAGGTCGAAGATCCAGCAGGTGCGTTCCATCAGCACGCGCGCATCATGACGCGCCCAGCGGCCGCAGGTGCAGGGTTCGGGTCATGCCGGCAGGACACCGAAGCCCCCCGGGGGATGCCCCGCCGCGTACCATTCGCGCGTGCGCATGCCCCTCGTCCTGCTTTTGACCGCCTTCGTCGGCTGCGTCGCCCCCGAGCCCGAGCCGGAGCCCGAGCCGGAGCCGTCCTGCCCCGACTCCGTGCCGGGGGCCGTGCACCTGTTCGCCGACGGCTTCGCGGGCACCGAGGGGATCACCTTCTCGGACGACGGACGGCTGTTCGCGGGCGACGGCACCGTGCTCGTGGAGCTTCAGCCGGACGGCGCCTGGGACGTGATCGCGGACGTGCCCGGCATCATCGGCTTGGCGTACTGGGACGGGCGCGTGATCGCCGCGACGTCGGACTCCGGGGACGCCGATGGGCGCGACGGCGTCTTCTCCATCGATCCGGACACCGGCGAGGTGACCCGGATCGGTCCGGGGCTGGAGGGCGCCAACTTCGTCACCGTGACGCCCTGGGACACGCTGATCGTCAGCGATCCCAACGTCGACAAGCTCTTCGAGCTCACCGCCGACGGCACGGTCACCACCTGGCTGGACGGCCTCGAGTCCCCCAACGGCACCGCGTTCTCGGCCGACGGGGACACCCTCTGGGCGGTCTCCACCTACGCCAACCCCGCCCCCGTGTGGCGCATCCCGGTGACCGACGGGACCGCCGGCACCGCCGTGGCGATCACCGAGTACGAGCCCGCGATCGTGCCCGACGGCGTGGCCGTGGGGGCGGGCGGGGACCTGTACGTGGCGCTGATCCTGGGGGGCTTCCTCGACGTCGTGAGCGCCGACGGATCGCGCGAGACCGTGGCCGCCGACATCGGCGCCCCCGCGTCGGTGGCGTTCGGGGAAGGGGACGCCTGGGATCTCTGCTCGATCTACTCGACGTCGCTCTTTTCGGACGAGCTCTTCCGGGTCGAGGTGGGCGAGGTGGGCTTGCCGCCGGTGCGCTGAGGCGCTGCGATCGCGGCCAGGAACAGGTCGACGTGGGTGTCGAGGTAGTCGTGCAGGTCGGGGAACGTGGGGTCGTGATCCCCCAGCGCGGCGACGTGCACCTGGCCGTGGATCAACGGCGCCAGGAGCAGGTGCACCACCTCCCGCACATCCACGGAGCGGAACTCTCCGTCCGCGATGCCGCGCTTGAGGATGCGCTGGAACAGCCGCCGCGCCCGCTGCAGGACCGCGTCGACGTACAGCTGCCCCAGGGCGGGGAAGTTGGCCGCCTCGGCCGCCACCAGCTTGGGCAGGCCGCGGGCCCCCCGGGCGTCGAACTCATCGACCCAGCGGTGCACCAGCGTGCGGATCATGGCGGAGGCGGGGGCGTCGCTGTCGATTTCGTACTCGTCGGCGAAGTCGAGGATCGGGACCACCGACTTCTGCACCGCCGCCAGGAGCAGGTCCTCCTTGTTCTTGAAGTACAGGTACACGGTCGCCTTGCTCACGCCGGCCTTCTTGCCCACGTCCTTCAGGCTCGTGCGGGCGAACCCCTGCTCCGCGAACAGCGCCAACGCGGCCGCGATCAGCTCTTCGGGGCGGGCGTCCTTGCGCCGCTTCCACTTCCCCTCGGGGGGCTCCTCCTCCTTCTTCGCCATCAGGAGACCGCGGCGAAGGCCGCCCGGCAGCCCGCCGGCCATAGCAGCATCTGGCAGTGGCTGAGGCCGGTCAGCTCGACGGTCTCGGCGCCGGGGACCTGGGCGTGCTCGGGGGGCGAGACGAGGGGATCCTCCCGCGAATACAGGCAGATCAGCCGGGGGCCGGTCCAGGGGAGCTGCCGCTGCAGCTGGGCGATGATCGGGGAGCCGGGGCGCAGCTCGTCCAGGTGCCGACCCCGGGCGTAGCGGGCGGTGACGGTGCCGCGGTGAGGGGTGCCGACGGTCACCAGGGTGGCGACCCGGCGGGCGGTGAAGGCGTCGTTCAGGGCGAGGCGGGAGACGATCCCGCCGCGGCTGTGGGCGATCAAATCGACCTGGCCGTCGGGGATCCCGTTGGCCTCGAGCACCCGCTCGATGGCGCGGCTGAGCCGCTCGGCGTGGTCCTGGGTGGTGCCCCTCGGGGGCAGGTTCACGCCGTACAGCCGGCGCCGCCCCTGGGTGTGGAAGAAGGCCGACATGGGGCGGAAGTTCCCCTTGTGGCCGCCGAGGCCGTGCACGAACAGCACCGGCCGCTGGCCGTCGTCCTTCTTGGCGGCGACTTCGACCCGGCGGGGACCGATCGCGCTCAGCGCCATCAACGGCAGCGCCGCCAGCTCCCGGCGGACGTCGGGATCGACGAAGTGGTAGCCCGCCGCGATGCTTCGGCCGACGCAGCCCGCGACCCCCGCGATCCCGGCGCCCAGACGGGCCCAGAAACCGGGCTCCGGCACAGGCTCCAGACACACCAGGACGGGGAGCTGCGCCCCTACGACATTTTGATGACTCATGGGTTAGTTATAGATTCAGGCGGGTCCGGGGAGCAAGGACATCTCGAAGAAAAATGACCAGCGGGTCATCAACGTCCGGGAGGGCAGTCGTTGTCGATCGTGCCGTCGCAGTCGTTGTCGATCCCGTCGCAGACCTCGACGGCGGCCGGGTTGATGAATGGATCGGAGTTGTCGCAGTCCCCCCCGCAGGAGGTCCAGCCGTCGTCGTCGGCGTCAAAGCCGTTGTCGATCTCGCCGTCGCAGTCGTTGTCGACCTCGTCGCACGACTCGGGGCGGCCGGGGTAGACGTCCTCGTTGGCATCGTCGCAGTCGTTGCCCCCACAGTCGCCGTCGATGAACGCGTCGCCGTCGGCGTCCACGTCGTCGATCACGCCGTCGCAGTCATCGTCGATGCTGTTGCAGAGTTCGGCCGCCCCGGGATGCACGTCGGCGTCCTCGTCGTCGCAGTCGCTGTCCTCGTCGAAGCCGTCGCCGTCGGCGTCGAAGCCGTCTCCGCCCTCGGAGCACGGCTCGGGGAAGTCTTCGTCGGTGAGGCCGTCGCAGTCGTTGTCGACGCCGTCGCAGACCTCGGCGGCGCCCGGGAAGATCGTCGCGTCGCCGTCGTCGCAGTCGATCACGGTGTCGCAGTCGAGGTACCCGTCGCCGTCGGCGTCGGTGCCCTCGTCGACTTCACCATCGTCGTCGTTGTCGATCCCGTCCCCGCAGATCTCGTCGGGCGCGCCGTCTCCGCCGGTTCGGCGGGTCGGGGGACAGGCTGCGAGGAAGAGGCACAGCAGCAGCAGGGGAACGTGAGGAAGTCGCATCAGCGACAGCCTAGCCCTGATCCTCCAGGACCCCCCGGAGCGTCTCGATCCCGACGTTCGCGCCGCACAGCACGATCGCCACGCGCTTGCCCGCGAAGGCGTCTCGCAGCTTCATCCAGCCCGCAACGGCTGCGCCGGCGGAGCCTTCGATGAGCATGTGGTGGGTGCCGATGACGTGTCGCATGGCCGCGGCGATCTCGTCCTCGGTGACCGTGATCGACCGCCCCACCACCTCCTGGCAGACGGGGAAGGTGATCGACCCGTCCTCCAGCCCGCCCGAGGTGCCGTCCGACAGGGTGGGGAACGACTCGAAGTGGAGGATCTTCCCCGCCTCCAGCGAGCGATGGAGCACCGCCGAGTTCGCGGGTGAGACCGCGACCATGGCCACGTCCCGCTCCCGCCGCAGCCACGAG
This sequence comes from Pseudomonadota bacterium, assembly GCA_024229515.1. Taxonomy (GTDB): domain Bacteria; phylum Myxococcota_A; class UBA796; order UBA9615; family UBA9615; genus JAAESI01. The sequence continues at coordinate 222,039 of JAAESI010000010.1, read as the reverse complement.
CCGATGCCCCCGATGAGCCCGCCTCCGCCGACGGCGACGAACACGGCGTCCAGGTCGGGGATCTGCGCCTCGAGATCGACGCCGACGGTGCCCTGGCCGGCCATCACGATCGGATCGTTGTAGGCGGAGATGTACGCTGCGCCGGTGCGGACGGCGTCCCGCTGCGCCTCGGCCTCGGCGTCCACGAAGTCCGTGCCGAAGGTCACCACTTCGGCCCCGAGTCCGCGCATGGCGGCGCACTTGGTGGGGGCGGCTCCCTCGGGCACGTACACCCGGGCGGGGATGCCCAACCGGGAGGCGCCCGAGGCCACCGCCATGCCGTGGTTGCCGGAGCTTGCCGTCACCACCGCGGGGGTGCCCTCGGGGAGCGTGAGGATCTTGTTGGTGGCGCCCCGGAGCTTGAACGAACCGGTGCGCTGGAAGCACTCGAGCTTCAGCCAGACCTCGCCGTCGGGCGGGTCGAGCTCAGGAGCGCGTTGTACGGGGGTGCGCCGGACGTGAGGGGCGAGCCGTTCGGCTGCCGACCGGATCTCAGCGAGGACGTCTACCAGGGCCAGAGCAGCTTGCGGTCGGACTTCTTCCACGACTTGTCGACCGCGTCCCAGAAGTCCTCGGGCGCGCTGGCCATCTTCCGGATGACCTTGCTGGAAGCCCGCATCGCGTTGCGGCCGACGTCGTCGATCGCGCCGTTCTTCTTCTTCCGGGCGGACTTGTCCTGCCGCTTGATCCAGTCGTCCCACCCCGCCGCGAACGCTTTGCTCGTGGTCTTGCCGGCAGCGCCGAGCCCGTCCTGCAGCGCGTTCTGACGCCGGTTCTTCTTGGAGACGCGCTTCTTGGGGGCGGTCTCGGCCGCGGCCTCGGCGGCGGGGGCTTCCTGGGCGGTTGCGTCAGTCATCTTCGTCGCGCTCCTAGTACTTGATCATGTCCCACGGCCACGGCCACGGCCACGGCCGCCTGGGCTCGCGCTCGACGATGATAACAACCGGCAGGATGGTGGTCCCGTCCGCTTTGTCGCCGAGGTCGTCGATCGCCTGCTGGATCCGCTTGGCGGCCTTCGGCACGAGCTTGCCCTTGCCCTTCTTGAGCTTCTTGGTCTGCTTGCGGCTGCGCCGGCCGAGGCTCTTGGTCACGAGGTTGAGAACTTGGGGGTTGGCCATGGGGCCCTCCGGGGGGGGAGTGAGGTTCGGAGACGTCCTTGAGGCGACGCCGCATCTTGAACATCCAGAACAGCAGGATGACGAGGAACACCGTCTGGAACGTCGGGTTCAAAACCACGTCGGCCATGCTGTCGATGGCGTCCGTGTCTGAATTGGAGAGGAACTTGCCGAAGTGCTTGTGGAGACCGTCCGAGGCGCGGGTGGGCTCGATCCACTTGCCCAGCAGCGCGATGCTGACGATCGAGAAGAACAACGCCATCACCCCCTTGATGACCGACGAGGCGACGTAGAACAGCTTCTCCGGCAGCAGCCCGAAGGAGTACATGTTCGCGTCCAGGATGGCCGAGATGCGGCCATAGCCCCGCTCCCCGATGTCGATGCCCGCCTGCAGCCGTTCGAAGCCAAGCAGCGGCGTACCCAGGGGGTTGTCGAACCCCTTCTTCTCGAACTGCCGCCGCTTCCACTTGCGCTCCTCCTTGAGGAACTTGCGGTACGCCTTGGCCAGCCGCAGCCGCGGCCGAAGCCGAAACGCCAGCGTGTCCATCAGCAGCGTCGAACGGAACAGCCGCAGCGTGTCCAGGCTGACGGGGATCGAGTACCGGCGGGCGAGCCCGACGAAGTCGATCCAGATCTTCGAGGTCGACCGCTCCCACCACTCGCTGTGCTTGCTCTTGCTGGCCTGGTGGTAGCGCGCGTACAGGTCTTCGAGGTCTTGCGCGAAGCTGTCGATGTCGATGGGGGAAACGTCTCTAGCAGCCGCATGGCGGATCGCGCCATCTCCCGCGGATCGTACGCCAGCAGGTGGTACTGGATCTCTCGGAGGATCCGTCGTGACCGCTTGGGGAACGAACCGCAGGCGCCGAAGTCCACCAGCATCAGCCGGCTTCCCGGCATCACGAACAGGTTCGAGGGGTGGGGGTCGCCGTGGAAGACGGTGAAGTCGAAGACCTGCCAGTTCCACCCCGTGAGCAGCCGCATCGCGACCTTGTCGATGTCGATGTCCATCGCCGCGAACCGGGCCAGCGCCTCGGTGTCGCCCTCGTCGACCGCCGTCAGGAGCTCGCGGGCGGGCACACCGCCTTCGACGAACTCGCTCACCAGCATCTCGGACGTGGTCAGGTCGTGGTGGACCGCGGGGGCGTCCAGGTACTTCACCCGCGTCTTGCGCCGGCTGCGCCGGAACAGCTCCTGGTTGCGGGCCTCCAGCCGCAGGTCCAGCTCGTCCGCAAGCACCGTCTCCAGCTGCTCGATCAGCGCGAGCCCGAAGGACTCCCGGATGAGGCCGAGGAACTCAGTGAAGCGAAGCAACGTGCGGAGCACGGCCAGGTCGGCGGCGATCGAGACCGCCGCCTCGGGTCGCCGCACCTTGACCGCCACCCCGCGGCCGTCGTGGCGCACGGCGCGGTAGACGCAGGCGATGGAGGCAGATCCGACGGGCACGACGTCGAACTCGGCGAAGTGGCGCTCGATCGGCCCCTCGAGCTCGCGCACGAGCACCCGCTCGGCGATCGTCCACACCATCGGCGCGACGTCGTCCTGCAGCGACTGCAGCTCCTCGCAGTATTCGTAGGGGAGGAGGTCGGCGCGGACCGACATCTGCTGCCCGAGCCTGACCAGCGAGCCGCCCACCCCCTGGAGGGTCTCCCGCAGGCGCACCGCTCGGCTCCTGACGGAGCCCTTGCCGATGATGATGTCCGAGAGGTTGGCGATGAGCAGGCGCAGGGACCAGAGCTACCACGAGATCAGGCGGTCGCCGGCGTCGACATGCCCCCCGCGGTCGTCGAGGGGGCGCTCAAGACCTCGGCCGGCGAGGTCCTGGAGCAGGCCCGCGCGCTCACGCGGGAAGCGTTCGACGGCCTCCGCGCGCTCGGCTTCGAGGTCCCCCCGGGCCTCGCTGAAGGGCTCACCGAGGCGATCGTCGGCGACGACGGGGCCGCGCGCATCGACGCCCTCCGGGATCAAGGCGCCGCATGACCGAACCGGGCCGCGCGATCGTGCTCGGAGCCGGGATCGCCGGCCTCTGCGCCGCGCGGGTGCTGAGCGACCGATTCGACGAGGTCCTCGTCCAGGACCGCGACGAGCTCCCCGACGGCCCCCTCGACCGCAAGCTGCTCCCCCAGGGACCGTTCGTGCACGTGCTCCTGGGGCGCGGCCAGGCTTTGCTCGACCGCTGGTTCCCGGGGCTGGACGCGGCGCTCGCGGACCACGGGGCGCCGCGGATGGACTGGGCTCGCGACAGCCGCGTGTTCCACCTCGGGGCGTGGATGCCGCGCTTCGACTCGGACATCGTGGTCCGGACCTCGCCCCGCGCGGTGCTGGAGTTCGCCGTCCGCTCGCAGCTCCTGGCGCTCCCCAACGTTCGCGTGATCGACCGGGCTCGCGCCGTCGCCCCGCTGGGGGATCGAGCTGGGATCACGGGGGTCCGCTGCGACGACGGCACCGAACACCTGGGCACCCTCGTGGTGGACGCGACGGGGCGGGCGAGCAAGTCCCCGGATTGGCTCGAGGGGCTGGGCCTGGGGCGCCCCGGGACGACCACCGTCAAGCCCGCCACGGCCTACGCCACCCGCCTCTTCAAGGCGCCCGCGGCTCAGCTCGGCTTCCGCTGCATGTACCTCATGCCTCAGGGCCCGGCCCAGCCCCGCAGCGACCTCATCTACCCCATCGAAGGGGGTCGCTGGGGGGTGAACCTGTTCGCCTACGACGGCTCCCCGCTGCCCGCGGACGAGGACTTCTTCGCCTTCGCGGCGAGCCTCGCGCGGCCCGATCTGCACGACGCCCTGCTGCAGGCCGAGCCGGTCAGCGAGGTGCGTCGCTACAAGAACGCGGGCAACCGGCGGGTGCACTTCGACGAGATCGCCCGCTGGCCGTCCGGCTTCGCGGTGATCGTCGCCGCTTCCTGCGCCCTGAACCCGGTGTACGGCCAGGGCATGACGCTGGCGGCGATGGGGGCAGAGCTGCTGGAGCGGGAGCTGGGCCGGCGGGGCCGATTCGACGCCCGGCGCTTCCAGCGGCGGCTGACCCGGCTGCAGGCCGGGCCCTGGGAGATGTCGACCATCGAGGACCTACGCTGGTCTTCGACCACCGGCCGACAGGGACCCAAGGCGCGGGCCGCGCAGCGCTACACCGATCGGGTGCACCGCGCGGCGCAGACGGACCTGTCGCTGTATCGAGTGCTCGCCCATGTGATCCACCTGGCCCGCCCGGCGACCGATCTGGTCAAGCCGTGGGCGGCCTGGCGCACGCTTCGCGCCAACCCGACCTCAGCTGCCGGTGCCGTCCAACGGGAGGGCGTGGGAGCCTGAGGCGGCATCCGACGCGGCCCCCGTGACGGCCTTGCGGACAAGGCGCTTGATGTTCTTGCCGCTGGCCTTGGAGCGCAGCATCTCGCTCCTCCTCGGCCCACGTCTTGTCCACGACCCGGATGTCGCTGACGGCGATGGCGCGGATCCGTTCCGCGGACGTCGGCCTCGGGTTGCGGGCGCTCAACACGGGGGGGCCTCGGCGCGAAGGGGCGCCTGGGGGCGTCGCAGGGGAGGGAGGTTCCCCTGGGTGTCGAAGGTGCGGAGCTTGAGCAGCTGACCCAGCAGGCGGGCCTGCAGATCCTGGGCTTCGAGCGACTCGGCGATCCAGATGCTCACCCCGTACTTGGCGCAGGCTTTCTCGATCGCGTCGTCGGGCACGATGGTGCCGCCCGGCCGCCCGTAGGCGATGAAGTTCACGTCCCGCCCGCGGCTCGTCTTGCGCAGGCGCCCCAGCAGCTCAAGGCCGTGGGCCTCACCGGACTGGACCATGCTCGCCAGCGCCGCCTCGGGACGCTTCTGGCTCCAGATGTTGGCGGCTTCGGTGACGGTGCCGGCGCTGTGCACGGTGAACCAGTGGGCGAGGCTCGCGACGAGGTCGTCGCGGAAGCTCTTTCGGGGATCGATCACGAGAACGCTGACCATCTTGGTCTCCGGCGGGGGATGAGTCCTTCATCGGACGCTCCGGCCGCGGGTTGAGTCCGAAGCTCAGCCCGGCGCTTCTTCGCCCCGGTCGGGGAAGTCGAGGCGCACCACGAGCTCGGCCTCCACGACCGTGCCGCAGCTGTCCTCGACCCGGATCGACAGCACGTGGTCTTCCTCCTCCATCGCGGCCTCCACCTCGGCGTAGTCCAGCTCCTGCCAGTTGTCCGGCAGCTCCTCGAAGTGCTTGAACTGAAGCTGCTGGTGCAGGAGCAGGTACTCGCCGTCGGCGCGCTCCAGCACCTGGGGGCGCTCGTTGTCGGGGGTCAGCAGGCCGTTGGGCCCCGACAGGTTCAGGGTGATGTTGGGGAGCTCGCCGGTGCGCAGCCCCTCCCACAGATCCTCCGGACCGGGCTGGATGTTGCCGAGGGCGACGGCCGCCCAGATGTGCATGCCGCCCTGCGATCCCCGCTCCACCAGCAGGGTCGCGCCGGGCTCGACCGAAGTGAAGTCGGTGGCGGACGTGCCGTCGCCCAGTTCGACCCACGCATCCGCCGGGTCGAGCGTCTCGCAGGTCTCTTCGTCGCAGCCCACGAGGACGAGGGCGGCCAGGAGGACAAGGGCGTGGGAGCGGGTCATGGGGCGACCCGTTTCAAGAAGCCTGCCAGCCGATCAGGCGCGTCGACGGACGACCCCGAGCAGCAGCATCAACGGGAGGAGGGGGGCGGCGCCGCCTCCGGCCATGGAGCAGCCGTCCTTGACCTCGTCGCCGCCGGCGTCGGCCGGCTCCGCGGCGGGCTCGGGCTCGGGCTCGGGCTCGGGCTCGGGCGCCGGCTCGGCAGCGGCCTCGGCGGGCTCGGCTTCGGCGGCGGCATCGCCCTCCGCGGGAGCGTCCCCCTCGGCTGCGGCGTCACCCTCGGCGGGCGCGTCGGCGGCGTCGCCTTCGGGCGCCGCGGTGATGCCGGCATCGGTGCTGCCCTCGGCGGGCGGGTTCTTCGTGTTGGGGATGTCCAGCAGCGGCGACTTGGGCTTGTCCCCGCCGGGCACGGTGCCGGGGCCGAAGACCGCGATGTCCTCGGCGCCGCGCTCCATCGAGCGGGTCCGACTGCACATGTTGTCGGACGCCTTGCCGTCCTCGAACTTGCCCGCGTAGATGAGGTACGTCTCGACCGTCTTGTCGAACACGCGGCCGCACGCGGCGCCCGTGGTGCGGGTCTCGACGAGCACCGATCCGCCGGGGTCGCCCTTGAAGCTGCGCACCACGTCGAAGGTGTAGTGGTGCATGCCGTTGACCTCGGTGGGGCCGGTCGTCATCCGGCCTTCCAGCACGAGGGCGGAAGCGTCGTACGCGCTCTGGGCGTCCGGCGGCGGCGCGCAGGAGCAGGCCAGCGCCGCGGGGACGGCGCCCAGCAGCGACGCGGTGGCGAGGACGAGGGCGGCGGCGTAGGCGGCAGGTCGAGTCATGAGGTCTCCAGCGAGTAGGACCTCTGAGTCACTGCCAGAGGGCCGCCTCTCCGTCGAGGCGCACCGAGGTTACCGAAGTCGGGGCCTCGGGGACCACCAGCACCCCGCCGGGGAGGTGATCGAACGCCATGAACGTCGCGTCGACGACGTCGACCACGGCGCCGTCGGCGTCCAGCAACTCGACCGCGCGCTTGGGCCCCTCGGGGGGGAGCATCAGCTCGACGTGGGACGAGCCGCGCCGCAGCGAGCCGTCGGCCCCCACGATCGCGGTCTGGTACCAGGCTGGCTGCGCGTCCACGACCTGGCGGGCCATGCCGTTGACGGTGACGATGCGGTCGTAGAACTCCTCGAAGGTGTAGTCGCTGACCCAGCCCGGATCGCAGTAGCTCATGATGTCGTAGTTGCTGTTGGGCTGGACGAGGCCACCGTCGACGACGTCGTAGCCGACCACGCCGATGCTGGCGCCGGAGTAGGGGTAGCCCGGGTCCGACGGCTGCCCGCCGAGGCCGCAGGGGGCGTGCTCGCGGCCGTGGGCGTGGCCGACCTCGTGAGCCATCGTGTCGGTGCTGTCCTCGCCGGTGTAGCCGACGCCGATGGAGACGCGCTGCTCGGCGGAGCCGGCGTTCTCGACCCGGAAGCTGAGCCCCGCGACGCAGCCGCTGGAGCAGAACTCGCCGAACGACGAGGCTGGGTTGAAGGCGGCGTAGACGTAGACGTCGTCGTCGAAGCCTTCGCTCTGGCGGTAGCCGTAGACCGCTTCGAGGATCGTGTCCCAGCCCTGGCCGAAGGGGCTGATGACGTTGTTCCAGCCGACCGCCTCCTGGACCTCGATGGAGACCTCGGAGGTGGGGTAGAGCCGCTGGATTCGCTCGCGGTAGCGGGCGATCTGGGTGTCGCTGGTGTCGGGGAGGCGGCCGGAGCCGTCGGCGTTGTACTGGATCGGGATGAAGGCGATGCGCAGCGGGCCGTCGGTGCTGCCCGCGTTCAGGTCGATGGGCTCGTCCCACGCGGCGTTCGAGGTGGAACCGGGGAAGTCGCCGTCCTCGGCCTCGTGGAGGCTGACGGTGATCTCCGTGGAGGTGGTGATCAGCTCGGGGTCGATCTCGATGTTGAGGGTCGAGCTGAGGCTGGTCTCGCTGCTGGAGCCGTCGACGTGGTCGGTGACCTCGTCCGTGGCGATCACGTCGTCGCCCTCGCGGTAGGTGACCGCGGCGGTGATGTCCCGATCTTCGAAGTCGTCCGTCGGGTCCACGTAGACGCGGATGACGCCGCCGCGACCGGCGATCACGGGGGCGTTGCGGGAGCCGTTGGAGACGGCGTCGCCGCCGTCCATGAGCAGGACCTCGACGCCCTGGTTGATCGAGATTGCGTCGATCTCCAGCCCCGCGGCCAGACCGGTCGAGGGACCTCCGTTGTCGTCGTCGTCGTCACCGCCGCCTCGGCGCACGGTGCACGCGGCGAGCAGGGCGGGGATCAGCAACAGGGCGCAGGCCAGGGTCAGGCGTCGAAGCATGGAGGTCCTATCGGTCGAAGTCGCAAAGACCCTAATGGTCTGTCTCGATCGAAGGAAGCGGCGATGTCGGCCCTGTCGAAAAATCAGCAATTCCCTGACATTCCGGGCTCAGAACTTGATCCACCCCAGGGCCGCCATCGCGGGCACCAGCAGCAGGTCCCCCAGCAGCGCGACGATCAGGCTGGCGGGCAGCAGCGAGCCGAACAGCTGCGTCGAGAAGTAGTTGGACGCGAGCCAGGGGAGGAAGCCGGCGACGAGGATCACGGTCGTCATGACGATGGCGCGTCCCGCGAAGTGGAACGTGTTGCGGATCGCCAGATCCACGTCGTCGGTCTTCTCGGACTCCACGCGGAAGCGGACGAGGAAGTGGATCGTGTCGTCCACCCCGATGCCGATCGCGATGATCCCGATGATCAGGGTGTCGCTGTCGACGGTGTCCCACGCCCACCCGACGTACCCTGCCAGCGCCAGCAGCGGCAGGGTGTTGGGGAGCATCGACAGCAGCCCCGCCGGGGCGCTGCGCAGCGCCACCATCATCATCAGGCCGATGACGATGAACGACAGCGTGAGGCCGTTGCGCTGCCCCGACATGATCTCGTCCAGCCAGCCGCCCACGAGGTAGGCGATCCCGGAGGCGTCCGCTTCGGCGCGGTCCCCCAGCCGCTCCGCCGCGAGCCGCTCGGCGGCGAGTCCCAGGTCGTTGTTGGAGCGGTAGCCCAGGTCCTCCAGGCGCATCGTCATCCGCATCGCCCGGCGGTCGAAGTCGATCATGCGATCGAGGTCCTCACCGCCCCCCATCTCGAACAGCAGGAGGTACTGGGCGAAGCCGGCGCGCGTGTCGGGGAGGCCGTCGTGTCCGGTCTGCACGCGGTGCAGCTCGCCGAAGAGGTCGGCGATGCTGAACACTGCGTCGACGCCCGGGAGCGCCCGCAGGTCGTCCTGGAGGGCGGCGATGTCCCGCATCACGTCAGCCTCCAGGAGCCCGCCCGCTTCGGGGGCTTCGATGTACAGGTCGATGGAGCGGGTCGCGGCGAAGTGCTCGCCGAACCACCGGTTGGCGACGACCGTGGGGTTGTCCTCCTCGAGCCGCTCGGTCATGTCGGTTTCGACCCGGACCTGGAGGGCCCCGGCGACGGCCAGCGCCGTCAGCGCGAGGAAGATCGCGACGATGGTGCGGGGCCGCCCCATCGCGAGCTCGCGCATCCCGTCCAGCGCCCGGTCGATCACGGCCTGCACCCGGGAGGTCGCCCCCTCCCGCAGGGGCTTGGGCTCCCGCAGCCAGCTGAACAGGATGGGGCACATCGTCATCGCCAGGACGAGGGCGAAGAAGACCCCGAGGCCGAGCACCACGCCCATCTGGCGGAAGATCGGGGTCGGGATGAGCGTGAGGCTGAGGAAGCCGACCAGGGTCGTCAGCGAGGTCCACAGGCAGGCCCGGCCGACGTCGCGGGCGGACTCCAGGATCGCCTCGTTCTTGGTCTTGCCCCGGGTCAACTCCAGCATGTAGGCGCTGATCAAGTGCACGGCGTCGCTGAAGCCGACGATGAGCACGACCGCGGGGATCGCCGACATCAGGATGTTGACGTGGCGGTCCATCTGCACGGCCACGCCGAGCGTCCAGATCACGGCCAGGCTGCTGACTCCCAGGGCCATGGCGGCGGGCCACAGGCGGTGGAACATCAGCCACACGATCAGGAGCAGCACGATGTTGCACAGCGGGAAGATGATCAGGATGTTCCGGTAGCTCTCGTCGAGGATCTCGGACATCAACGCGAGGTGGCCGGCGATGTGCACCGGCGCGGTGCCGAGGCCGGCGTCGCGCAGCGGCCGCGCGATCCCCTCGATCAGCCGCGGTCCGGTCTCCGCCGAGCGGTCCGGATCGTGGGTCAGCTCGACGATGACAGCGACGCGGTCGCTGCCCTTGGCGATCAACAGCCCCCCCGCGAGGGGGTCGTCGCGGAGCTGGGCGAGGAGGGCGTCGCGGGCGGCCCCGTCGGCGAGCACGCCCTCGGCCGTGGCCACCGTCAGGGTGACGCCGTCCTTGCTCATCCGCTGGACGTCCAGGACCGACGTCGCCGAGAGCACGTAGTCCAGCGCTTCGATCTCCGCCAGGGTCGATCGGAGCCGCTCGTTCCACTCCGGCTGGAAGACCTCGGGGGCGTCCCAGCCGGCGATGACGACCTCGTCGCTGCCGAACAGGTCGGACCGCTCAAGGTAGAGCAGGTAGTCCGGGCTCTCCCCCAGGAACATGCCCCCGATGGAGGTAGCGACGATGGCGCGGGTGATCGACGCCATGCTCAGCAGGGTCAGCAGCGCCACGACTGCGGTGACGGCGAGGCGGTGGCCGAGCACCCACTGGAAGTACCGGGTCACGCGAGCAGGACCACGAACCGGCTCCCTCCGCCTTCGCGGGGGTGGTGGGTCACGTCGCCGCCGTGGGCGCGGGCGATCTGGCGGGCCAGCGCGAGCCCCAGGCCGACGCCGCCGTCGGCGCCTTCGCGGTGGCCGGCGGGGCGGTAGAAGGGCTCGAAGATGCGCTCCCGGTCGGCCTCGTCGACTCCGGGCCCGCGATCGCTGACGACCAGTTCCACGCCCGGGGCCCCATCGGTTGGCGTCACGGACACCTCGACGGCGCTGTCAGCGGCGTGGCGGCGGGCGTTCTCCAGCAGGTTGCGGACGAGCACACGCAGCATTCTGCCGTCTCCCTGCACGGTCGCGTACCCTGCCGCGGTCAGTTCCGCCCCGGTCCGTTCGCACTCGGACCGGACCAGCGCGACCACGTCGACTGGCTCCTTCACGGTCGCTCCGTCGGCTTCGAGGAGGACCGCGGCGAGCAGGTCGCCGACGAGGCTGTCGAGCTCGGCGATGTCGTTGACGGCGTCCTCGACGTAGGCCTGTCGGTCCTCGGCCACGCCGTCGCGCAGCAGCTCCAGGGCCATGCGCACGCGGGCGAGGGGAGAGCGCAGCTCGTGCGAGGCGCTGGCGAGCATGCGGCGCTGGGCTTCGACCAGCTCTTCGATGTGATCGGCGGACTTGTTGAAGGCTGCCGCGAGTTGCGCGATCTCGTCGGATCCCTGCACCCGGACCCGCGCCTTGAGGTCGCCTTCGCCCAGTCGATCGACGCCCTCGCGCAGCCGCTCGATGCGCCGGGTGATGCCGCGGGCGACGGGAACGCTGCCGGCCGCGAGCACGAGCCCGATCAGGCCCAGGATGGCGAGGAAGCGGTGGAGTCGGAACTGAAAGTGTTTCTTTAGGAATGAGACGGCAAGCCACCGACCATCATCCATTTGCATGAACAGACCGCCGCGCGTCTGGTCGCCGAACCAGCCGTGCGTGCCCTCGCAGTCGGCGGGGTCCCAGGCGATGGCTCCGGTGGATGCGATGGAGGTGCCATCGGCGGTCCAGAGGCCGACGGTCAGCTCCAGCTTCTGGGCGCGTCGGGCGAGCTCCGGTTGGAAGTCCTCGCCCTCGGGGAGCCCGTCGAGGAAGAACTCGGCGGCGGCGAGGGCGGGGGCGGGAGGCGGGCCCAGGTCGGACCGCATGAGGTGGGCGGCGCAGCCGACGATGAAGACCAGCCCGACGAGCATCACCACGAAGGCCGCGTAGACCTTGATCCAAAGCCGCGAGCGGAGCACCGGACTAGGCCTCGTCGCGGGTGAAGACGTAGCCGACGCCGCGCACGGTGATGATGCGGCGGGGGTGCTTGGGATCGGCCTCGATGGCGGCGCGGATGCGGGAGACGTGCACGTCGATGGCGCGGTCGAAGGCGTCGACGTCGCCACCGCCCACGGCTTCGGACAGCTGGTCGCGGCTGAGCACCCGGCCGGCGCTGCGGGCCATCGCCAGGAGCAGCTCGAACTGGTGGCTGGTGAGGCGGGCTTCGACCCCGTCGCGGCGGACCGAGCGGGAGCGCGGGTCGATGACGAGGTCGTCGAAGGTCAGGGCGCCGTCGTCGTCGGCGGGGGTGGGCGCGGGGGCCAGGACGGCGGCCGCGAGGACGAAGGGGAGGGGCGCGCGCACGCGGCATCGTACCCCGACGAACGGCTGTGACGGTCGGGCGCGGGCGGGGCATGCTGCGGCCATGAGCCGACCGCATCTGCTGCTCGCCGCCGCCCTCCTGCTGGGCGGTTGTCCCGCCCCCGACCCGGACGATGACGACAGCGTGGCGGACGACGATGACGACACCACCGACGACGACGACTCGGCCGGGGACGACGACGACGCGGCCGACGACGACGACGCGACCCCGCCCGACCCCTGCTCGGACATCGTCACGTTCGAGACCGGGCTGACCCCGGCGCGAAGCCTCCTGGTGGATCCCCTCGCCCCCGTCGGAACGGGGGACGGCAGCGAAGAGGCGCCGTTCGGTTCGATCGAGGAGGCCGCTGCCGCCGCGGTGCCCGGAGACGCGATCGCCCTGCTCAGCGGCACCTACCCCGGCAGCAGCTCCATCGCCGACCTCCACGGCGAGGCGGGAGCCCCGATCTGGCTGGGCGCCGCCGAGGGGGCCGCCCCCGTCATCGACGCCACCGGCGAGTCGCAGGCCCTCCACCTGGTCCGCCCCCGCTACGTCGTGGTGCACGACCTCGAGGCCTTCGGGGCCGCCGACAACGGCATCAACACCGACGACGGCGGCGCCTACGACGACGTCGACGCGGCCCGCTACGTCGTCTTCCGCGACCTGTTCCTCCACGACGTCGGCCCCGACGGGAACCACGACTGCCTCAAGCTCAGCGGCCTGGACGACTACTGGGTGCTGGACTCGACCTTCGAGCGGTGCGGCGGCGACGGCAGCGGCTCCGCCGTCGACCACGTCGGGTGCCACGACGGCCTCATCGCCCGGAACGTGTTCCGCGACCTCAGCGCCAACGCCGTCCAGAACAAGGGCGGCAGCACGGACATCGAGATCCGCTGGAACCGCATGGACGACGCCGGGGACCGCTCGGTGAACATGGGCGGCAGCACCGGCCTGCAGTTCTTCCGCCCGCCCGTCAGCGAGACCGAGCCCAACGCCGAGGCCCGGCGCATCCACGTGCTCGGCAACCACATCGTCGGCGCGGAGGCGTCGCTGGCGTTCGTCGGCTGCGTCGACTGCGTGGCCGCCCACAACACGATCGTGAACCCCGACCGCTGGATCCTCCGCATCCTGCAGGAGCGGCTGAGCGACGACGACTACGAGTTCGAGGCGGTGCGCGACGGCGTCTTCGCCAACAACCTCGTCTGGTTCGACCGGTCCGCCCTCAACACCTTCGTGAACATCGGCCCCAACACCGACGCCGAGTCGTTCAGCTTCGGCGGGAACCTCTGGTACGCGTGGGATGGCCCGGGCGCCTCGGCCCCGGACCTTCCGGGCACGCAGACGGACCCGATCATCGGCGAGGACCCGGCGTTCGCGGGGGATCCGGTGCTCGACGGCACGCTGACGGTCGGAAGCCCAGCGGTGGGCGCCGGCCTCGCGGGGGGCTTGCTGGCAGGGGACATCGAAGGACGCTGCTACGCCGCGGAACCCGCGATCGGAGCCTGGGCGGCGCCAGAGTAGCCGCTCTTAGCAGCCGTCGTTGGGCAGGCCCGGGGTGCCCGGCTCGCCGCCGGTGCTGACCACCGTGGTCTGCAGGCACCAGTGCGACGCGTCGTCGTTGTCGCCGCCGGTGAGGAAGTCGGGATCGACGCCGATGGCGATGCCGTTCTCGAACCAGCTGTCGTTGTAGTGGACCCAGTCGATCTCGGTGCCGTCGGGGGCGCTCAGGACCACCTCGTCGGGGTTGTTGGCGAGCGCCAATCCCCCGTCGCCGGCGAGCCGCTCGAAGCGCGCGTCGCAGGGCACGCCGCCGTTGACCGCGGTGTTCATGTCCGCGCACAGCACGATGTAGCCGTTGCCCTGCACGAGCATCGGTCCCGGCAGCACCTGATGATCGACGTCATCGTCGTGGAAGGTGTAGCCGCCGATGTCAATCGGGTAGCTGGCGGTGTTGTACAGCTCGACCCACTCGCCCACGTCGTCATCGACGACCTGCGGGTTGATCATCAGCTCGGAGAAGACGAGGTCGCCGGGGGAGGCGATGACGTCGGGGTCGGACACCGTGATCGTGACCTGGTCGACGCCCACCTCGCCGTCCTCGTCGGTAACCCGGAGGGTGACCACGTGGAAGCCGATGCCGAGCTCGTCGGTGACGAGGATCGACTGGCCGTCCGCGCTGACGGCGCCGTCCAGGGGACCCACGAGGCTGCTGTCCCAGGCGAACGTCAGGTCGGCCGCCGCGGTGGTCGCGTCGGTCGCTTCGCCGGTGAAGGTGACCGACTCGTCCGAGCCGAAGCTGTCGCCCGACTCAGGCGCGGTGATCGTCACCTCGGGGGAGCCCAGCGGGCCCTGGACCTCGAACCGCACCGTCGCGATGGCGGTGGCGTCGTCCCGGTCGGTGACCTGGAGGGTGAGGTCGTGGAAGCCGAGCTCCAGATCCTCGGGGTCGAGTTCGTCGAAGATGTCGCCGTCGGCGTTGGCGGCGCCGTCCAGCGTCGTCTCGGTGTCGACGGTCCAGACGACGGTCAGGTCCTCGGGTGGGTCGATGTTGTCGTCGGCGGTGCCGTGCAGCTCGATCATCCCGTCGCCGCGGCGGAACAGGTCGCCCTCGACGGGCGTCACAATCGTGATCTCGGGCGCCCGGGGGAGGCGGTCCAACGAACTCTCGTTCGTGCAGGCCCCCAACAGGACGAGGATCGGCAGCAGGTAACGCGTCATGGCGGCGGTTCCTAGCACGCGAGCGCTACACTCGGCAGACGTTTCGCAGCTGATCAGGAGTCGCGCAGTGTTCCAGGCCCCTCCGAGCCCCTGGCTCGTCCCCACCGATGGATCCTTCGAGCAGGCGGACGTCTCCACGAAGCCGCCGGCAGACGCGCCCGACAAGAAGGCCCTCAAGGGTGAGCTCAAGGACTACGTCGAGCGATTCGCGGATCTGCAGGAGAAGCTCTACGCGGAGGACCGGCGTTCGCTCCTGCTCGTCTTCCAGGCGATGGACGCCGCGGGCAAGGACTCGACCATCCGGGCCGTCACCTCCGGCGTGAATCCCGCGGGGTTCCAGGTCTTCTCGTTCAAGCAGCCCTCCAAGGAGGAGCTGGACCACGACTTCCTGTGGCGCACCAGCAAGCGGAACCCGGAGCGCGGGCGCATCGGCATCTTCAACCGCAGCTACTACGAGGAGGTGCTGGTCGTGCGGGTGCACCCCGAGTACCTCGAGGGACGGCCCCGGCCCGGCTGGCAGACCGTGAGCGACGACCTCTGGGCGCACCGCTTCGACTCCATCTGCGACCACGAACTCCACCTCGCTCGGGCCGGAACCACAACCCTCAAGTTCTGGTTGAAGGTTTCGAAGGAAGCCCAGGCGGAGCGGTTCCTTTCGCGCATCGACGTTCCGGGCAAGAACTGGAAGTTCTCGGGCGGCGACATGGCTGAGCGCACCCATTGGGAGGCCTACCACGAGGCCTAC
Source organism: Pseudomonadota bacterium (assembly GCA_024229515.1). GTDB lineage: Bacteria > Myxococcota_A > UBA796 > UBA9615 > UBA9615 > JAAESI01. The sequence continues at coordinate 206,480 of JAAESI010000010.1, read as the reverse complement.
GAAGAGTCGGTCGCGGCGACGTCGCGGCCGTGGGCCCCCTGGTACGCGATCCCGGCCGACGACAAGCCCTTCATGCGGCGCACGGTGGCGTCGATCATCGTCGGTGCGTTGGAGGCGATGGACCCCCAGTGGCCGACCCTGCCGGACGACGAGATGGCCGAACTGGCCGGTCACGCCGAGGCGCTGAGGTCCGGTCGCGCGTGAGGAGTCAGGACTCCCCCACGGTCGGTGTCTTCCCCCAGGAGGAGCCGGTCGACGCGGCGTTCGTCGGCATGTCCGCCGATCGGCTGCGCAAGGTGGTGCGGGCGTTCAAGCGCCAGCAGCGCCGGGGGCTGTTTCCGGGGGGGCAGATCGCCATCCGCCGGCACGGCTCCCTGGTCGTCAACGAGCCCGTCGGCATCGCCCGGGGCTTCCTCCCCGAGCACAACGAGGCGGCGATCGTGACGACCCCCCAGACGCTCTTTCCGTGCTTCAGCGCGGGCAAGGCGGTGATCGCGATCATCGTCGCGATGCTGGAGGAGCGGGGTCAGTTGGCGGTGGAGGAGCCGGTGGCGAAGTACTTCCCCGAGTTCGGCGCCGGCGGCAAGGGCGACATCACCGTGCTGGACGTGCTGACCCACCGGGGCGGCGTGTTGATGCCGGAGTTCTGCAAGCAGGTGGAGGCGTGGGCCGACTGGGACCGCGTGGTCGAGGCGATGATCGCGGCCGAGCCGAGCCACCGCAGAGGCACGCTGGCGTACCACCCGCTGGAATACGGTTGGGTGCTCTCGGAAGTCATCCAGCGGGTCGACGGCCGCACCGTGCAGGAGTTCGTTCGCGATGAGCTCGCCGAGCCGATGGGCCTGCCCGAGCTGAAGTTCGGGGCGCGGCCCAGCGAGCTGGCCCGGGTGGGGCGGTCGTACTGGGTCGGCTCGGGGCCCTTCAAGATCGCGGGGCTCGACATCAGCGGGGTGTTCGAGACGTTCCACCACCGGCCTGAGCTGATGACCATCTTCCTGCCGGGGGCGGGGCTGATGACCAACGCGGCGACCCTGGCGGCGTTCTACGAGATGCTCGTCAGCGGTGGGGTGGCCCGGGATGGCACCCGGCTGCTGAGCCGGGACACCATCCGCAAGTACACGACGCGCCACGTGATGGGCTGGGACCGCAGCAACAAGGCGCCGATCGTGCTGGGGCGCGGCTTCTTCCTCGGGACCAAGACCACCAACATCTACGGCTGGTGGGACACCGGGGATTGCTTCGGCCACGCCGGCGCCTTCTGCACGCTCGGCTGGGGGGACCACCGCCTGGGGCTCGCCGTCGGCATCGTCAGCAACGGCAACAGCAGCCCGATGGACCTGGTCACGCGGATGATCCCCATCTGCGACGGCATTCGGAAAGCGTGCCTTTGAGGGGCGGCGGGTACAGTGGCGGCGTGCGTTGGGTGCTCCTGGTTCTGCTGTCCGCGACGATCGGCTGCTACTCCTTCGCAGACGTGATCGGCGACGACGACGACTCCTTCCCGGGGACCGACGACGACGACGACGACGCCAGCGACGACGACGACGACGATGTGGCGCCGGACGACGACGACGCCACCCCGCCCCCGGACAACGACGGCGACGGCTTCGCCCAGGACGTCGACTGCGACGATGCCAACCCCGCCGTCCACCCCGACGCCACCGAGATCTGCAACGGCGTCGACGACGACTGCAGCGGCGAGGCCGACGACGGCATCTCCCAGAACTGGTACCTCGACGCCGATGACGACGAGTGGGGCGATCCCGACGACGCCTGGTTCGGCTGCGATCCGCCGGCCGACCGCGTCGGCAACAGCGGCGACTGCGACGACAGCGACCCCGCCATCCACCCCGGCAGCACCCAGCAGCTCGACGGCGTGGACTCGGACTGCGACGGCGCCAAGGACTGGCTGTTCCAGGCCTGGATCTCCGGCGACGACGACTTCGAGTGGTGCCTGGACGACGAGGACGCGATGGTCCCCGGCGACTTCGGCTGGACCACCGGGCAGCACTACGAGGTGTGGCTCACCTCCGGGCAGCACGTCATCGGGATCCGTGGCTGGGACCTGGGCCAGGTCATCACCGCCGTCATCGGCCACTTCGAGCTGTCCGACGGATCCCTCTGGATCACCGACGGGGCGTGGAAGTTCGATCCCAACCCCGAGGCGGACGAGGACACCCGGGGCGGGTGGTGCGCGGTCGGGTTCGATGACACCACGTGGCAGAACGCCAACGTGATCGGGCCGATCGGGACGTCTCCGTGGGGGAATGCGCCTTCGTCGTTCCCGGCGGGGTCACCGGCGAATTGGATTTGGGATTACTTTCCTGTCGATCTGAATACGCAGTATTTGAGGCTTCAGATCGAGCTTCCGTAGGTTCTTGTTCTTCTCACCACGGAGGACACAGAGGGGGCACGGAGGTCCTTCTTTTTTTTGTTGCCGCTCTCCGTGGTCCTCCGTGGTTCCTCCGTGTCCTCCGTGGTGAGGATCAGGACACGGTTGCGGAGAGGGCGGCGACCCGCTCCTCGGCTGCCGGATGCGTGCTCCAGAGGCCGCCTCCCCGACTCCACGCTGCCGTCTTGCCCAGGAACGTCGCCAGCCCGTCGTCGCGGAACTTCGACTGCTTCAGCAGCGCCGCAGCCCACGCATCGGCCTCCAGCTCGGCGTCCCTGGTGGCGCGCTTGCGCAGCGCCCCCGTGCCCGCCTTGAGGGCGACGCCCACCGCCATGCCGATGCCCACCCGGGGGATCGCCATCGTGGCCCAACGGTTCATCGTCTCCCGCACCTCCGAGGCGCGGCTGTGGCCCAGCTCGATGTGCCCCACCTCGTGGGCGAGCACCCCGGCCAGCTCGTCAGGCGTCATCCCGCCCCGCTCCAGCAGCCCCAGCAGGCCCGCCGTCACGATGACGTAGCCGCCCGGCAGCGCGATCGCGTTGATCCCGGCTTCGTCGCTGCGGTGCACCTCAAAGCGCGGCGTGCGCATCGTCCGCACCCGCTTGAACTCGCCCAGGATCTCGAGGGGAAGCCCCGCCTCCAACGGCTCCACCCGGGCGCGCTCCGCCAGCGCAGCGAGCGTCTCGCGTCCCAGCTTTCCTTCGTCGACCCGCTGCTCGAGCGCCTTCTTCAGGCGCGGGATCCCGAACAGGATCGCGATGACCCCGAGGAGCATCCAGATCTCGGTCGGGCCCGGCACGGGGGCACGGTGCCGGACCTAGGGGGAGAAGACCACCCGCAGGTCGCTGCGCTGGTCCCGGTCGTCCGTGCAGGTAACCAGGACCTCGTAGGCGATCTCGGAGTTCGGCCCCTGGATCAGCAGCGTGCCGCCGGCCGCAGCCATGCCCCACGGCTGCGCCATGAGGTCGACCAGCGACCCCTGCACGAACACGCTCGCGCCCGACACCGGCGAGGACGCCCAGCACTCACGCACCCGCGCCGGCTCGCCCGCCATCACGGCCGCTTCGATCGTCGATCCCGCGTAGGCGTTCAGCGACGCCCCGGGGAGGAACTCCGGCCCGGAGCGGACCGGCACCACGATCAACGCCTCGTGGGGTCCCGCCACCGCCAGCAGTTGCACGTCCGCGGCGCGTTCGACTTCCAGCAGCGCCGTCGCCGTCGCGTTGCCGGCCCCGTCGGCCTCCAGCACCACCTCGGCGGGCGTCACCACCGCGTTTCCGCCCACGGCGGTGAGCGAGACGACGACCCCTGCCGCGTCCGCGTCCGCGATCAACGGGACCGGCGCGACCTGGCCTTCGGCGAGGAAGCTCGGGGCGAGGCCGTCGGCGTCGCCCCCGGGGACCGGCCACTCGACCGCGATCTCCAGCTCGATGGGGTCCAGGTCCGCGGGATCGGGCGCCCGCGTTAGCTCGATCAGCGGGTCCCCGTCCAACGTCGGGACCGCGGGCAGATCCCGGTCCTCCATGCAGGCATCCAGCGCCCAGACCTCGATCTCCAGCGCCCCGTCTTCCATGTAGCGGGAGACCGTGCCCTGGCCGATGGGGGCCGCCCAGACGCGCAGGTCGAAGCCGTCCTCGGGGTATGCGGGCACGAGCACGTCCCAGTGGCCACCGATCTGAAGCTCCACGCTCCGCAGGGTGTGCCGCTCCGGCGACACGATGGTCCCGTGCGCCAGCAGGTCCCCGTCGGGGGAGTCCGCCCCTTCGACGTCCAGCACATGAGCCTTCATCTGACCCGGCCGTTCGCACACCTCTTCGGTGGCGCAGCCCGTGACCAGCGCGGCGATCGCCGCAATCCCCAAAACCCAATGTCCCGACATGAGTCGCCCTCCAACCGGCCCGATCGGATTTAGGACGGGCCGGCGCGCGGGGCCAACGGATTGGTCAGTTTGGGGGATCCCCTTACCCAACGGTTCGGGTCCTCTGGGCGCAGCTACTGCCAGAGCCTCCCGTGGTCGAGCTCCGGGATCTGCTCCTCGAGGGCGATCCGCGCTACATCCAACGGCTCCGAGGAGGGGCCGACCCCCGGGGGCGCGATCCCGCACGCGGCCATGCCGTCGCGGATCTCACGAGCCATGAGCGCGTACCCCGCGTAGTCCAGGTGGCAGTAGTCCAGGAAGAGGTTGTCTCCCGGGATGCCTCCGGGGGACACCTCGCGCGCCCGACGGTCGAGGTCCACGAGGCAGATCGCCTCGGAGGCTTCTGCGACCGCACGGATGGCGTCGTTGAACGACGGACGGCAGCGGTTGCGGGGCCGCAACTCGACGGACTGCTCGAGCGCCCTCGAGGCTTCGGGGTAGCGCTCCAGTTGCTTCAGAGACATGCCGATCCAACGGAGCGCCTCGGCGGTGTCCTCGCACTGCTCCAATCGGCTGATCGCACCTTCCGGATCCTCCCAGCTGAGCAGGTGGACCCCCTCGGCGATGCAAGGATCCGGATTGGTGAAGGCCTGATCGGGGGCCACGCCGTGCGACCAGGCGCGACCCCGGTACGCCAGGTGGACCGGCAGCGTCACCAGCACGAGCGGAACCTCCGCCTCCGCGGCCGCGTCCGCGATCTCCTGCAGGCTCCTCTCGAACGCACCCAGCAGTGCGTGAGCCTCTTCGAGCTGCGGCGTGTAGTAGGAGCGCTCCTCGTCGCCCGCCGCGGGCGCGATGTACTTCGCGAGGAGCCGGTAGCCGCCCAGCTGGTGGAGCTCCTCGCGGAGCCTGCTCGGGGGGAGCACCCCCTCGTTGTTGCAGGTCGCGACGACCAGCACATCCGGCTTCAGAGGCACCACGACCCGCGCGATCGAGCTGACCCGGTTCGAGTTCTGGGCGCCGGCGCCGAGGTTGACGATCTCGACGACGCCGTCGGCCTCCTCGTACTCGTGGCGCAGCCAGAAGGGGATGCCCCCGGCTCGCTCCGTCTCGTGCTCGTGATGGACGTAGGGGGTGCCCATCATGAACGACCCGCCCACCAGGAACGCCTGCCAGTTGGCGTCGGGATCGGTGCCGAAGCGGGACGACACCAGGTTCTTGCGGCCGTACTCGCTGGTGACGTAGTGGTCCCCCTCCTGCTCGAGGATCGGCTCCCCGACGAAGAGCACGAGGTCGTCCGGGCGGGTGGTCGAGACGGCGCCGGAGCGCTCGAGCCCCTCGATGGCGGCGTTGATCCCCCACAGCACGCCGACGACGACGACGACCGCGAAGACCGCATCGCGGGGCCGAAACCGGCGGGGGGCGGATGGTTCGGTCACGTCACGCACGGTCCGGGCGCTCGCGAGTCCCGATCGGCCGACTCGCACCTCATCCGCGCATTGTAGGAGATCTTGCGCCGGTTGGGCCCCTACGACGCCTCGACCACGACCGTCGTCGACCAGGTCGTCGAGGTCGTCCCGGACCAGGGCGAGGTCGGCCGTGGGGCTGTCGCGTTCCCCGGCCCGTCCTTCGCGGGGGCGGGACCGCCCCGTCGGTTGCCCCCGGTTCAAGCCGCCCCCCCGGGCGGCCGATGGAGCCTCCAGGGGCGGCGAGACGCGCGGAGGGCGTGATGGGTGTCTGCGACTGTGGCTCCTGGCGGGGCTCGTGGTGGTGTTCGTGGCGGGCTGTCCGAGCGTGCCGGCCCCCGACGGCCCGGGCTCGGACGACGACGACGTCGTGGTCGAAGCGGACGAGGACGATCCGTCGGGCCCCGAGTGCGTCTACCGCCCACCCGGGGATCACCGGCCGGGGGACGACGACGACGTGCACCCCGACGACGACGACGACGACGACGGCGACGACGACGACGGGCCCGTCTGCCCCGTCTACGCGGAGTGGTCGGCGGCCGCCCCTCACGACGGATCCTACGCGCTGCCCTGGCCCTCGATCGCCGACGCGATCGCGCACCTTCCGCCGGGTTGCCTGCAGATCGGCCTCTTCCCGGGGACCTTCGAGGAGGCGGTCGACTACGGCGGGCTGGACCTCGATATCGCCTCTCTCTCCGGCCCCGAGGTCACCACCATCACCCCGCCGACGGGGACCGCGGTCACCATCGCGGGCGACCAGAGCGCGGCGGCGGCGCTGACGGGGGTCACCCTCACCGGCGGCACCGGCACCGCCGGCTTCGGCGCCCTCGACGTCACCGTCGACTACGGGGGCGGCCTGCTGGTGTACGAGTCCGACCCCACGACCACGGCGTGCGCGCTGTCGGCCAACGAGGTCGACGGCTTCGGCGGCGGCGGCGCCTTGTACGGCTTCGACGGCACGTTCTCCGGCAACCTCGTGCAGGACAACATCGCGCACCGGACCCACACCGGGGGCGGCGGCGGGCTGCGGGTGACGAGCAGCGACGGGGAGCTGACCCACAACACCTTCGTGGGCAACCAGGCCCTCGGCACCTCGATGGACGGAGGGGCCCTCGAGGTGGTCGAAGGGGCGCCGCTGATCGCGTTCAACCGCTTCGAAGGGAACGTCGCCAGCGAGACGGGCGGCGCGATCCGATCCGCGGACAGCGGGGCTCGGATCCTCACCAACCTGTTCGTCGCCAACGATCCCGACGGGCTGGTGCTGACCTACGGAGACGACGGTCCCGTCGCGGGCAACACGTTCGTCGACAACACCCTCTACGGGATCACCACCCGCACCTGCTGCGGCTACAGCGGCCCCGGCCCCACCAGCGAGGTCGTCGACACCCTGGTCATCGGCTCGGGCGTCCACGGCTTCGCGGTGCGCGAGGGGGTGCAGGCGCTGGTGCTGTCGCACAACGACGTCTGGGACTCGGGCACGGGCGGCTACGCCGGGATGGCCGATCCGACCGAGGCGGACGGCAACCTCGCCGTGGACCCGGAGTTCGTCTCCCCCTTCGACCTGCACCTCCAGCTCTCGTCCCCGGTGCTCTCAGCGGGCGTGGACGCCTCGGGGTTCGGGGTCGCGGTCGACTACGACGGGGTGACCCGCCCGGCGGGCGGCGCCTGGTCGATGGGAGCGTACGAGGGACCCTGAGGTCCCGCTAGCGCGTCGCTCCAGGTGTTGTTGGGGGGAGGAACTCCTCGCCGGTGCGGTCCGGCGCCTCGGTCCTTGTGGGAAGCTGCGACCGTGCAGGGAGAACCATGAGAACCATCGAAAATCACGTTCGCCGCGGCCCTCGTGTGCGTGCTCGGGGCCTGCCCCGGCACTTCGTTTGCGACGAGGACGGCGACGGGCACGACGCGGTCTCTTGCGCCGGCGGGGACTGCGACGATCAGGACGCGGACTCCAGCACGACCGCCAGCGACGCCGACTGCGACGACGAGGACGACGGCTTGCTCGCGAGCGCGGACGACCAGGACTGCGACGGGCTCGTCACCGCCGACGACTGCGACGACGGCGACCCCGCCTCGACCGCGCTCGCGGACGACGGGGACTGCGACGGCGTGCTTGCCGAAGAGGACTGCGATGACGCCGATCCGCAGGCGCCGTCCAACGACGCGGACTGCGACGGGTTGCTGACGGCGGACGACTGCGATGACGATGACGCCACGTCCACCGCGATCGCCCAGGACGGGGACTGCGACGGCGTGCTGACGGGCGCCGACTGCGACGACGCCGATCCGGAGTCGACGACCGTCGGCTCCGACTCGGACTGCGACGGCCTCGTGAACGATCTCACGGTGCACGGGATCGAGCTCATCACGATCGCTCCCGGCGCCTTCGAGATGGGCTGAACGGCGGGGCAGGTAGGGTGCCAGGACGACGAAGCGCCAGCCCACCTGGTGAACCTGAGCGGCCCCTTCTGGATCGGTCGCACGGAGGTGACCCAGGGACAGTGGGAGGCCGAGATCGGCAACAACCCGTCCCAGGCGGAGGATTGCGGCGACCGTCGCGTCCCCGAGCTCGCCGACGTGGAGCGCGTCCACCTCGGGGTAGTACTCGGGGCAGATGTTGACCGACGGTCCGCCCAGCACGGTCGTGCAGCCGTGCTCCCGCGCCTGCCGGGCGACGTCGTGGATGCCGGACCGCTGCGGGTGCATCCCCGAGATCGACACGATCTCGGCCCACTCCAGATCAGCGGCGCGCAGCGGCTCGACGTTGCAGTCGGCCATGCGCACGTCGAACCGGTCATCCAGCAGGCCGGCGAACGTGATCAACCCCAGGGGCGGCATCACCGACTCGCAGCCGGGGTACATCGAGCACATGTACTCGTAGTTCAGGAGGTTGTTGCCCGGAAAGGACGGATAGACCAGCAGGACACGTCGAGCCATGGCTCCCCCTCCCGGTCACGCTACGCCCGGCCGCGGCCTCCACCAAGGAGCGACCCGGGGAGCGGCCGATCACGACCGTTGCCACCGGGGCCGGTCAGGTTCTCAGCCCATTGCGGAGCCGCTGGCGCATGCTCGGCGTGTCCGCTTCGAGCTCGTCCAGCAGCTTCTGCATCGCCTCACGGACCCGCTCGTCGAGGGCCTCGACGGCCTCGCGGGTGGGCTTGCCGTCGGCGTCCTTGCGGGCCTTGAACGTCTCCGGGAGGGTGACGGCAGGCCCGAAGCGATAGCGGAATCGGGTGGGGATGGGGACGTGGGGCCAGGGGCCGATGGTCAGCCCCCACGGGGCCGACAGGCTGATCGGGAAGATGCCCGCGCGGAAGTACTTGCGCAGCCGCAGGGCGCGCGCGATCCGCTGCCCGTCCGACAGCACCATGAGGGTCGCGTGGGCGCCGCTGTTGGCGACCGGGACGATGGGCACGCCCGTCTGCAGCGCGAGCTTGGCGTAGCCCTTGCGGCCCCCGAACTGCACCCGGTAGCAGTCCTTGTAGGGCCGGTACACGTCCAGATCGCCGCCGGGCATCACGAGCAGGTCGTGCCCCACGTCGGCGAGCACGTGACGGCCGGCCTCCCGGTCCGCGGTGATGCCCCCGAGCTTCGCGAGGGGCTCCCCCAGCCGTCGGATCTGCATGGGAACCTCGTGGATCATTCCGTGCAGCGGCCGCGAGGTGCCGAAGTGCGAGTACCAGGTGAACCCCAGGCCGAACGCGTCCGGCACGAGCACGCCGCCGCTGTGGTTGCTCACCACCAGGCAGGGCGGCTCCGGCACCGACTCGGCGCCCCGCTGTTCGACTGGGTAGAGCTTGTCGGGACCGAACACCTTGGCGAGGCGGCCCAGCGCGCTCTGCACGGCGTCGGGGTCGTACTCATCGACGTCGCGCCCCCACGAATGCTTGTGGTTGGGGCGGAGGCGAGCGGAGAAGCGGGAGAACTCAGAGGCCAAGGGCCGATGATCGTAGTTCAGTCGTCCTGCGTGCAGAAGAGAATCGCGGCAATCACGCCCGGAACCCAGCCGATCAGGGTCAGCAGAAACGTCAGCAGAAGCGGGCCGCAGCCCTTGTCGATGACGGCGAGCGGGGGAAACACGATGGCGATGATGACTCGAAACAAACCCATGATGTCCCGTCCTACGCCCGGGCTTGCCGCCTATTTCAGCGGGTCGCCTCGTACGACAGCACCTGGCCGACGCAGCCGTTCGTGCCGCAGTCCGATCCGGTGAAGTTGATCGACAGGTTGCCGAACACCGAGTCGGTGTTGGTGAACGTGCCGAGCATGCTGAATTCGGCGTTGCAGTTGCCCGAGGGGACCGTCTGGCCGGCCACGAACTGGGTGTCGCTGTTGAACGACCCCTGCAGGTTGGTGGGGGCGCAGGAACCGCAGCCGTCGGGGCTGACCGCGATGTCGTCGCCCACGTGGTTCAACGTCATGGCGGCGAAGTCCACCTCCCAGCCGGTGCACGCGTAGGTGACCGCGGAGGTGAGCGTCCAGTCGCCGCTGTAGTTGGTGTCGCAGGGCTCGCCGTCGTCGCCGTTGCAGTCCTCGTCGACGCCGTTGCAGTCCTCGTCGGGGGCGCCGGGGTAGACCAGCTGGGACGCGTCGTTGCAGTCGCCTTCGCAGGTCGTGAAGCCGTCGGCGTCCAAGTCTGAGCTGTCGGCGGTGTCGGCGTCGCAGTCGTCGTCGACGTCGTTGCACTCGGTCTCGGCCTCGTCCGGGTTGATCAGATCGTTGGTGTCGTCGCAGTCCAGCTGGGCGGCGTCGTAGAACTCCGCGCAGCCGGGGTCGTCGGCGTCGAAGAAGCCGTCGGCGTCGGCGTCGTAGCTTTCGTCCGCGTAGAACTCGCCGAGGTCCTGCTCTCCATCGCAATTGGAGTCCGCGGCGTCGTCGTCGTCGCGCGGGGTCGTGGGGCAGGCGGTGAGGGAGTAGGCCAACAGGAGGAGTACGGCGAGTCGCATGGCGGCGGATTCTAACGGGGTTCGCGCAGAGGTCTAGACTTCCGCGGTGCCCGACCTCAACGAACGCGTCGATGCCCTCATGGCGGCCCTCGAAAAGAACCCCGGCGATGTGGCCGCGTGGACCGAGCTGGGGTCGCTGATGCAGTCCGGCGGCGCCCTCGGCGACGCGGTGGAAGCATTCTCCGCCGCGGTCGAAGCGGCGCCGGAGCGGGCCGCCACCTGGTTCAACCTCGGCGGTGCGTTGTTCGCCGCCGGCCAGCTCGCCAACGCGGAGGAGACCTGGCTGCACGCCCTGCGCCGCGACGACAGCCACGCCCGGGCGTGGTGCAACGTCGGGGTGGTGCGGCGCATGCGGGGCAACGTCGCCGGCGCCGAGCAGGCGCTCACCCAGGCGGTGGCGCTGGACCCGGAGTACGTGCTGGCGTGGGCCAACCTCGCGGCCGTGCAGGAGACCCGGAACCGGCCCGCCACGGCCGTGGACGCCGCCGACCGCGCGCTCGCGCTGTCCCCCGCGGACGGACTCGCCAACCTCATCCGCGCCCGCCTCCACCGCCGGGCCGGCGAGCTGGACGAAGCGGCCGACCGCATCGAGGGGGCGCTCGCTGGCTCGGTGGGGGAGGGGAAGGCGCGCGCGCTGATCGAGGCGGGGATGATCGCCGACCGGCAGGACCGCACCGACGACGCCTTCGCGGCCTTCACGGTGGGCCAGGAAGCGCTGGGGCGAGTCCCCGCCGCGGCTGGGTTCGATCGGGGCGCCTACCCCGGCATGGTGACCGCGGTTTCCGATCGCATCGACGCGGTCGTCGGCGTCGCCGAGGCCGAACCGGACGGCCTCCCGGCGCCGGTGTTCATGGTCGGCTTTCCCCGCTCGGGGACGACCCTGACCGAGCACCTGCTCGATGCCCACCCGGGGCTTCGAACCGCCGAGGAGCGTCCGTTCCTGGAGCGGGCGATCGGCGGGGCGGGCTACCCCTCGGCGTTCGACGCCGCGGCGGCCCGGCAGGCGTGGCGGGCCGAGACCGAAGCGCTCGCGGCGCCCGGGATCCGCCTCGTCGACAAGTTCCCGTTGAACCTGGTGCACGCCTCCGCGATCGACCGAGCGGCTCCGGACGGTCACCTCGTGCTGTCGCTCCGGGACCCCCGGGACGTGGTGCTGAGCTGCTTCATGCAGGACTTCGTGCCCAACGCCGCGATGGTCCACTTCCACTCCCTGGAGGAGGCCGCGGCGCTGTACGCGACCGTGATGGGGGCGTGGCTGGAGCTGCGGGAGCGGCTGACGATTCCAGTGCTGGAGGTGCGGTACGAGGACCTGGTCGCCGATCTGCCGGGCCAGGCGCGGCGGTTGGTCGACTTCCTCGGCCTCCCCTGGGACGACGCGGTGCTCGACTACCGGACCGGGGCCGCCGCCAAGACGTCGCTGACGCCGAGCCGCCAGGACGTGACGAAGCCGATCTTCACGCGCGCCGCCGGACGCTGGCGTCGGTACGCCGACCCGATGGCGCCGGTGCTGCCCGTGCTGGAGCCGTTCGTCGACGCCTTCGGGTACGAGCGCTGATGCGGACCGAGGAGGACCTGCGGGCGTTCCTGCAGCGCATCGACGGGCGCGGCTACCCCGCCTACAAGGACCTGAGTCGCCAGCGTTTTGCCTTCGACGGCTTCGAACTGTGCATCGACCACGTGCAGGGAGACCCCTTCGCCGCGCCCAGCCGGGTCCGGGTCATCCTCCCGATGGACGTCGCCGACTTCGATCTGGACGACGTCGGCCCGGACGCCCGCCGGGTGGCGCTGGCGGATCTGCTCTGCCGCCGGTTCGGCGCGGTCGCGTCCGAGACCGCCCAGCGGCGCGGCAGCGGCAAGTCCGGGGCCATCGAGATCGCCCGCTGCGGCCAGGAGGTGCTGGAGCGCACCGCCGTGATCCTCGATGAGGGTCGGGTGGAGGCGCGGTTCACGGTCGGCCTCCCCGCCCAGGGACGCCGCGTCCGAGGGCGGGCCGCGGCGGCGCTGTTGTGCGACGACATTCCCCGGATCGTGGACGCCGCGCTGCTCCGCGACGCCTGGGAGGAGGTGACGATCCGCCGCCACCTCGACGCCGTCGAAGACGCCCGCGCGCTGCGTGCCCAGCTGGCCGACGCGGGGCTCGTCGCGTTCGTCGCCGACGGCGCGATCCTCCCGCGGCGCAGCGGCATCGACGACCGCCCCATGGCCGACGGCGCGATCCCGTTCCGGTCCCCGGACTCGCTCGCGACCCGCTTCGAGCTGCCGTACGCGGGGCAGGTGCGGGGGATGGGGGTGCCGCGGGGCGTGACCCTCATCGTCGGTGGCGGCTACCACGGCAAGTCGACCCTCCTGCAGGCGGTCGAGCGCGGGGTCTACGACCACGTCGCGGGCGACGGCCGGGAGCTGGTGGTCGCCGACGCCGCCGCCGTGAAGGTGCGCGCCGAAGACGGGCGGGCGGTGGCGGGGGTCGACATCAGCCCCTTCATCAACGGCCTCCCCGGGGGCATGGACACGTCGACCTTCAGCACCCCCGATGCCAGCGGGAGCACGTCGCAGGCGGCTTCGATCGTCGAGGCGATCGAAGCGGGCGCCTCAGCGCTGCTGTTGGACGAGGACACGTCGGCGACCAACTTCCTCATCCGCGATCGGCGCATGCAGGAACTCGTGCACAAGGGCGCCGAGCCGATCACCCCGCTGGTCGACAAGGTCCGCCAGCTGCACCGCGACCACGGGCTCTCGGCCCTGCTCGTGATGGGGGGCAGCGGGGACTACTTCGACGTGGCCGACACCGTCATCGGGATGGAGGCGTTCGTGCCCTGGGACGCCACCGCGCGGGCCCGCGCCATCGCCACCGAGCACCGCACCGACCGCGTGGCCGAGGGCGGGGAGACGTTCGGGGAGCTGCGCCGGCGCCGCCCCCGGGCCGACAGCCTGAACCCCCGGCGGGGCAAGCGAGACGTCAACCTCCGCTCGCGGGGCACCCGGAGCATCGAGTTCGGCCGCGACGAGATCGATCTCTCGGCGGTGGAGCAGTTGGTCGATGGGGGGCAGACGCGCGCCATCGCCGAGACGCTCGAGTTCGCCCGCTCGACCCTGCTGGACGGGGCTCGGGACGTCGCCGCCGTGCTGGACGCGGTGGATGCCGCGATCGCGGCTCGGGGGCTGGACGCGGTCCAGAGCCGGCCCGCCGGGGATCTGGCCCGGTTCCGCCGCTTCGAGCTGGCCGCGGCGCTCAACCGGCTGCGCTCACTGAGAATCGACTGAGAAGGTCGTTTCGCACGTGCGCGTCGTCGTATAGATTGAGCCGTCTCACTTTTGCTGGTCGAACGCCAGCCCGGAGAGTCCGAATGCCCGCACACCGCCGCGAAGCCGCAGTCCCCGCTTCTACTTCCACGACTGGTTCGGTCCAGTTCCACCGCGATGGCAGCGGCGGAGTGTTCGCCGATCGCCCGTCCGCTCGCGAGGGAGGGTTCGGCGCCGCCGCCGCCGCCCACGGGCTCCAGGACGTGCAGTTCAAGGGCGACAACCCCAAGAAGAAGGTCACGGGCAAGGCCGGCGGCCGCCTCGGCCACGCCGCCAAGGCGCTGAAGCACACCAAGGAAGTGATGAAGTTCGGCGCGGGCAACCAGGCCGAGGCGCTCAAGGCGACCAACTTCAACAGCTACTTCCGCATGAAGGTCATGCGCGACCCCAGCTGCTGGGAGCTCGCTCCCTCGGTGCGGGCCATCGCCAACGCCAACCGCGACTCCCTGACCGCCGCGAAGGCGGACCTAGCCCACGGCGGCAACTGCGGCGAGCACGCCCAGGTCGGCCTGGACTACCTAAACACCATCGCCAAGGGCGAGACGCTCAACCGCTCCGCGGTCGAGGGTCTGGACCACGCCTTCGTGATCATGGGCGACATCGGCAAGGAAGGGGACGCGGACCTCGTCGTCTGCGACCCGTGGCCCACCGCCGCCACCGCCTGCACGTGGGAAGACCACTTCGCCTACACGCCGGACAAGACCAAGATCAAGGCGTCGCGGACCATCACCGCGTCGGGCCAGAACGTGAAGGACGTGATCGCACGCGGCCTGCGGCTGAGCCCCCGCGGCCAGAAGCTCATCAACCAGCGCTGGGACGACAAGCGCACCGATGAGCAGATCGAGAAGGACATGGGCGGTTGGATCTGGGAGCACGGCCCGGCCGCCTCCGAGGAGTACGACTACGTGGTCGACGCCGGCGGGGACGACGACGACAAGTGAGCGACGCACCCGCGCTTGACGGCGCCCTCCTCAACTGGCTCGAGAGCAGCGACGGCAAGCGGATCCGCCTGCCCGTGGTCATCCACTTCGGGGATGAGTACAAGCTCGACTACGGCCCGATCTACGTCGGCACCGCCACGGGCGCTCCGCCCGCGGACGCGATCCACCTGCAGCTGGACGACGGCGGCATGAGCGTCGGCCTGTTCGACTCCATCGTTGGGCGCCCGACGGACGCCAACAACGGCATGGTCCTGTGGCTGGAAGGCCGCTGGGGCGCGCTCGTGGACATGCCCGACTTCGACGACGGCTTCGACGAGGGCCCCAAGAAGCACGACTTCAGCGTCTTCGAGATCGCTGGCGACGTCGCCCCGGGCACGACCCACATCCAGGTCGCCACCCAGTAGACTCCGCCTCCTCATGGAGGATCTGCCCAGCGTCGACATCATCGCGTACGCCATCCCTGGCTTCTTCGCGCTGATCTTCTTCGAGGCGTGGCTCGCCCACCGGCAGAACAAGAAGCTGTACCGGCTCAACGACTCCATCGCGGATCTGAGCTGCGGCGTCGTGAACCAGCTCATCGGCGCGTTCACCACCGTGCTGCTGGTGGCGGTCTACGTCTGGACGTACCGCAACTTCGGGATCCTCGATCTGGGCTTCTCGTGGTGGGTCTGGGGGCTGTGCTTCGTCGGCGTGGACCTGGGCTACTACTGGGCCCACCGCAGCTACCACCACCACAACCTGCTGTGGGGGGCTCACGTGCCGCACCACAGCAGCGAGGAGTACAACTTCACCGTGGCGTTGCGGCAGGGGGCCGCCGAGCCGCTGGTGAGCTGGATCTTCTACCAACCGCTGGCGCTGCTGGGCTTCCCCCCGGTGATGTTCCTGACGGTCAGCGCGCTCAACACGCTGTACCAGTTCCTGCCCCACACCCAGGCGGTCGACAAGCTGCCGCCCTGGTACGAGGCGGTGATGAACACGCCGTCCCACCACCGGGTCCACCACGGCTGCGATCCGAAGTACCTGGACCGCAACTACGCGGGCATGTTCATCGTCTGGGACAAGCTCTTCGGCACCTTCCAGCCAGAGGAAGAGCCGCCGACCTATGGAACGGTAGAACCCATCAACTCCTGGAACCCTGTGTGGGCAAACCTCGAGTTCCACTTGAAGGTCTGGAAGTTCAGCCAGCGCTACGACACGCTGGCGGAGAAGCTGGATCTGTGGTGGCTCGGCCCGACGGCCCTGGCGGTGGGGAACGCGGGGGGCGGCAAGCCGATCGAGGTCGCGGGGCGGGAGCGCTACGACGCGGGCCGGGGCTCCGGGCTGGGGCCCTACTGCACGGCTCAGTTCGTCGTGGCGCTGGCGGCCTCCGTGGGGCTGCTGTTCGGCGTGGTCGAGCCGGTGGGCCAGCAGCTGGCGGTGGCGCTGTGGGCGGTGCTGACGCTGGTGTCGATCGGAGCGCTCTTCGAGGACAAGCCCTGGGCCGAGCAGGTCGACGCCCTGCGGCAGTTGGCGCTGCCGATCTTCGGCTTCGCGGTCGGCGGTTGGATCGGCGCGCTCGTGGGGGCCGCGCTGGCGGCCTGGTTCATACGTTGGTTGATGGCCCGATGACGGTCGACGGGGGTGGGATGATCGAGCAACTCGAAGTAGCCTGGGCGCGCAGCGACGCGTTCTTCGAGATTCTGACCGGCGAGGGCGTCTGGCTGGAGCGGCCCATCGGCCTGCGTCATCCGTTCGTCTTCTACCTGGGGCATCTGCCCGCGTTCGCCTGGAACCAGGTCGGGCGGGGGGTGCTGGGGCTGGGGCATCACCACCGCACCTTCGATGTGCTGTTCGAGCGCGGGATCGATCCCGAGGAAGCTTCGTCGGCCGACGACGTGGCGGCGTGGCCCGAGATCGCCGCGGTGGAGGCCTACCGCGACGAGGTCCGCGCCCGGATTCGGGAGGTCGCGCCGCAACTGCGCGCCCTGTCGGGGGATGCGCTGGCCGAAGGGGATCGGGTGCTCCACCTCGTCATCGAGCACGAGCAGATGCACCACGAGACGCTGATGTACATGCTCATGCGGCTCGACCCGCGGTGGAAGCAGCGGCCGGACTGGCTCCCCCCCCGCGGCGGAGGCCCCCGGCGGCGAGGTGGCCCCCGCGCGAGTCTCCATCCCCGCGGGCCAGGCCACGGTCGGCGGTGACTGGGGCGAGGTCGCGTTCGGCTGGGACAACGAGTTCCCGGCCCACCGCACCGAGGCAGCCGCGTTCGCCATCGACGAGCTCCCCGTGACGATCGCCCGCTACCAGGCGTTCGTCGAGGCCACGGGCGCCGAGACGCCGCTGGATTGGGAAGGCGATCGACTGCGCACGATGTGGGGCACGCTGCCGCTGGACCGGGTCGGCGGGCTGCCGGTCTGCGTCTCGCAGCAGCAAGCCGCCGCGTTCGCCACCTGGGCCGGCGGGCGGCTCCCCACGGAGGCCGAGCTGCATCGCGCCTCCGAGGGGGCGAGCCCCGTGCTCACCGACTGGGCCGCTTCGGGGCCCGAGCCGGTGGGAGCCCACCCCGAGGGCGTCTCGGACCACGGCGTGCAGGAGCTGATCGGCAACGGCTGGGAGCACACGGGCACCCCGTTTGCGGGCCTGCCGGGGTTCGACGCCTGGATGCGCACCTACCCGGGCTACTCGACGGACTTCTTCGACGGCAAGCACTACGTGGTCTTCGGCGCCGCCTGGCCCACCGCGCCGCAGCTGACGCGGGCGTCGTTCCGCAACTGGTACTTCGGGCACTACCCGTACGCGTTCAACAAGTTCCGGGTGGTGTACCCGGGCTGACTAGATGACCCCGGCGATGCTGACCCAGATCTCGAAGCCGCCGATGCCCGTGAACTGGTCCAGCGCGTAGACCGGCTCCACCATCACCTGCAGCCCGGGACCTCCGCCGAACTGGCGCAGGATGAAGCCGGCCTGCCCTCCCACCGTCATCGACAGCGTCGAGCTGGGCACCCCGGGGGCGACGCCGTCGGGGCGCACCGAGGTGCCGCCGCTGATCTTCGCGCCGAACATCGGGTGGAAGACGGGGAAGGGGATGTGCACGCCGACGTAGCCCTGCCCGTGGGGCCGGATGCCGAAGGTGTCCGAGAAGGCCATCTGCAGCCCCCCGCCGGCGTAGAAGGCGAACGTGTAGAAGCCGACCCCGACGTCGAACAGCCCGCCCGGGAACGCGCTCTGCGGGAGCACGCCGAAGCCGCCGCCGATGTGGAACCAGCCACGGGTCGAGTCCTTCAGGTACGTCGGCTTGTCGTCCTTGGTGTCGTCGTCTTCGTCGTCCCCTTCTTCGTCGTCCTCGTCGTCCTCGTCGCCCTCGTCCGGCTCCTCGCCGGCGTCCTCGTCTTCGTCTTCGTCTTCATCCGCGGCGCCGTCGCCGTCCGGGGCGGGAGGAGCCGTCGGCGCCGTGCTGGTGGTGCCGTCGGCGGGGTCGGCCTTGCTGTAGTGGTCGACGACCGCGACCCACTGGCCGTTGCCCATGTCGGCGCGCGCGAACAGCTGCCAGTCCTCGCCGCCGGGCCGCGGCGCGACCAGGATCGACCCGAACAGCTCGGCCGACTCGCCCCCCCGGATCTGCATCGCGTCGATCCCGTTGACCCCGGACAGGGGCACCGGCGGCGTGGGCACCTGCGCCGGCACGATCGCCGAGACCGGGTAGGTGTCGTAGAGGAACCCGCCGAAGTTGCCGACGGCGGTGGCGCTCAGCCCCACCGGATCCCCGGCACACCAGCGTGCTGGCGGCTTGCTCCAGGCGACGCGGCTGTTGCGCTCGGTGCCCCGCTCCATCGTCGCCGCCTGCTGGCTGGCTTCCAGCGTGAGGGAGCCCAGGCCCGAGGCGAGTGTCCAGGTCGACCCCTGCACGGTCCACTGGGCGTTGTCGTAGGTGGTGATGTCGACGGTGCCGAGGGTCCAGCACTCGGCGTCGTCGGCCAGGGCCGGGGCGGCCACGAGCAGGGAGAAGGCGAGCACGGCGCGGAAGAGCATGCGGTGATTGTCGCTCACGGCGCGGCGTCCCGGCCGGGCGAACTCAGCGGAGCTGGCCGTCCACCCAGGCGTCCATCCAGGTCCACTGCTCCCGCAGCCACTGCGCCGCCCCTTCGGGGTCGCGCGGGATCTCGGAGGCGGGGATGCGCTTGAAGCCGACCGCGATGCGCCGACCGATCACCGAGCCGTACCAGGCGTCGCTCAGCTTCGCGGCGCCCTCGTAGCCCACGTGGGGAGCCAGGATCACGTCGACGTCCTTGGCCCGCGTCAGCAGCGCGAGGGGACCTCCGAGCCTCGGCGGGAGCACGTGCTGCATCGCCCGCGCTTCGGCGGCGCGGGCGCCCTCCCCGCTGGCCTCGAGCTTCTCGATGATGCGCGCCCGCTTGGCCGCGGTGTGGCGCGTGCCCTCGGGGTAGATCAGGACCGCGTCCATCGGGCCGAGCCCCTCGGCGAGCTCGGCCACCCGCGCGATCTGCCGCTCCGTGTCGGCCCCGTGCCGCTTCACGAACACGTGCCGCCCGCGCTGCCCGACGATCCCCAGGGTGGGGTCGTACATCAGCTCGTCCTTGACCACGTAGTGGACGTTCGTGCCGTACCTCTGGCTGACGAGGGCGGGCCACATGATCGTGTCGCCCATGCTCACGTGGCGCGGCATGAGCACGTACGGCCCCTGGCGCAGCACGTCGGCGTTCTGCACCTCGACGGTCCAGCTGAAGGCCCGCTTGGCCCACCAGAACAGCTTCCCCCCGAACCACGTCTGGATCCGGAAGTTGTCGTCGGCGTACTCGTCCGTGGTGCGCTCGCCG
This sequence comes from Pseudomonadota bacterium, assembly GCA_024229515.1. Classification (GTDB taxonomy): domain Bacteria; phylum Myxococcota_A; class UBA796; order UBA9615; family UBA9615; genus JAAESI01. The sequence goes on along the minus strand of JAAESI010000010.1, from coordinate 186,763 downwards.
CCGCGGAACCGCAGCCACGCCACGCCCGCCATGAACAGCCCCGCCATCTCGTAGTTGAGCACCGCGATCGCGTAGATCAGCAGCCGCACGCCAGCGAACCGGCGCGAGCCCCGGATCAGGTCCACCACCACCATGATCGGCAGCGTGATCGGCAGCGTCGCGAGCAGCACGACGAAGACCACGACGTAGATGGCGGCGGCGATGTACGGGCGCTTGTCCAACCGGTCGGATCGTAGCCCAGCGCGCGCGTATACTCGCGCCGCCTCCGGAGACCGCTGTGACGCCGACGCTACGCGCCCTGTTCCTGACCCTGACCGCCCTGCTGCTGACGGCGTGCCCGTCCGCCGAGGAGGTGCCTGCCTCCGCGTACGTCATCGAGACGCTCGATCAGCGGGTCGGAGGACCGTCCGCGGGCGCCCACACGGGCGACTTCATCCTGCAGAACGGCCACATCCGCGCCGCGATCCTGGCGGACCGCTGCGTGGGCGAGGGGATCGACCAGGTCTGCAGCTCGCCCGGTCCCGGGCTGTACGGCGGTTCGATGATCGACATCGACCTGCGCCGCTCCGACAGCGACACCGGCGCCGGCCGCGGCAACGACCAGTTCGCCGAGATGTTCAGCGCGGTGAACCTGAACATGACCGCGACCGACCAGGTCGAGATCCTCAGCGACGGCAGCGACGGCGGCCCCGCGATCATCCGCACCCAGGGTCCGCTGGGCGACTACATCAGCTACATCGGGCTGCTCGGCGGCATCCTCGGCCTGCTCGACGGCTGGATGGTGACCGACTGGATCCTCCGCCCCGGCGACCCCTACCTCACGATCCGCACCCACTTCGTCGTGCTCGAGGAGGGGCTCCCGCCCGAGGACGTCTGCGGCTGGCAGCCCGGCGACGCGGGCCTTCCCTGCGACGCCTCCCTCGTGCCGAGCCCGCCGCCGTGCACCGGTGAGGAAGCGGGCGACGACGACGACTCCGCCGGCGGCGGCCCCGGCTGGTGCGAGACCCGCTGCGGCGCGGTCCAGACCGTCGACGCGCTGAACGCCGGCGGCACCCAGTTCGGCGACTTCTTCTTCGCCGGCGGCGACGTCGACATCTTCCTCCCCGGCATCGGCTTCCAGGAGAGCCAGGCGGTCGTGAACACGCTGCTGGGCGGCACGAACCCCTTCGTGCACCCCTTCTCGCTCGACTTCATCGGAGCCGAGGGGCACGGCGTCAGCTACGCGCTGGGCACCGGCGGGCAGCTCGCAGCGCCGATCTTCACCTCCGGCCTGACCGCGGTGTACGGCGCCGCCTACTGCCCCGACCTCACGGATCTGGACGGGAACCCGATCCAGCCCGAGGACGGCACGATCTTCACCTACGAGCGCTTCCTCGGGGTGGGCGAGGGCGACGTCGGCACCGCCGTGGACGCGCTGTACGCCGCCTACACCGACCGCGCCATTGGCCCGCAGCAGGGCGCGATTTCCGGCCGGGTCGTGGAGGAGGGCTCGATGCGGTCCCTCCCCGGCGTCGACGTGCTTGTCTACCAGGACACCGGCGCGGCTCGTGACGAGCTGGGACTGCCTCCGCTGAGCGACCTGTTCACCCAGTTCGGCACCGACGTGGGGCGCGACTCCACCCCCGACGGGAGCTTCGGCGGCCGCCTCCCCGCCGGGGACTACCTGCTGGTGGTCAAGGACGACACCCGCGGCCTGTCGGTGCCCCGAGAGGTGACCGTCGAGGACGGCGTCACTCTGGAGACCGGCCTCATCGCGCCGCGCCCCGGCATCCTCGAGGTCAACGTCACCGACGTCCACGCTCGCGACCTCCCCGCCAAGATCTCGCTCCGTCCGCTGGGGGACGCCGGCTCCGTCAGCCTCCCCGACCTGGGCGACCCGTACATCTCCGGCGGCATCAGCAAGGTCATCTTCGCCAGCTCCGGCAGCGTGAGCCTGGAGGTGCCGGTGGGCCGCTACGACGTCATCGTCACCCGCGGCGTCGAGTACTCGATCTGGAACAGCGCCAACGAGGGCGCTCCGGACGGCCTCGTGTTGAACCCCGGGCAGGTCACCCGCATCGACCCGGTGCTCGGCCGCGAGGTGGACACGACCGGGTTCATCGCCGCCGACCTGCACATCCACGCCGTCGCCAGCCACGACTCCGGCATCCCCCTGGAGACCCGGGTCGCGACGATGGTGAGTGAAGGCATCGAGTTCATGGCCTCCACGGACCACGACTTCATCACCGACTACCGCCCCGTCATTGAACGGATGGGGCTGGACGAGTGGGTCCAGGGCACGGTCGGGCTGGAGACCACGACCATGGAGATCGGCCACTACCTGGGCTTCCCGTTCGAGATCGACTACGAGCAGGAGTCTGGCGGCGCGCTGGACTGGACCGGCCTGCCGCCGACCGAGATCATCGCCGGGCTGCGGGACATGTCAGCGATCGAGGGCGACCCCTACCTCTACATCGGCCACCCCCGCGACGGCATCCTCGGGTACTTCGACCAGTACGGCCTGGACCCGTACCACGGGAGCATGCTGAACCCGTCGACGACGAGCTCGCTGCTGAACCTCGCCAACCCGCTGCTGGACGCGGACTACTTCACCCTCGACTTCGAGGGGCTGGAGCTGCTCAACGGCAAGGAGCTGGCCATCCTCCGCACGCCCACCCAGGACGAGACGGACTGCCACCGCTCGTTCCTCGACGGCACCCCCGCGGCCGGCTGCGAAGAGGGCGTCGCGCTGTACGACGTCCTCAGCCGCACGGCCGAGGAGCAGGCGGCGCTGGACGATCTGGACGGCGGGTTCATGCTGTCCAACGACCTGAACGGCACGGTCGATGACTGGTTCACGCTGCTGAACCTGGGCTACCGCCACACGGTCATGGGCAACAGCGACACGCACGGGACGACCTCGACCGAGTCAGGCTGCCCGCGCACCTACGTCATCAGCGAGGTCGACGAGCCGGAGCTGGTGCGGGAGGCGGACATGGCGGTGGCCTTGAGCGCGGGCCAGGCGGTCGCCTCCTACGGGCCACTGATCCGTTTCACCGCGGACGGCCAGTCGATCGGCAGCGACGTGACCGCCTCCGGCGGCACCGTCACCCTCGACATCGAGGTGCAGGCGCCGCGGTGGATGCTCGTGGACCGGGTCGAGCTGTACGAGAACGGCCGGATGATCCAGGAGTTCGTCGGCGCCGACGTCATCGACGCCGACGCGGTCGTCAAGTTCGATCACACCTTCGACGTCACCCCCCGCGACGAGGATGGCGGCGCGCAGGACGCCTGGTACGTCGTCGTCGCCCTGGGGCCGGACGACCTGTCGCCGGTGTTCACGCCGGTGGACCTGCCGAAGCTGCAGCTGAACGACATCGTCGTCGGCGCGCTGTCGGAGATCGACCTGGGCTCGCTGAGTTCCGCGGTCGCCGGCGAAGGGCCGGCCATTCCGAAGACCTACGCGGTGCACCCGTACGCGATCACGAACCCGATCTGGGTCGACGTCGACGGCCTGGACGGGTTCCACCCGCTGGGCGAGGTGCCCAACTGGATGCGCGCCACCCCCGAGGAGTAGGCCGCTAGCGCCAGCCGTTGCAGGCGCAGTGGTACTCGTGCTCCTGCAGCAGCGGGCACTTCAGCGCGTTCACCGTCGTCAGGTTCCCCATCGTCTGGGTTCCGTAGCCGGCGGCCCCGGCGACGAACCTGAGCGCGGTGCTCAGATCCACGCCGCGGAGTTGGATCGTGACGTGCCCCTCGACGCCGTCGGCGAGCACGAGGTTCATGCGGCCTTCGTTGGCGATGGCCTGCAGCAGCTCGCGCAGCTCGACCTGCACCACGTCGATGCTCAGCAGGGTCGCGCGGCCCTCGTCATCGCGCTCGACCACGCTCAGGAACTTCCCCGGGAGGCGCTTATCGTCGGCGTACGTCGGCCCTGCGGCGAGCAACGCCAGGGCGAGGAACAGAAGAATGCGGGGGATCACGGACACTCCAAGACCGGCGGAGAGGTGGGGCGCTCGTCCGGTCGTAGGTCGGTTCGGGATCAGGCTAGAGGGGGACGGGAGATCAGACCAGCGATTCGAACACGAGGACACGGTGGACCTCGAGTCGGGCGCGGCGGCGGGCGGCGAGGAATCGTTTGAACATGCCGCTGTGGAGCGTTGATCCTGCTCCCGCATTCACACCCGTGCGGGTCCGCGCGAGACCGGCCATGATGCGGCATGCTCACCGGCCTGCGATTCGCTCTGCTGCTGCTCGTGCTGCCCGCCCCCGCACTCGCTGGCACCGGCGGACCGGACGGCTTCGGCTACACGTGGGCTGACTCGGACGAGCCCGGAGGCCCGAGCTACGACTCGGCTGCCCAGCCCCCCTGGAGCCTCGGCGGGCTCTGCGAGGACGAGTGGTACACGGTCGCGCTCGGCTTCGACTTCGACTTCTACGGCGTCACCTACGACTAGGCCGTCGTCGGCGCCAACGGGCTGATGTACCTGTCCAACAGCAGCCTCAACACCACGTCGGCGGGCGACAACGCCAACGCCTGCTCGATCTCGCAGGCGCTGAACCCCCGCATCGCGGTGCTGTGGGACGACTACTACGCCAACGACGACTACATCCTCTGCAACGGGCTGAACATCTTCATCACGTCGGTGGTCGGCTGGGGGACGTACGGGGCGCCCGGTTCCCAACAGTTCATCCTGTCGTGGATCGAGAACCCGCTGACCACCTGCGGCACCAACGGCGCCACGTTCACGGTCAAGCTGTTCGAGGCCACCGGGAACATCGAGTTCCACTACCAGGACACCACGTTCGGGGACGCTGGCTGCGACGACGGCGCCAGCGCGACCGTCGGCATCGCCGACAGCAGCCTGAACTCGGGCTACTCCCTCGACGTGGCCTGCAACACCCCGGGCGGGTGGAGGCGGGCTACGCGGTCCGCTTCGAGCCGCCCGTCGAGGTCTGCGGGGACGGCGACCTGGACGGCTACGACGACCTCTCTTGCGGCGGCGACGACTGCGACGACACCAACCCCGAAGTCTACCCCGGCGCCCCCGAGCTGTGCGACGGGCTCGACAACGACTGCGATGGGAGCGTGCCCGGGGACGAGACCGACGACGACGGCGACTGCGACGACGAGTGCGACGACAACGACTGCAACGACACCGACCCCGACACCTACAACGGCGCCCCCGAGCTGTGCGACGGGGTCGACAACGACTGCGACAACGTCGTCCCGGTCACCGAGATCGACGACGACCTGGACGGCTTCGCCGAGTGCGAGGGGGACTGCGACGACGCCCAGGACACCTTCAACCCCGCCGCCCCCGAGCTGTGCGACGGCTTCGACAACAACTGCGACACGGTCGTGCCCACCGACGAGGCTGACGACGACGGCGACGGCCAGCCCCCCTGCGCGGGCGACTTCGACGACGATCTCGCCCAGGTCTACGACGGCGCCCCCGCGGCCTGCGACGGCCTCGACACCGACTGCGACGGCACCATCCCGCTGGTCGAGATCGACAACGACGGTGACGGCGACGACGAGTGCGCCGACGGCGACTGCGACGACACGCTGACGTCGGTCTACACCGGCGCCCCGGAGATCTGCGACGGCCTCGACAACGACTGCGACAGCGTGCTCCCGGCGGACGAGAGCGACGACGACGGCGACGGCGACAACGAGTGCGCCGACCTCGACTGCGACGACACCTCCATCGAGATCTACGTCGGCGCCCCGGAGCAGTGCGACGACCTCGACAACGACTGCGACGGGATCGTCCCCGCCATCGAGACCGACGACGACGGCGACGGAGACGACGAGTGCTTCGACGGCGACTTCGACGACACCCGCGACTTCATCTACCCCGGCGCCCCCGAGCTGTGCGACGGCTTCGACAACGACTGCGACGGCGTGCTCCCGTGGGACGAGGACGACGTCGACCTGGACGGCTTCAACGAGTGTGGGGACGGCGACTGCAACGACATCGACCCCAACAGCTTCGAGGGCGCCCCCGAGATCTGCGACGGCGCCGACAACGACTGCGATGGGCTCGTCCCGGCCGTGAGCCCGGCGCTTGAGGAAGTCCCCGGGAACGGGACGGACAACGACTGCGATGGGGTGGTGGACTAGGGCCGTCCGTGCGTGATCTCCCCGTTGGGGTGGTTCCGACCCGTTCGCCTTGGGCGGTGCCCAGGGTGCGTGCTAAATCTGTGGCGGGGGTCATGTGATGGATGCGGCGCATCTGGTATTTCAGTCGGGGGAGTTGGAGGGTTCGTCCTTCGCTCTGACTGGGAACCGAACGGTCATCGGGCGGGTGGCCGGTAGCTTGATCATCAAGGGTGACGGCGAGATCTCGTCGATTCACGCCATGGTTTCGTACGAACGAGGCGCCTGGCGCGTCGTCGATCTGGGCTCGACCAACGGCATCTACGTTGACGGCAAGCCGGTGATCGACGCGGAGTTGACCCCCGGCAGCGAGCTTCGCCTGGGACGCACCACCCTCGAGTTCCTCGACGGACCGGGCTCCGAGGAAGAGGCCGAGACCGACGACATCCCCAGCCTCGATCTCGACCTGGACGACGACGAGACCGCCCCCTACGGCCCCAAGGGCAACACCGTCATCAACCTCGGCGCCCAGCAGTTGATCGCCGAGCGCACGGCCGCGGAGGAGTCCCAGACCCACCCCGAGTCGGCCATCCCCAGGCCGCCGCTGCAGCCCGGTCCGGGGGTCGTGGTCCGCCTCGAGGTGCTGAGCGGAGGTGCCAGCGGCACCGTCTACGAGTACCACCGGGACAGCATCACGATGGGGCGCGCGGACGCCGATCTGGAGATCCCCGACCCCGACGCCAGCCGCGCCCACGCGGTGCTCGAGGTCTTCGACGACGGCCACATCTTCCTGCGCGACAAGGGGTCGATGAACGGGACCTGGGTGGGGGAGCGACGCATCATCAGCAAGCGGCTGGCGCAGAGCGACATCATCCGCATCGGAGCCTGCCGGATCCGGTTCACGAGCCGTCGGATCGAGGCGAAGCCTCGGCTGCGCAGGGACGGCGCTCGGCGCCGCTAGTCAGCCCGCTTGGCTAGAGCATCGCCTGCCACTGGAGCATCAGGCTGTCGTTGGCCGTGCGGTGGCCCTCGATCTCGCTCCGGTGCACGTAGAACAGCGACGTCTTGATGCGGCCGTCGAGCATGAGGAAGTTCGCGCCGCCCCAGAAGTCGAGGCGGTCGCCGCCGTTGTCCTGGCCGGTGTGGTCGTCGTAGGACTCGATGCGGACGGCGAGCTCGACCCACTCGGGCACGATGATGAAGCCGAGCTGGCCGTACCAGCCCAGGCGCGGCGTCTCCGCCAGCAACTCGGGGATGCCCTCGACGTCGAAGGTCGGGCTCGACTGGGAGTACATCACCTCACCCTGCAGGCTAAAGCGCCAGACGCGCACGCCGATGTCGGCGCCCGCGGACAGGGTGTTGGCCTCCAGGCCCCAGTTGTAGTTGGCGCCGCCGCCGATGCTCAGGGCGAAGCCGGGCAGGTCCCAGTCGGACTCCGCGGTGTCCCACGGCTCGAACAGGTCGAGGCTCAGGCGGCCACCGATGCGGGGCTTGGGATCCGCGTCGCCGGTCCAGTCGCTGGTGCCGTTGGAGATGCTGACGGCGTACTGGAACGCCTTGGGGGGAATCACGCCGTGGTCGGCCGGGCCGAGGGCGCCGAAGACCGTCATGCCGGGCTCGCGGTCGCCGCCCATGTACTCGCTGGGGAGCGCCCGCTCGGGCATCAGGAGGCGGGAGCTGCTGGTGCCGGTCTGGCGGCCGTGAGGCACCCGGCTCAGGCCGATGCGCATGCCCAGCTCCTTCATCGGGGTCACGGCGAACCAGGCGTCCTGCAGGTTCAGGCCGGCGGCGGGGCGGTGGCCGGTGGCGTCGTAGCGGTTGTCCCAGCCGCCGCTGACGCGGAAGTGGAGCTTGTTCTTCCAGCTGCCGCCGAGGCCGAGGCGGACGCGGCGCAGGCTGAAGCCCTCGCGCAGGTTGGGGTCGCCGTACAGCGCGGGGTCGTTGCCCTCGGCGTCGTCCATGTCGAAGAGCGTGGCGCGCACCTGGAGGCGGCCGATGACGCGGAGTTCGAAGTCGTTGGGCAGCTTGAAGGTCAGCGGGGGACCCCACACGACATGTGGGTGGTTGGCCTTGCCGTGCATGCCGCCGTGCTTGCCCTTGGAGCAGTGCTTGCAGGTGGCGCCGTCGTCGCTGGCCTTGGCGCAGCGCTCGCAGGACTCACCGTCGCACTCGTGCCCGCTGCACTCGGGGCACTGGCAGCCGTCGCCGTGGCCCGGACCGGGGGCGTAGTCGCCCTCGGCAGCCGCGTTGCCCTTGCACTTGTCGCAGGTGCCCTCGGCGTTCTCGTCGCCGGCGCACTTCGCGCAGGTCTCCTCGCCGTTGTCGGCGGGGGCCTCTTCGGCGGGGGCCTCCTCGGCGGGGGCCTCGTCGGCGGGTGCGTCCTCCGCGGGTGCGTCATCGTCGTCGGCATGGGATCCCGCCAGGGCGAGTCCAGGGGCCGCCATCAGCAGCATCAACAGCAGGGTCCAGAGCTTCATCATCGACTCCTCAATACAGCTTTCGCACGCGCAGCGGGCGAGGCTTCGCATGTCCCACGATCACGCTCCACAGGGTCGGTCCCAACGTCACCCGGGGGGCGCCTTCGTCCTCGTCGATCGCGCCCACGATGCCGTGGCCGGATCGCAGTCCACCAAGCCACGAGCGCGCATCGGTGACGTACACCAGGTCGCCCACGACGGCCCCGCCGAGGGCGTCCGCGAGCGCGCGGCTCAACGTGACGGTCGGGAGCCTACCGCGTCCGCGCAGTTCCTCGTCGTCGGTGCTCGCGGCGGAGGCGTCAGCCCAGGGGCTCTCGACCTCCTCGCCGGGCGCGCCCTTGTACCAATGGATGGCGTCCTTGACGGTGCCCCAGACGAGGCCCTTGACCTCGTCCAGCGGCCGCGCCTTCGTGAACATCGTCACGGTGATGCCGATGGCGAAGCAGACGGCGAGCCCGAAGAAGGCGCGCATGAACTTGTAGGAGTCAACCCCGCCGAAGATCCCCTCGCCGAGCTCGCGCATCGGCACCCCGTGGGCGAACGGGGTGATCATCTGGGGGAAGAAGAGCGAGGCGCCGATCAGCAGCGAGCCGCCGGCCATCGTCCAGGTCGCCGCCGTCGCGGTGTAGCGCCGCCAGAACACGGCCAGCAGGAGGGCGACGACCAGGGGCGGGGTGACCGCCGCGGTGAACGCGCCGTGGGCCGAGTAGATCGACTTGAAGGTGTTGAAGACCGGCACCAGGGCGACGCCCAGGACCGCGATCGACACCGACGAGATGCGCGCCACCTTGAGCAGCTGCTTGTCCGTCGCCTCGGGGTGGCGGGGCTTGTAGACGTCGTTGACGGCGATCGCCGCGATGGCCGTGATGAGTGTGTCGACGGTCGACATCAACGCGGCCGTGAGCGCCGCCATCACGAGGCCGAACATGCCCGGGCGGGTGAGGAACTCGGCCGCGATGAAGAAGGACTCCTTGGGCACGAGGTCGGGCGGCAGCTCGCCGTTGCTGACGAGGGCGCGTGCGACCCAGCCGCCGGAGGCAACGACCACCGCGGCGATCGGCATCAGCACGAGCATCATCGACACGGTCGCCTTGCGGCTGTCCTCCACCGAGCGCGCCGCGAGCAGGCGCATGACGATGCCCTGGTTCAGGAAATAGAACATGGCCGAGTTGGCCATCCCGTCTTGCCAGAACACCCCGACCGCGGGGTAGCTTGGGTCCGCGTTGAGGTGGGGGAAGGCCTGGCGGTGGCCGCGGGGGAGCAGCTCCCAGAAGTCGATGAAGCCGCCCAGGTGGGCGACGCCCAGGAGCAGCAGGACCAGCCCGGTCGCCAGCAGCATCACGCCCTGGAACAGGTCGGTCATGATGACGCTGGTCTGGCCTCCGAAGGTGACGTAGATGGCCGAGATCGACGCTACCAGGAGGGCGGAGGCGAACACCGGCCAGCCCAGGAGCGTGTTCAGCGCCCGGCCCATCGTGAAGAGGTTGATGCCCACGTAGCCGACGAGGTACGCCAACAGCAGCCACGTGGCGAGGTTGCGTTGGCCGCGCCCGAAGCGCCGCTCGAAGTACTCCGGGATGGAGACGATGCGGCTGAAGTAGAGGATGGGGAGCCATCCGAACAGCAGCAGGGGGAGCCAGAACCAGTCGTTGAGGTACGTCTGCGAGCTGGCGATGCCGTGCTTGTAGGCGATGCGGCTGTACTTGACGAAGCTGGCGCTGCCGACCGTGGTGGCCACGAGGCTGAAGCTGATCAGCCACCAGCTGAAGCGTTGCCCCCCGAAGAAGAAGTCCTTGGTCCCCTTGTTGTCCTTGCCGAACCAGGTTCCGATCAGGAGCATCGCGACGAAGTAGCCCGCCATGATCGCGTAATCGAGGGGGGTTCCGATGGTCTCGCTGCGGGTCCAGCTGCCGTCGAACGGCTTCGGCTCCCGGACGGCCATGTCGCCGAACTGGAGCCACCCCTGCAGGCCCATGAAGAAGCCGAACCCGCCGAGCACGACGAGGGCGTTGCGGAGCGGCTTGCCGGAGGTCCCGATGTACCCCTGGCGGTACCCGTAGACGAGGCCGATGGCGAAGACGAGTCCGCCGACGAGGTACTGGTACGCGAAGCCGGTCACGAGCGGCGAAACCCTACCAGCGGAAGCGTCCGGTCATCTGGACGTGGTTGACGATCTGGGCGCCGTCGTCGGCAGACCGGAGGGCCTCGCCGAGGAACAGGTGGCCGCCCTGGACCTGCAGCGCGAGATCGAGCACGGGGGCGTCCTCCGCCTTGAAGGGGAGGGGACCGCCGAAGGTGACGGACCAGTCGATCTCGGTGCCGAGCAGGCGACCGGTGACGGCCTGCTGGTGGTGGTTGGTCGGCGTTCCGCCCGCGCGGAAGCTGTAGAAGCTCTGCCGGTGCTCCGAGCTGCTGAACGCGAGCATCGCGCCGGCCTTCAGGTCCAGGAACGGCAGGGGCGTGCCCTGGACGATCGGCTGGAGGAAGAAGATGCCGCCGGCGGCTCCCTCGTTGGCGAGCGCGTCGACACCGCGGGGGGCGTAGCCGGAGTTCTCGGGGTCGGTGACGAGGCCGTGAGTGCCGAGGTTGACGGCGCCGAGCACCTGGTCGAACAGCACCGAGCCGTTGTCGAAGTTCCGGTCGAAGTTGAACTGCGTGGACCAGTGGTCGTCGGGGTTCTTGTCGCCGCTGGCGATGCCCCCGCGGCCGTGGATCTGCAGCTTCTTGTCGAAGAGTCCGACCGTCGCCTGCGCGACGAGGCCACCGGAGGCGACGCGCAGCTCGTCGGGGGCCTGGTAGGTCAGCGCGCGGGAGGTGCGGCCGACGATGAAGGCGCCCTCGAGGGCGAGCCGCAGGGTGGTCGTCTCGCCGATGTGCAGGGTGCGGTCGGCGTAGCCGTCGATGACGACGACGTCGGTCGATCCGGTGTCGTTCGGCTCCTGCTGGTTGCGGTAGACGACGTAGAGGCCGTGGTTGCAGTGGCCGGGGTCGTACAGGAACGCCGACACGATGCCCTGCATGGCGAGCTGGCCGTCCATCAGGGAGCCGACGTCGTCGTCGAACACCACGTCGAAGGCGGCGGTCAGGAGGAACTTGTTGGCGTAGGGGCCGGGCTCGGCGTTGGCGTGCAGCGGGCGGCCCGTGAAGCGCAGCCGGAGCACGCGATCGCCCAGGTCGTTGCGGCCGAACATCGAGTCCTGGTTGCCGTCGTTGGCGATGAGGCCAAGGCCCCAGTTCGACGTGACGAGGCCCAGCTCGATGTCCAGCGCCTTCCAGCGGAGCATCGCGGAGGCGCGGCGGGGGACGAAGCCGGACGGCGACACAGCGCCGTGGATGTCGCGGCGGCGGTCATCCAGGCTGCCCAGGTTCCAGGCGTCGCCGGCCAGCTGGCCGGACAGCAGGTCCCACTCGGTGGCGAGGCGGAGGCGGGCCAGCTGCAGGTCCACGCGGGCGCGGATACGCTGGTCCAGGTACTTCGTCTGGCCGTGAGTGAGGGCGGGGTCTTCAGCGTCGACGGCGAAGTCGTCGAGGAAGCTGAAGTTGAGGCGGTACTCGCCGGTGGTCTCGAACAGGAAGATGCCGGGATCGGCGGGCTTCAGATCGATGGTCTGTTTGGCCGACGCGGCGGTCGGCACGGTCAGCAGGAGCAGCAGCAGAATCAGCGGGGAGCGGGACATCGGACTACTTCTCCTCCTCGTCGAGGTCGGGCATGGGCGGCATCCATTCGCAGGACATGTCGACCATGCACTCCTCGTCGGGGATGTACTCGCCATCGAACAGCACGTAGCCCGCGACGAGGCTCACGAGGTAGACGACGGGCTGGAACTCGTCTTCGGGGTCGGGCAGCGGCACGCCGTGAGAGCCGCCCTGCTCGGGGTAGCCCAGGCGCATGCCGCTGACGCCGCGGGAGGTCTCCACGGTGGCGCGCAGGGGTTCGTCGCTGGGCTCGTCGAAGGGGTCGATGTCGCCGTCGAGGTCGTCGGCGTCGAAGAGGCAGGGCTGGCCGTTGGCGCAGACGTAGGGGCCGCGCTCCTCGATGCCGTGTACGACGCGGCGGTCGATGAGCCAGTGGTCGACCGACAGGCCGTAGCGGGAGTCCGTGGTGGCGTTGTCGATGAGGCCCATCGCGCGCGCCTGGGCGATGCCGGTGTTGATCGAGACGATGTTGTCGCCGATGTGGGGCATGTGGAGCACGTTGACGGCCTGACCTCCGAGCTCCTCCGACGGGCGGAGGAAGTGCATCGGGGAGTAGGCGATGGGGTCGCCGGGCTCGAGGATGGCGCTGAACAGGCTGGCGACGCGGCGGACCTCGGGGGTCGCGCGGATGTAGCCGGAGCCGTACGAGCCGGCCACCAGGGGGGTGCCGATGTTCATGGTCACGCCCTCATGCAGGACGGTGGTCTGCCACTCGTCGATGACGAGCACGTCCTCTCCGTCGGCGGTCTGGAGGCGGACGCGCATGAGGTCGCCGAGGCCTTCGTTGCCGGGCACGGTGTAGGGGTTCAGGCCGATGGCGCCGTTCTCGGGGATGTCGGCGAGCTCCCGCTTCTCCACGGCGCGGGCGCCGTCGGCGGCGATGTGCACGCGGAAGCGGCCGTCCTCGGGGATGTAGCCCTCGACGCGGAGGTCGTTGGTGATGTTCTCGACGACGACCTTGCCGCCGGCGGGCCAGGAGCCGGCGGGCACGTTGGCGATGTGCAGGGAGCGCATCTTCGTGACGGAGTTGACCACCTGGTAGATGTCCAGGGAGCCGTCGTCGGCGGGGCGTCCCACGAACATCGGAGTCACGAGGCGGCCGACCATGGCCTCCAGCGCGCCGCCGATGTTGGAGCGCAGGCCGATGTCGAGCAGTCCGGCGCCGCTGACGACGGGGATGAAGGCGGTGATCTCCGGCATGACGCCGGCGGCGACCGAGGCGTTGATGCCGCCGAGGGAGCCGCCCGCGATGTAGTACTTGGCGTCTTCACCGCCGATGTCGGGACCGCCGTCGTCGTCCCAGTCGCAGGTCATCATCGTCCCGCCGTCACCGTCGCGGGCCATGGTGCCGACGCCGCAGCCCTTGAGGGCGCGCGTGAAGGTCATCCAGTCGACCACTGCCTGGCGGACCTGGTCGCGGGTGTGGAAGGCGTCGGCGGACCACTGGTCGCCGCCGGACTGCTGCTCGCCGTCGTTGTTCAGGTCGCGGGCGCGACTGTCGTTGAGGTGCACGAGGAACTCGGCGAGACCGAGGCCGTCCAGGATCAGCGAGTACTCCTCCTGCTCGTCGGTGCTGAGCCCCACGCCGTGCGACGGGAAGTCGAAGGAGCAGGCGGCCTTGCCGACGCGGTTGATGGCCCACACGAAGGTGGCGAACTCGAACCGCGATGAGCCGTAGCCGTGCCCCCACATGACGACGTCGTAGGGGGGCTCGCTCATGTGCGGCTTGGGGAGGATGCAGGTGAAGGCGACCTCGCGGGGGGCGACCACGGCGGTGCCGGCGTCCAGGTCGACCTCGAAGATCTCGGAGCTGTCGTCGCGCCCGCCGTACCGCTTGTCGACGAGGAAGTCGGCGGTGTTGAAGGTGCCGCCGACGAGGCGGTCGCCGAAGGCGCGGTAGTTGTCGATGATCAGCGGGGAGGCGGCCTCACCGACGAGCTCGAGGGCTTCCATGAGTGCCGTGACGTCCAACTCGTGGGGGTCCTGGTCGTCGCGTGAGTGCAGGACGTGGGCGCGGTTGATGCGCGGCTGGTACTCGTCCGCGAGCCAGTCCAGGGGACCCTCGCCGTCCAGGCCGCGGGAGATCTCGACGAGCTCCTGGGTGACCTCGCCGGTGGTGAAGGACCAGGCGAAGGCGACGTCGTCGATGGTGAGGCCGACGTTCGGCATGACCTCGACAAGCGGACGGAGGGCCTCGGTCTGGCGGAGGTGGTGCACGTAGTCCCAGGGGGAGCGGACGGGCTCGCCGTCTTCGCCGCGCACGCGCTCGGTGACGACGACCGCGTAGGTGGTCTTCTCGCGCAGCGGGACCGAGGGGCGCATGACGATGGTGTTGGTCTCGCGCTCGTACCAACCGAGGAGGTCGGCGAAGACGTCCTCGGAGTCGGCCGGGTAGACGTTGGGGACGTCCAGGGTGCCGTCGTTGTCGGTGTCCTCACCCCAGTCGAGGATGCCGTTGCCGTTGAGGTCCTCGTCCACGGTGTCGAAGACGACGGAGGGGTGGGCGGCGCGGGTGTCGTTCTCGAAGTAGCGCTCGGGGCCCCACACATCCATCGGGAAGCGGCCTTCGCCCATGTCGATGTCGGCGGGCTGGCCGTAGGTGGGGGAGCCGGGGGTGACGTCGATGACGAAGATGGCGTCGTCGTCGAGGCGGGCGGCGCCGGGGCGGCGGTCCTCGGCGTGGCGTCCAGAGAGGTTGTCCAGGTCCAGGGGGGCGCGGAAGCCGACGGTGATGGGGGCGAAGATGCCCCAGCCGGTGAGGCGGTCGAGCTTGGCGCGGTCCTCGCCCTGGTGGTGCGTGTCCGCGACCAGCGACACGTTCAGCCGCAGACCCGTGGGGGAGGTGGGATCGATGCGGGTGCCCATGTCGTTGGGGAAGGGGAGTTCCGGCAGCGGCTCGGCGTCCCAGTCGATGGTGACCATCGGGCCGGTGCCGTCGGGGGTGACGCGGAGGCCTTCGGGGGTGCCGCAGGCGGTCAGGAGGATCACGCCGAGGAGGGGGTACAAACGCTGCATGGGGGCTCCAAGGGGAAGCAAGCGGGGCAACCTACACTGGAGCATGCTCCCAATCCAGTTGATCTCGCGTGAGCGCGCGCGCGAAACAAGCGGCATGGGGGTCAGACCCTGCCCCATTCCCTTTCTCGTTTCCGAGGCCCGTAGGGCCCTCCCGGGGCCGTCAGGCCCCTCCCGACCGCAGGTCGATCCGAGGCCCGTAGGGCCGATTCTCGGGCCGCAGGACCGTCCTGTTGGAGGCGCTGCGCGTTGGAGGCGCTGCGCGCTGGAGGCCCGGCGGGTCGGATGGCCCTGCGGGCCGGATGGCGCTTTGCGCCGGAAGAGGAGGCGGCAGGCGGCGCTTCGCGCCGGAGTCTGGGGGTGCGTGGACTGGCGGGGGTGGAGGGACTGGAGTTGGGGGCTCCGGGGAAGCTGGCCGGGGGCGGGAAGCCTGCGGGGGAGGGCCGCGGATAGACGGGAGCCTACGAAGCCGTTGGGCATCCACCGCCTCGAGACCAGCCGGGCGGAGGGGGGCTTCCCGACTCGCTCCCTTCTCCTGCCAGCCGCGTCATCGAGCCCAGATGAACCAACTACTCCTTCAATACCGGAACAACGTGTCTGGCCTTCACACCTAGCGGGCGGGAGCGCACCGCGGAAGTCTACCGGAGCAGGCGGGGGGCCCGATCGGGCATGCTGCACGCCGATGATCTCACGAAGCTTCCGCCCAGGCCTGACGGTCGTGCTCTGCCTGGGTCTAGGATCCGGCTCCGCCGTCGCCGAAGAGGCTGACGCAGAGGCATCCGACGAGGCTGCCAGCCGCATCGAGGCGGCGCTCTTCCCCGAGCTGTCGTACGACTCGGACATCGGTCTGGGGTTCGGGATTCTGGGGAGCGTGGCGAAGGTGCGTGACGGGGTGCACCCCTGGATCTGGAACATCCAGGCGCAGGGCTACGTGACGCTGGGCAAGGGCCAGGACGGCAAGGTCACGGTCACCTACACCAACGACTACCTGGACTTCGACTTCCCGCAGTTGGCCGGGGGCAAGGTGCGGCTTCGGGGGCGGGCGGACTTCCGGCGGCAGATCAACACCCCCTGGTACGGCATCGGGAACGACACCGACGCGGACCCCGACCGCGCCGACGGGGGGTACCACCTCGTCGACCACATCTACCCGGGGCTTCGAGCGGACGCGTTGATCCAGCTGCCCCGGGGCGTCGCCGTGGTGGCGGGCGGGCGGCTGATGTTCAACTGGATCAACTTCTACGAGGGGAGCCTGCTGGAGGAGCAGGCGGACGAGCTCGTGGGGGCGGGGCGGCACCAGACGGTGCAGGTGCAGGCGGGGATCATCCTGGACAACCGAGACCGTGAGCTCGCCCCCCAGCGCGGGGTGTTCGCGGAGTTCACGCTTCGTGGCGGCGCGGTGCTGGAGGACTTCCAGGGCTACGGCGGTTTGAACGCGACGCTGCGGGGCTACCAGGCGCTGATCGACGATCGGCTGATCGTGGCCGGTCGGGCGATGGCGGACGTGCTCGTGGGGGACCCTCCGTTCTACGAGTTGGCCCGGTTCGCGGGCACGCGTCCGGACGAGCTGTGGGGCTCGTGGGGCGTGCGCGGGATCGGCATGCGCCGCTACGCGGGCAAGGTCCGGCTGATGGGCAACTTCGAGCTCCGCGGCCGCCTGGTGACATTCAATGTCCTGAAGCGCCCGCTGACGATCGGCGCCCTGGGCTTCGTGGACGCCGGGCGCGTGTGGGCGGAGTTGAAGCAGCGCCCGGACCTGGACGGCACGGGGCTAGGCATCCACGTGGGTGGCGGCTTCGGGCTGAGGCTGATCTGGGGTGACGCCTTCGTCGTCCGCGGAGACTTCGGCTGGAGCGAAGGAAGCTCCGGCATCTACGTGGACGTGGGGCATATCTTCTGACGCAAGGCGCTCTCCCGCTCCTGAGAGGCGAAGCCCTCGAGGGGGCGTACAGCGCAGCGCCCAGGGGGCGCGTAGTTCCAAGGAAGCTCCGTGGATCGTCAGGCGGCCGAGATCACAAGCCACGTTTGAGCGGCTGCCGGCCGTTGTACCGCCTTGCTGCCAATGCCCTGCCAGCCCGAACGACCTGAAGCTCCAAGCGGTGCGTGGGCACCGCTCGCCACACGTTGTCGTCCGGGAGTCTGAATGCGTCCGCGGTTCCGTCCAGAGGCATGCCGCGGAATGCAATCGCTGCTGCGGCATCCGCGGACGACGGAACATCGCGGTGAGTGGGATTCTGCGGATTCCGGAACATCGCGGCGTCCGCGGATGCCGCAGCAGCGATCGGATACCGACGACCTCTCGGCGTCCGAACCGCGGACGCCTACGGACTGACGGAATCCCGTGTCCGTCGAGCGGTGCCCGCGCACCGCCTGGTCTTGCGGATGCCCACGTGTGGCAGAGCGTTGGCAGACGGGATGTACGAAGGCTGGCAGCCGCTTGACCGCAGCCTGTGATCTCGGCCGCCGGGCGATCCACGGAGCTTCCTCGGAACTACGCGCGCCTGGGCACGCTGCGCGGCGCTGGACGCCCCTTCGAGGGCTTCGCCTCTCGGCGCGGAGCGCCTTGCGTCTCTTCCTTGGAACTACGCGCCTCCGGCGCTGCGCGACGCTGATGCGTCTTGCTACCGCCGCCGCCGCATCGCAAACGGCACCAGCAGCAGCAACAGCCCCGGAGCGGCCTTCGAAGCTCCCGCGCTGCAGCTGCAGCCATCACGCGGCAGGTCGATGCGGCCCGAGACGGCGTCCATCGTCACCAGGATCGGGTAGCCGACCGACTCCACCGAGTCGTCTGCGGTCGTGTTCGTCAGCACCAGCGAGACCCAGCCTTCAGGGTGCTGCGGCGCGGTGACGACCACCTGCTGGCTGCCGCCCGCGGGGCCGGTCACCGTGCCCATGTCGACGTCCGTGGCGTTGCCGTCCTCATCGATGAACGCCGCCGTGGCGGCGCTCCAGATGCCGGTGCCGATCACCGTCAGCAGCGTGCCGCCGTCCGGATGCGCCTCGCCGGGCTCGACCGCGTGGATCTCGGGGCGGGGGAGACCCTCGGTGGGGTCGTAGTAGGTGTAGCCGCCGATGAGGGTGGCGCTCTCGTCCTCCCGCACGACCACGATGTCGATCGACTCGGTCGCGTCGTGCCCCGGCACCGAGTCGATGCGCAGCGCTTCCCCGCTGTTCTGCATCGTCACGTCCGTCAGCACCTCGCCGTTCCAAATCACCTGGGTCTGGGGCGTGAACCCGAAGCCGTGGATGGTCGCCTGGCCGCCGCCCTCCAGGGGTCCTTCCTTGGGGCTCACGAAGCCGATGCGGAGCGGCTCGTCGGGCACGGGATCGACGATCGGGTCCTCGATGTCGGTCTCGTCGAAGTCGAACCCGTCGAGGATCGCCCAGCTGTCGAAGATGCCGTCGCTGACGTCCCAGATCTCGAACGTGAGCGTGATGCGGGTCTCCGCGACCACCGGGATCGCGGCCTGGATCCAGCCAGTTCCGCCGTGCTTCTCGAAGCAGGTGCCCGCCAGCGCCGGACCGCCGGTCACCGCGAACAGCGCGCTGTTGACCGTGATCGGGTTGCCGAACGCGTCGAACAGGATGTCGCCCTCGTAGCCGACCGAGCCCGCTTCGGGGGTGATGCGGCCGGTGTAGACGTCGTTGAACTCGCTGCCGACCCACTCGGGGTACTCCCGCGTGAGGAAGTAGGTGTAGAAGCGCAGCGTGTTCGCGCCCGCGGGCACATCCAGCTCGAACTCCAGCGTCGCGAAGTCGCCCTGGTCCAGGGCCCCCGGCCAGTCGTAGTCGGCACACGCGGTCGAGTCGGGATCCCCCGTCGTCATCAGCGAGAAGGTCGCCCCCTCGTAGGGCTGCAGCACGCCGAGATCGGGGCGGACCGAGAACATCCCCCACTGGCTGTTGGGCGTCGCGGCGGTGCCCTCGACCAGCCAGTCGGCGGCGTCCAATCCTTCGACCAGCTCGTTGGGAGCGGCCCCCGCCGACGCGATCGCCGGGACGAGGAGGGACAGAACGAGGATCAGGACGCTGGACCGGGTCATGGAGGCTCCGCTGAGGGTGAGGGTCACTCCGACCCTCTTGCAGGGAGCAAGCCAGCGCAGGCGGGATCGCTAGAGCACGATTGCGACAACCACGGCGATCAGCGGCAGCATCGCCAGCACCCCACAGCCCAACCCGGACTTCTTCGCTTCTTCGGCGCGGCGGCCGGCCGTGTACGAGCCCGCCGGCATGCGGGGCGGGTGGTACGGCTCCGGCTTGGCCTTGGGCGGCTCGGGCGCGGGCGGCGGCTCGGGGGCGGCCTCCGGGGCGGGCGCCTCGGCCTTCTTCTTCGGAGCCGCCTTCTTCTTCGGAGCCGCCTTCTTCTTCGGCGCGGCCTTCTTCTTGGCGGCGACCTTCTTCTTGGCGGCGACCTTCTTCTTCGGCGCGGCCTTCTTCTTCTTCTTGCCGTCGTCCTTGTCGTCCTTCTTCTTGGACGCTGCCTTCTTCTTGGACGCTGCCTTCTTCTTCTTCGGCTCGGCCTTCGCCTTGGCCTTGGCCTTGGCCGGCGCCTTCTTCGCCTTGGGGGCGGGCTTCTCCTTGTCCGCGTACGAGATCTCGCTGCGGGCGCCGCCGCGTCGGCCCTTCTTGGGCTCGTTGGGGGCCGCGTCGGGATCGATCTCGGCACCCTCGGGCACGGACGATTTGGCCCACATGCGGACCAGCTCACCGTCGCGGCGGAAGAGGTGGTGCTCCCCTCGGGTCAGCCAGTCGGGGAACTCGGTCGCGTCGCCGACGACCACCTCCATGGCGCCGTCATCGCGGAGGGTGATCGAGTCGTAGCCGCGCACGTCGATCACCAGCCCGCGGGGGAGATCGGTGACGGTGGGGAACTTGCCCGCGACCGTGCCGGTGCCGTCGCCGAGCACCCGCGCCCGCCGGTCTTTGCCGGGAGCCTTGTGCTCGTCGTCGCCGACGGTGAAGGGGTGAGGGTTGTCCGAGCCGTGCGTGAGGTGGACAAACAGGTTGCCCATCGCGTCGAAACGCACGACGCCGGAGTGGAATTCGAGGATGGTTCCGCCGTTGCTCATCGCGGCGAAAGGTAGCAGCGAACGCGCTATTTCGCTGGGGTGGGCGCCAGGATCAGAGAGGCGCTGTTGACGCAGTAGCGCTGCCCCGTCGGCGCGGGGCCGTCACTGAAGACGTGGCCGAGGTGCCCGCCGCAGCGCTCGCACAGGATCTCGGTGCGCACCATTCCGAACTTGGTATCGGACTCGGTGGCGACCGCGGTGTCGTTCACGGGGGCCCAGAACGACGGCCAGCCGGTCCCCGAGTCGAACTTCGTCGAGCTCGCGAACAGCTCCTCGCCGCAGCCCGCACACACGTAGGTCCCCTCGGTCTTGGTGTCGTGGTACTCGCCGCTGAAGGCTCGCTCGGTGCCCTTTTCGCGCAGAATCTTGAACTGCCACGGCGAAAGCCGGGCCTTCCACTCATCGGCCGAGAGTTGCACCCTTCCGTCCTTGACCGGCGGCGGGGAGGTCGTGAAATGCGCATCGGCGGGGGCCGGGGCGGGCGTCTCGTCCCAGGCCTGGCAGGCGACGACGACAGCGAGGGTGGATGCGATGGCGATGGCGATGGCGATGAGTGCGGACTTCAACATGTTCGGACCTCCGCCCCACAGTACGACTCAGTCCCCCGAACGGTTACGCATTGGCTAACGGGGGTTGACGATCGGGCCGATGTGCTGCGATTATCGCGCGCCTCGCCGCACGCCGGTGAGTTCCAAAAGCAACACGGAGCGCTTGTGGCCAAGGCTGTTGAAGGCACGATCATCTGGTACCGAGAGAAGTTCGCACGCGGCGTCGTGATGATCGAGGGCGGTCGTCGGTACATGTTTACCAAGACCGAACTCGAGGATCTGGAGCCCCGGCTCAAGGTTCTGGTCAAGAACGTGGCGAAGGGCCCTGCGGGTATCGTCATCAAGGGGTACGAGGACGGTCGGCGTGAGTTCGCGCCGGAGCCCAAGCCCATGCCGATCCGACGCCCCGCGGGCACCGCCGGCAAGCGCAAGAAGCGTGGCGAGCCGGGCATCGCCCACGGCCTGTCCGTGGTGCACCCGCAGTTCGGTCAGGGCTTCGTCGTCTCCTCGACGCCGAAGATGGCCCGCGTCCGCTTCACCGAGACCGGGGAAGAGCGGTCCTGCCGCATCTCGACGGTCCGCGTGCTCGACGCTCAGCCGGCGACCTAGCCGACGCTGAGATCGTCTAGAGCCTGATCAGCAGGCTCCCCTTCGCGAACAGGTTTCTGGATTGCGTCTCGGGCTGGTCCTTGCCGGACCACGCCCAGCGCTCTCCGAATCCGACGTGGATCGACGTGCCCGGGCTCGGGTTCAGCGTCACCAGCGCGGAGAAGTCCAGCCGCGACGACGCGGTCTGCAGGTTCCCTGCCGCCAGCACCGCCGCGTCCCTCCCTTGGAGGATGACGCGCACCGACAGCGCGCGGGTGATCCCGACCACCGCCTTGGCGCGGTAGATCACGAGCCGGTTCACGTTGCCGCCGTCGCGCCCGACGAAGTTGAACCCGCCGGACAGGTCCAGGTGGAGGCGGCGCAGCCGCGCAGCGAGATCCCGCCCGTCAGCCGCCGCTCCAGGGTCTGGGTCGCGTCCTCGTAGCGGATGGTGTCGCCGATCGAGCCTTCCAGCCGGGCGCCGAGCCACTCCAGGGGGTGGGAATCGATCTCGAGGCTCACGACCCCGCCCTGGAAGTCCTTGTCCTGCTACCGCGCGTCCCAGTGCTCCAGCTCGAACTTGACGTCGGTGACCCCCGGCAGCTGCGTCTTCACCCAGCCCTCGACCTCCGCTTCCTCGGGCACCGGCAGCGGCTGGTCGAGCTGGCCGACGTCGAACGTGCCGACCGCCCCGAGCTCGATCCAGCGGACCGGACCAGGGAGGTCGAAGCGGTGATGGCCGAACACCCAGAAGTCCGCGATGCCTGGGTTGGGGAAGAAGCCGTTCTCGGTGCGGAAGTTCGCCGTGGAGCCCGCCGCGCCGGCGGCCAGGGTCGTCAGGCGGGTCCTCCGCACGTACTCGGCGTACTAGGCGGGGGCGTGCATCAGCGGCTCCCCGGCGCGGCCCGTGGCGCTGTAGGCGACCGCCGCCTCCACGTAGCTGACGGCGTCGAAGGCGACGATGCCGCCCAGGTTGACGAGGTGGTGCTGCCCGATGTGCTCGCCGTCGCGCACGATCTCCTTGTCGCCGTACGCGATCGAGAACTCGCTCTGGCGGCCGATGTCGACCCGGGTCTCGGCGTGGCTCACCAGCGACAGCGAGCCCTCGACGTCCTCGGGCATGAACCCGGGCGTGTCCTGCTCGCCGACGACGCTGGCGGCGGGGTGCTCGTCCATCGCGTGAAGCACCGCGATCGACGTGCGGCCCGCCTTGCCGCTGAACTTCACGCCGTACAGGGGGTCGACGATCGACCGGCTGTAGAGCATGAAGCCGTTGTAGAGCTCCCGTCCCTCGAGGAAGAACGGGCGCCGCTCCTCCAGCGACAGCGCGAAGCGGAGGTTGTTGTCGATCAGGTCGGGGTCGGCCTCGATCTGGGAGAAGTCGGGGTTCAGCGTGGCGTCCAGCGTGAGGCTGGGGGTCGCCTGCCACTTGATTCCGAACCCGGGGTCGACGGTGTCTCGGAACGCCGGTTTGCGCCAGGCCAGCTCGCCCGTGTCGGGGTCTCGGTCCTAGCCGGTCCGCACGATGACCGTGGGGAGCAGCTCCAGGCCGATGCCGCTGCGGCCGGGCTCGATGCCGTGCAGATCGGCGTACTGGAGCAGCTCGGGGCCGTCGTCCGCCTTGATCGGCGACCACACCACGTACTCGTCGCGCGCGGGGAACTTGCGTTTGACGACGAACTTCCACGGTTGCTCAGAGTTCTTCGGGAAGCGCACAGCGACCGGAAGGGGATGGCGATCTCGACGTCGTAGCCGCCCTCGACGATCCGCCCGCGGCTCTTGAACACCGCGTCCCAAGCGAAGTTTGGGAACCCGCTCCACAGCAGGTCCTGCTGCACGCCCAAGGCGTTGAGCCAGAAGATGTAGGAGCGCCCCGTCGCCGAAGGGGTCCAGCTGGATCGCGACCTGGTCGTCGTCGTTGATGTCCTCGCGTTCGGCGATGTAGGCGCGGACGCGGCGGTCCTCGTCCAGGCGCGCCTCGAAGAAGACGTACAGCGCTTTGGCGTCGCTCGCGATCCGGACGCGGGTCGTTCCCGCGGGCTCGAACCCCTCGGTCGGGCGCTGGCCCACGAACGCGTCGATGACCTCAGCGCGCTGCCACACCGGTTCATCCATGAGACCGTCGACGATGACGGCCTCGTCGTCCCGAAGCGCCGTCGCGGTGGCGGATCGGTCCCCAGCCGCGAGCGCGGGGGCGGCGAGGAGCAAGGCAGGGAGCAAAAGCCAGCAGGCCCGCATTGCGGAAGACTGCCAGAAGGCGAACGGCCGTGGGGACCGGTAGGATTTGTGCGCGGTGGACACTGGAACTCCGAGGATGCTGGCGGCGGCGATGGGGCTCATGGTCCTGGCGGCTGGCTGCCCAACGCCCGAACCCGAGCCCGAGTTGGTGGCGCTGGCCGTGATTCCCGGCGACGTCGAGGCGGTGGTGGGCGACTCCATTCAGCTGCGCGCCGAAGGCACTTGGTCCGATGAGACGACCTCCGATCTGACGACCGCGGTCGAGTGGATCACGGCCGACCCCGAGGAGGCCACGGTCGACGACGGCGGCCGCGTGACCGTGATCGCCGAAGGGCAGGCGACCGTCACCGCGACGCTGGAGTTGCTCGCCTCCTCGGCGTTGCTGACCATCGGCCCCGCGGTGCTGGAGCAGCTCGTGCCCGCCCCCCTGAGCTTCGAACTCGCAGGTGGGGAGCAGGGCGAAATCACGATCACCGCTCGCTACGGCGACGAGTCGCTGGCCGACGTGACCGACCAGGTGACCTGGAGTTCGTCCGACGCCAGCGTGGTGACGGCCGAAGGTGGGGTCGTGACGGCGGGGTCGGAGGGAACCGCCGAGCTGACCGCGTCGCTGGACGAGGTGACGGCGGTGGTGCCCGTGACCGTCACCCCGGTGGAGCTGCTCGAGGTGGTCGTGGCGCCCGCCGAGCCGGACATCCCGCTGGGCACCGGCCTCACCTTCACGGCCACGGGGATCTACTCCGACGGAGCCGAGATCGACCTGCTCGGCGACGCGACCTGGTCTTCTTCGGACACCGCGCACGTGCTCATCGGCGCTGACTCCGGGGCCGCCGAAGGGGTCGGCACCGGCGGCGCGATCATCGAAGCCGTCGCCTTCGGGGTCGTCGGCGACACCATCGCCACCGCCATCGAGGCGGAGGTCGTGGGGCTGGCGCTCAACCCGGACGACGTGGTGATCGCTCTGGGCGAGACCGCCGCGCTGGGGGCGGTCGCGACCCTCAGCGATGACACCACCATCGACGCCACCGCGCTGGCCTCGTGGAGCTCGGACGACCCGCTCATCGCGAGCGCCAGCAACGACGCCGGGAACGAGGGGCTGGTGACGTCGGTGTCGGTGGGGCAGGGCACGATCCGCGCGTACCTGGACGGCTTCCAGGCCATCTCCGCGGTCGAGGTGACCGTGCCCACGCTGGTGTCCCTGGCCATCGAGCCGGCGTCGGTGAGCACGCCTCTGGGCGTGGACGTGACCTTCTCCGTGGTCGGCACCTACACCGACGGGGGCGAGATCGACCACACCACCGCGGCGACGTGGTCCACCGACTCGTCCCTGGTGGCGGTGTTCGGTCCTGGCGCGACGGCCGTGCCGGTGGGGCAGGGGACCACCTCGGTGAGCGCCGAATACGGTGACCTGGAGGCGACGGCGGAGCTGACGGTCGAGCCCGCCGCGCTGGTGAGCATCGCGGTGACGCCCCCCACGGCCGAACTCCCGGTGGGCGCGCTGCTGGCGCTCCAGGCGACCGGCACCTACACCACGGGCGCCGTCACCGACATCACCGAGGACGTCTTCTGGGCGTCGTCGGCGCCGGGCTTCGTCACCGTCAACAACCTCGCCGGGTTCCAGGGCGAAGCGACCGCCGTGGCCGAAGGGATCGGCACGATCCTCGCCTCGCTGGATTCGATCACGGGCACCGCGACGGTAGAGGTGGTGCCGGCCGAGCCGGTCTCCATCGGCATCCTCCCCCTCACCCCGACGGTCGAGGTCGGCGCAACGCTCCAGCTGACAGCGGGCGCGCTGATGACCGACGGCACGATCATCGACGTGACCGAGGACGTGACCTGGGCATCGCTGCACGCCACCATCGCCACCCTCGCCAACGACCTCGGCAACGAGGGCGTCGCCACCGGGGTGAGCGCCGGCACCGCCACCGTGACCGCGACGCTGGGGCCCGTCGTCGGCTCGACGTCCGTCGAAGTGGTCGAGCCATGAAGCGCGCGCTCCTGCCCCTGCTCGCGGCGGCTTGCCTCCTGCCCGCCCCCGGAGCGGCCGATCGCGGGGAGCTCCGCATCGAAGGGTTGGAGCTGCGCTCCCGGTCCTGGGAACAGATGGAGGCGGGCGCCCTGGGTTCGCCGCCCGAGGAGCTCCGGGCGTGGTCGTCGCGCCACTCGGCGTGGCTGATCGTGGCCAACACGCGGGACGACTGGGATCGCCAGGTGGCGCCCCTGATCCGGCAGCACCTGGGCACCGGCGGGGGGCCCGACGCGCTCGGGGACGCCCTGGCCCAGTTGCCGTCCTCGATCCAGGTCAGCGGACCGGATTTGGACGGCGGGCTCGTCCGGCTGGACCTTCCGGGAAAGCGCGGGCGCGCGTACGTGGCGGTGGCGCTGCCCCGGCTCCTCAAGCGCGGCCGGGACGCCGCCGCGGTCCTCAACAGCAAGCGTCCGAACGTCGGCCTGTTCGTGGCCGGCGCGGACGTGCGTCCCGAAGATCGGGACGCCGACGGCGAGCGCCTCATCGCGATGTACGTGCCCAGCCGGCCCAAGCCGCTGACCGGCGGCCTGCCCGCCCCCGTCGAGATCCGGCAGCTCCCCAAGAAGGGGCGCGGGGCGCTGGGGGTGTTCGGCGGACGAGGCGGCGGAGGCGAGGACGCCGAGCTGATCGTGCGCGACCTCAAGCGGTTCGTGGGCCGGGACTTCCTCGACGCCGAGATGATGCGGAGCTTCCCCAAGAAGGGAGACCTGTCGTCGTCGCTGCGCACCATCCGGGTCAAGGGCGAGGTGCTCGTCCGGGACGATGACTGGTACCGCACGCTGGCGGCCGACCCGTCCTCCTGGACCTTCGAGCGCGGCGCCGCCCGCCACGCCGCCCGCTACCTCGCCACGTCGGCGCCGGTGGTGACCGTGGTGGACGACGGAACCCAGCAGCAGCGCGAGGTGATCGTCGGCATCGTGGCCACGTACGCGCCGCTGCTGCTGACCCCCGACGAAGCTCCCCCGTACGCCGGCACCGACGCCCGCACCTTCTACGAGGCGGTCCAGGGCGGCGAGATCCCGTTCCTCCGGGTCGAGAGCGAGGTGCTCTTCTACCGCCCCTGGGTGGACCGCTGGGCCGACGGGAAGGCGCGACGACCCTCAGGGCGGGCCATGACCTACGCCACCGCCAAGAAGCAGGCGTTCGGCTGGGCCGACCGCATCCGCAGCCGCTCGCTGGACAAGGCCGCCCGCGGGCCGCTGCCGTTCCGCATGGAGCCGATCCCCGAGGACGAGCTTGCGGAGATGGTCGACCGCAGCCGGCGCTACCGCGGCCGCGTCTTCAAGGACGACCTCGGGGAGTGGCTGGGCCACTTCGATGCCGACCTCGACGCCGGGGACCTGGACACCTCCTGGTCGATGGCCGCCCGGGGCGACGTCGCGCGCTTCCGCGCCGAGTGGGCCGACGTCCCCACCACCACCGGCACGGCCGTCGCGCTGGGCGGCACCGGGGCTACGGCGCCCCCGCCCCGCAGCTCCGACGGGCCCAAGAAGGCGCCCCCTGCGCGGACCGCGGACTCGACCTCGTTGGACGACCTCGGGCTGGGGGGCGATCGCGGGTGGGAGACCGGCGATAGCGACGACGGCGGCGATGGAGCCGCCGAGGCCGCGACCCCCGCCGCCTCCGAAGCCGAGGACGACTTCGACTTCGACGACCTCGGCAGCGGCGGCGAGCCGGTCCCCATCGGGACGGGCAGCTGGAACGAGTACGGGGGCAGCGGGGGAGGTCCAGCGCGGCTGACCCGGCTCGACATCCTCGACTTTTACGTCGGCTCCTGCCGCCCCGGCGACGCTCTGGACGCGGCGGTGGAGTTCACCCTGGACGGCCTCGCCGAGGGCGAGTTGGCCGAGCTCACGGTCGAGTGGGACTTCTACGTCGACGGCCGCAACGTCAAACGCGACAGCTCCACGGTCGCCCGCGAGGCTGGCCCCCAGGAGGTCGAGCTGGAGGTGATCTGCCCCTCCCAGACGGGCGCGGGCGAGCTCCAGGTGCTGCTGGTGTGGGCCGACAAGGAGCTGCAGGCGGAGGGAGCGACGGACGTGGCGGTGCGCGGCTCGACCCGACGCACGTACGCGAAGCTGTCGATGCCGTCGGCCAAGCGCTGCCTGACCTCGCTGACCGGCGACGACTCCGGCGATGACTACGGCATGCAGCTGGAGGTCGGACTCGACGGCGAGCAGATCAGCTCGTCGGTGCGCGGCTTCCAGGAGCAGACCCTGCGCTGCCACCCCGAGGACGGCGAGGTCACCGGGCAGGTGAACCTGGAGATCAGCGTGGGGTGCGACGGACGGGTCAAGAACGTGACCGTCCTGGACGATGACACCGGGGACTCCGCCTTCGCCCAGTGCGTGGCGGACACGATGGGGTTCTGCCCGTTCGACGCCCACGCCCGCGACGAGGTCATCTTCGAGCTGCCGCTCCGCTACGAGTGACCCGAGCGCGCCCGGTCGATCCAGGCGCGGATCAGGGGCCAGGCCCAGGTTCCGTAGGGGCTGAGCCTGCGGACCGCTTCCGGCGCGATCGTCTCGAGCGCCTCGTCGAGGTACTCGTCCGCCGCCAGGAGCACGGCGCAAGCGAGCCGGCACGCCGCCTCCGTCATGCGATCCAGAGGCCACTGCAGCGCGGCGTCGAGGTAGACCAGCCGCATGACGGCGTCTTCCTCGTAGCGGGCAAACTCGGCCCTGCCGACGGCATGCTGAGGACCGTCGCCGGCGCACGCCACCACCGCTCTCCAGCGGTCGGGCCCATCGCCCCACAGCGCGTGCTTCACCGTGGTGCCCTCGGGGAAGGAGCCGTTGAACTCGCCCTTGAGCATCCAGATCAGGGTCTCCGGCGGGAGCGCGGTGCGCGGCACGATCGGACCGGCCTTCTGCCACGCCTCGAACGCCTCGACCGTGCGGCCCAGGCGGAGCCGGAGAAAGCCCACGAGGTAGCTCTTCCAGGCGTCCTCCGAGATGGCGTCGTCGGCCCAGGGGAGGTGCGCGAGGAGGTGCTTGAGTTCGGTGAGCCGGCGGTCGCGGCGGTCGCCAAACGAGGTGTGCGGGGGAGCGGAGAAGCGCAGGCCGATGGTTCGCGTGGCCAGGGCCTCGCTCCGCCGAACGGATCGGGCGGGCGCGGCCTTGCGCTCACGACCGGGGTCGGAGTGCTCGGTGGCGATCTCGTCGAGCATGCGACGGAGCTCTGCCTGGAGCGGATCGAGCATGACCTGCGGAGGGACGGAGGGGCCGGACCTTACAAGTTCAGCTCCGCGCCGAGGGCCCGGATGGCGTCCATCGAGGAGGCCCGCTCGCCGCGAGCGATCGCGTGCACGAGCCGCTGTGCGGCGGCGTTGGCAGGGGTGGCGATGCCGTGGCGGGCGCCCCGTTCGACGATCTCTCCGCAGAGGAAGTCGACCGCGGGGGTGCGGCCCCGCTCGATGGCGCGGAGCATCGAGCTGCGCAGGCGCCGGTACTTGGTGCCGACCGCCAGCAGCATGCCGTGCTTGGCCATCAGCGCTGCCCGCCCCTCGGGGGACTTCAGCGCGAGCCAGTCCAGGTCGAGCGTGCCCGAGATCATCTCCAGCCCGATCTCCTCGGCGTGGGCGATGTGCACCACTTCGGTGATGAGCTCGAGCGCCAGCCGACGCACGATCGCGGCCCGCATGAGCACGCCGAGGCGGTCCCCGCCGATGGTCCCCAGGGGAGAGATCGCGCAGTTGATCGCCAGCTTGCTCCAGCGGGCCCCCAGCAGGTTGCCGCTGACGGTGACCGGGCCGACGGGGGCGAGCAGGCGGGTCAGCCGAGCGAAGCGCGCGTCGTCGGTGCCGCCGTCCAGCCGCCCGGCGATGAAGCCGCCGATCGAGGTCCGGTCGTAGACGCCCGGTGCGGTCATGGACGCTCCCCAGGCGACGATCGCGCCGAGGGTTCGGTCCGCCCCCGCGATGGCGGCGACGCGCTCCTCGCACAGGCCGTTGCAGAGCACCACCAGCGCCCCATCGTCCGACAGGAAGGGGAGCGCCCCGCGCGCCGCCTCCTCAATCTGCGGAGGGCGGGTGGCGAGCAGGATGAGGTCGAACGGTTCCGTGCCCGGCGGCAGGGCGGTCCGCACGTCGCCGGCGGCGGTGCGGGGGCCCACCCGGTAGCCCTGCTCGCCGATCGCCGCGGCGATGCTTTCGTTCGTGGTCAGGCCCACGATCTCGACCCCCGGGTCGATGCCCACGGCGGTGCCCGCGATGGTCCCGCCGATCCCTCCGACGCCGACGACGAGCGCGCGCAGGTCGCTCATCGGGCGAACAGGGATGCGGGGTCGCGGAACGACTTCAGCTCGATCGCGTTGCCCGAGGGGTGGAAGGGAACATCCGGCATCAGAACTCGGCGCGCAGGCCCACCCAGGGCATGACGATGGGGAGGAAGTCGAGGGTTCGACACTCGGGGGCGACGCCGTCTTCCGCCACGGTGGGGCAGTCCTCGACCACCCCTCCGCCCAGGGGCGTGGCGGCGGCCTCGGCGGACCCCACCAGCCGCCAGCGGGCGAACTCGTGGCTGTGCTCGAAGCGCGCCGCGATCCGGTGCAGGTCCGCCGTGCGTCGGTCCCCCAGGTCCTCGAGCGACCAGAGGTAGACGCCGTCGTCGTCGGGCGCGCAGCGGGTCATGGACGCGATCGCCCAGCCCGATCGGTAGGTGTAGTCGACGGTGAGCAGGGAGCGTCGACGCTGTCCGATCGCGAGCCCCATGCCGGCCTGGAACTCGTGGCGCTGATCCCCGCCCGCGGGCGAAGTCAGCTCCGAGATGGGGTCGGTCCGCTCGCTGAGCCCGAAGCCGTAGCTCGCGTCCACCGACAGCCGCCCCGAACGCGCCGCGAGCTGCAGCTCGAGGCCGAGCGCCCGGCCGTAGCCGGTGTCGTGCCAGCGGGTGCCGTCGTGGACGGCGAGGTGGTCGTGGATGCGCATCCACGCGGCCGCGCCGACGAACACCTTCTGGCTCAGCTGCTGGTCCACGGACAGCTCGAACCAGGCCGCGCGCTCGGGCCGCAGGCTGTCGTCGCCGAGGTCGCGATCCACGATCAGGGCGTCCGTCCGGTGCTGGTGCAGCAGCGCCGCGCGCCCCGCGATCGTCATGCCCCAGGACAGGGGGAGCACGAGGTCGAGGCGGGGGCTGAACGTGGGGAGGCCCCCGCCGTGCCGGGGGAGGTCCAGGCGGGCGCTGATGGTCATGCCGAGGGGGCCGAGGATGCGCTCGAAGCGGCCCTGCCCCCACAGCGCGATCTCGGCCCAGGTGGTGTTCGTCTTCAGCTCGACGACGGGCACGTCGAGGTCGGCGTAGGGGAGGTGGCTCCACGCAGGCACCCCGCGGCGGTCCTCGAAGGAGCCCTCCAGCTTGCGCGTGCGGGCCGCGGCCTCCACGCCGTACGCGACGCTGCGGCCGTTGTTCTCGTGGCGGTTGCTGAGGCGCAGGTGGGTGCGCTGATCGCTGTCGACGAAGGTCAGGTGGTTGGGGACCGGGAAGTCCTCCTCCACGGGCGAATCCTCGATGCTGCTGCCGTGGGCGAATTGCAGATCCAGGGTTCCGCCCTCGCGCCACTGCCAGCGCCAGTCCGCGGCCCCTCCGAGGGTCCGGTGGCGCACGTTGACGTCGTCGAAGAGCATGCGGTCGGTGATGCCCAGCACGGTGAGGCGGAGCCGGTGGGCATCGCTTCCGTGCGTGTAGCGGAGGAACGTCTCGCCGTAGTTGATCCGGGGTGTGGGGCCGTCGAACACGGGGGCTGCGGCGGCGAGGTAGGCGGTCAGGAACGACTGCCGGGTGGCGGCGGTCAGCTCGTGTCCCTCGGCGAGCTCGCTGGAGACCATCACCGAGCCCGCCAGCAGGGACAGGTCGACGGCGCCGTCGAGCCGGTCGTGGGGGCCGTCTCGGTACTCCAGGTAGAGGCCTCCGGCGGTGCCCCCGGGGCGGTTCGAGGGGGTGCCCGCGCTGTGCAGGGTGACCGCGTCGACCAGGTCCCGGTGGACCATGGAGACGATGCCGTCGGCGTGGGTGAGGTGGTGGACGGGGATGCCGTCAATCTCCACCTGGAGCTCGCCGCCCAGCCCTCCGCGCACGCGCAGCCAGGCCCGGCTCCCCTCGTCCCCGCTGACGCCCGGGAGCTTCTGCACAGCGCGCAGCGGGTCCCCCAACGCGCCCGGGCTGGTCTCGAGGTCGGCGCGGTTCAGGGAGTGCTCCGACGGGGTGCCGCCTTCGGGGAGCCCTGAGCGGGCGACGACCTCCCACGTCGGCTCGCTGGTGATCACGGTCTGCCCGCCCCCGCGGGGGCGGAGCTCGAACCGAAGGCTCGAGGTTCCCTCGACGCGGAGGGTGGCGCGGCGGTACCCGGAGGCCGCGGCGGCCACGGTGGTTCCTTCGGGCACGTCGACCAGGGTGAAGGTGCCGTCCTCGCCCGCTTCCAGGTCGAGCCTGAGGGCGGCGACGTAGACCGACGCCAGCGGGATCGGCTCCCTGGTGCGGACGTCCACGACGATGCCGGTGACGGTGCCCCCGGCGAGGGCCGCGGACGGGAGCGCGAGGGCCAGCAGCAACGCGGCTGCGCGAACGACCGGATGCAGTCGTGCCAAGTCGGCGTCCTCCGCCCGGTCCTCTACAATCGGCCCGTGGTGGCCGAAGTCTACACGTCGGATCCGCCGGCTCCCGGGGACCGAACCCGCTGGCTCCTGCTCGGGATCATCGCCGTCGGAGGAGCGCTGCGCCTTTGGAACCTGGGCGTCTGGCCGGGCTTCTCCGGGGATGAGGGGCACGAGGTCTTCTACAGCTGGCAGATCGCCGAGACGGGCACCTTCCAGCTCCACCCCGTGAGGCCGTACTTCGGCCCGTGGCAGCTGTGGATCACCGCTCCCTTCCTGAAGGTGCTGGGCACGACCGCCGCCGCTTCGCGGCTACCCATGGCGCTGCTGGGCATCGCCACCATCCCCGTCGCGGGCGCCATCGGAGGGCGGCTGGGAGGCTCGCGGGCGTCCCTGGCGGCGGCCGCGCTGGTGGCGGTGGCGCCGATCACGGTGCTGTTCAGCCGCGTCGCCCTGTCTGTGGCGGCGCTCCCGGTGTTGATCCTGGGGACGTGGTGGGCGTGGCAGCGGCTCATCGACAAGCCCGAGGTGCGCACCGCGGCGCTGGCGGGGCTGCTGCTGGGGGCCGCGGTCTCCTTCCACCCCCAGGCGATGGCGCTGGGGTTCGGCCTCGTGGCGGCCCTGGCGGTGATCCGGGGGCGGGCGCGGGAGCTCCTCCGCCCGGACCTGATCGGGGCCGCGGCGGTCGGCTTCGCGGCGCTGGGGTGGGTCAGCTGGGACGTGATCGTCGACCAGATCGGGCTGGGGCCGGGGATCGACTACTCGGGCACCTACGTGGACGCCGTCGCGGCGACGCCGCTGGGCACGCGCATGCTCGTGGCGGGGCCTACCTCGACGGTGGATGTGCTCGCGGGGGGGCGGCTGCTGCACTGGTTTGCGGGCCCCTCCTCGGCCGATCCGCCGGGCGAACTGCTCGCCTGGGCGATGGTCGTCGTGGCGTTCATCGCGGCGGCGGCGCGCTCGGTGAAGGAGGCCAACGCGGCGGCACGGAGCCTCGCGATCGCGATCGCGGCGGTGTGGCTGCTGACGGTCTTGCGGTCGGCCGACTTCGACCTGCGGGAGCTCACGCGCGAGCGCTACCTCCTGACGACGCTGGTGCTCGCCCTGCCGTGGCTGGCGTGGGGGCTGGTGGGCGACGGCAGGGGCCGGTTCGATCGGGCCGGGGCGGCGCTGCTAGGGTTGCTCGTGGTGCTCCAGGGCACGGCCCTGGGGGTCGGCTTCTTCGGGGCGATGAGCACCACCGGCGGGGACGCCGAGCCGTCGTTCGTGGCGTCGCGTCCGGTGGACGCGAAGGAGGCCGCGGGCCGCTGGATGCTGGAGCGGCTGGGGGCCGACGAAGAGGGGCTGCTGCTGGCCGGCGACAGCTGGAGCTACTGGCCCGTCATCGCGGTCACCGGAGAGCGCTTTCCGTCGGACTACGTGCCGGAGCGTCCGTCCGACTGCTCGGAGATTCTGCGCACGCGGGACCACCGCCGGCGGTGGCTGATGGACTTCGCGGGGTGGCATTGGAACGACGAGATCCAGGCCTGCCTGGCGGGGGCGGGGCGTCCGGGCATGCCGCCGACGCTCGTGCTGAAGGCGGAGGACGGACGTCCGCTGCTGCTGATCTGGGAGCTGGCGCCGGGGGCGCTGGGCGGGTCAGGCTGACGCCATCCAGCGATCCGGCGGAGTCCAGCCTCCGAACGAGCGCTCCAGCTCCTGGGCGACGGCGATGGTGAGGTGGTCGTTGCCGTGGGCGGCGGCGACCTGCACGCCGAGGGGGAGGCCCCGGCTGTCGAGCCCCAGCGGGACCTGCGTGCTGGGGAGCTGCATCACGTTGAGGATGGCGGTGTAGACCCACTCGAAAGGGCGCAGCAGCGGGTAGTAGTGCTTCGGCGCGGTGCGCGCGTAGGGCGGGTAGAGCATGACTCCGTCGTTCCCCAGCGCATCCTCGAGTTCGAGGCGCAGCTCTTCGCCCTGGGCGGCCCATTTGGCGACCCGTCCCCGGGGCACGTCCGCGGTCTGTTCGAAGAGCGCGAGGGCGATGGCGGGGAGGGTGTGGACCCCGCCTCCGGTGAACCAGCGGGCGAGGGCGAAGGTGGAGCGCCAGCTGCCGTTCCCGTTGGCCATGAGCTCGGCGAAGCTGGGGCCCCCCGCTTCGTGGAGCATCGCGCCCCAGATGTCGAAGGAGCGCTTGAGCCGGTGGAGCGAGGGCGTGCGCACGGTGGCGCCGAGGGCCTCGAGGCGGTCCGCGACCCGGCGTTGGGCGTCGCGCAGCTCGCGGCTGACGGGGGTGCGGCCGTTGTCCGGGATGTGGAGCACCGTGAGGCCGGCGAGGTCGACGGCGTCGACCTCGCCCAGCTCGATGGGCTCGCAGCCAGTGTCCTGGCCGTCGGGTCCGGCGAGCAGCCGCAGCAGCGGCATCAGGTCTTCGGCGCGGCGGGCCAGCGGCCCGGTGGTGAGGTAGCGGAGGGCATCCCCGTGGGCGACCGGGTACTGCCCGGTCCCCGGCACGACGCCGCCGCTGGGCTTGTGCCCGAAGACGCCGCAGAAGAAGGCGGGCATGCGGATGGAGCCGCCGATGTCGCTGCCGAGGCCGAACGGGGAGGCGCCTGCGCCGACGATGGCGCCCTCGCCACCGCTGCTTCCCCCGACGATGCGGTTGAGGTCGTAGGGGTTGTTGGTGCGGCCGTAGACGCGGTTGTTGGACTCGAGCCACATGCACAGCTCGGACAGGTTGGTGACGCCCAGGGGGATGGCTCCAGCGCCTCGGAGGCGGGTGACGGTGGGGGCCTGCTCGTGCGGGACGTGGTGCCTTTGGGACTCGAGTCCTGCGCACTGCTTCATGCCCTCCAGGGCGAAGCACTCCTTGATGGTGCAGGGCACGCCGTGCAGCGGAGGGAGCTCCTCGGGTCCTGCCTCGGCGAGCTCCCGGTCCGCGGTCGCGGCCTCGGCGCGGGCGACGTCGAAGCGGGGCTGCACGACGGCGTTGAGGGCGCCGTTGACGCGCTGGATCTGCTCGATGTGCGCCTCGACGATGTCGACGGAGGAGGCCTCGCCGTCGCGGATGCGACGCGCGAGTTCGATGGCGGATGCGGTCAAGTGCGACATGGAGGGGGAGTATGCCCGGAGCAAGACGCATCAGCGTCGCGCAGCGCGCGAGAGCGCGCTGCGCGGCGCTGGACGCGCTATCGAGGGCTTCGCCTCTCGGCGCGGAGCGCCTTGCGTCTCTTCCTCGGGACTACGCGCCTCCGGCGCAGCACGACGCTGCTGCGTCTTGCGTCTTGTCTTGCATGTTGCCGCTCCACCCAAATCTCCAGACCTCGGCAACATCCTTCTCGGCGGGCCCGCGCGATGGTGATCGTGGAGGTGCCCCGTGCGTTCGATCCTGCTCGCGCTCCCGCTCGTCCTGCTCCCCGCGTCCGCGGCCGCCGTCACGTGCGACGGATCCGAGTTGCTGTGCCTCGATCTGACCTCCCCGGGGCCGGTCACGGCCAACGGCGGCGCGGTCGTCGGCGGTTCCTTCTCCGGTTCCGGCTTCGCCCCCTCCAACAACGGCGGCATCGACTTCGCGTTCCCCACCGCCATCGACCTGTCCGACGGCGCCATCGAGTTCGACGTCGAGGGTCTGCTCCCGCTCCCCGGCGGCGAGACCAGCGGCGGCAAGGTGTCGCTGTTCAGCGTCTGCGGCGAGGCCCCCGACGACAACGAGTACATCGGCTTCCAGGGGATGTCCCCGGACTACCGCGACGGGCACGTCTTCCGCTTCGGCCAGGACGACGACGGCCTCGCCGACAACTGGGACGCCGTCGTCATCACCAACTCCGAGTTCGGCTGCGCCTACAACATCCAGAACTGGACCGCCGGGCAGACGCACCACGTCTACGCCGAGTGGGACCCCTCCGGCATCTACATGGAGATCGACGGCGGCGCCTCCTGCACCCACATGGGCGGCGGCAACGGCGACGCGTTCGACCCCACCGACAAGTTCCTCGTGGTCGGCAATCGCTGCGAACACCAGAGCAACCAGCATCCGCTCGCCTCGATCCGCAACCTCCGCGTCTGGGGCGACGTGGGCACCCCCGGTGACGACGACGACGACGACGACGACGACGCCACCCCCGCGCCGTGCGAGCCGATGATCACCGTCGGGGGCGTCACCCCCGAAGCGGGGGAGGGCTCCGTCGTCACGTTCCAGGCCCGCTACGGCCACTGCGAAGGCGCCGAGACCTTCCGCGTCGTGCAGATGATGATCGCCGACGAGGTCACCGCCTCGGACCCCAACATCCACGTCGGCTACGGCGACGGCCTGCTCGGCCACAACGGGACCCAGTGCGCCCCCGGCGCCGACCAGGTGATCGAGGGCGAGTGGGGCGATCTGGACTGCTCCGCCTCCGGCGTCTGGTTCGCCGGCAACGAACTGGTCGTCGAGTACGCCCTGACGCTCTACCCCGACACCTTCGGCGGGCCCCAGAACATCTTCTTCGACGCCAGGGGGGCGACTACGACCCCGAGCCCCGACTCGGCTGGACCCACGTCGGCACCCGGACCGTGGCCGAGGACCCCGTGGTCACGGACCCGCCCGCCGACGATGACGACGCGGTCGACGAGGGCGATGACGACGACGCCGCCATCGAGGAGAGCGACGATGACGACGCCGGGTGGACCGAGGAGCCGACCCCCGAGGCCGAAGCCGGCCCCGCCGGCGCCGATGGATTCGGGTGCGGAGGGCAGTGCTCCGACGGCGGTTCCGGAACCGGCCCCTCGGGCGTGCTCGCGCTGCTGCTGCTCCTACTCGTTCAACACCGCCCACGCCGCCGCTGACACGTCCGCCCCGGGGACCGTGAAGTCGTTGACCAGCGACGTCACGATCGCGCCGCTGGACTCCAACACAAACAGGTCCGCGTTGAACCCCTGCGTGCTCCCGGTGTGGCCGACGTAGCGCCCTTCGGGGGCGCCGCGGAGGTACATCCCCATGCCGTAGCCGTCCCCCGAGTCCGTCAGCATGCGCGCCAGCTCCGCCTCCCCCAGGACCTCGCCGGAGTGCAGCGCGCGCAGCCACGTCATCAGGTCCGCGGTGGTGCTGACGACCCCGCCGCTGGTCCACCAGGAGGCGTCGTAGGCGTCCGTGATTTCGATGCCGCCCAGGTGCCCGCGGACGATCGGGCCGCCGTCCTCGGCGCTCTCCAACCATGTTTCGGTCAGCTCCAGCGGGTCCCACAGCCGCGATCGCGCGACCTCGTGCCACGCCTCCCCCGAGGCCAACTCCGTGATCATCCCCAGGAGGATGAAGTTGGTGTTGCTGTAGGCCCAGTCCGTGCCGGGTGGGAACTCGGCCCCCTCGGCGACGGACTCCTCCACGATCACCGTCGGCGTCACGGGCTCGGTGAGGTGGGCGACGAAGTAGGCGGTGTCGGTGTAGCTGCGGATCCTGGACCGGTGCTGCAGCAGCATCTCGACCGTGATCAGCTCCCCGTCGGGGACGAGCCCGGGGAGCCAGTCCTCGACGGTGTCTTCGTACGCGATGGAGCCTTCCACGATGAGGAGGAGGGCGGCCGACGCGGTGAAGGTCTTGGTCACGGAGCCGATGCGGAAGCGGTCGCTCGGGAGCACGGGGGTGTCCGTCGCGAGGTCTGATCGACCGGCGGCGCCGTACCAGCGGCTCCCATCTCCCAGCTCCACCCCGACGCTCGCTCCGGGCGCCCCCAGCTGGACCTGGGCGACGGCGATGGCGGCGTCGAGATCCGCCGCCAGGTCCGGGTCGAACTCGGGCCCGGGGTCGGGCGCCGGTTCCGGCACCGGGCAGCCGAGCAGGAGCAGCACCACAAGGAGGGCGAGACGGTGTGGCATCCGGCGCATGCTAGCGTCCTCGGCCATGGGTGAGGACCGAGGTTTCAGCCGACGCTGGTTCATCAAATCAGGGCTCGGGGCGACCGCTGGAGCGGCGGTGGGAGCGGCCCAGGAAGCCTCCGCCGGAGAGCATGCGGGACTGTCGGCCGAGTCGACCGCCTCCGCCGCGGCCGAGCCTCACGAGCGCGTCACGGTCGAGGCCACGATCAACGGCGCGGATGTGAACCTTTCAGTGGCCCCGAACACCTCCCTGCTGACGGTGCTGCGCGAGGGGCTCGACCTCACCGGCACCAAGCTCGCCTGCGGCCACGGCGCGTGCGGCGCCTGCACGGTCCAGCTGGACGATGACTGCGTCTGCTCCTGCCTGCTCCCCGCCACGTCGATTCAGGGGCGCGCGGTGACCACGATCGAAGGCCTGGGCGACGAGCTGCACCCCATCCAGAAGGCGTTCCTCGCCGAGGACGCGTTGCAGTGCGGCTTCTGCACCCCCGGGTTCGTGGTCGAGGCGGCCGCATTCTGCGACGGCTGGCGGGCCGAACACGGCGACGTCGAGCCCTCGGACGCCGACGTCGGGCGCGCGATGGCCGGCCACCTGTGCCGCTGCGGCGCCTACGTCGCCATCGCCCGGGCGATCAAGGGCGCCTGCGCGGGCCGCTTCGACGGCCCCGCGGGGCCTGCTCCGCGGGTCGACGGCCTCGCCAAGGTGACCGGCCGAGCGCTGTACTCCGGCGACATGCGGCCGCGGGGGCTGCTGTACGGCGCGCTCGCCCGATCGCCCCACCCTCACGCCCTCGTCACGGGCTTCGACTTCCGCGCCGCGGGGCAGATCCCCGGCGTGGTCAAGGTCGTCGCGCTGCTGGAGGACGGCTCCCGCGTCCGCTTCGCCGGCCAGGAGGTCGCGGCCGTGGCGGCCCGGGACCAGGCCTCCGCCGAGCGGGCGGCCCGCGCGATCGTCGTCCAGTACGAGCGACTGGATGCGGTCCTGGACATGGACGCCGCCCTCGCCGAGGGGGCCCCTGCCGTGTTCGCCGGGAGCAAGGCCGCGGTCCCCGTCCACAAGCTCGCCGAGAACGATGACAGCCCCAAGCCGCGGCCGACCAACGCGGGGGAGGGGATCGTGTTCCCCGCCCGGGGGTGGCAGGGCAACGCGCGCGGCCCGGCCGGGGTCTTCAGCGCTCAGGGGCGCAAGGCCCGCAAGGAGGTCGTCGCGGCCCGCACCGACACCACCGGCGCGACCCTGCTGGAGGAGCGTCGCTACGAGGCCGCCGTGCAGGTCCACACCGCGCTGGAGCCCCACACCTCGACCGCGTGGTGGGATGGGGACTCCCTGACCGTCTGCATGTCCACCCAGGCCGTCTCCGACATGCGCGACGACCTCGCCCACTTCTTCGACTTGAAGACCTCTCAGGTGACGGTCAAGGCCGAGTACGTGGGGGGCGGCTTCGGCGCCAAGTGCCGGCTCCAGATGGACACCGTCGCGGCGGTCAAGCTGGCCCGCGAGTGCGGCAAGCCGGTGCAGGTGGCGCTGACTCGAGCGGGCGAGATGGTCACCGGCGGGCTGCGCCCGGGCGCCCGCATTGACGTAGCGGCCGTGGCCTCGTCGGCCGCGGGCACGCTGAAGGCGGTGGAGATCGACGCCTGGAACGACTCGGGCGTGGCGGTGGGCACCAACACGAGCCTCTTCTGGCGGCTGATGTACCCCGGCGCCGCCAAGTCGCTGCGGGACTTCGACGTGGTCAGCCACGCGCCTCCGGGCGAACCGTTCCGGGGGCCGGGGGGACCGGCCGCGTTCTTCTCCCTGGAGGGGACCGTGGACGAGCTGGCGGGCCGACTCGGCATGGATCCGCTGGCCCTTCGCAGGCGCTGGGATCCCAACCCGATCCGCAACCAACTGTACGACCGTGTGGAGGCGCTGCCGCTGTGGCGCGATCGCGGCGGAGGCGGCGGAGGGGGTCGCTATCGGCGCGGGGTCGGGCTCGCCTCGGCGACCTGGTTCTATTTCATCCAGAATAACATGCAAGTCCAGGTCTCAAGTTCTTCTTCAGGGTTCAAGGTGTCGTGCGCGACCCAGGACATGGGCAACGGCGCCAAGACGATGCTGGCCCAGGCGGTCGGCGCGGCGTTGGGGGTTCCGTACTCGGAGATCCAGGTCGAGGTCGGTGACTCGAACCTGCCCCGCGGGCCGGTGAGCTCAGGCAGCCGCACCACCGCCTCGGTCGCGCCGGTCGCTGCCGACGCGGCCCGGCAGGTCGCGGCCGATCTCTGCGAGGTCGCGATCGAGCGCTGGGAGCTGTCCGGGGGCGAGGTCGCGCCCGGCGGCATCAAGCACGAGGGCGGTCTGCTCCCGTGGTCCGAAATCCTGCCCAACGCGCCGGAGCAGACCCGCCTGGGCAAGCGGGGGCGCGAGCCCAACGGCTGGTACTTCCCCATCGCGGTCGGCCACATCCTCGTGGGGAATCTGGCGCCCGCGAGCGTGACGGTGACCGAGGTGGAGGTCGACACCCGGCTGGGTCGCATCACGCCCCTGAACGTCTGGGCCGGGATCGGGGTGGGCCGCATCTACAGCCCGGAGCTCGCCACGAGCCAGGTGCAGGGCGGGATCGTCCAGGGGCTCAGCTACGCGCTGTACGAGGAGCGCCTCCGGGACAACATGTTCGGTCGGGTGATCAGCAGCAACCTGATGAACTACCGCATCGCCGGGCTGGGGGACGCACCCCCCATCGAGGTCCACTTCGCCGCCGATCCCCTCGACGGCATCGCGGGCGGCGGCGTCGGTCTGGGCGAGCTCTGCACCGTCGGTGCGGCGGCATCGATCGGCAACGCGGTCGCCCACGCCACGGGGTGGAGGCCTACCCGGATCCCCATCCGGCCCGATCGGGTGCTCGAAGGGGCGGGATCGTGAGCGTCGTCCGGTTCCCCGTGACCGTGGAGGAGGCCGCCGCCTCGCCGGGCGAGTACCGGGCGGGTGGCACCGACGTGATGGACCGCCGCGCGCAGGGCATCACCCCGATCGAAGACCTCGTCGACCTGACCCGCGTGCCCGCGCTCCGTGCCATGGACTGGCTCCCCGCTCCGCCGATCGACACGTCGGAGTCACCGGAGGAGCCGCCGACGGAGGAAGAGCTCACCTCCGAGGCCGAGGCGCCGACGGCGCCAGCGTTCGATCCCGTCGCCTCGGGCGGGTTCACGATCGGGGCGATGGTGACGATGGCCCAGATGGGCCGGAGCGAGGATCTGCGGACCTGGTACCCCGGCCTCGCGGGGGTGGCAGGGGCCGGCGCGACACCGCAGATTCGAGCGGTCGGAACGCTGGCGGGCAACCTCCTTCAACGGCCAAGGTGTTGGTACTTTAGACACCCAGAGTTCAAGTGCTTCAAGAAGGGTGGTCACCTCTGCTATTCGCGCAGTGACGACCACTCGCTGCACTCGATCTTCGACCTCGGGCCCAGCCGCGCGGTGCACCCCTCGACCCTGGCGATGGTGCTGCTGGCGTACGACGCCGACGTGGAGGTGCGGGGCGGGGAGCATCGCTCGATGGAGGCCTTCCTCGGCGACGGCGCGGACCCCCTCCGAGAGAACACGCTGGAGGACGGCGCGCTGGTGACCGCGATCGTGCTGCCGCCACCCCGGCCCGCCGAGCGGTGGGGCTACAAGCGTGCGATCGCGCGGCGGCGGGCCGAGTGGCCGCTGGTGGAGGCACACGTCCGGCTCGAGCTGGAGGGGGCCTCCATCGGTCGCGTGGCCGTAGCGGCCGGGGCGGTGGCGCCGGTACCGATGCGGCTGCGGAACGTCGAGGCCTCGCTGCGCGGCAAGAAGGCGACCCAGGCCAACCTCGAGGCGGCTGCGAACCTGGCCGCCACGGGCGCCTCCCCGCTGCCGGGCAATGCCTACAAGGTGGCGATGCTCAAGGGCTGCGTGCTGGAGGCCCTGGAGCGGGCCGTGGGAGGTGGTTCCTGATGGACCTGTGCCGACACCTTCGCTGGAAGTCGTTCTACGGCGCGGGCCTGCGCAGCCGGGAGG
Source organism: Pseudomonadota bacterium (assembly GCA_024229515.1). Classification (GTDB taxonomy): domain Bacteria; phylum Myxococcota_A; class UBA796; order UBA9615; family UBA9615; genus JAAESI01. Next base: position 144,586 of record JAAESI010000010.1, on the reverse strand, counting down.
AGGCGATCCAGCTGGCGTCCCGCAACGACGTGCCGTTCAGCTGCCTCGCCACCTGCCGGAGCTGGGGCCCCGATGACGGGCCGGCGACGCCGGAAGACTGTTCGTCCCAGCGGCGCTGCTACGAGGAGTCCCCGCTGCGCTCGGCCCCCCAGACCTGATGGGGCGTTGCCTCCGCCTGAGCTTCGTGGTCGTGCTGTCGATCGCGCTGGCGGGGCCGCTGGCGGCGGCCGAGCTGCAGCCCGGCATGGCGTGGCGCGCGGGCGAGGCGATCGACGTGGACCTGCCCGCGGGGATCGCGACGGACCTCGCCGCCTGTGGCGCCGATCGGGACACCCTCGAGCTCCCCACGGGGATGATCGACGTGACCTTCGCCGACGACGGTCGCGTCGCCGCCGTGCGGTGGCGCCATGCCGTCGACGCCGAGCTCGAGCGCTGCACCCTAGAAGTGCTGATGGGGTGGCGGGCCCCGGAGCATGCGACCGCCGAGATCCGGCTCCAACTCTACCTGGGCTCCCGCCCGCTCGGCCGGATGGGGGAGGCGGCGGGGGGCCCGAGCATCAGCGGGATCGCCGACGTGGTTCGGGCTCAGGTGCCGGCGATGGAGCAGTGCTTCCAGCGCCGTCGGCTGGACCACCCGCGGCTGGGGGGCAAGGTCGTGATCCACTTCCTCATCGAGCCCGCCGGAACGGTGGCGTTCGCCGCCGCCACCATCGACACGCTGGGGGACCCGGTGATGGTTCATTGCGTGCAGGAGCGGGTGGCGAAGGCGCAGTTCCCCGCGGGGGGCGGTCCGACGGTCGTGAACTACCCGTTCCTCTTTGCCGCCACGCCCAGCGCGATCGAGGGGCCGGGCGCCTGGGTGCGGTCGATCGTGACCGAGGGCTGGGTCTCCGCGAAGCTCCGCCCCAGCCTCGTCGGCTGCATCCAGGAGCGGACGGGGTTCCCGCCCCTGTCGGCGGCGGGGTTCGACTTCGTGGTCGGAAAGGACGGCGGGCTGACCCGGATCAAGGCGCAGCCAGGCATCGAGGAGGTGCTCGCGGGGCCCGAGCGGCGGTGCGTAGTGAAGGTGCTGAAGTCGGAGGTCGAGTTGCCGCCGGAGGCGCGCATCGGGGAGCTCGGCTCGGTGGTGGTGTGGGTGGTTCGTGACGCCGATTCGCCGATGGAGCCGCTGACGGTGCAGTACTCCATGATCTGCGACGGCGAGTTCGGCCGGTGCGGGGCGCGGGCCGGCGATCGCACCGATCTGGACCTGGTGATCGTGGTGGGAGAGAACGGTCGAGCGACCACGATCGTCCCGTCGATCCCGATCACGGACGAGTTCTCGACCGACTGTGTGATGGATCTGCTGCGCGAGACCCGGTTCGACCCGGGACCGCCGCGATCAGGGGGCCTCCACCTGATGTTTCCCCTCATGTGAGGCGCCCGCGGTCAGCGCGAGCACGACCGCCGACAGCGTCACGGCGCACCCGAACACGGTGATCCCTCCGGGGATCTCGTTCAACAGAAGCACGCCCAGCACCGTTGAGCCCACGGGCTCGCCCACCGTCGAGAGGCCGACCACGGTGGGGGTGGTGTGGCGCAGGGACCACGTCAGTAGCGAGTGGCCGACCATCTGGGGCAGCAGCGCGGACAGGGCGAGCCAACCCCAGGCGGCGTTGGAGGCGGGGAGGGGATCGACCCCGATCGCGACGGCGGTGCCCAGCAGCACGACGGCGCCGACCCCGGTGGCGATCCCGGTGAAGCCGAGCACGTCGAGGTCGTTGCCGAGCCCTCGGGCGACGAGCAGGTAGCCGGCGATGGCGGCGCAGCCGAGGAGGGCGAGGGCGTCGCCCTGGAGCGCGGTCTCCGATGCGAGCAGGTCGGTGCCGCCGATGATCGAGACCCCGATCGCGGCGAGGGTGAGGGCGCCCCAGAGGCGCCCCGAGGGGCGATCCCGGCCGGTGGCGACACCCACGATCGCCAGCAGCAGCGGGGTCGCGGTGACGAGGGTGACGGACGCGGCCACGGTGGTCAGTTCGAGGCTCCACACCCAGGCGCCGAAGTGCAGGCCGTAGAGCAGTCCGGCGGCGAGTCCGGCCTTGAGGTGGGCGGCGGGCAGCCGGCCGGCCCGGATCGCGCGGATCGTGAACGGCGACAGCGCGACGCAGGCGATCGCGAGCCGGATCCCGGCGGAGGTCAGCGGGTGGGTGGGGGAGGCCTTGCGGAAGAAGATGGCGGCGAACGAGATCGACGCCACAGCGATCGTCAGGGCGACGCCGACGCGGCGCCCGTCGTTCGAACTCACGGAGAGGTCAGCTCAGCAGCAGCGCCGCAGCGACCCACACCAGGACCGGCCCCGCGGTGAGGGCGATCGCCGGCATGAGCTCTCGGATGGACCATTTCTGACGTGGCATGACCGAGTGAAATAGCAGGCACGCAACTGGGGTCAATAGGAATCCGATTTTCTCCAAATCTGCTCGATCTTGGCGCAGTCACTGCCCTGAATCGGGCAGATCAGCGGGCGCAGCTTGCCACGATCGTTGGACGCGATCCCTGGCACGGCTCTTGGAAGGGCGGATGGGCATGAACACAGGTGACACCGCTTGGATGCTGACGGCCACCGCGCTGGTCCTGATGATGACGATCCCGGGGCTGGCGCTCTTCTACGGCGGCATGGTCCGCAAGAAGAACGTGCTCGGCACGCTGATGCAGAGCTTCGCGATCTGCTGCCTCTGCTCGGTGCTGTGGATGGTCGCGGGCTACAGCCTGGCGTTCGCCGAAGGCAACGACTTCATCGGCGGAACGAGCAAGTTCATGCTCGCCGGGATCGGGCCCGAGTCGCTGTCCGGGACCATCCCGGAGGCGCTGTTCGTGGCCTTCCAGATGACGTTTGCGGTCATCACCCCGGCGCTGATCACGGGCGCCTTCGCGGAGCGGATGAAGTTCGGCCCGATGATGGTGTTCTCGGGCCTGTGGCTGCTCCTGGTGTACGCCCCCGTGTGCCACTGGGTGTGGGGCGGCGGCTTCCTCGGGGGCGACGGCGTGCTCGACTACGCCGGCGGCACCGTGGTCCACATCAACGCGGGGGTCGCAGGCCTCGTGGCGGCGATCGTGCTGGGGCCGCGCAAGGGCTTCGGCAAGGTCGCGCTCCAGCCCCACAACCTGGTCCTCACCGTGATCGGCGCCTGCATGCTGTGGGTCGGCTGGTACGGCTTCAACGCGGGCTCGGCGCTGGGGGCCAACGGATCGGCGGCGATGGCGCTGCTGGTGACGCACATCGCGGCGGCCTCGGCGGGCGTGTCGTGGCTGCTGACCGAGTGGCTTCTGCACAAGCGGCCGTCGGTGTTGGGGATCGTGACGGGCGCGGTCGGCGGGCTGGTGGCGATCACGCCCGCGGCGGGCTTCGTGGGGCCGACGGGGGCGTTGGCGATCGGGTTGATCTCCGGTGTCTGCTGCTACTTCGGGGCGACGACGCTCAAGAACAAGCTCGGCTACGACGACAGCCTCGACTGCTTCGGGGTGCACGGCGTCGGCGGCCTGATCGGCGCGGTGCTGACCGGCGTGTTCGCGGTCGAGGCGATCGGTGGCACCGCTGGCGGCCTCGAGGGCAACTGGGGGCAGGTCGGCGTGCAGGTGTGGGGCATCGGCGCGACGGTGGTGTACGCCGCGGCGGTCACGTTCGTGCTGTTGAAGGTCATCGACGTGGCGGTGGGGCTGCGGGTGGACGAGGAGTCGGAGGTGCGGGGGCTCGACATCGCGGTGCATGGCGAGGCGGTGCAGTAGCCACCGTCCGCGCCGTCACCCCACCGGCGAGAACGTCGACAGCCCCTTCACGTTCGGATCCACCCCCAACGGCGTGTTCAGCTGCGGGAACGCCCTCACCGCGCAGTCGGTCCGGGGGCACAGCCGGCAGCTGACCCCGATCTTCACCGCGCGATCCATGCGCTTCAGATCGATCCCGTCGCTGTAGACCATCTCGTGGCCGCGATCGACGTCGCAGCCGAGCCCGATGGCGTGCACCGAGTGCGGCGACAGGAAGCCCCCGCGTCCCTTCGGGATCGTCCGGGCGATGCAGAAGAACCCCTTGCCGTCCGGCATCTCGCTGAGCTGCGTGCGGAACCGCCCCGGGGTCGTGAACGCCTGGAACACGTTCCACAGCGAGCAGGCGGCGCCGAACCGGGCGAAGCGGATGCCCGTCGCGCTGAACTTCTTGCTGATGTTCCCCGCGATGTCGACGCGGACGAGGTGGAACGGGATGCCCTCGTCCCCCGGCTTCCGCAGCGTCGTCAATCGATGACAGATTTGCTCCAGGCTCGTCTTGTAGCGATGCCCCAGGAGTTCGAGGTCGTACCGCTCCTGCCGCGCCGCCGAGGCGAAGCCCTTGTAGGGCATGAGCACCGCCCCCGCGACGTAGTTGGCCAGCGCCACCTTCGCGAGCCTCCGTGCGTCCTCCGTCGACAGCCCCCCGTTGCGGATGATCCGGTCGATGGCGGGCGCGCAGGTGAGCAGCCCGACCACGTGGGCGAGCTGGAAGTTCCGCGATCGCGGCGGCAGCGTCTCGCTCAGCACCAGCTCCCGCCGATCGGGGTCGTACCGCCGCAGCGCCTTGCTGTCCTCGCCCACCCGGGCGATGCGGAGGTCGATCGTCAGCTCGTCGCGCAGGTACCGGGCCAGCCCCGAGTACAGATCCGTCGGATCGAGGCGCCCGTCGCGCACGATCTTGTTGGCGCCGTCCTCCAGATCGGGGAACCAGTTCATGTGCTCCTGGACCAGATCCGACACTTCCTCCGAGGGGAGGGGGCCGATGCCCGCGCTGTCCGAGGGGGTGCCCCCCTGGCGGTTCTCCTTCAGGGCGTCGTACAGCGTGCGCACCGCCCGCGCGACCGACGGGCTGTGGGCCACGAAGTCGCGGACGTCCACCGGCACCAACCCGTGCTCGTCGAACAGCCCGTCGCCGAACGCCTCCATGAGGTCGTCCACGAGCCGCTGATCGTGATCGCTGGCGAACTCCTGAAGATCGACCTCGAACTGCTGCGCGAGCTTGATCAGAAGCGGCGCCGTGACGGGTCTGCGGTTGTGCTCGATCAGGTTGACGTAGCTCGGAGAGACCCCCAGAGCTTCGGCCAACTGCTTCTGCGTGATGCCTTGGCGGCGCCGCAGCGTGCGGATCTTCGCGCCCAACTTGACAGGTTCTGTCATGTCAATTCCTTACAACTTTACAAGCCAGACTTTACACGAGTTGACTTCGCGACTTGCCGGGCAGCGTTTTGGATCCGAGATTCCTCTCATGGAACTCGCGCAACACGCTGAAGCCCCCCGCCCGATCACCCGCTCCTGCCGGGTCGCCGGGACCATGCGTCCCGAATACAACACCGTCCTGACCCGGGATGCCCTCGACTTCGTCGCCGAGCTGGCCCGCCGGTTCCGGCCCCGCGTCGAGGAGCTGCTGACGCTCCGCCGCGTGGTCCAGAGCCGCTTCGACGCCGGCATGCGCCCCGGGTTCAAGCCCGAGACGGCCCACATCCGCAGCAGCAACTGGACCTGCGCGCCCTTGCCGGCCGACCTGCAGGATCGTCGTGTCGAGATCACGGGCCCCGTCGACCGCAAGATGATCATCAACGCGTTGAACTCCGGCGCGAACGTCTTCATGGCGGACCTCGAGGACAGCAACGCCCCCACCTGGGACAACGTCGTCTCCGGCCAGGTGAACCTCTTCGACGCCGTGCGCCGGACCATCGAGTTCACCAACGCCCGCGGCAAGCACTACACCCTGAACGACAGCACCGCCGTGCTGATGGTCCGCCCCCGCGGCTGGCACCTCTGGGAGAAGCACCTGCTGGTGGACGGACGCGCCGTCCCCGCCGGCCTCTTCGACTTCGGCCTGTACCTGTTCCACAACGCCGCCGAGCTCATCGCCCGCGGCAGCGGCCCCTACTTCTACCTGCCGAAGCTCCAGAGCCGCCTCGAGACGCGCCTCTGGAACGACGTCTTCGTGTGGGCGCAGCAGACCCTCGGCATCGAGGTCGGCACCATCAAGGCGACCGTGCTCATCGAGACGCTGCCCGCCGCGTTCGAGATGGACGAGATCCTGTTCGAGCTGCGCGACCACAGCGCCGGCCTCAACTGCGGCCGCTGGGACTACCTCTTCAGCTTCATCAAGACCTTCCGCGAGCACCCCGAGTTCATCGTCCCGGACCGCGGCCAGGTCGGCATGACGCAGCCGATGATGCAGAGCTACACGCGGCTGTGCATCAAGACCTGCCACCGCCGCGGCGTCTTCGCCATGGGCGGCATGGCCGCGCAGATCCCCATCAAGGGCGACGAGGCGGCCAACGAGGCGGCGCTCGCCAAGGTGACCAACGACAAGCTCCGCGAGGTCACCGACGGCCACGACGGCACCTGGGTGGCGCACCCGGCGCTGGTCCCCCTCGCCAAGGCGGTGTTCGACGAGCACATGCCCCAGGCCAACCAGATCGACCGGCAGCTCGACCTGACGACCACCGAGGACGACCTCCTCGCCGTGCCCCAGGGCACCATCACCGAGGCGGGCCTCCGGCAGAACCTGAACGTCGGCACGCTCTACCTCGAGGCGTGGCTCCGCGGCTCCGGCTGCGTGCCGCTGTACAACCTCATGGAGGACGCCGCGACGGCCGAGATCAGCCGGACCCAGGTCTGGCAGTGGATCCGCCACGGCGCCGCCCTGACCGACGGCCGCAAGGTCACCCCCGAGCTGTTCCAGACCGTGCTCGCCGAGGAGCTGACCGCCATCGAGGAGACCGTGGGCAGCGAGGCCTACGCCGCGGGGCGCTACCAGCAGGCCGCCGAGCTGTTCACCACCCTCTCCCTCGACGGTCACTTCGAGGAGTTCCTGACCCTTCCCGCCTACGAGTACCTGCGCGAGCAGGCCTAGGAGATTCAGACGATGCATACCCAGACGCAGACCCCGACCAATGGGACCAACGGAACCAGCTCGCTGGTGACCAAGGCGATCACCTCCACCCGCATCGACACCGAGCACAACTGGGAAGAGGTCCTCGGACCGATCCCCGAGGGCCGGTTCGATGGCATCACCCGCGGCTACACCCCCGAGGACGTGCTTCGGCTCCGCGGCTCCATCACCATCCAGCACACCCTCGCAGCGCGCGGAAGCCGCCGCCTCTGGGAGCTGCTCCAGTCCGAGCCCTTCGTCCGCGCCCTCGGCGCGCTGACGGGCAACCAGGCGGTGCAGCAGGTGCGCGCCGGCCTCCAGGCCATCTACCTGAGCGGCTGGCAGGTCGCCGCCGACGCCAACGTGTCGGGCCAGATGTACCCCGACCAGTCGCTGTACCCCGTGAACTCGGTCCCCACCGTGGTCAAGCGCATCAACCAGGCGCTGCAGCGGGCCGACCAGGTCGAGCACGCCGAGGGCGGCGCCGAGCGTGATTGGTTCGCCCCGATCATGGCCGACGCCGAGGCCGGCTTCGGCGGGCAGCTGAACGCCTACGAGCTCATGAAGGCGATGATCGAAGCAGGCGCCGCGGGCGTGCACTTCGAGGACCAGCTCGCCGCCGAGAAGAAGTGCGGCCACCTGGGCGGCAAGGTGCTCGTGCCCACGTCGCAGTTCATCAAGACCCTGGTCGCCGCGCGCCTCGCCGCCGACGTCATGGGCACCCCGACCCTTCTGGTCGCCCGCACCGACGCCGACAGCGCCAAGCTGCTGACCTCCGACATCGACCCCCGCGACCACGAGTTCATGACCGGCGAGCGCACGCCGGAGGGCTTCTACCGGGTCAAGTCGGGCATCGAGCAGGCCATCGCCCGCGGCCTCGCCTACGCCCCCTACGCCGACCTGGTGTGGTGCGAGACGAGCTTCCCGAACCTGGAGCAGGCGCGTCAGTTCGCCGAGGCGATTCACGCCCGGTTCCCGGGCAAGCCGCTGGCCTACAACTGCAGCCCGTCCTTCAACTGGAAGGCGCACCTCTCGGACGACGAGATCCGCACCTTCCAGGAGGAGATCGGCAAGCTCGGCTACAAGTTCCAGTTCGTGACCCTCGCGGGCTTCCACGCGCTGAACATGTCGATGTTCGAGCTGGCCAAGGGCTACGGACAGCGCGGCATGGCCGCCTACTCCGAGCTGCAGGAGCGCGAGTTCGCGGCGGCCGACTCCGGCTACACCGCGATCCGGCACCAGCGCGAGGTCGGCACCGGCTACTTCGACGAGGTCAAGAACGTCATCACCGGCGGCGTCAGCAGCACGACGGCGTTGGCCGAATCGACCGAAGCCGAGCAGTTCTAGAGCGACAGCGGCGCCTCAGCGCCCGGTCGGAATCGTCCGGGAGGATTCGGGGATGGACAGTCCCCGGTCCTCCCGGAGCTGCTTCCGGAACCAGCGGGTGAGCTCGACCTCGAGGCCGTCGCGATCGCCCAGCAGGGCCCAGGCGTCCGCGTCGTCCCCCGGCATCGCCTCGACGGTGACCTCCAGATCCTCGACCCCGCGCACGCGATCTCCCTCCAGGCGGGCCGCCTCCGCTTGTGCCAGTTGGTGGGAGCTCGGCGGGGACTCGGGGGTGAAGGCGTAGAGGTTCGGCAGGGCGCCCCCGGTGCGCACCAGCTGCTTCACGATGGCCTCGGAGCGGAGCTCGAACCGGGCGGAGCGCAGCGCCTGCCGACGCAGCCCGCGGGCCAGGGCGGCGCTTCCGAAGGCTTCGCTGGCGGTGCGATCCGCGGCGGCGTGCGCGAGGGCGGCGGCGCCGGCGGAGGTCCGCGCGAAGATCGAGCGCAGCCAGGATGCGAGCCAGGCCACGGGGCTGAACCGTCCGGCGGCGGCGAGGGCGGCCGCTTCCCCCTCCAACGCACGCTGCATCGCCGTCGCGAACCCCACCGCGGACTTCGGATCTTCGGCCAGCGCCAGCGCCAGCGCCTTGAACCGACGGGCGCGGAGGCCGTCCAGCAGGGCGACGCCGATCAGGAGATCGGGGGGGCCGCCGCCGGCGAGCAGGCGCAGGGACGATCGCTCCGGTTGGGTCTCCATCCGAGCGTCGGGGACCAGCCAGACGTTCGTGGGCGCCTGCGTGCCGACGCGGGCGGCCGCTTCCATCAGTGCTGCGCGGAGCGAGGGGCAGGAGTCGAGGCGGAGGGGGAACCCGGGATCGGGGGCGCGCTCGAACCGGACGGTCACGGAGCGGACCACGAGCAGCGCCGCCGGGATCACGACCGCGGTGCCGAGGCCCAGGAGCAGCCAGGGGACCTCGGGGGCGAGGAGCGCGTTGCGCAGCCCCAGGGCGGCTGCCCCGAAGAAGCCTGCCGCGGCCCCCAGCCCGGTGGCGTAGCCGGCGAGCACGACGCCCCGGAGCACGCCTCGGGTGCCGAGGACGGGGGAGGGGACGGGCCCTCCGGAGCGGGCGCGGGTGGCGCGCCGCCCGTTGGCGCGGTCGACGCCGATCCCGATGACGAGCAGGCCGAACAGCAGCCCGAGCCAGGCGACGACGGCGCGCACGAGGTTGTCCAGGCCCACCGACAGCGTCGGCCGCCGGGCCTCCAGTCCCGCCACCGCCTCGGCGTAGACGGCGTCGGAGAGACCGGCGGCGCGGGCCTGGTCGAGCAGCTCCCGGGCCTCGCCCAGTCGGCCTCGGAAAGCGGCCGCGTAGGCCCCGAAGTAGAGGGTGCCGGGGTCGTCCGGGACGAGCACGTCGAGGCGGGCGGCGCACTGCTGGAGCCGCTGGCCGTCGCCCGCGATCATCGCGATGTCACACAGATCGACCTGGGTCTCGGGGTCATCAGGGCTGCGCAGCGACGCCTCCAGTGCCAGCGCCGAGGCCTCCTCCAGCTCCCGCTCGGTCGGTGGATCCACGGCCGGGCCGACGGCCAGCGTCATCGCCAGGTGCCGTTGGTTGTGCACCGAACCCCGCTGCAGGAACGCCGCCCGGCACGCCTCAATGGCGCTGCGTCGCTTGCCCCGCTCGAACTCGACGGTGCAGTGCAGCTCGGCCGCGGGCGTGAACCGCGGCGCCTCCTTCCGGAGCCCCTCCAGCCCCGTCGCCGCCCCCTCCAGATCCCCCGCCTCCAGCGCCCCTTCGAGGCTCTCCGCCGCCTCAGGCTGGTGCGCCTCCATCTCCTTGACCAAGACCTCCCGCGGCACCTCCGCCGCCGAGTGCCCCGACGCCGTCAGCCAAACCAAGAAGACGATCACGCCCCGGAATCTCGCGATCCCCCGTCCGAGTCCACCCCCGTGGCGCCGTGGCCCCGTGGCGCCCGTGGCGCGACCTCGCTCCCCTCGCTCCCCTCGCTCCCCTCGCTCCCGCGGCATCCAATCCCCTCGCCGTCCCGATCACCGCCGCCGGCGGATCAAGAACACCCCCATCATCACCCACGCGATCCCGCCCCGGGATCCACCCGCCACGGACGACTCGCACGCCGTGCAGCCCCCGCCGCTGAAGTCCGGGTCGACGCTGTCGTCATCGTCACCGTCGGTCGCGTCGTCATCGTCGTCGGTCGCATCGTCGTCGTCGCTGGCGTCGTCATCGTCGGTCGCATCGTCGTCGTCGGTCGCGTCGTCGTCGTCGCCTTCGCCATCGTCGAAGTAGCTCGCATCGACCGCCACGTACGGCTCGCCCAGCACTCCGAAGGTGACCCCCGGCCCTTCCCACGCCACGGACACGTGGTCGCCGCCGCCGCCTTCCTTGTGCAGAGCTTCGACGAACACGACCTCGTCCTCAGCGAGCGTCACCGGAGCCGACTCCTGGCTCGGATCGGCGTCCCACTGATGGTGCGAGGTCCACCCCACCACCTCGGCCACGAGCGCGCCATCGACCCACAGCTCACCGCCGTCGTCCGATGCGATCCAGAAGGTGTAGTCGCCCGCCTGGGGAGCCTGGACGTAGGCCGAAAGCCGCGAGCCGTAGGCCTCGGCGTAGTTGACCGGTCCCTCGAACTCGACCGCAGTCTCCGTCTCGTCGGGGCTGGCGGGGTAGCCGGGCGCCGACGTCAGGTCCGCCACCGCCGAGCCGTCGATCCCGAGCCAGCGCTCGATGAGCACGCCCGCGTAGGAGACGTTGATCTCGATCTCCGAGGTCGCGGTATGGCCGGTGCTGGAGGTGACCGTGTACGTGAAGGTCTCGGTCGCTTCCTCGGCGGGCGCGGTCCAACTCCAGGTGCCGTCGCCGTTGTCGTCCAGGTCTTCGTCCACCTCCAGCACGGCGACGCCGTCGTGCGACAGCGCCTCCCCCTGGAGGTCGAAGGAGATCGTGGCCCCGGGCTGCACCGCGAAGCTCCCCTCGATCCCACCCAGGGCGGGGAGCCACGGCGGCAGGGCGACGGTGGCGTCCGACGGCGTCGCCACCAGTCCCCAGTACGTGACCATGAACAGCGACAGGTCGTGCCCCGAGACCTCGGACCAGCGGTTCAGGAAGAGATCGCGCTCGGCCTGTTCGTCGTCGGGCTGCTCGGCGGCGTCGTTGTAGAGCGTGAAGACGTCGGTCCACGTGGCCCAGCCGAAGCCGTCGCGCAGCTGCAGGTACATGGCCAGCTTGTCGCCGACCCCCAGGTCCGCGAACGTGCTCGCCGACGTCGTATCCAGGGCCCGCTGCATCACGTCGACCCGCTCGCCGGTCCAGCTCCAGCCGCCTCGCGAGGGCTGCCCGATCTGGTCGTACGCGTAGCTCGTGAAGATGTTGACGGTCGCCTCGACCGCGCCGTCGAAGGTGTACGGGTTGTCCCACCCCCAGCTCTTGTCCGGCCGCCGCTGCGCTTCGTGCCCGAGCTCGTGGTACCAGCCCCAGGTTCCGCTGGCGTAGAGGCTCTCGGTGTCGGCGATGTCGAGCGACGCCCAGTCCGGTCCCTGGGTGGGGTAGCCGGCGTGCAGCAGGCCGGCGCTGATCTGCACGTCGATGTTCATGCGCTCCGCCATCGACCGCAGGTGGCCGTGGTTGGCGAGCGTGTCCTGATGGGTGACGACGTCGTCCCAGTGGGTCATCACCGCCTCCATGTTGTCGACCGTGTCGACCAGCGAGGAGGAGACCGAGATCGTGCAGTGCTCGCTCTCCAGCTCCGCGTAGGGGGCGGGGAGGTCGCGCTCGTCGGCGATCCAGACCGCGTCCGTGGTGTCGCCGAGCACGAAGTGGGGCGCCTCCACCGCGTCGGCGAAGGTGACGTCGAAGGCCGCGTCGGTCGGCTCCGCCCCGATGTCGACGTACAGCGCGCCGCCGAAGGGGGAGGCGATCTCGATCGTCTCGGCATCCAGCGCGAAGGAGCGCGAGACCCGGGGCATGCGCGACCAGGTACCTCGGCCGGCGATGTTGTCGACGTGGCCCGAGATGCGGACCAGGTACCCCTCCCCGATGACGGCGGGGGGGGCGGTGACCGTAACGATCTCGCCCGGCGCGGCGTACAGGCCCGTGCTGTGCCAGCGGGTGCGGGTGGTGTCGATGGCGACGGTCTCGGAGACCCGGTCGGCCGATCCGATCGCGCCGAAGCAGCCTTCGGCGGAGCGGTGCTCGACGACGTCGTCCAGCGGCAGCGCCTCCAAGATCGACAGCTCGCGTAGGAGCATTGCCTGGTCGAAGGAGTCCGACACCGGCGTGGCCGGCGTGGGCGTGATCGTCGAGACCGCGGTGATGAAGGCGGCGTCGAGTTCGAGCGCCAGGGGGTCGCCCTCGGGCAGCGCGTCGTAGATCCGGGTTAGCAGGCCCGCGGCCTCTTCCAGCTCGTCCGTGGTGTAGCCGCCGGAGCCGTTGATGAGCACGTCCAGGAGCAGGTCCGCGTTGACCTGGCCGACGCCCCGGAGCGTCGCATCGATGGTGTCGTTGTCCCAGCTGTTGCCCGAAGCGAAGCCGATTCCGGCCTCCCGCAGCAGCTCGTTGCCGGGGGCGCCGGAGATCGGGCCACCCCACCACCAGTCGTAGCCGGCGCCGTACTCGGCCAGGAAGAGGCCCCCGCCGGCGGTGACGAAGTCGGCGACTGCGTCGGTCGTCGAGGCGCTGGGGTTCGAACCGAGCCAGGCGGCGACGAACACATCGGCCGTGGCGAGGTCCGTGGAGAGGGTCCCCGTGGTGCTCGTGGTGACGTCCGTGAAGCCCTGGCTGGCGAGCCAATCGGTGATGCCGGGGCTGAGCGTGACGATGGCGACGTCCAGCGCCGTGGAGTCGGCGAGCCAGCCGATGCCGTTGATGTAGAAGGTGCCCGACTCGACCCCGTAGGCGTCCATGTTGAGCATCTGGTGGTCCGGCACGGCGATGACGCGCCCCGCGCCCCACGAGGCCACCGCGATGAGGGGTCCCACGCCGACGCCCTCGGGGTAGTGCGTGATCGCGTAGGCCTCGGGTCCGAACGCGACCATGCGGCCGGGCTGCACGCCGCCGTGGACGGTCGTGACGCCCAGCAGGATCGCGTCGCGGGCGGCTTCGGCGTCGAGCAGCGCGTTGACCGCGATCGGCAGGGTCACGAACACGCCGGCGGTGCCGCCGACGTCGACCTGCAGCGAAGCGGTGCCCGCGAAGCCGGCGTTCGGCTCGAAGACGAGGCCGTCCAGGGCGGCGTTGATGTCGGCGCTGCTGCCGGTGAAGGTGGTCTCGGAGTCGTCGGTGCCAGTGCCGACCGTCAACGCCAGGCCGCTGATCGTGGGCAGGCTCACCTGGCCGCTGTTGGCGATGAGGGTGACCGGATCGGTGGGCTCATGGGTGCCGCCCAGTTGCACCGCGTTGAAGTGCGCCGAGGCCAGCTCCAGGGTCCCATCGGTGCGCGTGGAGGCGACGGAGGGGAGTTCGACCGTGGCCTGCGCGAAGGCGCTGGAGGCGGGGAGCATGAAGAGGAGGGCGACGAAGGCGGAGAGGGCGCGGAGCATGACCCGGGAAGTTATCCTTCGTCCATGGATGACGCTACTCTCGCGCGCTGCGCGGCGCTGATGCGCCTTGCGTCTTGCCTCAGTGACCCTTCGGGCCGCCCGGCTGTTTGGCCTTCGCCTTCGGCTTTGCCGCCCGGAACACCCCCACTCCTCGCTCATCGATCGAGAAGTATGGGTTCTCCACGGGCACGCCCGCGTCGCGGGCTTCCACCCTCACGTTCTTCGGCGCGTACCGCCGGGCCAGGCCGATCAGTACGGCGTCGGCCTCGGTGCGCTCCATCGGGCGCGGCTGGTAGTCCTGCAGCCGGTTGTTGATCCGCATCGGCATCAACTCGATGCGGTCGATCGCCTTGTCCTTGATCACCATCCGCGCCAGGAGCCCGTAGCCCGGCTGCATCTTGTCGTGGCCGAACCGGCCCTGGGTGCCGAAGAAGAGGTTGCCGAGGCTCCACAGCACCGGCACGCCATCCCGCGCCCAGTAGCCCTGGGCGGCGTGGTTGTGGTGCCCCACGATCGCGTCGACGCCCGCTTGCACCAGCCACTTCGCCATCCCCTGCTGCGTGCCCTTCAGGCGGTGCTGGTAGTTGCGGCCCCAGTGCGGGAACGCGACCACTAGGTCCGCCTCCGCCTTCGCCGCCGCGATCGACGCGGGGATGCTCGCCTCGTCGAAGAACAGCACCCCGCTGCGGTCGTCCGTGGCGCCCCAATCGGCGTCCACCTTCTGCTTGAACGTCTCCATGCCGGCGACGATCGCGACCCGGGTCCCTCCCGCGTCGATGATCAGCGGCTTGCGCGCATGCGCCAGGTTCCGGCCCGCGCCCGTGTAGGGGATCTTCGCCTTCTCCAGGTGCTGGAAGGTGTCCAGCATCCCCTTGCGGCTGCGGTCCAGCATGTGGTTGTTGGCCAGCCCCACATGCGTGATCCCCGCGGCGGTCAGCCCGTCCACCATCTTGGGGCTCATGTTGTAGCTCCAGTTGCCTACACCCTTGCCCTTGCGCCGCTCCTTGGTGATCGGGACCTCCAGGTTGGCCACGAACGCCACCGCGTCCGCCGACTCGATCGTCGCCGCCATCTTGCGGCTCATCCAGTCGTGCCCCTCCTGCTTGAACTTCGCCTTCACCGGCGTGCTGCCGCCCAGGTTGGTGTCGCCGCCGAACAGGATCGCCACCTCGCCGGGACCCAGCGGGCCGAACCGGTCCACGGGCGAGTCGTCGAACGTGGGGATCTTGTCGCGCCCGCCGGCGATGGCGAGTCCGAGCATCACGAGCAGCAGCAGGATCGGGAGGGTCTGGCGCACGGGTCGGATCACCCCGCCTCGGCGGCGTCGTCGGCCAGCGGGTCGGCCCACGGGGCCTCGGTCCAGCCGTTCAGGTCGTACGCCCCCAGGGCCGTGTCGACCAGGTCCGTCCACTCCGGCACGTCGCCGTTGCGCTCCGCCATGAACAGGTTCTCCAGCCGCACGTTGTCGAAGTTCCCCGCGTAGCTGCGCTCGAACAGCTCCTGGCGGGCCCCGAACTCGCTCCCGATGGCGTCCCACGCCAGCTTCCAGAGCTTGATCCGCTCCTCCGCCGTGGCGCCGGAGCCCCGGTAGTACTTGTCGATGTACGGCCGCAACTGCTCCGCCAGCAGGTCCTTGCTGCTGCTGGGCAGCTGGATGAAGCCGCCCGCGCCGACCAGCTGGATCAGCTCGCGGACCTTCGGGTAGATGGCCGGGCCCAGCGCCCGCAGGGCGAAGATCGCTCGATGCGACGGGGCCACCGTGCCGTTGGGGCCGGGGTCGGGGCTCGTGCAGGCGTCCCGCACCAGCGCGCCCACCGTCCACGCGTAGCCGATGACCTCTCCGATGCGGATGCGGATGCCCCGGTAGTTGATGGTGCCGTTCTGCTCCGCCAGCTTCGTCAGCATGCCGGCGAGGAACTCCAGCTTCGTCGCCAGCCGCACCCCGCCGTGGAGCATCAGGTTCTGCACCACCTGCGCGTGCACGAAGAACCGGTTGGCGCGGTCCGCGTCGCGGTAGACGAGGCAGTTCTCCCAGGGGACGAACACGTCGTCGAACACCATCGTCGAGTCGTTCTCGTCGAAGCGGCTGCTCAGCGGGTAGTCGAAGGGCGAGCGGTCCTTCGCGGCGAGCTCGTAGCTGGGGCGCGACAGCAGCTTCAGCCCGGGCGCCCCCGTCGGCGCGATGAAGACCAGCGCATGCTCGGAGTCGGCCTCCTCCAGCGGAACCGGAGCGAAGGAGAACACCAGGTTGCAGTGCGTGAACGCGGCCGCCGTGCCGACCATCTTGGCGCCGCTGACCCAGAAGCCGGCGTCGTTCTCCCGCGTCACCTTGATGTTGATGTCGGGGAGCTCGTGGGGCCGCTTGCTCCGGTCCACCATCGGGTTGACGCCGATGTGGTTCATGAACAGCACGTCGTCCGCGAGTCGGTCGTACCAGGCCTGGCAGTTGCCCTCGAACGGCGCGAAGAAGTCCGGCGAGGCGCCCAGCGACACGGCGAGCCCCGCCTTGTAGTCGGGGCTGCGGCCCATGAAGCCGAAGTGCATGCGCGACCACGTCCGCATGGCGCGGGCCCGGTCCAACAGGTGGTTGCGGGTCTTGGCGAGCTTGAACGCCTTGTGCGAGACCGCGCCCCGGGGGGTGGTCCACGTCAACGTCTTGTCCGCCGGGCTCTGGTGCAGCGTGTCGTACAGGTGCGCGACCGTGCGGGCGGCCATGGAGAAGCCGGGATGGGCGGTGACGTCCTCGACCCGCCCGCCGTCGATCCAGACCTCACGGCCGTCGCGAAGCGAGTCCAGGTACTGCTTGGATGTGAGCGCCAAAGAGGGTCTGCCTTCCCGGGTCCGGGGGCAGGGAATACACGAGCAGGTCGGCCCTGACAACGTCGGTTCGGGGGGCGTCGCCGACCAGGGCGGGAGGCTGCCCGGTCAGCGCAGGACCAGCTGCGCCGGCTGCAGCAGCAGCCGCGTTCGACCGCGCCGCTTCTCGATGAACGCGCCGTCCAGCCCGGCGCGGCCGATCATCACGCGGGTGTCGTGGATGAGCTTGGCGAGCGTCGAGCTGGCCTGGTTCTCCGCGGCCCGCCGCCCCCAGATGGCGGTGCGCAGCGCTTCGTCCTCGACCCAGTCGCCGCCGGCGTCGGCCAGCACCCACAGCAGGTGGAACCGGAGCTCCTGCTCGGTCCAGACGCCGCGTTCTGGGCCGTTGGTGACCGTGATGTCCCCGAACTCTCCCCGCTGGGTCAGCTCCACCCGGTAGGCCCCGAACTTGTGCTCGGCCATGCCTCCGGCGTCGACCGTGCGGGTCAGGCTGGCGGCGTCGGTGGGGGGCGTCAGATCGTCCACCGTCCAGGCTGCATCAGGGCCGAAGCGGACCACGTCGCCGACCGTGAGCTTCGTCCAGTCCGTCACCCTCACGGTGCCCAGTGCGGTCCCGTTTCGGGAGCCCAGGTCGTTGAGGTAGAAGCCGTCGCGCCGCCACTCGAGGCAGGCGTGGTACGTGCTCACGGATTCGCCGCCGATCACCAGATCGTTGTCGGCCCCGCGGCCCACCCGAAGCTTTCGCTCGAACCTGACCGTCGCTCCGTCGCTGTTCCGAATGCCCGCCATCGAGGGCGGCGAGGCTATCACGGAGGCCCAGTCGGTCTGCCTCCTCACCGCGCCTGCTCCCGGGCCTCGTGGGCTGTCGTGACGAGCTCGGCGAAGTCCGCGGGCACGTCCTCCTCGCCGGCGAGCAGGGCCAGGAGATCGGCCGACGATTCAGCCCGCATCTGGGCCTGACGGGCCTCCCGGTCGGCCTCCGGATCCTCCAGCGCCGCCGCCTCCGGGACCGGCATGGACGGGGCGGCCCGGGGCGGGGCCGCCAGGCCTGGGGAGCGGGCGTCGACCGCGGTAACCCGGGGGCGCCTCGGCCGCTCATCGGTCGAGGCGGTCGGCTCCTCGGGGGCGGGGGCCGAGGGGCGCCCCACCAGCACGGCGGCCCCCAGGAGGACCGCCGCGCAGGTGGTGGCGACGCCTGCGCGCACTACTTGCTCCCCTCGATGGTGCCGACGAAGGCCAGTCCGATGGTCCCGGCGATGCCGAAGCCGTCGCCCAGGTTGGCGGCGCAGGCGAGCTCCCGGTCCGCAATGAAGTCGGCGTCGAGCTCGAAGCCGGCGGGCTGGTCGATCCCCCCGACGATCGCCGCGAGGCTCACGTCGGCGCAGATCCAGTTGCTCGAGTTGCTCGCGAACCCGTTCAGGGCGAGGCCCGCGGACAGCAGGCTCCCGTGGGCGGCTCCGTCGTTGTTGTTCAGCAGGTACCCGAGGGTGAACGTCTGCGCAGCCGCCTCGTGCTGCACCGTCGCCGGGTACAGGCCGAACCAGTTCGAGACCCAGCCCCACGAGCCGACGTTCATACGCAGCGCCGTGGGGAGCAGATCGAGGGCGCTGTCGTTGAGGTCGACGATGGCATCCGTGATGACCGCGGCGGCTTCGTCGCAGACCTCATCGGGGAGCCCGGGCTTGCTGCAGGAGGCGAACAGGTCGTCCTCGATGGCGTCCGCTTCGGCCTCGTCGATGCCGTCCACGTCCAGGGCCACGGACAGCCGGCCACCCCACGTCTGGGTGCCGTCGGGCGTCACCGCGGCGAGCCCCAGGTGGAGGTCGAATGCGGCCGCGGTGGGCGCCACGGCGTACTCGCCGGCGAAGTCGCGAGCGGGGGTGTTCTGGGACGCGGCGGCGGCGCCGGGGACGGCCACGCCAAGGGCCAGGATCAAGAGTCGAAACGTCATGGGGTCCTCCTTCGTTCGATGCGAAGAAGGTAGTGGTGCGAGGGGGGCGGGCCTCGTACCCGACCGTTACCTCACAGCTTCTCGATGAGGTCCGAGTCGCTGTCGTCGGGGAGCCGGACAGGCGCCCAGTCGGTCGATGTGTCCATGCGATCGAGGAAGTCGTCCAGCCCCTCGTCGGCCACGCGCACCGCCGCCAGCAGCTCGGAGTCCGTCGTAGCCGCGCGGAGGTCTCTGAGGAAGCCCCGGGCGTGGACCATGCGGGCCAGCCGACCCAGCATCCACAGCTGCGTGCGGCGGTCGTCCGGGGGCGACAGCACCACCAGCGCGACGTCCACCTTGTCGATCCCCCGGCTTCCCCCCCGAAGCACCCAGTTCAGCGGCCGGCGGCTGGTGAAGATCCCGAGACTCGTTGCGGGGATGCCGTTCTTGGTGGCGCCGATCAAAGCCACTCCGCCGGACAGGGCGGTGGGCTGCTGCTGCTCCCGCTTGTGTAGCTTGGACAGGATGGAGTCGGCCATGTCCACGCCCAGCACCTCGGCGTGGCGCCGGGCCATCTTGACCAGCAGATCGTCCTTGGTCTTGACCTCGACCCGCGCCCCGCAGGCGGCCCACGTGGTGAACATGCCCAGCCCGCCGAAGGGGGCGGCGCTCTGCCCCGGGGGCTCGAACCGCGAGTGCACGGCGTGGCGGGGGGCTTTCACCATCAGGACCGAGCAGTCCGCGGCCGACGCCATGGCATCCTCGGGGCTCCCGAACAGCATCGAGCGGACGGAGGACTCGCGGGCCGCCCCCAACACGAGCAGGTCGTAGTCCGCCGTCAGCCGGGCGATCGCGGCGTTCGTATCCGCGGTTCGCTCCACCACGCTGTCGGTCTTGCTCCGGCACAGCTCCGACAGTTCGCGGTGGTAGGCGCGGAACCCATCGATCTGCATCTGCTCCGCCTGCTCCGCGACGAGGCGCAGCAGCGTGATGCTGCCCCGCGAGGCGGTCGCGATGCGGTCGGCCACATGCACCACGAGCGAGTCGTACGGACCCGGCTTGGCGAGCACGAGCACGCGCTTGTAGGCCGGTTCGCCCCGGTCCTTGAGCACCGCCAGATCGCACGGCGCGTGGTCCATCCACCACGCCATCGGGTTCCGCACGACGATGGCGCGTCGGCTCTTCTCCGGCCACGACATGACCATCCACTCGGCGCGGGTCTTGGCGGCGTGGTCGTGGGTCGCGCGCTTGGCGTTGTGGGTCAGCAGGTCGTGGAAGGCGACCTTGACGTTGGCCTTCACGCCGATGGCGTAGGCGCTGTCGGACAGCGCCTTCATGGCGTCGTCTTCCTCGATGGAGGAGACGAGCATGGTCTGTGTGGGCAGTTCCTCCAGCCGCATCACCTCGAGCCAGCCGTCGTCCACCATCACGGTGCCCAACCGCATCAACCG
Organism: Pseudomonadota bacterium; assembly: GCA_024229515.1. Lineage (GTDB taxonomy): Bacteria > Myxococcota_A > UBA796 > UBA9615 > UBA9615 > JAAESI01. Next base: position 124,593 of record JAAESI010000010.1, on the reverse strand, counting down.
CTCGGGGTCCCGCTCCCAGCCGAACAGCGGCGTGATCACCCGCGGCGGCTGCAGCCCCAGCTCCTCGTCCTCCTCCAGGTGCTGGGTCTCCGCGAGCACGTGGGCCTCACCCCAGACGTGGGCGAAGGCGGACTTCCGATCCACCCGGCTGCGCACGTAGATGAAGTACCAGAGCGTGCCCGCGACGACGACGGCGAGCACGCCGGACAGCGCGAAGGTGCCGACCGCCGACAGGAGCGCGACACCGCCGATGATCCCGAGGATCTGAACCCAGGGGTACAAGGGCGAGCGGAACTTCGGCTTGTACCAACGGACCTGCGTCTCGCGCAGCACGATCACGGCGACGTTCACCAGCGTGAAGATCACGATCTTGAAGCCGGAGGCGAGCTTGGCGAGCTTGACCACGGGGAGGAAGAAGACGAGCAGGAACAGCGCGACGCCGGTGATCAGGATCGCCGGCATCGGGGTGCCGAAGCGCGGGTGCAGGGAGTTGGTCCACGACGGCAGCAGCCAGTCACGCCCCATCGCGAACGGGTACCGCGACGACGACATCACGCCCGCGTTCGACATCGAGATCAGGCCCAGCACCGAGATGACGGCCATGAAGACGACGAACGGCCGCCCCCCGATGTTGGCTGCGGCGTCGGTCACCGGGGTGGCGCTCGTGGCCAACTGCGCGGGGTCGACGTTGGCGACGATGATCCAGGCGATGATCGCGTAGACGGTCATGCCGGTCAGGTGCGCCGCGATCATGCCCCGCGGGATGTTCTTCGCGGGGTGGTGAATCTCCTCGGCGACGGAGCAGATCTTGGTGACGCCCGCGTACGCGTTGAAGACGAAGGCGGCGCCCAGGACGATCCCGATCTTGCCCGCGGGGAGGGGGTCTTCGGCGAACACGGTGGGGTCCCGGCTGACGAACCCCATCAGGCCGAAGCCGGTGAGTGCGGCCAGGCACAGCGCCACGATCGCGTTCTGCACCTTGGTCGCCTTGCCTACGCCGAGCACGTTGATCGTCACCAACCCCACCAGCACGGCCAGCGACACCGGCTTGACCAGCGAGGCATCCGCAAACAGCGTCAGGTAGGCGCCGAGCCCGGCGAGCACGAACGCCGTCTTGGAGACGAGCGAGCCCCAGGTCCCGATGCCGGTGATCGTGCCGATCCAGGGCCCCATCGCGCGGTCGATGTAGACGTAGGTCCCGCCCGCCACGGGCATCGCGGTGGCGAGCTCGGCCTTGGACAGCACCGCGGGCAGCACCATGAACCCGGCGAGGAGGAAGCTGAGGCTGACCCAGGGGCCGGCGATTCCGGAAGCGAGGCCGGGCAGCACGAAGACGCCGGATCCCAGCATCGCCCCCACGGAGATGCTGAACGCCGACCAGAAGCCGAGCTTCCTATCGAGTTGCTTCGCGATCTGTCTGTCCCCTCGTCCTCACCAGCACTCTACCGTCGGGGAAGCCCCTGATTCAGCGGTTTACATCGCGGAGGGGCAAGAGCAGGATGCGCCGCCATGAGCAGCGAGCATCACTTCGACGTCGTCATCATGGGCGGCGGAATCGGCGGAAACATGCAGGCACGTCACCTGCTGCGCACGATTCCGGGCATCAAGGTGGCGGTCATCGACCCCCGCTCGGACGAGCGGATCGCGTCGGTGCACAAGATCGGCGAATCCACCGTAGAGATTGCCGCGATCTTCATGTCCCAGGAGCTGGGGCTGGTCGACTACCTGCTGGAGAACCACCCCCCCAAGTGCGGGCTGGCGTTCCACTGGGCCAAGGAGGCGGGGCAGACCGACACCCTCGCGGACGACTACTTCTCCATCTGGCCCCCGCGGTTCCCCAAGGTCATGACCTGGCAGATCCACCGCGGCACGTTCGAGCGGGACCTCACCGCCATGAACCGCGCCGACGGCGTGCACTGGTTCATGGGCAAGGTGAAGGCGTTCGAGGTGGGCGCGGGCGACCTCCCCAACACCGTGCGGGTCAAGGGCACCCACGGCGGCGAGGACGCGGAGCTCAGCTGCGATCACCTCGTGGACGCGGCCGGCCGCGCGTGGCTCACGGGCAAGAAGTTCGACAACATCCGGCAGGACGCCGAGAGCCTGTACGGGCTCAACACCGGCGCCGCCTGGGTGCGGGTCAAGGGGGTCGATCCGGAGCTGTTCCAGGAGGGCGGCGCCGACGGCGAGCGCGTCGCGACCTCGCAGTTCTATGCGACCAACCACTGGATGGGGGAGGGCCACTGGCTGTGGCAGATCCCGATCTGCACCGAGACGCACACCGTGTCGGTCGGCGGGATGTTCCACCACGACATCATCCCGGGCGCGCAGGTGGGCCGGAAGGAGAAGCTCCTCGACTTCATCAAGGCCAACCACCACGCCCTGTGGAAGATGATCGACTCGGCCGACGAGGTCGTGGACTTCATCTACTGGAAGAAGCCGACGCACCTCTGCAAGAAGATGTTCTCGTCGGACAACTGGTACGCGATCGGGGACGCCGCCTATTTCGGCGACGCCTTCTACAGCCTGGGCATCTCGACGGTCGCCATCGCCGTGACGTCCACCACCGAGCTGATCCGCGCCAAGATGGCTGACGAGCCGGACGTCGAGACCAAGCGCGAGTGGTACGACAAGTTCAACGTCTACTTCGGCGAGACCGCGCTGCACCTGTACCGGGACCACGACAAGCACACGGGGCATGCCTCGGCGATGAGCTGGCGCATCTACCTGGAGTACATGTGGTGGTTCGGCATGTGGGTGCCGATGTTCATCGGCCGCTGGCACCTGGACGTGGAGATGTGCCAGGCGATCGTGGGCAACTGCGAGAAGCCGTACCTCAAGTCCTTCTACGACGACCTCACGCGCATGATCGAGCAGGGTGGCAACGCCGGCTTGATGGACCCGTACCGCGCCGACCAGCTGATCGGCGGGTACCACCCGACGACGGAGCACGTGCACTTCCTGGAAGACGCCGAGTTCGCGCCCGGGCGGCTCGATCTGTACGCCTCGCTGAGCAAGACCTACATGCTCAACATCGTCTTCCTGCTGAAGTTCCAGTGGCGGGCGTTCGGGCTGTTGGGGGTGCTGTCGCCCCGCACGCTGCGTCGGGTCGCGCACCTGCTCCGGCTGGGCATCTGGATCAAGATGGGCAGCTGGCGGCACAAGTTCCGGCAGCGGAAGCTCCCCGCCAATGCGAAGTTCGCGAAGCAGGCGATGGAGTTCCAGGGCTACGCGGGCACCGCGGAGCTCCAGGATTGGTCCGGCAAGGAGCCCCCCGAGGGGGCCAAGAAGGCCGACGCCGACGCCGCCGCGTAGGACCCGCGGCATTGGCCCGCCAGATGCATGCCGGAACCGGCATGACGACGCTGCGCACCCTGCTCCTGCTCCTGGCCGCCACCCTGCTCGTGGCCTGCCCTCCCGTGCTCACCCCCGGGACCCCCTCGGACGACGACGACACCGTCGGCGATGACGACGACGACGACGACACCGTCGGCGATGACGACGACGACGACGACAGCGTGGGCGATGACGACGACGACAGCGTGGATCCCGGCGACGACGACGACGACAGCGTCGACCCCGGTGACGACGACGACGATGACGACGCCACCGACGATGACGACTCGGGACCTTGCGGCGTGGACGACCTGGCGTTCACGGTCCACATCGAGGACGTGGCCGGCACGATCGGCACCGCCTGGAGCACGACCGACGACCTGATCGCGGTCGGCACCGTCACGAACACCTGCCCGTTCGACGTGTCATTCGTGACCAGCTCCACCTGCCTGCTTGAGCCCTGGACGCTGGCCGGCAGCTCCACCGGCCGGGGCTGCGGCGACGCGGAGACCGGCTGGACGGTCCTGCAGGGCGACGTGCTGCTGGACGTCGAGCCGATCGGCACGCAGGCGGCGGACACCTACACCTTCGAGGCGACGTTCTTCAGCGACACCCAGTCGGTGGTCTTCACGGTGAACTGATCAGGGGAGGCCGCAGCCCTCGCCGTCGAAGCGGCCCACCACGACCGCGCCGAGCGTGACGTTTGAGGGGCTGCCCTCCGTCTTGCCCGTGGCGATGAGGTCGAACGACACGGTCACCGATTCCTGGCCGGCGTCGGTGGCGTTGAGCTGCTCGCCCGGGAGCGCGACGGCGCACGACAGGCGGCACAGGTCCACGTCGTAGGTGCCGAGCTGACGGTCCAGTACCTGGACCGGTACGGAGGTGTGGTCAGCGTACGGACTGTCACTGATCCACCCCCGCAGGCAGCCGTCGTTGGCCTCCGTGGTGCGCGCGAGTACGTCCTGGAGATCGAACTGCTCGTCGGCGAGGAGGTGGAGTCCGTGGTCCAGACCCGCCGTGGCCGCGTACTGGAACGCCTTCTGGCTGTGGAAGCTGGAGGTCTGAGCGAGGCTGTAGTTCGCGATCGAGACGGACCCCATCGCGCCGATCGTAAGTACCGACAGGCCGATCATCGAGACGAGCAGGGCGTGGCCGGCCTGGGCGTGGGTGCGGGTGCGGGTGCGAACCATCAGGACCTCCTAGTGCACGATGCGCGTGCCGGCGACGCGGAACCGGGTCCGCCGCGACGTCAGGGTGATGTGCACGACGTCGGGGGCCCCGTCGTCGCCCGCGTCGTGGGCGAAGTAGACCTCGCCGTGGGACAGCACGGGCCGGCTGAGCACGCCCTCGAACTCGGCGTACAGCCCGTCGACGATGGTCCCGTCGTTCTCGGGGCCTGAGCCCCAGCCGCCCTCGCAGATAGCCAGGTCGATGGCGTAGGCGCGGCCCTGCTCGGCGTCGCAGGAGCCCGCGGCGGGCCGCGCGGTGGTGAACACCACCTTGGAGTCGGCGACCATCGGCTCCGCGGTGAGGAATTCGCCCAGCCCGGGCCCGGTGGCGTCCATCAGGCTGGAGGCGGCGGCGCAGTCGATGGGCACGCCGGCGCTGCAGCCCAGCGGGTCGGGATCCTTCATCGCGTAGAGCGAGCCGCCCTCCTCAATGTCGTAGTCATCGAAGCTGCCGGTGCCCCAGATGACCACCACCTCTCCGTCGCCGGTGCGGGGCAGCGCCGGTGCGTGCACGATGGGCGCCGTCTCCTCCAGGGTGGGGGTCGCGAAGCGGCAGATGGTCGGCTGGGTGGGCGCGTCGGGGTTGAACCGGGCCTTGTACAGCGTGCCGGTCGAGTCGCCGAACCAGGCGGCGTCGACGGCCCGGTCCCCGTCGAGGTCGACCATGGCCACCGCGCCGGAGGCGCCGAGCGGGTCGGTGGGGTAGGTGGACTCGCCCGCGGCGGGAGCCTGCACGGGCAGGGCGAAGCCGGACTCGGGGTAGGCGGTGGGGGCGTCGCCGAAAGCGGACACGAGGTCCTGGACGTGGAGGCGCCCCTGCACGCTCGGATCCGCTTCGTCGTCGGTGGCGGTGTCGGGGAGTCGGATGCCGCTGAGCCAGGCGCCGATCCAGCGGGTCTCGTCCGCGGCCCGGTCGAAGAAGGAACCCACCGACGGGGCGCCGATGAGGCGGCCGGCGCCGGCGCTGGTGTCCCCGCGCTCCCAGAGCACCCGGGGGGCGTCGGGGACGGTGACGTCGAGGGCGTAGACGTGGCGGGAGCCGGCGCCGCCGGTCCACAGCAGGACGCGGTGCCACTTGCAGCCGTGGACGTCGGGTCCGTCGTCGTCCATGGAGCCGACGTAGCCAGGGGCGGAGCACGAAGGTGAGCCGTCGACCGAGGCGAGGCCGTTGGACCAGCCGTCCAGGAGCACGTGGTCGAGCACGAGCCGGCCGGCGTTGACCGGGCTGGCGCCGTCCTTCAGGACCGCGCCGAACTGGTTGGCCTCGGACTCGGGCGCGAACGGGCTGCCCTTCAGCTTGGCCGCGGGCACGTAGAACCAGCGCTCCTGCCCGGCCGTCCCGGTGGCGCCGGCGTCGAACGCGTGGAGCATGCCGGCGTCGGAGTTGAGGTAGACGACCGACGGCAGCACGGCGACCCGGGCGGCGTACGCGTCGAAGGCGGGCGACACGGAGGCGCGGCCGATCAGGCGGGGAGCTTCCACCGCCACGGACCGACCGGTCGAGCCGATGCGCCAGGGGCCGCGGAGGGTCTCGGTGTTGAGGATCTCGGACGTGGCGACGCCGCGGACGAAGTCGACCAGCAGCGCGGCGTCCTCGAGGTCGGAGTCGCAGTCGCCGTCGAAGTCGGCGGTGAGGTTCTGGCAGGAGGGGTTCTGCGCCTGGGGGGCGTCGTCGGTGATCAGGTCGACCAGCGGCGAGCCTTCGTACAGCGCGGTGTGGTCGAAAGTCAGGGGCGTGCTCAGGAAGCTGCCCTCGGGGAGGCGGTGTAGCCGATGCGGGCCTCCAGGGCGTGCACGGCGCTGCCGTTGGACTCACCTGAGGCCGCGGGGCGGTCCTTGAGGAGCGTGGCGGCGTCCCAGACGGAGCCGTCGGGGCCCCCGCCCACCTGCACGTCGCCGAAGCTGTCGCCGCCCGGGCTGCTGAGGTCGAGGTCGTACGCGTACAGCGAGCCGCGTCCCAGGGGCGCGTCGTCGGTCCAGCGGCTCCAGCTCACGTAGACCCGGTCGCCCAACGGAGAGGCGCTCAGCCCGGGGGCGGCGACGCCGTTCGGATCGGGGACGAGCCCGCAAGCGAGGTCTTCGCGGTCGTCGTCATCAGAGTCAGAGTCAGAGTCGCTGTCGCTGTCGCTGTCGGAGTCGGAGTCGCTGTCGTCGTCAGAGCACTCGGGGGCGTCGTCGATCACGCCGTTGCAGTCGTTGTCGATGCCGTCGCAGGACTCATCGCCGACGAGCCAGTCGCCGTGGAGCGCGAGGTGGTGGAGGACCGCGTTCTGACTCACGGTGATCACATGACCGCCGCCGTTGCCGGTCTGGTGACAGACCTTCACCTTGGGCGAGCCGGCCCAGGCGGGCGTGCTCAGCAGGGTGATGAGGATAGTGGCGAGCGCGATGCGCATGGACATTCCCGTGTGTCAAGGTGTGTATCACACACACACAGGGTGGTACGAGAATTTGGAGTTCGCCTGATCGATCTCTGGAAATGGAGTGAGAAGGACTGACTCAGTCGCTGTTGCTGGTGTCCAACCGGTACGTATCGCTGCAGCTGTACCCGCTCCAACGCGTGACGCGGAGGTAGTAGGTGCCGCCGTCGTCGCCCCAGTCGAGGCAGCCGGCGTTGAACGCGACGGACTCGCCGGCGTTGCCGACGGCGATGCTGTAGTCGAGCAGGTTCAGGTTCTCGTCGTACAGGTACAGGTCGTAGTCCGTGCCCGACGGGATGGACGACATCGACGCGCTGACGCTGAACTCGTCGCAGATGATGTTCGTGTCGTCCGTCGTGCTGATGGCGAACCAGTCGTAGTTGTCCGAGGTGTACTGGAACGTGGCGTAGTCGGTCGAACTGCTGTTGTTGGTCGCGATGACGGGCGCCTGGCTGGAGCTGTCGTTGACCTCGAAGGAGTCGCCCGCGGCGCCGTCGTCGACCACGCCGTCGCAGTCGTTGTCGACCCCGTTGCAGCCGTCGCTCTGGCCCGGGTTGATGAGGTTGCTGCCGTCGTCGCAGTCGCCCTCGCAGGTGGTCCAGCCGTCGATGTCGGCGTCGAAGCCCTCGTCGACGGCGCCGTCGCAGTCCTGGTCGACGAAGTCGCAGGTCTCGGTGGCGACGGGGTTGATCGCGCCGTTGGTGTCGTTGCAGTCGCCTTCGCAGGTGGTCCAGCCGTCGCTGTCCAGGTCGAAGCCCTCGTCGATCGAGCCGTCGCAGTCGTTGTCGTCGGCGTCGCACACCTCGGTCGCGCCGGGGTTGATGGTCGAGTTGCCGTCGTCGCAGTCGACCTGCACGCAGGCGCTGCCGGTGCCGTACCCGTCGCCGTCGCCGTCGGTGCTGAGGCAGTCGCACAGGAGGTCGCCGCCGATGCAGTCCTCGTCCAGGCCGTTCTCGCAGATGTCCGTCGCCTCGGCGTTGATCGACGGGTTGGAGTCGTTGCAGTCGATGAACGGGCAGGAGGCGTCGTCGCCGTAGCCGTCATCGTCGTTGTCGCTGTCCCAGCAGGCGCAGCTGTCGTTGGTCAGGCCGGGGGTGCCGAAGTCGCTGCCGGGCGTGGTCAGCGGGGTCGTGCTGCCGCACCAGTTGATGGCGAAGTCGTTCTCGCCCGAGTCGGGGGCGCCGAGGCCGGGATTCAGGCTGGCGCTGTGGCCCGCCGGCAGGCTGGACCAGTCGTAGTCGATGCGGTCGACCTCGATGCCGTCAAACGACAGCACGATCTCGTCGACGTCCTCCAACGTGAAGGAGCCGTACTCGTAGTGCACCGTGACGCCGCCGTTGGAGGAGGGGTCCTCGTTGCGGCCCAGGACCACGCGCGAGCCGGGGGCGATGCTGACGTCGGTGTTGATGAAGTGGCTGTCGATGCCGTCGTCGTGCAGCTCCCAGTCCAGCAGGCTGATGCTGATGCTCGAGGCGTTGTAGATCTCGATCCACTCACCCGAGGAGTCGGACACGAAGTCCGGGTCCGGGAGGAACTCAGACACCACGAGGTCGCCCGCCTGGGGGAGCACCTCGATCGAGTCGGAGCTCGGCGCGCTGGAGTCCGTGCCGTCGGTGGCGATGACCGTGCAGACCCACACATCGCCCAGCGCGGTGGCCGCCGCGGGGATGACCCAGACGCCGTCGTAGGACGGGGCGGGGGTGCCGTTCTGCGTCCACGTGGGCGTGTACGCCGGCGTGTCGGCTGGGTCGACGTCGGTCGATCCGGAGGCGGCGCAGGTCAGGTCGTCGTCCAGACCCGCGGACGGGTTGGGCGTGACCGACACGCTCGCGGAGGTAGGCGCGGTGTTGTCGATGACGACGCCGTCGGACAGCAGGGTGTCGCCGTACAGGCCGCCGTCGAACGGGGTCAGTTCGCACTCCACGATGTCGTCGCGGTCGAAGTCCGTGCCGTCCAGCGTGAAGCCGACGGCGCCCGGCACGGGCGCGCCGTTGACGTACCAGACGACATCGTCGTAGCCCTCGGCGTCGTCGTCGGGGTCCACGAAGCCGACGCCGGCGCAGGTGAGGGTCGAGGTCTCGTACGCGGGGGTGGGGCCCAGGTCCACCGACTCCAGCGTCGGGGGCGAGCCCGACACGGTGACGCTGTCGCTGCCGATCTCGGAGTCGAGCACGCCGTCGTTGCCCACCACCTGGCAGGTCCAGGTCTCGCCCGTGGCGGTCTGGTCCGCCGGCAGCACCGAGTCGATGAACGCGGTGGGGGAGCCGCCCACGAGCCAGCTGTAGGACATCGTCACGGCCAGCCCCTCGGGGTCGGTCGAGGCGACGGTGATGAGGCAGGTCAGGTCATCCGCGGTGCTCGGCTCGTCCGGCGTGAGGTCCACCGACGGGGTGGTCGGGGGCAGGTCCGTGGCGATGACCTGGAAGGCGACCGAGTCCTGGGCTTGGAGCCCGCTGATGTCGGTGACCGTGAGGGTGACGAGGTGATCGCCGATGGCGAGATCCGACATGCTGAAGGTCAGCAGTCCCGCGCCCGAGGGGGGGGCGGTGCTGATCACTCCGTTGAGGTCGTCGAACCACTCGGCCGTCAGCTGCTCGGGGCCGCGGTCGTCCCCGGTGGAGGCGGAGAAGGTGACGGTGTCGCCCTCGGTGAAGACCTGGTCATCTTCGGGGGCGAGGATTTCGACCTCGGGGGCGGTGTTGATGCCCACCACCTCGATGGGCATGGACGCCTCGTCGGTGGCGTCGTCGGTGTCGTACACGGTGGCGACGATCAGCCAGGTGCCGACCTCCAGCCCCGCCACGGTGAAGTCGGAGGTGTCGTTGCTGTCACCCTCGGACTCGCCCAACTCGATGCGGTTGTCGTTGCCGGCGCCGGTCTGCACGGCTTCCCAGAGGACCCGGAGCTCTTCGCTGGGGTCTTCGGCGTCGTCGAGCCCGGCGCGGAACTGCAGGCTCCCGTCCGTATCCATCACGACGGCTTCGGCGTCGGGCTCCAGGATCGGCAGGAGCAGCACGATCGAGGGTGCGGTGTTGTTGGCGACGAGCACGGGCGTCGTGGTCACCTGGCATCCCGCCAGGGTCCAACCGATCAACAAGACAGCAGCAGCAAAACGTCGCATGGGGGGTGCCTCCAGGCTTCCTCAGGGAAGCATTTACCTGACGGGTTGAGGTCCCGCCAGGGGAGGAACGGCCCCGATCAGCGAGACGTACGTCGTACGGCGCCACCCAGGGAGCGGGCCTCGCCGCCCTCGCCCGAGTCACCGCCGAAGGTCTCACCGTCGCCGATGTCGTCGGTCTCGCGCATCTCCAGTTCGAACTCCCAGGACTCGGTGCCCTTCCCGTACTCGAAGTTCTGCTCGAGGATGTAGAAGCCCGGGACCTGGATGCGGGCCTGGTAGGTCGTGTCCTTGCGCAGCGGCTCCTCGGTGAACAGCTGGGTGTTGGCCAGCGTCACGATGGTGAAGCGCCCTGCGGCGTTGGTCATGCCCATGCCCACGACCTCGGTCGAGTCCTCCGGCGAGATGCGGATCTCGGCCATGGCGATGGGGTTGTCCTCCGCGTCGAGGATCACGCCCTCGATCACGTTGGACTTGCCTCCTCCCGTGGCGGCGCAGCCGGCCAGGCCAAGGACGAAGAGGGTCAGAATCAGGGAACGAATTCGGGTCCGGGTCATGTGCGCGCGCGCCTCCACATCAAGAGACCGGGCTCGGCCCGGGAGCGGGTCAGATTCGTCGGCGAAGCACGCCGATCAGGGGCAGAAGGAGCAGCAGTCCGCCGGCGGCACCTTCGGCCGAGACGGACGAGCAGGCGCATTCGGCGAGGGCTTCGGCGTCGGGGTTCCGCGCGAAGCCGGTCTCGTCGTCGTCGGCTCGGTGCGACTCGGGGTCGGTGGGCCAGTCGGGCCACAGGATCTGCTCGGCTTCGAAGATCTCGATCGCTTCGGTGCAGCGCAGACCGCTGGGGTCGTTGGTGGCGGCCGCGGCCGCGTAGCCGTCGTCGCACTGGCAGGTGGGCACGCCGCCGATGGGGAGGCAGCTGCCGTTGGTGCCGCAGGTGACGCCTTCGCAGGGGTCCATGTCCATGTCGGGGGCGCCGGAGAGGCTGGCCATCATGTCGAAGGAGGCGTCCTGGCAGGTGACTGTGGTGGCGGTGCCGAGGGAGCTGACGTTGGGTCCCTCGATGCGTCGGCCGGTGTAGCCGGGCTCGCACACGCAGCCGTCACCCAGCTCGGTGGTGGCGCACTGGCCGGCGATGCCGCAGTAGGTCTGGGCGCACGGGACCTGGGGGTCGATGGCGTAGTCGACGTGCACGTCGGGCTGGAAGCGGAGGTCGTGCACGTTGGAGATTTCGGCGGTGCCGGCGGCGGCGAACATCGGGTCGACGGTCATGTCGACGGCGTTCAGCCGGGTGTAGAGCCGGCTGACCCAGGCGTTCCGCTCGGCGACGCCGTCGATGTACTCCCAGGCCTCCTCGGCGTCGTCGGTGCCGAGCCAGGTGTTGTTGGTGAGGTTGACCAGTTCGGTGCTGGAGTTGGACCACTCCGTGAAGAAGGCCTTCCGCTCCTCCTGCTCCGAGAGGTAGCTGATGAGGGGGTAGTAGTTGGTCTGGCCGTTGCGGGGGTCGGCGCGGAGCAGCTCTTCGTCGATGAAGAGGCTGGCGTAGTTGGTTGGCTCGTAGCGCTGGGAGCCGGCGATGAAGACGAGCACGCCCATCTCGGGCTCGGCGGCGACGGCGGTGAGGACCAGCGGGATCATCGGTGTGGTCGAGTCGAAGGTCATCTTGATCGGCGAGATGTCCTGCACGCCCGCGTCGGGGGCGAGCTTCATGCCGAGGAACTTCATGCCGCCGGCGACGTACCCGGCGATGAGGGGCCGCATCTCGTCGGTGATGAGGTAGCCGTTGGCGACGAGCCAGTCTGCGAGCGCGTCGGCGTCGTCGGAGCTGATGACCTCGGGGTCGAAGGGGCCGACCTGGGGCAGGTCCTCGACGTCGACCTGGCCATCGCCGTCATCGTCGGACGCGTTGTCGTCGTCGTCGTCATCGCCCGCGCCGCCGGGGTCGGGGTCGGAGAAGTCCTCCCAGTACTGGTCCGGCGGGATGATCCGCGGGGACGTCGCCGCATCCAGGAGCATCAGCGTGGAGGCGGGCACCACGCCCAGAGCGGGGGTGTTGGGGACGGGCACGACCCAGGAGAAGTCGGACGGGCTTCCCTCGTAGGAGATCTCGACGTGGGCGGTGATGGTCCCGTCGTCGCCGATCTCGAACAGGATCCGCTCCTTGGTCTGGTCGACCGCGATCAGATCCGTGTTGTTGCAGAAGAACCCACCGCAGGCGTCCGCGGGGGAGGGGAGGGCGACGCCGAGCGCGCACGTGGCGGCGGCGATCGTGAGGGCGAGCAGGGAGCGAAGGGTCATGAACCGGAGTCCTCCGCGCGAAAGGGTACGTGGGTCGGGATCGTCAGGCCAGGGTCATGGGGGGCCCGCAAGGGGGGACTTGCTATCTCAGCCCGTACTCGAACGTCTTCGCTTCCTGGCCCGGACACCAACTGGCGCGCTCGCGCACCTTCGGGGGGCCGTCCCAGCTGCGGATGACCATCGTGCAGCCTCCCGCGGAGCGATCGTCGACCCGGGTCGGCTCGCCCAGGCGGCTTGTGTCCGGCGTGCCTTCGGCCAGGGTCAACGTGACCGGCGAGCCCGCCTCGATGCGGTACTCGACTTCCCCGATCAGCACCACCGGCTCCAGAGGGCCGGCGGGCGCGGGGGTGGCGGCGGCGGCTTCGACCGCCGCGAACTCCGCTTCCAGCTCCTCCAGCGGCTCCAGGCTCGCGAACACCATCGCTCCGGTGGTGATCCCGACCAGCGCGAGCGCGGGCACGAACCGCCTGCGCCGCACCGACTCCTGCATCACCACCGACGGCAGCACCAACCCATAAGCGGCGGCGCGCACCGCGAGCCAAAGCGGGGTCAGCAGCGGGGGCCCGGCGGCGACGAACGACAGGAACTTGTCGTCCAGCGTCTTCGTTCCCGCGATGACCTCGGCGTTGACGTCGACCTGGCGCGCGATCGCGGCCTGCAGGTACAGCGGCACCGACGCTGCCCAGACCATCGACGCGGCGAGCCAGTCCGTGCCGCCATTGCGCCCGATCAGCAGCAGGGTCGCGACGGCGAAGATCCCCCCGATGGGGGCGGCCCAGGTGCCCACGAACGAGGAGCGTCGGGCCCACACGCAGGTGCGGGTGTAGACCGCGATCTGGGCGGCCAGCTCGTCGCCCGCCTCGGCCTCGTCGGCGAACGTGGCGAGCACCTCCTCCATCGCCTGGACGGCTTCCAGCGAGGTGGGGACGCGGCTGTCGGCGTCCCCGGGCACGGGGCTCCAGCGGCTCTCGGCGACCGCCTGGATCCGCCCCAGAGGCGACTTGGGTCGGCGCGGCTTGCGGGCCATCAGGGGCTGGGGAGATCGTCGAAGGAGCGCGCGATGACGACCCCTTCGATGCGCTCGCCTTCGCCGCGAGCGCCGGGGCCTCCGGCGACCACCCGGGTCATCGGCGAGGCCATGATGCGGAGCCGTTGGAGCAGGTCGCGCCGCTCCGACTCGAGCCGGGGCCGCTCCATGGTGACCATCAGCAGGCCGGGCCGTCGGGTCTCGAGGAACGCGGCGAGCTCGCCGGGGGGGAAGTCGGCGCCCAGGCAGGTGACGCGCCACCCGCGGGTCGCGAGGTGCAGCGTCGCGCCCAGCAGCCCGAGATCCTGCTCCTCGGCGGGGGCGCCGATGCAGATCGCCTCGGGGCCGGCCGCGGGCCCGCTGCCGAGGGCGCTGATCATCGCCATGAGCCGTTCCCGTACCACCTGGGCGGCGAACCGATCCTGCACGTAGGTGGCGGTGCCGCGGTGCTGGAGGGTGGCGATCTCGCGGGCGGCGGGCAGGAGCATGTCCCGGGCGAGTCGGTCCCAGCTCAGGGGCGGCAGCGCCGCGAGGATCGCGTCCACGCGGGGGCGGTCGACGTCCAGGAGCGCCGTGATGAGGGCGCTCCGGCTGGCTCCCAGGGCGCCGCCGGGGGCGGGGCGGGCGCGGGCCGGCTCGGGCTCGTCGCGGCCGGGCCGCAGCGTTCGAATGCTCGGGGTCGGAAGCTCGGGAACCACGCCTTCGCGACGGGCCTGCTCGACCGCCTCGCTGATGGCCAGTCCACCGTCCACGAGGGTCTTGACCCGTTCGATGACCGCGACGTCGTCGTCCGAATAGAGGCGGTAGCCGCCCGCGGACCGGGCCGGTTGCACGAGTTCGTACCGCCGCTCCCAGGACCGGAGGGTCTCGATGTTCACACCAGTGCGGTCGGAGACAGTGCGGATGCGCCACGCCATGGAGGGGGCAATACCACGAGAGTTGCGCCGGACGCGCCCACGTCGGGTAGGCGCGGCACCGAAAGTCCGATGCTGGCGGCGTGCATGGCGCGCCCACCCTTGCCCCGCCGCCCTCCCAAGCGCACGATCCCCGGATGCTCCGCACCGCCGGCTCCCTGCTGCTGCTCCTGACCCTCGCGGCGTGCGTGCACGCCCCCACGCCCCCCATCACGCCTTCGGCGTTCCCCGAGGACGGCGCCTACGTGCTCCTCGGCGGCGACAAGCTGAAGGTGACCTGGACTGACGGCGACTCGTTCAAGTTCCGCGAAGGCCCCTACAAGGGCAAGGGCGTGCGCATGACGGGCTACAACACGCTCGAGTCGTACGGCCCCGTGCACCGCTGGGGCGACTGGAGCGCCATGGAGTTGTTCGAGATCGCTCGCACCTCCAAGTACGTCGCCGCCGCGCAGGTCTGGGAGTGCACCACCAACGGCGAACTGGACTCCTACAACCGAGTGCTCGTAAGCTGCCCCGGCGTCGTCGAGGCGACCATCGCGGCGGGCCACGCGCACGTCTTCGCGATGGAGGCCGGCGACGTCGACGAGGCGATGCTCGCGGTCCAGCGCACCGCGATGAAGCGGAAGTGGGGGATGTGGGCCAAGGGCACCCCCGACGTGCTCGTGACGTCCCTGCACTCGGCCGCCGAGAACGACAACGGCACCGCCTACAACCGGACCGTCGATCTCGCCACCGGCGTCTCCACCGTGCGCCAGCACCAGGACGTGTACGAGACCTGCGCGGAGATCTGCGAGGGCCCCCCGAACTCCGGCTCCTGCATGACCTACGTGCCCTTCAAGAAGCGGTACAAGGGCAAGCCTGATTGTCTGCGGTACTAGAGGCGCATCCCACCGCCTGGTGGCACACGGATGAACGCGGCAAGGTCGTCTGCGACGTCTGCCCCCGCGCCTGCGCCCTGAACGAAGGCCAGCGCGGCCTCTGCTTCGTCCGCGCCCGGCACGACGACGCGATCGTCCTGACCACCTACGGACGCAGCTCCGGCTTCTGCATCGACCCCATCGAGAAGAAGCCGCTGAACCACTTCCTGCCGGGCTCGGCGGTGCTCGGTTTCGGGACCGCCGGCTGCAACCTCGCCTGCAAGTTCTGCCAGAACTGGTCGATCTCGAAGTCCCGCGAGGTCGACACCCTCGCCGACCAGGCCTCCCCCGAGCAGTTGGCCCGCGCCGCGGCCGAGCACGGGTGCCGGTCGGTCGCCTACACGTACAACGATCCGGTGATCTTCCTGGAGTATGCCGTCGACGTCGCCGAGGCCTGCCGCGCCGTGGACGTGAAGTCCGTCGCCGTCACCGCCGGCTACGTCTCCGAAGGCCCCCGGGAGCAGTTCTTCTCCCGCATGGACGCCGCCAACGTCGACCTCAAGGCGTTCACCGAGCGCTTCTACAAGAAGATCTGCGGCGGTGAGCTGGCCCCGGTCCTGGACACCCTCCGGTACCTCGTCCACGACACCGACGTGCACGTCGAGATCACCACCCTCGTCATCCCCGGGGAGAACGACAGCGACGCCGAACTGGACGAACTCACCGGCTGGATCGCCAGCGAGCTCAGCGTCGACGTCCCCATCCACTTCAGCGCCTTCCACCCCGACTGGAAGATGACCGGGATCGGCCGCACCCCGAAGTCCACGCTCACCCGCGCCCGCGCCATCGCCCGCCGCAACGGCCTCCGCTACGCCTACACCGGCAACGTGCACGACCGCGCCGGCGACACCACCGTCTGCCCTGGCTGCGATCGGGACGTGATCGTTCGCGACTGGTATCAACTGCTCGCGTACCAGCTGAATGAAGGAGGCGATTGCCTCCACTGCGGTACGAGCATCGCCGGTGTGTTCGACGGTCCCGCCGGGGACTGGGGTAGCCGGCGGCAACGAGTGAGGCTCAGCTAGATGTCCATCCGAGATCAGATCAAGGCCCAGTCCATCACCGCGCTCAAGGCGCGCGACAAGGCGACCCGTTCGGCGCTGTCCGGCGTGCTCGCGCTGTTCACCGAGCAGGAGAAGTCGGGCAAGTTCGACGGCTGGACCGAGGCCGCTGAGCAGTCCCTCGTCGCCAGCTACGTCAAGAAGCTGAAGTCCGCCCTCGGCGAGATGCGCGACGGCGACGTCAAGGACTCCTACGTCTTCGAGATCGGCCTGCTTGAGCCCTACCTCCCCACGCTCCTGAACCGCGACGAGACCCGGAACCTCATCGAGCCGATGGTCGCCGACGCCAAGGGGCTCGGCCACCTGATGGGCATGGTGATGCGGGAGCACAAGGGCAAGGTCGACGGCAAGCTCGTGCGTGAACTCGCCATGGAGCTGGGCCTCAAGTAGCCCCGCATGAGCGGGACCCCCAACCCCTACGCCGCTGCCCTCGCTGGCCTGGATCTCCCGGATCCGGTCGCGGCCTTCTTCGCCTTCTGCAAGGAGCGGGAGCGGATCCGGGAGCGTCGGGAGGCGGGGGACGCGCCGCCGTGGACCGAGGATCCGGTGCTCCGGAGAGGCCGCTTCCTCAACGTCTTCCGGGAGGACGACCGGGTCAGCCGATCGATCCTGCGGCTGTGCGCCGACGCGCCCGATCTGCCGACCCTGGTGCACGCACTGTTCTTCGCCCGCTGGTGCAACCGGCAGGCGACGCTGGACCCCATCACGCTCCCGCTGCTGGCCGACCGCGACGCCCTGATCGCCATGCTCCGAGGCGTCGACGACCCGCCCTGGTGCAACGTCGCCGCCTACCCCGTGGAGCCGGTGCAGTGGGACGGCGTCACGTACTCACGCTGGGACGCTGCAAGCGATCTGTTCGGCCGCATCAAGCGCGACCTCGCGGCGCTGATCGAAGGCGCCGGAGGGGACGTGGTCGCCGCCACCGACGCGGTCAACGCCCGCTTCGGGATGAGCAACTCGTTCCCGATCTTCATGGCCGTGATCGACGTCGCCTGGTTCCGCCCCGACATCATCGACCCCGCCAGCGAGGTCCCCACCGGGATCGGCGCCGTCCCGTACCTCGATCGGCTCGAGCAGCACCTGGGGCTGGCCTCGCACGCCGAGACCTGCACGCGGATGATCGAGCTTCAGGCCGAGCACTGGCCCGAGGCGCGGCGGGCCCTGCAGCCGATCGACGTGGAGTACCTGAGCTGCGAGTGCCGCAAGTACTACAGCTACGTCAACGGCACGAAGCGTTTCGAGGGCAAGAACGCGTTCGTTCCGGGGCAGTCGCCGCTGCTGGACGTGGACATCCCGAGCCAGCCGCTGCTGGAAGCCCCCATCGCCACACGGATTCACGTGATCGCCGGCGGTCCCTGCTCCGGCAAGACCACGCTGCTGAACGCGCTGGCGGAAGCGGGGCGTCCGGTGCACCCCGAGACCGCGCGTCGGCTGCTGGAGGCGGGCATCGCAGAGGGCAAGACCGCCGCCGAGCTTCGGGCCGACCCGGCCGCGTGGCAGACCGAGATCTTCCGCCAGGACCACGCCCTCTTCGACGGCCTGCCCCGCGACGAGGTCGTCTTCACCGACACCTCGTTCATCGAGGACCTCGTCTTCGCCGCCGACGCGGGTCTGCAGATCGGCCCGCGGCTGGAGTCGTGGCTGCGGCACCTGCGCTACGCGGTCGTCTTCTTCCTCGATCCGCTCCCCGACTACGAGACCGGGGGCGTGCGGCTGGAGGACGCCGAGCAGGCCCGCCGCATCAGCGACCGCGTCGAAGCCGCCTACCGCGCCTACGGCTACACGCCGGTGCGCGTCCCCTTCGGGACCGTGTCCGAGCGGGTCGCGTTCATCGAGGCGAACATCGCCGACTAGTCCCCGGGCCGGACCTCAATCCGGTGGCTCGACTGCTCCGGGTCGACGGTCACCGACAGGACCTCGGCGTCGGCGTCCCACGACGAGCTCCAGGCGCCGTCCGGATCGGACACGACCACCTCCCAGTCGGCGCCGAAGTGTCGGCCTGGAACGTGGATCTCGGTGGGCCCGGTGACGTCTTCGCGGGCGTCGAATTCGAGCGTGAAGACCCCCGTGGCGGGGTCGGTTCCGAAGGACGTGGGCGTGCCCGCAACCGCGCGGGGGTAGGCGCGGACCAGCAGGTCCATCGTCGGCAACTCGTTGCCCTCGGCGTCCACCGGCATCCAGCCGCCGAAGCGGTAGTCCCAGTAGGCCCACCCCGCCATCAGCCGATCCGCCATGGTGACGACGTCGGCGACGAAGAGCTCGACCCCTTCGGTCCCCTGATCGAGCCCCCATTCTCCGATGAGCAGCGGCGCGTTCTGCTCGGCCGCCTCGGTCTCCCGGTGGCGCTCCCAGTCCGGGACCGTGGAGTCGACGTCGGGGTTGTAGACGCCGGAGGCCTCCAGCCGGACGGAGTACAGGTGCGGGTAGTAGGCGAGCCGGGCGCCCTCGGGGCGGGGGTCCTCGAGCACGCCGATGTACGACGGGAGGCCGTCGCCGGGCGCGCCGTAGCGGGGCTCGAAGAAGACCCAGGAGTCGTTGTCGACCTCCCGGATCCGGTCGATCATCCGCTGGTAGAAGGGTTGCAGCCGGGTCTGGTCGAACTCGGGGTGGGTGCCGTCGGGGTTGGCCTCTCCGCCGAGCAACTCGACGCTGTCGAGCATCGATCCGGGGTGGGGCTCGTTCATCAGGTCGTAGCCCAGCACCGCGGGGTGGCTCCCGAAGCGCGCCGCCACCGTCGCCCACGCGTCGCCGTAGTGGTCCTGCAGGTCGGCGTGATCGCCGTCGGTGTAGAGCCAGAAGTTGTCGAAGGCGCGCTGCACGGCGGGCTGGAAGTAGTTCAGGAACCACATCGCCTGGAGCTCGAACGGCTCATCGTCGTCGCGGATCGCCCACTCGGGGGCGCCGTCGCAGCAGAACCGGGCGGCGTAGACGTCCTGGTGCATGTCCAGCACGACGTACACCCCCATCTGCTCGAACCAGTCCAGCCGCTCCTGCACTCGATCGAGGTAGGCGCTGTCGTACTCGCCGGGGGAGGGCTCCAGGGCGTCCCAGAAGATCAGGAACCGGGCGTGGTTCCAGCCCCAGTCCTGCGCCATGCGCTCGATCGTCGCGCGGTCCTGCACGGGCATGCGGTCGGGGCTCCCCTTGGCGGATCCGTCCACGTTGGCTCCGTGGAGGATCAGCGCCCGCCCCTGGGCATCGGTGATCCAGGGGTGCGTCTCGGGGACCTCTTCGGCAGGCGTGCAAGCCCCCGTGAGGCACAGGAGCAACGCGCTCAAGAGGGGCCGAGGGTCCATAGCCGCCGACGGTACCGGAGTCGCCGGTCCCGTTCGGCGACGTCGTCACCCCCGCGCTACTCGACCTCGATCTCCTGCCCCGCCAGCGTCCACGTGCCCGCCGGCACGTCCCCCAGCGTGTAGGTGACGTCGAGCATGCAGATGCAGTCACAGAAGTCGTTGCTGAGATCGATGTCGACGTCGATCACGCCCGTGTCGGGGTCGGCGAACGCGTCGATGATCATGTCCGGGCAGCAGCCCTCGCTGTAGCTGAAGTGCGAAGCCTCGATGACGCCCGGCTCGGGCGAGGACAGCAGCACGCCGCCGGCCGGGGGCGGCTCGGGGTCCGGGAGCAGCTCGCAGCCGACGTCGGACTCGAGCACCCGCAGGTCGCACTCCGCGTCGTCGCAGGCGTCGTCGTCATCGCCGGTGGCGTCGTCGTCGTCGGCCGGCGGGTTGTTGAGGCTCACCGGGCAGGCGCTCAGGGGGAGGGCGAGGAGGAGCAGCAGCAGAACGGGTCGCATGGACCCCTCCGTTGCAACTGCCGATCCAGCGGACGGGGCCTCCGCAGGCGCCCTTGGCGCGCGCGGCGGGCCGGGGCATGGCGGCCGGAACGATGCGCTCCGCCCTCGCCGCCGCCGCCCTCTCGCTCCTCGTAGCGACGTCCGCGGCGGCCCAGATCACCGGCCCCGACGCCTACGGGTACCGCTCCGTCCCCATCGACCTCGACTTCGTGCCCCTGTCCGCCGGGCTGGGCACCCTGCTGACCCCACCGTCCTTCGGCGCCCCCGAGATCGCGCTGCCCTGGAACTTCCCCTGGTACGGCGTGGACTACCCGTCGATCTTCGTGGGGGAGAAGGGACCCCTCGGCTTCAGCGACACCGGGCTGAGCACCAACGGGTATTGCGCCCCGGCGTTCAGTTCCCAGCCCGACCTGATGCCGCTGAGCATGCAGCCCGCGGCCTCGCTCGGGAACCCGATGAACGAGGTCTGGGCCTGGATCGACTTCGTCGACGACCGCGCCATCCTCAGTTGGGAGACCTCTGGGTGGACGCGCCCAGCGGCCCCGACCTGGGCCCCTTCACGTTCCAGGTCCATCTGTACCCCAGCGGCGACATCGAGTTTCACTACCTCGAGACGGACGTCGGCGACCCCCTTGGCGACTACGGCGCCCTCGCCTCGGTCGGGTTCCAGGACACGACCGGCGGCACCTACGCCACCAACAACAACACCATCGGCTGCGACGAGCCCGCCATCCTCCCCGACGACGCGATCGGCATCACCCTGTGCGGCGATCCGGACGGCGACGGCTGGCTCGATCCCGCCTGCGGCTACGACGACTGCGACGAGACCGACGCCAACATCAACCCCGGCATGGCGGAGGTCTGCAACGGCCTCGACGACGACTGCGACCCCCTCACGGACGAGACGGTCGACTTCGACTGCGACGACCTCAGCGCTTGCGCGGGCGACTGCGACGACGGCGACGACACCACCTACACCGGCGCCCCCGAGCTGTGCGACGGCCTGGACAACGACTGCGACGCCGTCATCGACAACGCCCCCGACGGGGACGGCGACGGCATCGGCCCCTGCGACGGCGACTGCGACGACAGCGACATCGACGTCTTCCCCGGTGCCGACGAACTCTGCAACGGGCTCGACGACGACTGCGACGGCCTGACCTACGGCGACGTCAACGTCGGCACCGACGAGCCGACCTCCGGGGTGCAGTGGCCGTCCAACTACAACCGGGTCTGGGGCCTCGTCTACTCCCCGGACGAGGACCGCTCGATCGACGGCTTCGAGATGTACTTCAACAAGGGCTACACGGGGACCCACAACGTCATCTACGCCGTCTGGGTGGGCGACGAGGCGGACGGCCCCTTCGAGCTGCTCGACTACCAGACGGTCGGCGTCGCCTACAGCGCCCTGGGACCCCAGTGGCGGTACGGCGGGGTCGAAGCGACGCTGCAGGCGGGCCAGCACTACGTGCTCGGTCTGTTCACCGCGAACACCTGGATCGGGATGCTCTACGACGAGGACGAGCTGCCGGTCTCGATCGAGGACGGCGAGCTGGGCACCAGCTGGATGACGGGGGAGAGCAACACCACCTGGGGCACGCTGACCGGGAACGAAGCGGACAACTACGCCTTCGGGCTGCGGATCGACTTCGCCTCGGAGGACGGACACCGACTGCGACGGCGATCTCCCCGCCGACGAGGCCGACGCCGACGCCGACGGCCAGGCCGAGTGCGAGGGCGACTGCGACGACACCGACGACCAGACCTACCCGGGCGCCGACGAGGTCTGCGACGGCGAGGACAACAGCTGCGACGGCGTGCTCCCCACCGACGAAGCGGATGTGGACGGCGACGGTTCCATCGCCTGCCTGGACGACTGCGACGACGAGGACCCCGACGTCGGGCCCAACGCGCCGGAGAACACCAACGCGCTCTGCCACGACGAGATCGACAACGACTGCGACGGCGAGCCCGACATCCTGGAGGACGACTGCGTCGACTTCTGGGACATCGTCGACACCGGCGGGCGGGGGCGGAACGGCGGCGGCTGTTCGTGCGAGGCAGGCGCCGCCGAGGGTGGCGTCACGCCGTGGGCCGCCCTGCTGCTGGTGTTCGGGTTCGGGCGCCGCCGGCGCAGGGCTAAGGGAACCGGCCCGTCAGGGAACGCCGGGGATGCTGTCGCTGCCCCCGCGCTTCAACGCCACGGCGAGCCCCCCGCACATCATCACGAAGCCGAAGATCGCCATCGCCGCGCCCATCGTGGCGCCGGTCCGCAGGCTGTCCATCATCTCTCGCTCGAACACGGTTCGGTCGTCCGGGAGGTTGCCTTCGATCAGCTGCAGGAAGCTCATGGCGGTGCCCACGCCGCTCAGCAGCGCCATCAGGCCCAGGCCCAGCAGCAGCGCGAGCCCGACGGCGGCGGCTCGATCGGCCCGCGACGGAGCGGCGGGGCGCGCGCGCCTCCCCAGCGAACCGAGGAGGTGGAGCAGGACGAGGGGAAGCGCGAACCATGAGCCGAAAACCAGCGCCATCATCGAAACGGAGACGCCGAACCGGAGGAGCGCCGGAAGGCTCTCCCAGGGCTGGGGGCGGACGTACCAGAAGGTCTCCGTCAGGTTGATGAAGGTGCCCAGCAGCGCCATCCCCAGGAGCAGCCCGTAGGCGCCCGCGATCGCGCCCGGCGCGCCGACATCGCGGCCCAGCAGGCCCCGCGCCGTCGCCGCGATCCAGGCGAACCCGGCGGAAGCGAGGACGGCAGCGCACCAGGGATCGGCGAGGAACGGCGACACGGCCCCAGTCTACGAGGGTGCGACCCGCCCTCCCCGCATCGATCGAATTCGCACGCCGAAGCGGGTCACGAGGCCCACGGCGACGAGGCAGAGGCCGAGTCCCAGCCCGTACCAGACCCAGTGGGGGTCCCGTTGCAGCCAGATCCCGCCGATGTAGCCCAGGGGGAGCGCCACCAGGGCGTTCACGCCGAAGACGACGAGGAACGGCACCCGGGTGTCGGCGATGCCCCGCAGCACGCCCGTCGCGGTGGCCTGCACGGAGTCCCCGATCTGGAAGAACGCCGCGATCGCCAACAACTCCACCGCCAACACGTGCACGTCGGGCTCGAGCCGGTACACCGAGGCGATCAGCCCGGGGATGAGCGCGAGCATCGCGGCGGTGGCCAGCGAGTAGACGAACGAGACCTGGATCGCGGTCCAGCCGGCGCGTCGCACCCCGTCGTGGTCGCCCGCCCCGAACGCCTGCCCCGTGCGCACCGAGCCGGCGGCGCCCAGCCCCAGCGGGACCATGAACAGGGTCGCGATGACGTTCAGGGCCACCTGGTGGGCCGCCAGCGCGGCCTCGCCGAGCACCCCCATCATCAGGGCTGCCCCGCCGAAGGTCGCCACCTCGGCGCCGTACTGCAGCCCCACCGGCGCCCCGACGCTGACGAGCCGCTTGAGCAGCCCCCAGTCAGGGGCCAGCGACGCCTTGGGGAACTTCGCGAACATCTTGGTGTGGCGCACGATGATCCACAGGGGGACCAGGAGCACGACCCGGCAGAACGCGGTGGACCACGCGACCCCGACGACGCCCTGGGGGGCGACCCCGTAGCCGCCTTCGATGAGCCAGACATCCAGCAGGTAGTTGGCGATGTTGGCGAGGGCGGCGCTGATGAGCAGCGGGCGGGTCACATCCACCGCCGACATGAAGCTGCGGTGGGCGACGAACCAGAGCGCCGGGAGGATTCCCCAGCGCATCGGGTACAGGTACTCCTGCATGCCGAGGGTCAGCTCGCGGTCGTAGCCCACCGCTAGGAGCAGGGGAGGGGTCGCCGTCATCGCCACGAACAGCACCGGGGTGTAGAGCGCGGACAGCCACATCGCCTGGGTCAGGCCGCGGCGGGCGTCCGCCAGATCGCCGCGCCCGTAGGCCTGCGAGACGTGGGCGTCGAGGCTCATCATCAGGCCGATGCCGGTGATCAGCAGGCCGAAGTACACCATGTTGCCGAGGCCGAGGGCGGCCAGCGGTTTGGCCCCCATGGGGCCCACCAGGAGCGTGTCGACGACCCCCATCGACACCATCCCGACCTGGGCGATGACGATCGGGACGGCCAGCTTGAGGAGGGCACGCAACTCCGCCATCGGCCCCGGGAGGGGCGACGGCGGACCTGGATTCAGGGCTGTGGTGTTGTCAGCGCGGCGCAAAGCCGCTCAATCTACGCGACTTCGGTCTTGGACGACGTGGTCGGCGACGTTCCGCCGTGGGCCAGCCGCTCGGTCTGGCGGCCGGACGTCAGGTCGCTGCCGAACTCGCGGGGGAGCGGCTCAAGGAGGTCGCTCATCCGCTTGGACTCGGGCAGCGCCTCGACCTGCTCCATCAGCTCGAGGGCGAGCTTCCGGGCCTGCTTGTCGGTGTTCTTGCTGATCCCCGCGAAGAGGTGGTCGACGCGGAGCTTGGCGTCGGCGAGGAAGAACCGGGCACGTCCCAGCTCCGCCGTGTTGCCGGCATTGGCCATGCCCTGGGCGCGCGAGGCGACCAGCGCCATCACCGCCAGCTCGGTGCCGATGTCGACGATCCGGGCCAGGGTCAGCTGCTTCATCTCCAGCTTGGGGCCGTTGAGCGCCATCTGGTGGAACAGGGTGCGGGCGAGCTTGCGGCAGCGGGCGTCGATCCACTTCACCGAGGAGCGCCACTCGCCCTTGAACCCGGCGTGGCTCTTGAACAGGCCGCCGAGCCAAAGCTTGGGGTACCAGGTGGCGTAGAAGAGGCCGGCCTTGACCACCGTGCCGAGCTTCTGGCCCATGGTGGCCTTCTTGCTGAACAGGTTCGCGGCGAGGCTGAGGTGCTTGTCCAGGGCCTCGCGGGCGAGGAACAGGTGCATCACGTCGGTGGTGCCTTCGACGATGCGGTTGATCCGCGCGTCGCGCAGGCCGCGCTCGATGGGGAAGGCGTTCTCGCCCCGGGCTTCCAGCGACGTGGCCGTCTCGAAGCCGCGTCCGGCGCGGAACTGCAGCGCCTTGTCGGCCAGCTCCCAGCTCTTCTCGCTGTTGTAGAGCTTGGCGGCGGCGGCCTCCATGCGGATGTCGGTGTCGCCGCGGTCGCTCAGCGCGGCGCCGAACGAGGCCATGCAGTCCATGGCGAAGGCGGTGCCGGAGATGAACGCCAGCTTGGCGGCGCCGGCCTCGTGACCGCCGATGTTCTTGCCCCACTGGTGCCGGCTCTTGCCCCACTGGGCGCAGAAGTCGGCGGCGGCGTTGCCGCTGTCCGCGGCGATGGCGGGGATGCCGAGGCGTCCGTCGTTCAGGGTCGTCAGCGCGAGGCGCAGCCCCTTGCCCTCGCCCCAGATGATGTTCTCGCCGGGGACCTGCACGTTGGTGAAGCGGACGACGCCGTTCTCGATGGCGCGGATGCCCATGAACTCGCAGCGGTGGAGGATGTCCACGCCGGCGCTCTTGGTCTCGACGATGAAGGCGGAGATGCGGTTGGTGGTGCGTCCGCCGCGGACGTTCTCACCGGTCTTGGCCATGACGACGATGACGTCGGCGATGACGCCGTTGGTGCACCACAGCTTCTCGCCGTTGAGGGTCCAGGTGCCGTCGTCGTTCTTGGTCGCCTCGGTGACCATGTTGGCGGGGTCGGAGCCGACGCTGGGCTCGGTCAGCGCGAACGCGGAGATCTCGCCGTTGGCGAAGCGGGGGAGGAACTTGGTCTTCTGCTCGGCGGTTCCGAAGAGCTTGAGCGGCTGCGGCACGCCGATGGACTGGTGCGCGGACAGGGTCGCGCTGACGGAGCCGCAGTGGCGCGCCAGGGTCGACAGGATGCGCATGTAGTTGGTCTGCGACAGCCCCAGGCCGCCGTACTCCTTGGGGATCTTGATGCCGAAGAGGCCGAGATCGTTGAGCCCCTTGAAGACGGGCGCGGGGATGATCTGCTCGCGGTCGATGGCCTCGCCGTCGATGCCGCCGTTGCCGGCCCAGGCGTCGACCTTGGCGCAGATGTCGTCGCCGATGGCCTTGTCCTGCTCGTTCTGCTCGGGGAACGGGAAGCACATCGAGGTGTCGAGTTCGCCCATGAACATGGACGCCATGAAGGACTTGGACTTCCAGTCCAGCTCGCGGGCGTTCTCCGCGACCGCAATCGAGGCATCCTCGGCGGCGTTGCGGTTCTTGTTCTCGATGATGGTCGCCTCAGTCATGTCCGTCCGTTCCTAACTGAATGAGTATTCACTCGCTGGATGAATAACGGTGATTGACTGTTCAGTCAAGTGTCGCAAGTCGCTGGCAAGGCGCTCCCGCGCCGCGCAGCGGGCGAGAGCGCGCGTAGTCGCCAAGGAAGCTCCGTGGATCGTCAGGCGGCCGAGATCACAAGCCACGTTTAAGCGGCTGCCGGCCGTTGTACCGCCTTGCTGCCAATACCCTGCCAACCCGAACGACTCGAAGCTCCAAGCGGCGCGCGGGCGACGCTCGAGCACGTTGGATTCCGTCCCTCTGAATGCGTCCGCGGTTCCGTCCAGAGGCACGCCGCGGCATCCAATCGGCGTTGCGGCATCCGCGGACGACGGAACCTCTCGGCATCCGCGGATTCCGGAACATCGCGGTGAGCGGGATTCCGCGGATTCCGGAATGCCGCGGTGAGCGGGATGCCGCAGCATCGCGTCGTTCGCGGATGCCGCAGCATCGATCGGGTCGACCCGGAACGGCTGCTCTTCGAGGCCGCCCGGTCGGATGCCGCGATCTCCCGGTCGGCGGAACCGCGGACGCCTGTGGACTGACGGAATCCCGTGTCCGTTGAGCGGTGCCCGCGCACCGTTTGGTCTTGCGGATGCCCACGTGTGGCAGAGCGTTGGCAGCAAAGCGGTACAACGTCTGGCAGCCGCTTAAACGCGGCTTGTGATCTCGGTCGCCGGGCGATCCACTGGGCTTCCTTGGAACTACGCGCCTCCGGCGCTGCGCGACGCTGATGCGTCTTGCGTCACTTCGAAGGCTCGAAGATCATCCACCGGCGTTCGCTTCCTGGCGCAGGCTTCACCCACCCCACGGGCTCCAAGTCCAACACCGCAATCGCGCGGTCCAGGCGTTCCGCCCGGGTGTCGCCACTGAACTCCGCGTCGCCTCCGACCGCCCACTGCACGCACCAGCCGGCGCCGAGCGCGAGCGCGGCGCGGTGGATCTCGCGGACGTCGCCGCTGTCGCGCGTGCCTCGGTACGCACTCCGGCCGCCGGGGACGACCAGGTAGCAGCGATCCTCCAGCACCGAGCCGACGTCGCCGGTGGTTCCTGCGTCCGCCTTCGCGACCCACGCCGGGAGGTACGAGTCCGCGCCCGCCATGTACCGGGCCGCGAGGTCGCGGACTCCCAGCACTGACGGGACCGCAAGGCTCACCGCCAGCAACACCAGCACCGCCCCCGAAGGACGGGGCCGGGGCGCGCCGGGACCCGTCGCGCGGGCTCCCGCGGCGGCGACGAGCACCACGATCAACAGGACCGCGACGAGGAAGTGGCGGGCGCCCACGTCCACCAGGAACGCAGGCTGCACCAGGGCGAGGCCCGCCGCGAACCCGACCGCGGCTTCCCCCCGTCGCGCGGCCGTGGCGGGCAGCACCTTCCCGGCCACGACGGCGAAGAGCACGAGCACCGCGACGGTCGGGAGCGTCAGCCAGGGGCCCCCCAGCGGCAGCAGGCTCAGGTTCTCGAGGATGACCGTGGGATCGGGGCGAACATCCTCCAGGGGCAGCTCCGACCGCTTCTGCGAGAGCCCGAAGGTCTGCCACGCGAGCACCCCAAGGGCTCCCATCAACGCCAGCACCCCCCCCCGATCGCGCGGCAGGTCACGCCAGCGACGCCAGCCGAGGACGGCGACGCCCGCAAACAGCAGCGGGGCGGTCTCCATGCGCGAGGCGAGGGCGAGGCTCCCCCAGGCCAACGCCGGGGCGGCGTGCCCCGCCAGCCCGAGGGCGAGCGCGATCGCGCCGAAGCTCAGGGCGGGCACGATGAAGAACCCGGTGGCCGACCAGCCCAGCAGGGGAGGGCACGCCAGCGCGCCGACCACGGCCAGCAGCATCGCCCGGCGCTGGGCCTCCGGATCCTCCCCCGCGAGCAGGGCTGCGGCGACGCCGAGGGCGAGCAGCAGGAGTGCCAGGGCGGCCCGGTTGGCGAACAGCCAGGCCGTGCGGGAAGGCTCGCCCGGGAGCACCGCGCCCAGCGTCCACGCCAGCGCCGCGGGCACCGCCATCGTGCGGTGGCCGCTGAGGTCTCCCGTCTCCGGGAGTTCCCCGTCCAGCAGCTCCCCGTAGGCGCCCTCGTGACCGGCGAAGTGGTACTCGCGCTGCGGCAGGAGCACGCCGATCACCAGCGGGGCGATGAGGGCGAGCACGACCGCGGAGCGGCTCCACGCAGCCCCCGCGACCGCGTCGCGCAGCGCCCGCGCCGTGCACACAACCACCAACAAAACGATCGGCGCCTGCAGCCACAGCCCCCAGGAGCGGTGGAATGACTCGTCGACCAATGCCACCGCCGGGATCACGGGATGGATCCTACCGTCCATTGCGGGGCCGCCTCCGGACGGCTATGACCCGCCCCCATGAGCCGCTCCCTTCTTGTCCTGTCCCTGGCGTTGAGCCTCGTGTTCGTCGCCTGCTCCGGGGGCGACACCACCCCCGACGCCCCCGCGCCGGACTCCGACGCCCCCGCGGCCGATGCCGCCCCGGAAGTGACCGGCAAGGTGGTCGTGCTGTCCTCGCGCGACGAGAAGTTCATGCGCCCCCTGTGGGACCTCGTCGCGGCGAAGCACCCGAAGCTCGAATTGGTGGTCGACTACGGCAAGGACGCCGCCTACCTGGACCGGATCCGGGCCGAAGGCGACGCTCCGCAGGCCGACCTGTTCGTCAGCAAGGCCTCTGCGGCGGTGACGGCGGCGGCGGCCGACGGGCTCCTGGCGCCTCTCCCCGAGGAGATCCTCGCGCGGGTTCCGGAGAAGTTCCGGGGCACCGGGGGCCGATGGGTCGGCCTCAGCGCGCGGGCTCGCATCATCGTGGCGCGCCGCCTCCTGGGGAACAAGCCGTTGTCCATCACCGACCTCGCCTCGTCCCGGTTCGAGGGCCGGGTGGCCCGCACCGTCGCCACCAACGAGAGCTTCGTCGGCGGCATCGCGGCGCTGCTCAGCGACCTCGGGGAGAGCGGGACCCGGGACTTCCTCAGGGCCCTGGACACCAACAGCAAGGGCAACGTGCACCCCAAGCACACCCCCGCCGTGGCCGCCGTCGCCGAGGGAACCGCCGACCTCGCGCTGGTCAACCACTACTACTTCTACCGAAACGTGCTCGGGAAGCAGCCCGACCCGAACATGACCGTGTCGCAGGCCGAAGGGCTCCTGGCGGAGGCGCCGATCGAGGCGATCTGGCCCGATGCGGACGGCGCCGGCACCGCCTGGAACGTCAGCGGCGCGGGTGTCATCGAGGGCGCCGCTCACCCCGAGCAGGCCCAGGCGCTGCTTGAGGTCCTGCTCAGCGAAGAGGGCCAGAAGGCCTACGCCTGGAGCAACCGCGAGTACCCCGTCGTCGACGGCGTCGCTTCGCCCCCCGGCGTGCGCGCCGCGGACTCGTTCACCTGGTCCGAGACCTCCCTGACCGAGCTCGCCGCCAACAACGAAGCGGCCGTCGCCCTGATCCAGGAGATCGGGCTCGAGTAGATGACGCAGCGGGCCCAATCGCGCGCCCCCCTGGGAGCCGCTGGGCTCGTCACGGCGGCGGTGACCCTGCCCGCCGCCGCGGTGGTGCTGCGCGCGCTGGGCGCCGGCGGCTCGACGGCTTCGGATCTGTTCAGCACCCGCGTGCTCCCCCTCGTCGCGACCACCGTCGGCCTCGCGGTGGGGGCCTCGCTGTTGGCGGTGGCGATCGGCCTCGCCGGGGCGACGCTGGTGGTCCGCCGCTCCTTCCCGGGCCGGGCCCTCGCGGTGGCGTTGCTGGCCAGCCCGCTGGCCCTCCCCCCCTACCTCGTGGCGCACCTCTGGCTGGAGACGACGGGGCCCGGGAGCCCGCTCCACGGGCAGCTGCTGGCATCGATCGCGGTCATCGGGTTGAGCACCTCTCCGCTCTGCTTCCTCGTCCTCAGGGCGGCGATGGGGCGGCTCGATCGCACCCACGAAGACGCGGCGGCGACGCTGGGGCTGTCGCCGCGGCAGCGCTACTGGCACCTCGTGGTGCCGTCGCTGAAGCCCGCGTGGCTGGCGGGGCTCTGCCTCGTCTCCCTCTATGCCTGCGCCGACTTCGGCGCGGTCAGCGCCCTGGGCACCCGCACCTTCACGCGGGAGATCTTCTTCCAGATGGACCTGAACCTGAACCGGCAGGCCGCGCGCGAGGCGACGTCCGTGCTGAGCCTGGTGCTGCTGGCGCTGGCAGTGCCGATCTTCGCGGTGCAGCGGCGGAGCCGGACGGCGCGGTACGACACCGTTCGCGGCTCCCGCCGGCCGGTGCGCCCGGTGCCGCTGAGCCCGGCGGGGCAGGTGGGGGCGTGGGCGTTCGTGGTGGCCGTTGTGGGCCCGACCACGTTCCTGGTGCTGGGGCGCGTGCTGGCGCTGATCGGGGCCTCCGAAGAGCCGCGGGTCTGGGCGCGGGCGTTCGAGGCGCTGCTGAACTCAGCCCTGTGGGCGGCCGCGGCGGCGACCCTGGCCGTGCTCGGGGCGCTGGTGGTGGCGTGGACCGCGTCCCGGGTGCGGGGGCGGACCTCCGATGCGCTGGTCCCGCTGGCGTCGCTGGGCTTCGTGCTCCCCGGCCCCGTGGTGGCCCTGGGCGCGCTCATCGTGGTGACCGGAATCGCGCCGCTCAAGGCGACCGTCTACGGCACCGCGTTCGTGCTGATCGGCGCGTGGGTCGTGCGCTTCCTCCCAGAGGCGCTGCAGGCGGTCTCGGCGGGCCTGGAGCAGGCGCCGAGGCAGCTGGAGGAGGCGGCGCAGACGCTCGGCGCCAACCGGGTCAGGGCGGTGATCCGCGTCACGCTGCCCATCGTCGTCGGCTCCCTCGCGACGGCCTGGGTCTTCGTCTTCAGCGCGAGCCTGCGGGAGCTGCCCGCCGCGCTGCTGCTCAAGCCGCTGGGCGCCCGCACCCTCAGCTCCGAAATCTGGTCCTTCGCCAAGGACAGCTTCTACGCGGACATGGCACCGTCCGCGTTGTTACTGATTCTCTTTGGAATTCCAGCAGTTGCATTGCTAGTTCGAAGGCACTGATTCAATATTCGGCGGCAACCGCCCCGAACTTCCACACTTGCACCCTGCAAGGAACTGATGTCGGCCGATCTTCGGTCGACGCGTCAGGCGTTTTTCCCCAAAAAAGATCCACTTGGGTATTTGCAACGCACCCGCAAGGAACTACAAATGGGAAGTTACTCTGCCTTCCGCCACGGGATGTCCTCATGACTCAGAACCCCACCCTGTACTGTTCCACCTGCCGCACCACCAAGCCGCCCCTGTTTGCCAGGCGCGCCTACCGTTGCGTCATGTGTGGCAAGACCCGCAACCTCACCGACTACCGCGTCGAGCTGGACCAGCTCAGGGCCATGACCGCCTCGCGTCCGGTGATGAAGGTCGTGCCGTCCACGCCCGCTCCGCTGGCCCCCACCACGACGTGTGCGTGGGACACCTGCGAGAACGAGCCGCGCAGCAACAGCAAGTACTGCAGCCGGAACTGCTCCAACCGCAACGCGCGCGCCCGGCACGCGGTGCGCAAGGCGTCCTGAGCCTCTTCTAGAGACTCAACCGGCCGTCGGTCATCGTCCCGGTGCGGTCCGCTACGGCGGCCGCTTCTTCGGGGTCGTGCGTCACGAGCATCGCGGCCACGCCGCGGCTCCGCAGGACCTCGAACAGCTCGCTGCGGACATCCTGCTTCAGCTCCGCGTCCAGGCTGCTGAAGGGCTCGTCCAACAACACCAGCTTCGGCTCCCGCGCGATGGCCCGCGCGAGCGCCACCCTCTGCCGCTGCCCGCCGCTGAGCTGGTGGGGGTACCGGTCGGTCAACCCCTCCAGTCGAACCAGCGCGAGGAGCTCGTCGATCTTGGCCTGGCGCGCTTCCGCATCCAGGTGGCGCAGCCCGAAGCCGAGGTTTCGCCCGACGTTCAGGTGGGGAAACAGCGCGCCTTCCTGAAACACGAACCCGATGTTCCGCCGCTCCGGAGGAACCGACGTCAGGTCCGCGCCGGCGTAGCTCATCGACCCCGAGACCTCCGGCTCGAGGCCCGCGATGGCGCGCAGCAGGGTGGTCTTGCCGCAGCCCGACGCGCCCTGGATTGCGAGCACCTCGCGCTCGGCCAGGGACAGGCTTGCGTCGTGCACGATGGGGGTGCCGTCGATGCTGACCGCGACACCGTGGAGCTCCAGCAGGGCCATCGATGCGGCTATAGCACCTGCGCGCAGCCATTGCGTCGGGACTCCGAATGGGTCAGGGTCGATGGATGCACCGGCTCTGCTTCCTGGCTGTTCTCCTCCTCATCGGCTGCCCCGACGACGACGACGACTCGTTCACCTCCATCGAGGAGCCGGACGATGACGACGACGACTTCGTCCCCGACGACGACGACGACACTCCAGATCTCGGCCCGGACGGCTTCCTTCGTGGCTACGTGGTCGACACCGACAGCGCGCCTCGGGTCGAGCTGCCCGTCACCGAGTTGGACACCGAGCCCCCCAACGCCGCCAGCACCGACGGGGACGGCGTCTTCCTGCTCCAGCCCGAGTCCTGGGAGCCCGCCCAGCTGTGGGCCGGCGGCGAGGGCTTCATGGAGATCGGAATCGTCGTGACCGAGGAGACCTACCTCGGCGTGGGGCAACCGCTGCTGTTCGAGACCCCCGAGCGGGAGGCGGCCATCGAGTTCATCGACGAGGTGTTCGACTACGAGTGGGTGCCCGAGACCGGCTTCGTCGTCGCGCTCATCGACACCCCCAACCCCGAGGACCAGGTCGGCATGACCGCGACCCTCGATGCCCCGTCGATCGGGCCGTACTACTTCGATGACGAGGGCAGCGCCATCCTCGGCGGCTCCATCCCCGTCGCGGACAGCGGCGCCATCGCGTGGGTCGGCGTCGGCCACGGGCCGGCCTCGATCGAGGTGACGCCCAATCCGGGCATGACCTGCACGGTCCCGGCCGTGTTCCAGGCCCTCGGAGACGCCTTCGTCTACGTGCACGTCTTCTGCCAGTGAGGTCGCTCAGCGCGGCTCGAACCGCGGCTGGCCGTCCGCTCCCCCGGCCCCGTCGAACAGCGTCGGCTGAGCCGAGTCCAGCCGATTCATTCCCCCCTCGACCTCGACCGATCCCGGGCCAAATGCCCGCCCCACAGCCGGCGCTCCAGCCGCCTCGATCAGCGCTTCGGTCGACAGGGACGGGGCGGAGCGAAGGGCGTGCACGGCGATGCTGACGGCGTCGTAGGCGACGCCGGCGGCGTGGTCCGGCGTGCGGCCGAAACGCTCCCGAAACCGTGCCGCGAACCCTGGGTCGGGGAGGGGCGGGGCGGCCACGTGCAGGCGCTCGACGGCGTCCGGGCCAGCCCCCGCGAGCACCTCGGGCTGCATCGCCCCCTCGGTCGTCCAGAAGTGGGCGCCGGGGGGGAGCCGGGAGACCGCGTGGGCGGCCCCGTCGGGGGGAGCGGCGGCGAACACGGCGTCGATTCCCGCGGGAAGGGAGCTCATCGCGTCCGCCCAGGCCTCGGGTTGGCCCGCGGGCACCTCCCGGCGAAGCACGACGGAGCGTCCTCCTCCGACGAACGCCGCCTCGAACGCATCGGCCGCGCGCTCGCCTCCCACGCCGGCCGCGTGGAGCACCAGGGCCCGGCGCCGCTCCTGTGCGATGGCATCCCGAGCGGTCGCCCCGCCCGCGTCGGCGGGGGAGCCGGCGACGGTGACAAACGCTCGGGGCCAGACACCGGGATCCCCGATCCCCAGCCCGGGAAGCACGACGAGCCAGTCGTGCAGCGCCGCGGCCGGGATCAAGGGCAAGGCCAGTTCCGCGCGCCCCGGCCCCACGAGGGCGCGCGCACCCTCGGCGCCGCAGCGCGCCAGCGCCTCGGGGATGTGCTCGATCGCCCCCCGGGTGTCGGCTCGAACCACCCGCACGGACGTCGTGGATCCGACGGATCGGCGGCCTCCTCGAGGGCCAACGTCAGCCCCGCGGCGAAGTCCGAACCGTCTAGGTCGACATCGACCGCCACGCACAGGATCGCCTCCTCGGTTTGCACTCCCGGTTCGCTCCAGGTCAGTGCTTCGGCCGCGGACCAGGCCGGGCGCGGAGGGCCCCAGATCCTCACCTCGCCGCGGGCGAAGCGAAGCTCGAGGTCGGTCGAGATGGACTCCAGGGCCCGAATCCCCGCGTCCTCCGACCCGGCCGTCATGATGAGCTTCGACCCGAAGCGCATGACCTGTGCCGCCGCCGGGTCCGCCCCGGGGAAGCCGTTCTCCGGGGTCTGCAGGTCCTGGAAGCGCCACACTGGAAGCCGTGCCAGCAGGGACGTCTCCGGGGCCCACCGGTTGGTGGTGACCCGGTCGGGACCCCCGTGCCACGCCAGCCAGACCGCGGCCGTGTGCAGGCCCGGGGGGTAGACCGCCTCGGCCGTCACCCGGCGCGCCTCCAGCAGACCGGGGAGCGCGATCAACAAGCAGACCGCCGCCGCCCCCGCCGTCGCGCGCTCGGGCCGCCAGTGTCGAGCAACTGCGGCGCCGCCGACGACCGAAGCGGGCCCCAGGGCGGCGAGCAGGGGGACGAAGTAGCGCGCGATGCGGGGGTCGAGCAGCCCGACTGCGACCGCCCCCGAGAGTGCCCCCGCCGCGACCACGAGCTGCCCTGCCAGCGCCCGCGTCCAGCGGTCTGGACTCAGGAGGCCGACGGCGCCGGCGACGAGGCCGAGCGCCAGCGCGACGAAGCCGAGCTGCCCCTGAAGTATCAACACGAGGTCCCCCACCGGGGTCAGGGTTCCCTCCGCCATGCGTCCCGAGCTGACCTCCTGCGCCCGCTGCGCGAAGCGGAAGGGAGCGCCGTCCGGGCTGCCGCGTCCAGATCGACCAGGTGCACGCCCTCGTGGGCCGCTGCGGTCTCCCGGATGATCCGGTTGAAGGACGGTCGGCAGCGGTTCCGGGGCCGCAGCTCGACCGACTGCTCCAGCGCCGCCCGCGCCTCGTCGAACCGCTCCAACTGCACCATCGACAGGCCGGACCACCGCAGGGCGTCGGCGATCTCGTCGCACGACTGGAGCCGATCGATGGCGTCTTCGTGGCGGTCGGATCGGTACAGATCGATCCCCTCCTGCACGCAAGCCGACGGCGGCGCGGCGGCGGGGAGGATGGATGGATCCAGGCCCCGGCCGTCGACCGTGCCTTCGTAGAGGAGGTTCACGGGCAGCGTCGCCAGCAGGAGGGGGACGGCCCGGGCGCGGGCCACCTCGACCGTACGCTCGGGGTTGGCCCGAAACGCGCCCGCGATCGCGGCCGTGTCCTCGTCCTGGGGGGTGTAGTAGCTGCACTCCGAGGCCTCGGGGTGGGGGCCAGGTGGCGGCCCAGCAGCCGGTAGCCGCCGAGCTTGTGGAGCTGCTCCCGCACCCGCCCGGGGGGGAGCGCCCCTTCGTTGTTGCAGGTCGCCACGAAGACGACGTCCGGGTCGAAGTTGAGGACCTCCTCGGCGATCGCCGAGACGCGGTGGGAGTTCTGCGCCCCGGCGGCCGCGTTGATGACCTCGATGGGGCCCGGCGCCCGCGGGCCGAGATCGCGGCGAAGCCAGGTCGCGATCCCCCCCTCGTCCTGCTTGCGGCTCACTTGATCGACGTACGGGGTCCCCATGGCGAACGACCCGCCGGTGACGAACAGCCGCCACCCGTCCTCACCCTTGTCGCGCAGGAAGCGGTTGGGGACCATCGAGTTGAGCGAGTACGGGGTGCTGATCCAGTGGTCGTGCTCCTCCTAGAAGAGCCCCTCCTCGACCATCGAGACCGCGTCGTCGGGCCGGTGGGTCTCCAGCCCGGCGGTCTCCTCGAGCCCTTCCACGAGCAGGTTGAGTCCGCCCAGGACCCCGGGCGTGGTGATCAGCGCGAACACGATCAGCTTGGGGCGGGAGAGCTCACGGCGGGGGGAATCGGTCAGCATCACTTGGTAAGGATCGTGGAGGAAGGACCTTATTAGATACAATGGCGAGGCAAAAAACCCCGACACCCCGACCCGGAGGGTCTCTGCAGGCAGGCTTTGCCGGCACGGAACGGTACGAGGTCCGCCGCATCCTCGGGGCCGGCGGAATGGGCGTCGTCTACGAGGTCTTCGACAGCAAGCGCGGCACCAACCTCGCGCTCAAGACCCTCCGCCGGCTCGACCCCGCCGCCGTCTACCGGTTCAAGCGCGAGTCCCGCTCGCTGGCCCGCACCTCCCACCCCAACCTCGTGCAGCTGTTCGAGCTCGTCGCCGAGCCGGGCCGCTGCTTCTTCACGATGGAGATGGTCGGAGGCGTCGACTTCCTTCGCTACGTCGGCCACGCCACCTGGCCCGGCGTGGACACGCAGACGGGCACCCCATCGATGGCCGGCTTCGACCTGGAGGCCCCGCGCCCGATTCAGCGGCGGACCGAGGACGAGGCCGACACCAACGACGCCACCCGGCCGTTCGTCATGCCCCCGGCTTCGACCCCCCATCGAGTTGAGGCCGCGTGAGTACTAAGGTTTCTTGGCCACCGTGCAGGTTCGAATGACCCACACCGGGCCGTCGGTACCGGCCGTGTGGCTGCCGTCGACGTCGGTCTTGGCCTCGTAGTCGCTCGTGTGCTCGAGCACGCCCGTGACGGTGACCGACTCGGTGGTCTCCCAGTCGGGCAGGTTCATGCAGTAGACGTGGAAGCTGCCGGTGTCGACGCTGGGGGCGAGGCGGGTCCGCTGGGGGGTGCCCGTGACCGAGACCGTCTTGCCTTCCGCGGCCTTGGCGCCGTCGCGGTCCTTGACGTCGATCGGCGCGTCGCCGGCCCACGCGGGACCGGCGCACGCCGAAGCGAGCAAGATGGCTAGGAGTCGAGCGTCCAGGTTGCGCCCTCGAGCACCCAGGAGTCGCCGTCCATGCCGTGACTCACGGCGCCGTCTTTGTCGACAGTGGCGTTGGGAGCCAGACTCACGCTGCGGAGCGTGCCGGTGACCGTGACGGTCTGCCGGTTCTCGGTCTCCCACTCCTCCTTGCCAAGGAGGTAGACGGCGGTGCGATCGGGGGTGAAGACGATCGCGCCCATGCGGGCGTTCCCGGCCTCTCCCGTGATCGTGATGGTCTGGCCGACCTGGGTTGCGAGGTCCGTCATCAGTGCGCGGCCGCCGAGGCAGCGGGCTTGTAGTTGGTCGCGATGCCGGCGCAGTAGGCGATCCGATCGAAATCGGTGTAGCCCGCGGCGAACTTGCCCTTGGTCGACTGGTAGACCTGCATGCCGGGCTCACAGTGGTTGGCGTGCCAGAAGCAGTTGCCGCCCTCGTCCCAGAACGCGTAGTCGAAGTTGATCATCTTCGGCTGGGCCCGGTACTCGTAGCCCTCCATGTCGATCCGGCCGTCGTTGTCCGGGTCGCCCTTGAAGGCATCCGGATCGCCCTTCTTGCGGTCCTCTTCCTTCGGGCTCTGGTTCGACCAGAACAGCTTCGCGAAGAGCACGGCCTTCCAGTTCTGTCCGATCACCTGACCGTCCGCCGTCGTCTCGCCGCGGTGCTTGTCGATGAAGTCGTTCCACGTCTTCACCAGCTTCATCGCCGCGTCGAAGTTGTCGAAGCAGTGGTTCAGGGGCGGGTTGCCGCCGCCGGACAGGTTCAGCGCGACGATTCCGATGCACCCCCGAGCGAGGGTCTTCTTCTCGGCCTTCGTCATCGTCCGGCCTTGTTCCTTCTCCCACATCTCGACGTACTGATCGACGCTCCACTTGCGCTGCTTGTCGGTGTCGAGGTGCGCGGGGGCTTCCTGGCCCTCCGGGAGGTCTTCGCCCAACTGGGGGCCGAGGAACTGGAGGCTCTCCTTGAGCTGGAGGCTGGTGATCTCCTTCTTCTGCACGCCGCCGTCGCCGCCGCCCTTGCTCACGCCGAGGTCGCCGCTGGCGTCCTTGTTCTGCACGACCGCCGCGGCGGCGCTGTCGGCCGCGACCTCGTACTTGTCGCCGGCCTGCCCGACGCCGCCGGATAGGGACACGCCCTGCGCCTGCTGCACGACGTGCGCGGCTTCGTGAGCCGCCAGCTGCACCGACGGGCTGTTGTCCGCGAAGGCGATCTTGTTGCCCATCGTGAACGCCTGGGCGCCCAGCGATTCGCACGCCGCGGAGGCGGCGGGGCCGGTGTAGGCCTGGACGGAGCTCATGTCCGCGCCGAAGCTGCTCTCGATCGAGGACTGGTGGGGGAGGGCGCTGCCGCCTCCCTGGAAGGCGCCCTTGGCCGTGCTGTGCACGTCACCGCCGCCGCCGTCCCCGTGGAACTGGACCTGGGAGCTGGAGCTGGCGTCCACCTTGAACTGCACGCTCGAACTCTTGGCCTGGACCGCGAACTGGCTGCCGTTGGACGCCACGCTGTTGGGGTTCGATGATCCGAATCCGCCGAGACTCGCTTCGGCCTCCTTGGCCTGAACCGAGGAGTCGGTGATCTGGGATGTAAGGGCTCGCTTACTGGTACCCACCGTTGGTACCTCCATCGCCCAGGCCCCGTTGATTCGGGGAAGTGGGAGCGCAACAGTAGTACCATAGCCTCACGTGGGCGCGCGGGCCAATCCCTGGGCAGGGCCAGGGTCCTGGTGGTCATGCGGGAGAAGCCCCCCTGGCCGGATCGGTACAGCCGCGTCGCAGGACGATCGGAGGGGCCGCCGGCGATCGCGGTGTGGATCACGTCCTCCGACAGGTCGGCCGTCATCCGCCAGATCGGCTGCAGGGCGACGACCCGCCCCCCGGTGCGGATCAGCCGTCCCTGGAGCACGGTCGCCAGCGAGCCGGGGAGGGGCACCCGCCGGCCCAGGGGAGAGCCTTCCAGGAGGAACCAGGATCGCCGCACCTGCTGGGCGCGACGGTGGGGAGCGGCCGCGCCCGTCAGCGCCCGGCGGGCCGCTTCGGCGAGCACGCGGTCGCGGTCGCGGCCCCGCCACAGGGGCGAGTCGGGGTCCAGAAGCAGGGCTTCGAAGCCGGGGTGTTGGTCCGCGACCACGTTGGACTCGATCCAGTAGCGAGCGCGATCGCGCGGCAGTTCGAGGCCGTCGGTGGGAGCGTCTTCGGCGTCGGCGGGGGTGGCGTCAGCGCGGGCGAAGAGCCCTCCGTAGGCGACCGTCATCGCCTCCGCGACGAGGCGCAGGAATCGGGTCGGCTCGCGAGAGTCTCCTCGGTACACGCCGTCCCAGTCGCGGAGCCGCCGGCCGCTCTGGGATCGCGGCAGCAGAGGCCCGATCTCGGCCAGCCACCGGCGGGCCCGCAGGGAGGTGAGATCCCCCTGGATCGCCGCCATCTGAGACACCGAGACTCGCCGCGTGTGCTCCAGGATCTCGGCGATCCGGTCCCGTCGATCGGGGGCCAGGGCGGCGTTGACGATCGGGGACGGGGCGTCGGTGAGGAAGGGCTCGTTGGCGGTGGCGATGTAGCCGGAGGCGGGGTCGCGTAGCTGCGGCAGGTCGTCGGCCGGGCGCAGGCCGCGCCAATGGTTGGCCAGATCCTGCGCCGCCAGGGGAGCGAGGCCGTGGGCTCCTTCGGCGCGGAGCGGTGCGAGCCCCGACTGCTGCAGCGCGATGCCGCCGTCGGTGCAGCCGACCACGTAGTTGAAGGGGAGGGGCATGCCCCGGACGGCCTCCAGCGCCTCGTCGAGTCCGGCGGCTTCCTCCAGGGCGCGGGGGACATCCAGGGCCGCCGCGAAGGTGCCGACGTCGCCGACCCAGGAGCGAGCGAGGTAGCGGCCGCGGACCCGGGGGTCGCCCTCGATCAGGCCGACGTCGCTGCGCCACAGGTCGATCGTCTCGCTGCTCCCGCCGCGGCGGACCTCCTCGGTACGGTGCTCCAGTTCGACCCAGCGATCCCCGCGTCGAACCCGCCCGTCGCGGCACTCCTCGACGAAGAAGTCGACCTGGTCGACGAACGCGTAGGTCACGCCCACCGCGGTCTGCCCGAAGCGGCCCGCGACCACGCCCGGCAGGCCCGGCACGGTGACGCCCACGCTGCCCCCGTCGGCGCCACCGATCGAGGCCTCGTAGAAGGCCAGCGGCAGCGCCTGCCCCTCCAGGTGGGGGTCGTTGCAGACGATGGGCGCGCCCGAGCCCGTGCGGCTCCCCGCCAACGCCCAGGCGTTGCTCCCGAGCCAGGTCGGCACGGCCCCCGCGGCGACGGGGTCCAGCTCGACCGCCGGTTCGGCGAGGGTCACTCCCCGCACCGTCGCCCGGTCGAAGCCGTCCAGCCAGGGAGCGAACACCCCTCGGAGCACGGCGGCGTCGTGATCGGTTCCGCGGACGGCGCTGCGGATGATGAGGCGCTCCACCATCTCCTGGGTCTGGGCCAGGCTCGTCCACGCCAGCAGCCGCAGCACCGTGAGGCTGTCCACGGGCGTCCAGGGCTCGTCGGGGATGCGCAGCAGGGCCGCGACCGGGCGTGGGGCCGCCGCCGCCCGACCCGTCGCGACGCCCGCGCAGTAGGCCTCGAGCTCATCGGCCGCGGGGCCGCTCAGGGCGGCGACGTCGCGGGCGGCGCCGAGGGCGATCCCCCGCTCGCGGAGCATGCGGTCCTGGGCGGCGAGGCCGTCGGTGTCGCGAAGGGTCGCGGCCGCTTCGCCCCGCCCGACGGCGCGGAGCACCCCCATCTGGAGGCCGCGGTCGATGCCGTGAGCCACGCCCAGTCCGTAGCTGCGGGCCCGCCGATCGTCGGCGCGGATCTGAGCCGCGCCATCGGCAGCCCGCTGCAGCCGCACGTCCCCCCAGGGGCTCTCCAGGGTGCGGGGACGGGAGGTGAGCAACGCCATCGCGACTAGTCGTCGAACGCGTCGAGGGGGAGCACGTAGACGGCGCCCGCGTCGATCCCGAGGCCGTCGGCC
The DNA here is from genome assembly GCA_024229515.1 of Pseudomonadota bacterium. Classification (GTDB taxonomy): domain Bacteria; phylum Myxococcota_A; class UBA796; order UBA9615; family UBA9615; genus JAAESI01. The sequence continues at coordinate 83,470 of JAAESI010000010.1, read as the reverse complement.
CGCTCGCCGCCCACCGCCACCGCCCCCTCCGTGGCGGCGATCGTCTGGCCGAAGAAGCCGGCGGCGGTCTCCCCGCCGAGCACGGCCCAGGGGACCTCGCCGAAGCCGACGCCGAGGTGGAACTCGTGGATCCGCGCGCCGCCCGAGTCGAAGACGCCGGAGTAGAACCCGTGCCGTCCGCCGGCGGCGAGTCCGGCGCGACCGTCGTCGCTGAGGCCGGGGACGAGGGCGACCCCGCGGCCGAGCTCTTCCTCGTTGATCCAGCCGTCGATGCGCCACTGGATGCCGTCGTCGGGGACCAGCGGATGCACCACCGGTTCGGCGGTGTCGGCGGGTTCGGCGGGGAGGTCGGCGAGGTAGGCGCCGGGCACCACCCAGGCGGCGCCGACGTCGTTGGAGATGCCGTTCCACTCGTACGCGCCCACGCCGAGGTCCGGCACCCCGTCCCCGTCCACGTCGTGGCCGCCGTCCATGGACCATCCCAGGAGGCAGTTGCTCTGGAGCATCCCCAGCGCCGTGAGCGTGGGCTCGGCGGGGCAGCCGTCGCCGCCCCATCCCCAGAGCACGCGGACGATGCCGCGGTTGCTGAGGTCGTCCAGATCCTCCGTCGCGGCGCCGAAGGCGATCTCGTCGCAGCCGTCGCCGTTCAGATCGCCGATGGCGGCGGCGCTTCGGCCCGCCCGGTCGCCCCCGGCGAGGCCGGTCCAGGTCCAGTCCGCGGAGCAGATCACCTCGGTGCCGGCAGGGTTCGACTCCCGCCCGAAGAGCACGTGGACGGCGCCGGTGTCGTTGTCTTCGGGCTCGTCGTGATCGACGCTGCCGACCACGAGGTCGTCGTAGCCGTCCCCGTTGAGGTCGGCGCCGCCCCCGAGGGCCATGAGGCCGTCCCCGTCGTCGTTGCCGAACCATGCGAAGGCGGGGGCGGGGGCCACGCCGCCGGCGCTCCCGCCGAACAGGTACAGCGCCCCCGAGCTGCTGCCCGGGAACTCGCCCCCGCAGGCTTCGGGGTCCGCGAACAGCGCCGCGTCCAGGGTGCCGGGGACCTCGTCGGCCTCCGCGAGCACGCCCAGATCCGTCCAGCCGTCGCCGTCGAAGTCCCCCGCCGAGGCGGTGCTCCAGCCGAGGTTGTCGCTCCCTGCGGCGGTGCCGTGGTCGCTGAGTTCGACCCCGACCTCGTCGAAGAGACCGTCGCCCTCGCCGTCGAAGACCCAGGCCCGTCCCGTGTTGATCCGGTTGTCCGCCCAGCCCGCGCCGGCTGCGCCGATGGCGAGCTCCTCGAGGCCGTCCCCGTCCAGGTCGACGAAGCCGAGCCCGCGGCCCACCAGCGCGCCTCCGGGGCTGGCTTCGAAGTCGAGGGGTACCGCTGCCGCCTCCGGGTCCCCGGCGAGGGCGAACGGTCGGCCGGCGTTCCACCCCAGGGACGCCTCGCGCCCCGCCAGCACCAGGAGATCGGACCAGGAATCGCCATCGAGGTCGCCGACCGCGGCGAATTCCTGGCCGAACCAGTCGCCGTCGGCGGCTCCGTAGTAGCCGTACGTGGGGGTGGTGTCGGGGAGCGAACCGGCGATGCCCGCGAACACGAGGACCGCGCCGGTGTTGTTCGGGCCGCCGGATCTCTCGTCGTTGGTCGCGCTCACGATCAGATCGAGCACGCCGTCGCCGTCGCTGTCGGCGGCCTGGACGTACATCCCCAGGTAGTCGCTGCCGCTGTTGCCCTCCACGGTCCAGTCCGCCAGCGCGGGGCCGTTCTGCGAGCGCGGGCCCCAGTCCTCACGACCGAGGAAGACGTGGACGGCGCCGGTGCGGCTGGCTGCGGCGCCATGCACGTTGCGCTCGCCGACGATGAGGTCGTCGCGGCCGTCGTCGTCCAGGTCGCCGACCGCCAGCGCACGTCCGAAGTTCGAGCCGGTCACGATCCCGGTGTCGGCCAGGAGCACGGTCTGGGGATCCCCCACCACGCCGTCGGCGGAGCCGTGCCAGATCCACACCGCGCCGTCCTGGCTGCTGCCCTCGTCGACGGTGTGCTCGTACGCGGCGGCGGCGAGGTCGCAGAAGCCGTCGCCGTCGAAGTCGCCGGCCGCGAGGTGCCGGCCGAGGTAGCCGTTGGGGACCGGCTCCCAACTGCCGCCGTCGTCCGGTCGAGAGCCGAAGTGGATCGTCGCGGCCTCCAGCGGAAGGCCGTCTTCGTCGGCGAGGTGGATCGCCACAGAGCCGGGGTTGTTGGCCGGATCCAGGGCCGTGTCGTCTTCGTCCCGGGGGGCGCCGATGGCGAGATCGTCGAGGCCGTCCCCGTTGAAGTCGCACGCGGCGACCGCGGAGCCGGCCTGGTTCCCGCCGTTCAGTCCCAGGATGCGGGTCGTCTCCTCCTCGGCGAAGCCGCCCTCGGCGAGGCCGCTCCAGATCGACACTGCGCCCGCGTCGGTGCCTCCGTCGTCATCGCGGGGGATGCCGATGGCGAGGTCCGTGATCCCGTCGCCGTCGAAGTCGCCGACGGCCAGCCCCCGCCCCTTCTCGTCGTCCCAGCCCGTGCCCGCCCAGGTTCGGACGGGGGTGGCGGCGAGGCCGCTGGAGGTCCCTTCGAACAGGAGCACCACGCCGCCGTTGAAGGCGCCGGTGTCGGCCTCCTGGAAGGACAGCAGTGCGTCGGGGAGGCCGTCCCCGGTCACGTCTCCGGGTGCGATCGCGTGGCCTCCGAGTTCCTGGTTTCCCGCCCGATCGAGGGAGACCGGATGCGGCGCTACGCCCACCGCGGTGACGTCGGTGGTGAGTCCGGCGAAGCGGTCGACGAAGCGCAGGGTCGTGGTGCTGGCGTCCTCGACGGCGGTGAGGGTCACGGTCTCGAAGTCGACCTCGACGCCTCCTCCGCTGATCGTCTCGCCCTCGAAGTAGCCGCTCCCACCGGAGATCTGGAGGGTGTAGGGGGCGCCCAGCGGCAGGTAGAGCCGGGTCGCGTTGAGGCTCAGGGCCGCATCGGGCGTGACCTCGATGATGGCGTCGGCGGTCTCCTCGGTGCGGAGGTCCTGCGCTCGGACGAGCTCTGTTCCGCTGCCGGCGCCCGGCCCCGTCCACGTACACCCGTCCAGCGTGCCCCCGCCGCCATTGGTTACGAACTCGCAGTCGAACTCGCCCGAGCCGCCGACGATCTCGAAGGTGAACTCAGCGTCGGGCGGGACCTCGGCGGCCGCGGGGACGATCTCGATCGCCGAGACGATCTCGATCGACGCCTGAGCGGCGCCGTTGCAGCCGAGGTCGGTCACCTCCACGACGTCGGTTCCCCCCGAGACCTCGCCCGCCAGATAGGCCCCCGTGAGCCCGTTGACGATGGCGCCGGAGGTGTCCTCCACCAACGCGAACCGGTAGTCGCCCGTCCCGCCCTCGGCCACGAACGCGGACAGGCCCAGGGGGACCGTCATCGTGACGCTGGAGGTGAGCGTGAGCGCCGGCTCACACTCCGTGAGTGCCGCGGTGGCGTCGTCGTCGTCGTCCGTGGGGGGCGGCTCCGGATCCGGCGTGGGACAGGCGCTCAGGAGGAGGGCGGCGGCGAGGGCGAAGGAGCGCACGGACCGCATACTAAACGGCGGTTGACGCTCCCGGGCCGATCAGGCTGACTGCGACGAGCGTGACCCCCCGTCTGCCCAGCCTGGTGCTCGTCTTGCTCCTGAGCGGGTGCCCGGTGAAGGTCGAGCCGCCGACGCTGGCGGTGACCGGAGGGACGTCGGACGCGGTCGTGCTCGTGGAGCTCTCGGACGTCACGAGCGCCGTGGGGCTCCCCGATCTGGGCCTGCTCGTGGGCCGGGACGGCGCCCTGGCGCAGGTGGGGGTCCTGGACGATGAGCCGTCGCCGGTCGACTCCCTCGCCGAGGATGTCGTCGCCGCCGCCGAGTTGGCCGACGGAACCGTGCTCGTGGCGACCGACCGGGGCATCGGCCGGCTGACTGCCGGATCAATCCTGCCCTCGCCCCTGGCAGAGCTCGGTGAAGGTGGCCCCGCCCAGCTCGCGGCTGATCGGTGGGGGCTCTGGATCGCCCCCCAGACCGGCGGGCTCCAGCGGTGGCGGGACGGCACGCTGTTCGATGTCGCCGCGGCCGAGATCTCCTTGCACGCACCGCGCATCGCGGTCGGCCCCGATCCCGCGGGCGCCGAGCAGGGCGGTATCTGGATCGCCCCGGGCGAGGGCGTCTCGTTCCTCCGCTCGGTCGACGGTGGCGCGGTCGAGGCCGAGATCGTGCTCGATGGGGCGCCGTTCAACGACGTGGTGGTGGACGCGGGCGGCACCGTGTGGGCGACGGGGGAGGGGGGATTCCACAGCCGCGCCCCGGACGGCCTGTGGACGCGGTGGCGCACCCAGGGAGCCGACCCCGTGCTCTTCGCCTCCGCCGCGGCCCCGCGCGTGTGGCTGAAGGATGGCGCCGCGTGGTGGGTCTACGAGAGCCGCCGGTGGACGGAGCTGGGGGGGCTCCCCGAGGACGCCATCGCCCTGGGAATCGACGGCCGCGGACGCATGCTCCTGCTCAGCGCCGACGGCGCGCTGCTGTCGGCCTCCCCGCGGCGGGAGCTGCTGCTGGTGGGGGTCGGCGCCGATGGCGCGGTCGACGTGCCTACGCCGCTGCACCTGATCCCCACGGGGGTGACTGCCCCCCGCTCGTTGGTGGCGGCTGTCGACGGGATTGACATGCCCGTGGACGACGGCGTCGTCACGCTCGACCCGCTGGAGCTCGGCGACGGAGTCCATGAGATCGAAGCCTCGGCGCACTGGCGGACGGGGGAGCCCGCGAGCGCGTCGCTGTTGTTCGGGGTGGGCGAGTTCGAGACCCCCACCTGGGCGGGGGAGATCGGACCGCTGTTCGACCACTTCTGTACGCCGTGCCACGCCTCCGCGGGGGGCGCCCATCTGCTGGACACAAGGGCCTCGTGGGAGGCGGAGTTCGACGCTATCCTCCGCGAAGTCGAGGAAGGGGCCATGCCCTTGAACAACGGAACGAACCCGAACTTTGAGCCGCTCGGGCCCGTCGAGATCCAGATGATCCGCGCGTGGGCGGCAGGAGGGTTCCTGCCGTGAGGATGCGTTGGTCTCTGGTCGCGGCGGCGCTGGCGTTGGTGCCGTTGTCCACCGTGCCCGCGGACACCCCCGAGTGGTGCCCGCCGGAGACCGTGGAGCCGGACCTGACCCGCGTCTTCCGGGCCCTCAGCCTCGACCTTCGCGGAACGATCCCGACGCTCGAGGAGTACGAGGCGCTCCCCGAAGACGGCAGCATCCCCGAGGCGTTGATCGAAGACTGGCTGGCGTCCGAGGAGTTCGTGCAGAGGGTGACGAAGCGCCACGGCGAGTTGCTGTGGCCCAACGTCCAGAACGTCTCCCTGAACTCGGGCCGGGTGGGGCTGGGCTTCGGCGGCGGTCCCGCGTTGTTCAGCGGCCAGGCCGCGACGATGTACCGCGGCGAGCGGGTCGGCTGCCTGGACGAGCCGGCCGAGTTCGACGAGTACGGCCGCCCGGTCACCACCGAACAGGACGACGGCACGTTCCGCGAGGGCTGGGTCGAGGCCGCCCCCTACTGGGATCCGGAGACCCTCGTCCGGGTGTGCGCCTTCGACGCGCAGGACAACGAGTACGCCCCCTCGGGACGGCATTGCTACACCTCGGGTTTGCGGGACGTCGGCTGCGGCTGCGGGCCCGAGCTGCGCCAGTGCCGCTTCAGCACCAGCGAGACGGCCATGCGGGCCAGCTTCGGCACCGACCTGGAGCTCCGCGTCGCCGACGTCATCCGCCGAGACGCCTCCTACGTCGAGCTCTTCACGGGGCAGACCGCCTACGTCAACGGTCCGCAGGTCCACTTCTGGAGGCACCAGGCGGCGGTCGAGGGGAGCCCGTCGGACATGACCCCGGCGCCCTTCCCCCCCAGCCTGCTTCCCGATCTGGACTACACCGACGTCGACACCTGGGTGGAGCTCCCCCTGCCGGACGCTCACGCGGGCGTGCTGACGGCGCCCGGCTACCTGCTGCGGTTCCAGACCCAGCGGGGACGCGCCAACCGCTTCTACAACGCGTTCATGTGTCAGCCGTTCCAGCCCCCCACCAGCGGGCTCCCGACCGAGACGGGGGAGGCTCCGCCGTTGGACCTCCAGGTGCGCGACGGCTGCAAGTACTGCCACGCGCTGCTGGAGCCGGCGGCCGCTCACTGGGGCCGCTGGACCCCCGGCGGCGCCGGCTACCTCGACCCTGAGACCTTCCCCGCCACCCGCGAGGACTGCGTCGCCTGCGCGCAGGCGGGGAACTGCACCGGCGAGTGCCGGGAGCACTACCTGAGCACGGCGCTGGTCCCCGAGCAGGTGCCCTACCTGGGCATGCTCCAGGCCTACGAGTTCCGCCGCGAGGAGCACAACGATCACGTGGAGCGGGGCCCCAAGGCGCTCGTCGCGCAGGGGATCGTGGACGGCCGCTTCACCAACTGCACCGCCCGCACGGCCGCGGCCTGGCTGCTCGGTCGAGACCCGCTCCCCGAGGAGGAGCCCTGGCTCGAGGACATGGAGCGTGAGTTCGTCGCCAACGGCTACAGCTACCGCTCCCTGGTGCGTTCGATCGTGACGAGCCCGGTGTACGGGAGGGTCCAGTGATGCGCGGCATCGCCCTCCTGGCCGCCCTCCTGATCGGCGGCTGCGTGACCGAGGCCCCGCCCGCGGCGGAGATCCTGCCGGTCGACCTGATCCCAGGGGCCGAGGGCGATCTGGTCCCCGATGACATCGCCCCCGACGCCGGTCAGCGGGACCGCCGTCGTCTCGACATCGCCCAGTTGGATGCGTCGATCCGGGTCGCCACGGGCGGCGTCGGCTGGACCGAGTTCGACAACAACGGCAACGAGGTGAACCTGTTCGAGGAGCTGGGCGCGACCCTGGGGGTGCCGGATTGGATCGAGCGGACCACCGAGGATCTGACGCCGTCGCTGGTGTTCAGCAAGTTCCTCGGTGACGCCGCTCGAGACGTCTGCTCCACGACCATCGGGCGGGAGCTCGCGCTCCCCAACAACCCGCGGACGCTGATGCTCCACGCGGACGAGATGCAGACCTGGGATGAGGACCCCGAAGCGGTTCGGGAGAACCTCTCCTACCTGCTGCTGCGCTTCCACGGCCGGCGCATCGGTCCCGAGGACGTCGCGCTGGATCCCTGGACCTGGCTCTTCCAGAGCACGATGCACACCGGCAACTCGTCCGCGCAGGCCTGGACCGGCATCTGCGTCGCCCTCATCACCCACCCGGACTTCTACACGCTGTGAGCGACCGCCCCTCACGTTCACCATCTCGCCGCCAGGTCCTCCTGGGAGGAGCCGCCCTCGGTGCGTCCGCCGGGTTCGGGGGACTCGGGCCCCTGGTTCGGTTGGCGCAGGCGGGCGGGAACTCCGTCGCCGCCGACCGGTACTTCATCTTCTGCTACTTCAGCGGCGGCTGGGATCTGCAGCTGTCGCTCGATCCGCGGGATCCCAGCGTCTTCACGCAGGAGGCCGTCTCGGCCACGCGGATCCAGCCCGGTTACGAACTGCTGGACGACGAGGGGCACATCACCGCCCCCTTCCACACGCCGTCCGGGATCTACGTGGGGCCCTACATCGGGGACCTCGCGGCGCACGACAGCAAGCTCGCAATCGTCCGCGGGATGAGCATGGAGACGCTCACCCACGAGGCGGGGCGGCGGCGCTTCATCACCGGCAAGCCGCCCGCGGGTCTGCAGGCACGGGGCAGCGCGGGGGCGACGTGGCTGGCCTCGACCGTGGGCTCCACCGATCCGATCCCCAACCTGGCGCTCCGGCTGGAGTCCTACAACGTCGATCAGCCCGAGTGGGCCACCGCGATGAGCGTCGACACGGTCACGGATCTGCTGCGCGCGCTGTCCCCCAGCGAGATCGATCTGTCCGAGCTCGCCGAGCGCCAGGTGGACGACTTCCTGCGGGGCTCGGCGGACTGTGCGACGGCCCAGCGCTCCGCGATGTGGCGCGCCGCCGAAGAGTCGCGCCGCTCGTCCCAGGAGGTCCTCGCCAGCGGCCTGAGCGGCGCCTTCGACTTCTTTGGCGACGACGAAGAGATGGAGGCGATCCGGGCCCGCTACGGCATCACCAGTCTGGACTCCGCCGCCGCCCGGGCCGCGACCGCGGTGCGCGCCGTGACCCAGGGCATCAGCCGGGTGGTCAGCTTCCGCGTCGGCAGCGGGTTGGACACGCACTACCAGAACTGGGCCACGGACCAGGGGCCGAGCCAGGAGCGCGGCTTCAACCTCGTGGCGCGCATGGTCGAGGACCTGGAGTCCCGCCCCTTCGGCAACACCGGGGACAGCTGGCTGGACCACACCACGATCGTCGGCTTCAGCGAGTTCGGTCGCACCGCGCTGATCAACGCCCGCGGGGGACGCGACCACAGCCTCAGCAGCGGCTGCTTCCTCCTGGGGGCCGGCATCCGCGGCGGCCAGGTCATCGGCGCGAGCTCGGACGTCGGGCTGGAGCCGGGGAACACGAACCTCGAGACCGGCTTGCCGGACCCCGACGGCGAGGTCATCAAGCCCGAGCACATCCTCCGCACCCTGCTGACGGACATCGGCGTGAGCGACGATGTCGCGGACCTGCGGGTCGAGCCGATCCACGCGCTTCGGGGTTGACCCCCCTGGCCGGTCGGGCTAGTTGTCGCCGCGAGCAGTTCCGTCTCGGTGGTTCGAGACGCAACGGAAGTCGGTGTGAATCCGACGCGGCCCCGCCACTGTGACTGGGGACGTCTCCCGCTCAATGCCACTGGGACCTCGGTCCTGGGAAGGCGCGGGAAGGCGGCTGATCCAGGAGCCAGGAGACCGGACTGTTCGTTGACCGGACGGCCTTCGGGGAGAGGGACGTCATCACCCGAGATCCCTGATGAAGACTTCCCTGTACGCCCTCCTCGGCCTGTTGGCCGGTGCCCTCCTGTTTGCCGGCTGCCCGCCGACCGGCGATGACGACGACTCCACCGTCGCCGCCGCCGACGACGACGACGACGACGACGACGACGATGACTCCGCTCCCGCCGACGACGACGACGCGGTGCCCGGCCCCCTGGAGCTGATCGGCTCGTACCTCGACGGCTGGGGCAGCTTTCACGTCGTCACCGCCGAGACGTGGCACACCGGACTCGCGCCGACCGACAGCGTCTACCTCATCTCCCAGTACGACAACGACGCCGGCTGGGTGGTGGCCCAGAACGGGGAGGACAACGCCTTCTTCCCCGAGGCCTGGAGCCGCTTCGACTGGACCACGGTCGACGGCCAGCTCTACTTCTGCACCACCGCGTACGACGCCGGGACGGAGCAGGCCGCGCTCGACGCGGACGCTCCCGACGCCACCGATCCGTCCGCTTCCGGCTGCTGCGGCTTCTCCTGGACCGCGATGAACGCCGACCAGGGGCCGCTGGCGGTCAACGGCATCTACAACGACGGCTGGGGCACGTTCCACGCCGTGCTGCAGGACGTCTGGCACCAGGGCGGCCTGAACGTCAACCGCTACACCCTGTCGCAGTACGACAACGATGCGGGCTACGCGATCGCCGAGAACCACGCCGACAACGAGTTCAGCGGGGGGCTGTGGAGCCGCTTCGACTTCACCTCCGCCGATGGCGCGTGGTGGTACTGCCAGAGCGCCTACGACGCCGCGGACGAGGCGGCTGCGCTGGCGACGGTGGCGGCGGACCCGGCGGACCCGGCCAACGCCGGTTGCGGCGGCTTCTCCTGGACCAGCCTGGGTGCCGACGAGGGCTTCACCTCGCTGCGCGGCACCTTCGACGACGAGTGGGGCACCGTCCACACGGTCACCTGGGACCAGTGGGACCAGGACACCAACGAGTACTTCCTGACGATCTGGGACACCCAGTGGGCCGTCGCGCGCAACGGCGACAGCAACGCCTTCAACCCGGGCCTCTGGAGCAAGCTCCACTGGACGACGTTCGATGACGCCACCTACTACTGCCAGACCGCGTTCGACGCGACCGACGTGGCGACGGCGCTGGCGGCTCCGGACCCGGACTACGACGACCTCGGCGGTGCGGGCTGCGGCGGCTTCGCCTGGACCAACCTGACGCCATGAGGTCGACGCTGGCGTTGGCGATCCTGCTGAGCGTCGTGGCCTGCACGGGTGACGACGACGACAGCGCGATGGCGGACGACGACGACGCCACCGACGACGACAGCGCGGCCGGCGACGACGACGACAGCGCGGCCGGTGACGACGACGACAGCGCGGCCGGTGACGACGACGACGCGACGCCTCCGGGGGAACTCTGTGCCTACGCCCTGGAGGCGGCCTGCGCCGACGTCGTGGTGGACGCCCCGGGGGCTTCCGGGCTCGGCTTCGGCGACCCGTTCTACGCGGTCAACGGCGTGCGCGGCGACGGGCTCACGGGCTCCGGCGTCGACGTCTACTCGATGGGGCTGGACCCCGACGTCAACGACACGCTGGTGCTGGCGTGGTCGGGGCGGCGGGTGATCGACGGCCCCGGGATCGACGTGGTCGTGTTCGAGAACGCCTTCGAGGTCACCGGCCCCGAGGTGGTGTTCATGGACCTGGTGATCGTCGAGGTCTCGGCCGACGGCGAGACCTGGGTGGCGTGGCCGCACGCCTACCTGGGCGAGGACCCCGACGCGTACAGCCCCAACCCGGCGCTGTGGGATGGGTTCGCGGGCAAGACGCCCGTGCTGCTGCACGTCGAGGACAACCCGACCGATCCCGTGGACGTCGGCCTCGCCGGGGGCGACGGCTTCGACCTCGCGGATCTGCCGGACGAGACGCTGCGCACCGACGGCGTCGAGTTCATCCGGCTGCGCGCCGCGGGCACCGAGTTCCCCGCGGACCTAGTCAGCAACGGGCCGGACATCGACGGCGTGTACGCCGCCCTCCTCGAAGCGCTCTAGCTACCGGCGGTTCCCGTCGATGAACACGGCCGCGGGCTCGCTGAGCACCAGCGGGTCCTGCAGGGGATCCCGATCCAGCAGCAGGAAGCTGGCCCGCTTGCCGGGCTCGATCGCACCGAGATCGTCGAACCCCCAGAAGGCCACCGGCGCGGCTGTGCCCGCCTCCAGGATCGCGGCTCCGCTGAACCCTGCCTCCATCAGGTAGGTCAGCTCCAGCCGGTCGATCCCCGGGGTCCGGGTGTTGCCGAAGTCTGTACCGTACAGGACCGTCGCGCCCCGACCGCGGAGCGCCTCTAGGTTCGCCACCGCCGCCGCCCCGCCGCCGAAGGCGCGCAACGAGCTGATCACGGCCCGCCCCGCCCACGCCTCGATCGCCTCGTCGTTGAGGGCCGAGGTCGGGGTGTGGGCGAGCAGGTCGCAGCCCACGTCGGCCGCCCGCTGGGCGTGGTCGTTGCCCATCGCGTGAGTCGAGACCTTCAGTCCGACGGCGTGAGCCTGCGCCACGGCCGCTTCCATCGCGTCGTCCTGGAGCTGGCTCCCGGTGGTCACGGGCAGCTTGATGAGCCCGGCGCCGAGGTCGCGCAGCTCGCGCACCGCCTCGGCCGCTTCGTTCCCCCCGACGACCTCGCGTCCGTAGCCGCCGGCGCCCCAGCCCTGGGTCGGGTAGCCCCCCACGGCGGTCACCATCGGTCCGGAGCCGAGCACCTGCAGGGGGGCCCAATCCCGCTCGAAGAACACCACCGGAGCCGCGTGATCCACCACCGCCGCGCCGCCGCCGCCGGCCATCTCCGAGACCATCGGGTAGTACTCCATGTGGACGTGCGAATCGATGAACGCAGGCGCGATCCACTGGCCCGTCGCGTCCACCACCTCGGCCCCCTTGGGGTCGATGGAGGGGCCGACCGCCACGATCCACCCGTCGAGCACCTCGACGTCGACCGGCGACCCGGCGCCCGCGAGGAGCGCGCCGCGCACGATCAGCCGGCCGAAGTGGGGCACGACCTCCTCGGGCACGACGGCGGCGCCCATGGCGCATGCGGCGGTGATCAGGACGACGAACAGGAGCGCGAAGCGGGCGAGCATCATGCGGGGGGTACGGCCGGAGCCGCCGGTCGGATCAGGCAAGGAACGCCTGCACCGCGTCCATCGCCTGGTTGTCGCTGTCCCCCTGCTCGATCCCCCAGGCCTTGAGGTCCCGCTTGCGCAGGTTCAGGGAGTGGTCCCCGCCCCGCACGACGTGCAGCGTCGACGGCGCCGTCATCCTCGCTCGGACCGACCCCAGGGCCTCCAGCGGACACAGCCGGTCGCGGTCGCCGCTGACGAACAGAATTCGGGTCCGCAGCGCCAGCAGCACCTCGTCCCGCACCGCCCCCCGAATCGACACCAGCGGGTAGCCGAAGCACACCACCGCGGCGGCCCCGACCTCGTCGGCGATGTGGCAGCCGACGCGCGACCCCATGGACTTGCCGATCAGCACTAGGGGAGCATCGGGGTGGGCCGCGCGCGCTTCCGCGATGACCTCCTTGTGCCGATCCATCAGCTTGGGGAGCCGGTCGGGCGCCTTCCGTCCCTCCGCGGTGTAGCGGTAGTTGAAGCGATGCACGGCGCCGACGGCGTCCAGCCGCGCGGCCCAGGCCTCCATCCAGGGGTGGGTCATGGGCGCGCCGGCGCCGTGAGCGAAGACCAGGAGCGGGCGGGGCATGGCGCCAGTCTGGCAGACTCGGGACGCGTGAAGCTCTTCGCCATCTCCGATCTGCACGTCCGCCACTCGGTCAACCGCGACGCGGTAGAGTCGATGACGGCGCGTCCGGACGACTGGCTGATCCTCGCGGGGGACCTCGCCGAGAAGCCCGAGGACATCGAGTGGGTGTTCGCCACCCTCGCCCCCCGGTTCGCGAAGGTCTTCTGGGTGCCCGGCAACCACGAGCTGTGGTCGGGGCCGAAGTCGGACCTCAAGGGCGTGGCCCGCTACGAGCACCTCTGCGAGCTCGCCGCCAAGCACGGCGTGCTCACCCCCGAGGACCCGCCGGCGCTGTTCGAAGGGGAGGGGGGCCCGGCGTATGTCTGCCCCCTGTTCCTGCTGTACGACTACTCGTTCTGCCCCGACGGCATGGACCGCACCGAGGCGTTGGCGTGGTCGGCGGAGGCGGGCCTCGTCTGCACCGACGAGTGGTACCTGGAGCCCGATCCGTACCCCAGCCGTGAGGCGTGGTGCGCCGCCCGGGTCGAGTTGACCCGCGAACGCATGGATTCGCTGCCCGCGGACGTACCCAAGGTGTTGGTCAATCACTTCCCCTTCCGGATGGACCTGGTCCGCCTCTTCAAGATCCCGCGCTTCGTCATCTGGTGCGGGACGAAGGAGACCGAGGACTGGCACACCCGCTGGAACACCCGCGCGGTCGTGCACGGCCACCTGCACATGCGGGCGACCGACTGGCGTGACGGCGTGCGCTTCGAAGAGGTCGCCATCGGCTACCCCCGCCACTGGAAGCAGGACAGGGGGATCGACCACTACGTGCGGGAGATCCTCCCCGGCCCCGACGGTCCCGACCGTGGCTGGGGCGGACCGATCTGGCACCGATGAGGAAGCACCGCACCGACACGGTCAAGCGACGCGTCGAGCGTTTCCTCCATCATCCGTACACGGAGATCGTGCTCGCCGGGCTCATCCTCGCGAGCGTCGGGCTGATCGTCGGCTCGGCGGTGCTCCCGGCGGACAGCCAGGCCTGGGCGATCTCGGTGACGGTGTCGGACGCGATCACGTTGCTGTTCGTGGTCGAGCTGAGCCTCCGCTATTGGATCGCGACCCGGAAGCGGCGGTTCTTCGTGCGCTTCTGGCCCGACATCCTCGCCTGCCTGCCGCTGCTGCGGCCGCTCCGCTTCCTCCGCATCCTCATGCTCCTCCGCATCTTCCGCGCCGGCGCTTTGTTCAGCCGCCGGCTGCTGGTGTTCCGGGGGGCGCTGCGGGCGACGCTGCAGGAGCTCACGATGCTCGGCACCGCCACGGCGGCGTTGATGCTCGCGGGCGCGGTGGTCCTGAACCACGCCGAGGCGGGCACCGCCGGCCTCGAGGGGGTCGGCGAAATCCTGTACTTCACGGTGGCGAGCACGATCGGCGGCGAGCCGATCGGCGCGAACCCGACCAGCCACGTCGGCCGGATGGCGACGCTGACGCTGATGCTGGGGGGGCTGACGCTGTTCGGCCTCTTCATCGGCACGGTGTCCGCGTCGATCACCACCCGACTGAGCGCGACGATGGGGGAGATGCGAACGATGGAACTGGACGAACTCCGAGACCACACCGTCGTCTTCGGCTGGAACCGCGGCGGGCCGACGATGCTGCAGGAGCTGTTCAGCGGGCCGGAGGACCGGGAGGTCGTGCTCGTCACGGAGACCGCCGAGCTGGTCCCCGAGCTGCCCGCCGAGGGCATCAAGCAGGAGCTGCTCTACAAGATCCAGGGCGACTACACGCGCATGGAGATCCTCGACCTCGTCAGCGTGCGGGGGGCTTCCTCGGCGATCCTCCTGGCCGACGATCAGGTGCCCCGCAGCGACCAGGACCGGGACGCCCGCACGGTGCTCGCGGCGCTCACCATCGAGAAGATCGCGCCCACCATCTTCACGATCGCGGAGCTGACCAACCGGCAGAACGAAGAGCTGCTGCGCATGGCCCACGTCGAGGAGATCGTCGTGTCGGAGGAGTACGGCGCCGTAATCATGGGGAGCGCCGAGCGGAACCGCGGGGTGGTGTCGATCGTCGACGAGATCCTGACCAACCGCTACGGCAACGCGCTGCGCAAGGTGACCGTGGGCAGGGCGTCGGCGGGCAAGACCATCCGAGACCTCCACCGGGAGCTCAAGGACGATCAGGGGGCCGTGCTGGTGGCGTTCATCCACTGCGAGGAGGGGGGCGAGCAGCAGGTGGTGGTGAACCCCGACTCGGCCACGGTCGTCACCAAGGGCGACCGCCTCGTCGTGCTCAGCGAGCGGGATCCCCGAGTTTGAGGGACAGCAGCACGCTCACGTAGTTGGTGAGGTCCCAGTCGTAGGTGCCGACGGGCCGGTAGCCGCGGGCGGTGTACAGGGCGACGAGGTGGTCGGCGTGCTCCGAGGTGTCGCACGCGATCTCGTGCGCGCCGAGCGTCCGTGCGCGGGCCTCGACGTGGTCCAGGAGGCGGTGGCCGAGGCCCTGGCCCTGGCGGTCGGGATCCACCGCCAGTTGGCCGAAGGTGGCGACCCCGGGCTGATCGTAGAAGGGCGTCCCGCCCAGGTGATCCGGACCGTAGAAGGCGGCCGTGGCCGCGAGCACCTCGCCGTCCCACAGGCACCAGCACTCGGCGTCCTCGATGCGTGAGCGCGTGACGTCGTCTTCCTGCCAGGTGCCGACGTAGCGGAGGCCGCGGTCCGCGAGGGTGGCGTAGGCGCGGCGGACGACCCCGGTGAGCGCGCTGATGTCGTCGCCGGAGAGGTCGAAGCGTCGCAACTGGAGCCCGTCGGTCACAGGAGTAGACTGCGCCGCCATGACCGAGACCGGAACCCCCGACCGCAAGATCATCCTCGGCCTCACCATCGCGGTGATCTGGCTGGGCACCGTCAAGGTGCTGGGGTCGAACCAGCCCCCGCCCACGCCCGCGCCCGCCCCCGAAGCGGCTGCGGCGCCGGCGGCCCCCGCCGTCGAGATCGGCCGGCCGGTCGAGCCGGGTTGGACGATGAAGTACGAAGTGGATCTGGGGAGCCCGCTGAAGCTGGCGTTCACCGAGCTGTTCGAGGTCGACGCCGCCGGGACCGAGCGTCCCTACCAGGGGAAGTTGACCCTACACTACGGCGGCGGGATGACGGAGGCGTACCCGATCACCGACGGCGCGGTGCACATCGAGCCCCGGCCCGCGTTCCGCCAGAAGATGGTGGAGACGAAGCGGATCGGGGTCGAGTTCAAGGGCCACGAGGTGGTCGAGCACGAGCTCAAGTGGATCATCATGGGGGTGCAATGAGCGCCGAGCTTCGGGTCGTCGCGGAGGCGGCGCGGTCCGCTCAGCGAGGGCTCGCGGGGGCCGCGGGGGAGCGTCGAACGGCGGTCCTGTGCCGCCTCGCGGGGCTCCTCGCCGAACGCGAAGCCGCGATCCTCGCGGCCAACGCCGAGGACCTGCGGGTGGCCGCGGCCGAGGGCCTCGAGGCGTCGCTGCTGAACCGGCTGGCGCTGACCCCGAGCAAGCTCACGACCCTGATCGAAGGCGTGAACACGCTGGCGGCGGGGGCCGATCCGATCGGCGTGCCGCTGCGGCGGACCGAACTGGACGACGGGCTGATCCTGGAGCAGGTGCGCTCCCCCCTGGGGGTGCTGCTGGTGATCTTCGAGTCCCGGCCGGACGCCGTGATCCAGATCGGCTCATTGGCCCTGCGGGCGGGCGATGCGGTGCTCCTCAAGGGTGGCCGAGAGGCCGTGGCGAGCAACAGGGCGCTGGTCGGCTGTTTGCGCGACGCGCTGGCGGACGAAGGCCTGAGCCCCGACGCCGTCGCCGGGATCGAAGGCCGCGCGGCGGTGCATGCGCTGCTGGAGCTGGACGACTGCATCGACCTGGTGATCCCGCGCGGATCCGGGGCGCTGGTGCGCTCGATCCAGGAGTCCACCCGCATCCCGGTGCTGGGGCACGCCGAGGGCGTCTGCCACCTCGTCCTGGACGCGGCCGCCGATCCCGCCATGGCGGCGGCGCTGGCGGTGGACGGCAAGACCGACTACCCCGCCGCCTGCAACGCCACCGAGACGCTGCTGGTGCACCGCGACTTTGCTGCTCTGGCGGACGTGGGAGCGGCGCTCGTGGCCGCCGGAGTGACGTTGCGGGCCGACGCGACCGCGGGCGCGATGCTCGGGGAGGTGCCCTGGGTGCCGGCCACGGACGCGGACTGGCGCACCGAGTACGGGACCCTCGACCTGTCCGTCGCCGTCGTGGACGATCTGGCCGCCGCGATCGACCACGTCCACCGCTTCGGAAGCGGGCACACCGATGCGATCGTCACCGACGACGAAGCGGCCGCGGAGGCGTTCCTGCGGCGGGTGGACTCGGCGTCGGTGTTCCACAACGCGAGCACGCGCTTCGCGGACGGCTTTCGCTACGGACTGGGGGCCGAGGTGGGCATCAGCACCGGCCGCATCCACGCCCGCGGACCCGTCGGGGTCGAAGGGCTGCTGACCACCCGGTGGCTGCTGCGGGGGCGAGGGCAGGGGGCCGGCGAGTACGGGCCGGGGAAGCGGTCGTTCACGCACCGGGCGCTGAAGGCCTGACCGCTGGGCCGGACCTTTCGCCGGCTACTCCAAGACCAGGTTGTCCCGATGCACCAGGGCGTCGTGGTTCCTGACCCCGTCGGGCATCTGCCCCGCGGCCCAGGAGCGGGCGGTGGGGGCGTCGCAGTGCGCGATGCCGCGACCGACGGAGCTTCCATCGGGGGCGTGCAGGGTGACGATGTCGCCAGGGCCGAAGTCACCCTCCACCCGGGTCACGCCGACGGCGAGCAGGGAGGCGCCACGATCGCGCAAGGCGGCCACTGCGCCGGGGTCCAAGTGCAGCGCTCCCCGGGCCGCGGCGGCCCAGGCGATCCAGCGACGGCGGGCGTTCGGCGCGTCGGTGGCGGGGAACCAGGTGCCGACCTCGGACCCCGCGATCGCCCGGGCGATGGAGTCGCCGGCGAGGCCTGAGGCGATGACCGCGTGGCAGCCGGAGGCCTGGGCGATCTTCGCCGCCTCGACCTTGCTCCGCATGCCACCGCGGCTCAGCCCCTCGGCCGCGCCGCCGGTCCCCGCCGCCACGCTGTCCACCGTCGCCGGCGTGACCGTGGCGAGCAGCCGGGCGCCGTCGTCGTGGCGGGGGTCGCGGTCGTACACGCCGTCGACGTCCGTCAGGAGCACCAGGAGGTCGGCGTCCAGCTTGGTCGCCACCAGCGCGCTGAGCCGGTCGTTGTCGCCGAACACCGGCCGCGTCGCGCCTTCGACGAAGGCCAACTCCTCGGTGCTGACGGCGTCGTTCTCGTTGATCACCGGGATCGCCCCGTGGCGCAGCAGCGCGTTCAGGGTCGAGCGGAGGTTCAGGTAGCGGACCCGGTCGTCGAAGTCGCCCTCGGTCAGGAGCACCTGCGCGGCCACTGCGCCGACCCGGCCGAAGCCCTCGCTGTACAGCTGCATCAGGCGGCTCTGGCCCACCGCCGCGCAGGCCTGCCGCTCCTCCAACTGCACGGGGGCCGAGGTCAGGCCGAGCGCCTCCCGGCCGAGCCCCACCGCGCCCGAGGAGACCAGGAGCACGTCGGTGCCGCTGGCGGCGAGGGCCCCCAGTTGCTCGACGATCGCGAACAGCCGCGAGAGGGCCGGCCGGCCGTCGTCGTGGGCGAGCACGCGGGTGCCCACCTTCACGACCACGCGGCGGCACGAGCACAGGGCGGGGCGGACCGGATCCATCGGCGCCGGACGATACCGGGTCCGCCCGCGGCGGGCAGGTATCCTTGGGGCATGCGCCGCCTGCTTCCGCTCCTGCTCCTGCTCCTGCCCACCGCCGCCGCCGCCCAGACCACCAACGCGGTGCAGTTCGACGGCGGTACGGACTACGTGGACCTCGGCGAGCTCGATCCCGGGACGAACTACACCATCGAGGCGTGGGTGCGGTTCGACGCGATCACGCTGACGCAGACGGTGTTCTCGGCGTCGGAGCTGACGGATGCCTACAACGCCATCTACGCCGGCTACGTGCAGAACTCCTGGGTCGTGGAGCTGGACGACGACGACGAGTTCGAGAACGACGACTGCGAGACCGCCAACACGATGTGCCTCAGCCTGCCGCTGAACACCGGGGTGCTCCGGCACGTCGCCGTCGTCGTCGAAGGCAACCTCGTCAGCTTCTACCTCGACGGTTCGTTGGCGGCGGTCACGTCGGTCGACACGACCCCCACCTACGGCCTCGATACCTGGCTGCTCGGCGCCGAGACCGACGGCGGCAACTATGGCAGCGACTCGCTCAACGGTATCATCGACGAGGTCCGGGTCTGGTCTGTGGCCCGCTCCGCCGACCAGATCCTCTGCACGATGGACTGGGCGCTGACCGGGACCGAGGCGGGGCTCTACGCCCACTGGCCGATGGACGAGATCGTGTTCTCCGCGGTCGCTCCGGACCAGTCCGGGAATGGCTGGGACGCCTCCTTGATCAACGACGCCGTGTTCGTCGCCTCTCCGTTCGCCCTGACCTACAGCGTCGGCGGCGACATCACCTGCTTCGACGGGGACAGCGACGGCTTCACGGTGGCGGACGGCGACTGCGACGACGCCGACCCCAACACCTACCCGGGCGCGCCCGAGGTCGCCTGCGACGGCGCCGACAACGACTGCTCCGGCGACACCGACGCCAGCGACGAGGACGAGGACGGCTTCACGGGGCTGGACTGCGGCGGGGACGACTGCGACGACACCAACCCCAACGTGAACCCGGGGGAGGTCGAGACGGTCTACAACGGCCTCGACGACGACTGCGATCCGGGCACCCGGGACGACGATCTGGACGAGGACGGGTTCGGCATCGCGGTCGACTGCGACGACACCGACGAGGACCGCTACCCCGGCGCCCCCGAGATCGCCGATGACGGCATCGACCAAGACTGCGACGGCGAGGACGAGACCACCGGCGACGACGACGATGCGACGGACGACGACGACGCCACGGACGACGACGACGCCACGGACGACGACGACGCCACGGACGACGATGACGTGGCGTTCGACGACGACGACTCCGCCATCCTGCCGATCCGCCGCGACGACGGCTGCGACTGCGGCGGCGACGAGACCGAAGCCCCCACCGAAGCGGCCCTCGGCCTGTTCCTGCTCAGCGCCGGAGCGCTCCGCCGCCGTCGGGTCTAGAGGCAATGCCGATCAGTTAAGCGATCGGGGTATCCGGAACGGAGCCTGATGATCATACTCAGGCCTTGGAGCAGTTCTCCGAGATCCTGGACGACTTGGCGGCGATGGGTCCGCGAGGCCTCGCACGGTTCGAGGCGTCGATTGATCCCTCGTGGATCGAGCAGGCGCTGGCGCACACCGGGAAGGCCTCGATCCGTCGGCGGAAGCTCCCGGCGGACATGCTTGTTTGGCTCATCGTTGGCATGGCGCTGTTCCGGGACCGTTCCATCGTCAACGTCGTCGAGCACCTGAATCTGGTCGCACCGGGCGTCGAGTCGCTCGCCCCGCGCGCGGCTCGGTGCCGAGCCGATGGAGTGGCTGTTCCGCAAGATTGCGGAGGCCTATTCGAGCGTGCCGGGGCTGCCTACCTTCCACGGACTGGAGCTGTACGGGATCGACGGCAGCCACCTCCGCGTCCAGGACTCCGACGAGACTTCGAGTTCTTCGGGAAGCCGGGCGGCCGCGGTGGCAGCGGGGATGCCGGCTATCCCCAGGCCCGGATCGCGGTTCTGCTGAATCTCCGCAGCCGGCTGTTGGCGGACGCTCGGTTCGGGCCGTTTGGCACGTCCGAACAGAGCCTGGCGCGGGAGATGATCTCAAACATCCCCGACGCGAGCGTCACCGTCTTGGACCGGGGCTTCATCAGCTACGCACTGCTCGCTGAGGTCGTCGGCAGCGAAGAGCGCGAACGGAACGTCATGATCCGGCTCCGCGCCGACCAGAAGTTCACCGACGTCAAGCTGCTGCCCGATGGGAGCGCGCTGGCACGAATGCGGCCGTCCAAGGAGGCGCGACGCAAGCACGACAATCTCCCCGACTTCATCCAGGGACGCATCGTCCACTACCAACACGAGGGCGGGACGGCGTCACGCCTCTTCGTCACATTGACCGACTGGGAGCTGTACCCCGCCCTCGCGCTGGTCGGGCTCTATCACGAGCGGTGGGAGCTGGAGGTCGGATACGACGAACTCAAGACCCACATGTTCGAGCGGGTGGAGTGCCTTCGGAGCCTCTCTCCGAACAACGTCATCCAGGAGCTGTGGGGACTGCTGCTCGTCTACAACCTCGTCCGCCGCGAGATGCTCCTTGTCGCCCTCGAGCACGGCCTGCCGCCCACCCGAGTCAGCTTCCGCACCGCCGTCCTCACGTGCCGAGACTTCTGGCTCATCACAGCCTGGGGCGCGCCGGGCCGTGTGCCGCGACACCTCGCGGACCTCCGCATGACCCTCAGCAGCCTCATCATCCCACCGCGGCGGAGCCACAGGAGGTACCCCCGGCACGTCAAGATCAAGATGAGCAACTACCCCCGAAATCGAGGAACTAGGACCCGCGATGGGCCTAAGTGACCGGCATTGGGTCTAGAGGACGTCCTTCACGGCTCCCTGGTCCCTCCGAACCGGGCCAGCAGCGCCGGCAGCACGAACAGGTCGCACAGCAGCGCCGTCAGGATCACGAACGCCCCGAGCATCCCCATGATCCGCGTTGCGGGGAAGCTGCTCAGGAGGTTCACCGAGAACCCCGCCGCCAGCACCACCGAGGTGATCGTCACCGCCCGCCCGGTGTGCAGCACGGACTGCCGGATCGCCTCCTCGGGGCCGCGCCCGGACCGTCGCTCCTCCCGCCACCGCGCCACGAGGTGGATCGTGTCGTCCACGGCGATGCCCAGGCCGATGGTGAAGACCACCGCGGGCACCGGATCCAGCAGCCACCCCAGCGCCCCCATGAGCCCGTAGCCGGCGGCCAGGGGGAGCGCGTTGGGGACGAGGCAGAGCGCCGCGATTCGGGCGTTTCGGAACAGCAGCAGGATCGTCCCGGTGATGATCAGGAAGGCGACGATGAGGCTGTCGCGCAGGTCGGAGGTGACCCGGTTGATCCCCCGGTAGGCGACGTAGGGGGTGCCCGTCAGACGCGCCTCCACGGGAAGGTCGGCGAAGAGCTCGGCCGCCTTGGCCTTCACTGCCTCCGAGTGCCGCTCCGTGGCGAGCCCGCCGTGGTCCTTGATCCGGAGCGTGGCGCGCCCGCAGCAGAAGTCGCTGGGGTCGACGACCGTCTCCAGTCCGGCGCCCTCCCCGAGGAGGAAGAGCTGAGCGATTTCGTCTGAATCCTGGGGGATTGCATTGATTCCCGAGAGGGACTGCTTGAATGCGCTTGCGAACCGGTGGGGGCCGGTGGAGGTGCGGTAGTCGGGCTGTTCGAAGGCCCACGCATCGAGCGCCTCCAGCGCCAGCAGGACCTTGGGGTCCTTCAT
Organism: Pseudomonadota bacterium; assembly: GCA_024229515.1. Taxonomy (GTDB): domain Bacteria; phylum Myxococcota_A; class UBA796; order UBA9615; family UBA9615; genus JAAESI01. The sequence goes on along the minus strand of JAAESI010000010.1, from coordinate 61,381 downwards.
CGATCCCGGGGGGCCCACGAGGTCCAGTTCGAGCCCGAGGATGCCCCCGAGCTTCTCGTCCGCGAGCACGTTCGCCTGTGTCGTCGGGTGACTCTCGTCGAGCATGCCCGTGAGCGTGTTGTCCACCACCACCTGGGCCCCGAACCAGCCGCTCGCCAGGAGCACCCCGGCGGTGGCTGCGAGCACGACCCCGGGACGCTGGATCGAGAACTCGGCGCATCGCAGCAGCAGCCGGTCCGCGAGCGTGTGGGCGCCCTCGCGGGAGGCCTCCGGCACCGCTCCCCGGGTGAAGCTGAGGGCCAGGGGGGTGATCAGCAGCACGGTGCCGTACGCGAACGCGATGCCGATCCCGGCGTAGAGCCCGAAGCCGCGGAGGATCGGCATGCCCGCCATCTGCAACGACAGGAAGCCCACCCCCGTGGTGGTGGAGGTCAGCAGGCAGGCGACGCCGATGGACCGCACCGCCGCGGCGATGGCGTCGTGCCGCTGCTCCGGACTCAACCGCTCCCCGGGGTCCGCCCGCCGGCGCGCCTCCTCGTGGAAACGGCTCACCATGTGGATCGCGTCGGCGATGGCGATGCAGGGCAGCAGGGTGAAGTAGGACTGGTTCAGGATCCCGATGGTCTCGCCGGTCCAGCCCATCACCCCGAACACCATCAGGGCCGGCACCGCGGCGGCGAAGCCGGGGGCGAGCAGCCCGTGGAGTCGGCGGAAGAGCAGCAGCAGCAGCAGCGAGATGACGATCGAGATCAGCGCCACGGCGATGATCTGATCCTCAAAGATCAACTTGAAGAAGTCGGTGCGAACCGCTGGAATTCCGGCGGTTGTCAGGGTCATGCCTTCTCGACCGTCGTACGGCGTCACGACCCCGCGGAGGGTCTCCACGATCGGCCGCAGCTTCTGGATGTCGTCGGCGTCGACGTCCATGGTCACCGCCACCGCAGCGGTGGTGCCGTCCTCGGACAGCAGGAAGGGGACCGCCACGGGGTGGTCCAGCACCCGCTGCTTCCAGCGGTCGAACTCGAGCCCGGGTGCGGTCGGCATCGCCTCGGCCACGCCGGTGAGATCGATGCTGGAGGGGGTCTCGCCCACCAGCGCCGGCGTGGTCGCGATGGAGACGACCTCGGCCACGTCCGGGTGGCGGTCGAGATCCTCGGTCATCGCCGCGATGATGTTCATGCGGGCGGGGGTCAACAGCCCGTCGGGCGCCTCCACCAGCACCAGGAGCATCGAGTCGTCGTGGCCCCAGCGGCGCTTGTAGTCCAGGAGGTGATCGACCTCGTGGTCTCCGGCGCCGTAGAAGGCGACCGCGGAGAAGTCCGCCTGGAGCCGATGGGCGCCAGAGGCGACCCCCAAGACGAGGACGGTCAGCGCGGCCGCGACGGCGGCGCGATGTCCGAGGACCAGGGTGGCGAGCCGGTCGAACAAGACCGATCCATCATGCGCCGATGGTCGGGGTCTGCCCAGGGGCTGCCGCAAAGTGCTGCAACAAGCGCACAAATTGGCCGCCCCACCGTCGCCTCGCGTGCTCCGCGCCCCCTCTAGCGTCGAACCCATGAGCCTGTGGCGCGCCGTCCTTGTCCTCCTCGCCGTGGTGCTGAGCGGCTGCCCCGTCGATCTCGGGCCGGTCCCTGGCGGGCCCGATGACACGACCTGGGGGCCGGGGGACGACGACGACGTCGCGGACGACGACGACTCCGCGACGGACGGCGACGACGACGACGACTCGGCGGTCGAGCCGCCGCTGCCCGAGGACGCGGCCGTGATCGTCGCGTCGTCGTTCCCGGCGACGCTGGCGTGCGGCGAAGAGGCCGCCGCCGAGGTGACCGTGCGGAACGACGGCACCGTCCCCTGGACCCGCGCCGAGGGCTACAAGCTGGGCGCCCTCGGCGAGGGCGATCCCCTGCACCCGGGCGACGCTCGCATCTGGCTCCAGGACGACGACGCCGTGCCTCCCGGGGCCGAGCACACCTTCGTGATCTCGCTGGTCGCGCCGGACGAGCCCGCGACGCTGCTCAGCGACTGGCAGATGGTGCACGAGTTCGTGCACTGGTTTGGGGAGCCGGTCGAAGCGACGATCGAGGTCGAGTGCGAGGCCGTCGAGTACCCCTTGCCGCTACCCGACATGAGCTGGGTGGTGGACGATGTCGCCGCGGCGCACCCCGATCTGCTGGCTGCCTCGTGCCTGGACGACGGCGGCGGCTGGGCGTTCCTGGACGCCGTCGTGGATGAGTTGCGGACCTACGATGAGCGCTGGGGCTACAACTGGAAGCGGGGCGTCATCGGCGACCCCAGCGAGGACGTCGTGGACTACCACTACGGCCCCGGTCCGACCTTCGAGGACAGCCCCGACGTCTACATCATCGACGTCATCGTCGGGCACTGCGGGCCGAGCCCGTCACCCGGCTGGCTGGACCAGACGCAGGCCACGCTCGATGCCGGGGAAATCGGCCGCTGGACGGGGCGGGGGCGCTTCTAGGGAGCGCTCCGGTAGGGCTCCACCTAGAAGCGGACGCGCAGCTCGAAGCGGACCGTGGTGTCGGCCAGCCGCCAGGGGCCCGGGAGCACCGAGCGGAGCTTCTCCACCTGCACCTGGCCGACGATCGTCAGCGCGCCGCCGCCGGCGGTGATGCCGCCGCCGATCCCGGCGAGCGCCCAGCCGAACCGGTTGAGCTGGAGGTTGCCTCCGTCGACGCCGTCGGACGCCGCCTGATCAAAGGACGTGTAGGCGATGGCGAAGCCGATCCCGAGCGCCGCGAGCCCGCCCGCGAGCACGCCCAGGCCGGCGTTGCGGATCGTCTGGCTCTGCGCCCACGCCGCTCCCGCGGACGGCTTGCCGAGCTCCCCGCGGACCTCGTCCAGCAGGCCCGCCATGCGCACGTGTTCTTCGATGGGGAGGTCGAGCTTGAGCGCACCCTCGAGGGTCAGTTGGGCGGCCGCGGGGTCGTCCCGCATGAGGTGCACGCGGGCCAACTCGTAGCCGATGCGGGGCAGGTCGGGGGCGAGCCGGCGGGCGTCGATGAGCAGGACTTCGGCCTCACCGAGGAGGCGCTCGGCATCGCCCGCCCGTCCTGCCTGCTGCTCGGCCCGCGCCGCGTCGATCGCGTCCGCGGCCTCGTAGACCTTCTCGGTCGCCGCTTCCACGTCATCGGCGTGCACCACCGAGGGGAGCAGGAAGAGGGCAGCAAACAGCGTGTACAGCAAGCGCATGGGTCGAAGCGGGCACACTCTACACCGGCGGTTCAGGGCGGGCCTTGGTACCCTGCCCGGCATGCGCCTCGATAGGCTCCTCACCGCCACTGCCTTCACCGCCACGGCCCTGGTGGCGAGCGCCTGCCCGCAGGGGCCGGTCGCCGTCATTCCCAACACCCCTCCGCTGGTCAGCATCGAAGACCCGATCGTGCCCCCGTCGGGCGATCCGATCGTCATCGAAGAAGCGGCGGGGCTGACCGTCACGGCCGTCGTCTCCGACGCCGAGGACGAGGAGTCGACCCTCGTCATCCACTGGCTCGCGGAGCGCACCGACGAATTGGCCGAAGTCGAGGACCTGGGCGACACCCAGCCCGACAGCACCGGCTTCTCCGACAAGCTCATCGGCGGCCTGGACCCCGGCTTCTGGACGATCACGGCGGAGGTCGAGGACAGCCACGGCGCCACCGACAACGCGCTGCTCCCGATCCACGTCCTCTCGGCCAACCTCTGCCCCGGCGTCACCATCACCCAGCCCACCGAGGGCGGCGAGTTCGTGGACGGCGAGGTCATCACCTTCACCGGCACCGTCAACGACGATCGCGGCCTCGACGGCATCAGCATCGAGTGGTTCGACAACCTCGACGGCCTGCTCGACATCACCGCCCCCAGCGAGTCGGGCCTGCTGACGTTCAGCCGCAGCAACCTCACCATCGGCGGCCACGTCGTCACCCTCACGGCCACCGACGACGACGGCGCCTCCTGCCCGCAGACCGTCGAGTTCACGGTCATCCCGTCGGACCTGCCGCCGTACGACTTCGAGATCGAGATCGACCCGCCCGAGCCGACCACCGACGACGACCTGCGGTGCCTCATCACCCAGGGCTCGGCCGACCCCGAGGGGCAGCCGATCACCTACCACTACACCTGGTACGCCGACGGCGTGCCGACCGTGGTCGCGGGCGACACGGTGAGCTCGGACCAGACCATCAACCTGCAGGAGTGGACCTGCGAGGTCGTCGCCAACGACGGCACGCTGGACTCCAACACCGCCGTGGACATGGTGCAGATCGGCAACACCGTGCCGACCTTCGAGTCCGTGCTGCTGTCCCCCGATCCCGGCTCCGAGACGTCGATTCTGTTCTGCGAGGGCTTCGACTTCGATGATGCCGACGGCGACCCCGAGGGCTGGGAGGCGACCTGGTACGTGGACGGTCTGCCCGTCCCCGGCGTGACTGACGTGGAGCTGGACGGCACGTGGTTCGACCGCGACCAGCAGGTCTGGTGCGACCTGGCGCCGTTCGACGGCTACGCGGTCGGCGAGATCATCACGAGCAACATCATCGACATCGTCAACAGCGCCCCCAGCGCGCCGACCGTGTCGGTCACGCCCACGCCGGTCGCCCTGATCGACGACGACCTGAGCTGCCTCATCGACGTCGTCTCGGTGGACCCGGACGGTGACCCGGTGCTCAACCCGGACAGCTACGAGGTGACCTGGCTGCTGGACGGCGTGCCCGACCCCAGCTCGGACGGGCTCTGGATCCTCCCCTCGGTCAAGACCAGCCTCGGCGATGAGTGGACCTGCCAGGTGCGCGCCACCGACGGCCTGGACTGGGGCGACTACGGCACCGCCGTCGTCACCGTGCTCCCCGAGGTCGGGGACATCGTCATCAGCGAGATGCAGGCGGCCCCGTCGGTGGTCGCGGACGTCGCGGGCGAGTGGGTCGAGGTCTACAACAACTCCGGCACGACGATGAGCCTGCAGGGGTTCGAGATCCACGACGACGACACCGACACGCACGTCATCGCCGACGACATCGTCATGCCCGCCGGCACCTACGTGGTGCTCGGCCGCAACGGCGACTACCTGACCAACGGCAGCGTGCTCGTGGCCTACGAGTACACCTCGTTCGTCCTGGACGAGAACGTCGACGAGGTGGTCCTGTCCTTCGACAGCGTCGAGATCGACCGCGTCGAGTACGACCTCGGCCTGTACCCCGCGGGCACGCCCGGCCACAGCCTCGGGTGGGACCCCTCCATCGGCAACCCCGACCCGATCGTCAACGACGACCCCGCCAACTGGTGCCACTCCGGCAACTCGATCGGCCTCACGGGCACGACCGACTGGGGCACGCCCGGCGGCGCCAACGACCCCTGCGCCTGCTTCACCTCCGACGGCGACGGCGACGGCTGGGGCGACGACTCCTCCTGCGGGAGCCCGGACTGCGATGACTCCGACCCGGCCTTCAGCCCCGGCGCGACGGACATCTGCGAGGACGGCATCGATCAGAACTGCGACGGCTTCGACGCGGTCTGCCCCTGCCTCGACACGGACGACGACGGGGACGGCTACGGCGACGGCCTCGCCTGCTCGCCGGTGGACTGCAACGACAGCGACCCGAGCATCTTCCCCAGCGCGGTCGAGGCCTGCGACTCGATCGACCAGGACTGCGACGGCGTGCTCGACAACGGCGACAGCGCCGTCATGTGCCCCCCGACGACCCAGGTCGCGACCACCAACTGCAGCGGCGGTGACTGCTTCGTCTCCACCTGCAACAGCGGCTACTACGACGTCAACGGCTTCTACAGCGACGGCTGCGAGGTTCAGGACGACGGCATCAGCGACGCCTGCGGCGGCGCCCACGACCTCGGGGACGTCAACACCGGCGGCTCGCGGTCGACTCCGGGCGGCGTGCTGCTCCCGACCAGCGGCGATGTCGACTGGTACCGCGTGGCGTTCCCGCGTTCGGGCCGACCCGGCGGCGGCACCCCCACGGTGGTCTTCTCGACCCGCCCGACCACCGACTACTACTTCGACGTCTTCTACAGCTGCAGCTCCGTCGCGGTCTGCGGCGCGGGCACGAGCACGGGCAACACGGACTACGCGTTCACGGACAACCAGTCGACCGCGGGCGTGAACCAGTGGTCCACCAACGCCAGCGGCTGGCCCGACGACCTGTACATCCGCGTCTACCGGACCGGCGGCGGCCCGACCGCGTCGTCCTACTCGCTGTCCATCACGAGGTAGCCCCGATGAGCGGCCTGGTCCGCCTCCTGGGCGGGGCGGGGGCCCAGGGGCACAGCCCCGAGCACCTGTCCGAAGCCGTGTCCGTCACGGTGCGGGGCGCCGACAGCCAGGTCGAGATCCAGCTCGGCCACTTCTGCAACAACCGGTGCGTCTTCTGCGTCAGCGGCCAGCTCACCGAGCAGGGGCTGGCGCCGAAGATCGACACCGAGCCGATCTTCGCGGCGCTGGAGGCGGCGGCGGCCCGAGGCGTCACCCGGCTCACCTTCCTGGGCGGTGAGCCGACCATCCAGCCGAGCTTCCTGCCGTCGCTGAAGCATGCGCTGAGCCTCGGCTTCGACGACATCACGATCTTCACCAACGGCGTGCGCACCTGGAAGACCGGGTTCATGGAGGAGGTCGTCGCGCTCGGCCGCTTCACGTGGCGGTTCAGCATCCAGGGCGGCGACGAAGCGACCCACGACGAGGTGGTCGGCCGCAAGGGCGCCTTCGAGCGCATCCGGCGCGGGCTGGTCTGGCTGAAGGAGCGTGACCAGGACGTGACCGCGAACCTCTGCGTCAACGCACTCAGCTACGCCTCGCTGCCGAAGTACGCGGCGTTCCTCACCGATCACGGGGTGCGGCAGTTCCACGTCGACGTCGTGCGCCCCGCCAACGCGGGGGTACGAAGCGAAGACCACCTCCGCCGCATCCTGGTGCGGTTCACGGACATGGCCCCCGCGTTCGATGAGATGCTCCGCGCGTTCGAAGCGATCGAGCCGACCTACGACGTCAACGTGGGCAACCTGCCGTTCTGCACGCTGCCGGCGTGGGCGTGGCGCATCCAACACGGGGGCGAGGACACCGCCACGGTGACCACCGACGGCGCCGGGCGGCTGGGTCGGGTGTGGGACAAGTACGCCCACCAGCGGGCCGGCATGGTTCACGGCCCCGCGTGCGGGGAGTGCGGCTTCCGGGATGCCTGCCGGGGGGTGCCCGAGAAGTACGCCGCGTTCTACGGCCTGGAGGAGCTGGTGCCGCTGAGCGCCGAGGCGCGCATCCAGGCGGATCGTCGGCGAGATGCAATTCGCGGCCGACCGAACGACGAGCTCGATCGAGACTTGCTCGCGGCTGCCGCCCGGGCGAAGCGATTGAAGGCGTCGGGCCCGTTCGCGGGGTGGCGCTGGGCGGGGGCCGTGCGGGTCGATCGTGACGTCGAGGTGACCTTCAACGGGCCGGATCAGGCATCGTTCCGACTCGTTCTCGGGAACCGGACCGCAAGGTTTGAGGTCGGGGAGCGTACGACAGCGGAGGAGGCGCGCCCTGCGATTGAGGCGGTGGCGGCGGCCCTTGGGAGAAGCTGATGATTCCGGAAGCGGCGCGTCCCCCACAGGCGATCAGCAAGGTCGCCGTCGAACCTTTCGAGTGCATCCGAGCAGGCTGGAGCCTGATCGTCGGCGACGGCCGGCTGGGCCCGTCCATGGGGCTGGTCGGCCTGTTGTTCCTCGCGATGCTGATCCCGTACGGCTCGATCGTGCTGCTGGGGCCGGCGATGTGCGGCTTCTACTACGTCGTCTTCAAGTGGATCCGGGAGGAGCAGGCGGGGCCCGGGGACATCTTCAAGGGCTTCGAGTGGATGTGGGAGTCGTTCGCGGCGACGCTGCTGACGGTGTTCATCTCGGCGGCGATCACGTTCCCGCTCATGGGGCTGATGGTCGGCTTCGGCTGGGTCATGCTCGCCCCGACGATCATGTCGGGAGGGCAGCCGCCCGTCGGGCTCATCATCGTGATCGTGGTCGGCGGCTACGGCTCGATCCTGTTCTGCTCGATGATTGTGCGCATCCTCCTGGCGTTCACGTACCCGCTCATCGCGGAGCGGGGCCTGCAGCCTTTGGACGCGATCAAGTGGAGCTTCCGGGGCGCGAGCAAGCACATCCCCGGGCTGTTCGCGTTGTCGTTCCTGAACGGGCTGATCGTGACCATCGGGATGATGTTCTGCCTGATCCCGGGGCTGATGTACGTGCCTGTGGCGATCGCCTCGATGGCGTTTGCGCACGTGAAGATCTACGGGCTCGCGGACGAGCCGTCGTACCGCCACTTCGAAGAGGGCGCGGACGCGATCAGGACCGGTCCGCCGCGGGGCGCGAAGCGTTCCCAGTGGCAGTCGTTGGACTCGCTCGATCCGAAGTCTCCGGCCGGCCAGGCGATCCTCGCGCCACCGGCCACGGCCGTGCCCGAGCCGCCCGCCGAGGCCCCCGCGGCCGTCGAGCCCGCGCCTGAGCCCGAGCCCGTGGCCGAGGAGGAGCCTCTGGCGCCGGTGACGCCCGAGCTTCAGGCCGCTGACACGGTGCCCCCCGCGGCGGCGCCCCCGCTGCCCGAGCAGGACACGGTGCCCCCGGCGTCGGAGTCGGAGGACTCGATCGCCTCGATGCGGGACGCGGCCGACGCTGAGGTCGACAAGACGGTCTTCCCGACCGGCGGGCCGGCCCCGAAGGCCGCGCCGATCGACCCGGAGCCGCTCGAGGAAGCGGCTTCGGTCGAGATCGACAAGGTCGTGGAGGCGCGGTTCCCGAAGCCCACGCCCGAGTTCGGCGTGGCGGAGACGCGGCTGATGGACGCCAACCCCTTCGCCGCCGACGCGAAGCCCGCGGACGAGGACGAGACCACGGACTAGCGGCGGGGGCTGCGCTCCCAGCGGTCGACGATCTCGCCTCCCGCCACGACCACGTACTGCGAGTAGAGCGCCGCGGCGAGGCAGCTGTGGTTCGGGATGATCTGCACCATCGAGCCCACCTTCAGGGTGTCGAAGACCACGGGGTCGAGCACCGAGAGTTCGCCGTGCTCCTGGCTCAGACCGACGACCCGGAGGGGGAGGGGACGGCGGTCGAGATCGAGCACGACTCCGTACCCGCAGTCGGGGTCGACGTGGCGGGGGCCGGCGTCCTTGCTCAGGCCCAGCGCGCCGGCGTCCGTCAGCACCTGGTTGCGGCCGGGGTGCACGCCGATTACCGACGTCAGCACCGTCATCGCGCAGGCGTCCGTCGAGCAGCTGCCGATGCCTGCCTGGAAGGCGTCGAAGAAGGCGTAGTTGCCGGGGCGGAGCTCGGTCACTCCGGTCCAGTCGCGGCCGTGCACGGCGGTCGGCGTCGAGCCCACGCTGACGGTGCGGACCTCCAGGCCGTCGGCGCGGAGGCGGTCGGCGAACCCGACCGTGACGGCTCGCTCGGATTCCGCGATCGCCACCACCTCATCGACGGTCGTGGAGGCGTAGCTGTGGCCGGCATGGGCGAGCACGCCCTCGAAGTCGATGTGGGGGCTGTCGGCGAGCCGCCGGGCCAGGCGCGGCCCGTCGTCTCCCTCGGGATTCACCCCCGCGCGGCCGTAGCCGCAGTCGACCTTCAACTGCACCGGAACGATGCGCCCCCGGGCTCGGGCGGCGGCTTCGATCGCGTCGACGGCCGCGTCTGAGTCGATGAGCAGCCCCAGCCGCTTCATGCCTTCGCTTGCGACCACGGCTGCCTCGGCCCGCACCGGCGCCAGCGGCACCGCGAGGGTCACGTCGTCGAACCCTCGTTGGGCGAACCAGATCGCGCCGTCCAGGGTCGAGGCGGTGATGCCCCCGTCGTGCCCCCTCACCTGCAACGCGGCCGCCTCGGCGCACTTGTGCGTCTTGACGTGAGGCCGCAGCGCGACCCCTCGCTTCCCCGCCCGGGCTGCCATCGCGGCGGTGTTGGCGTCCACCCGATCCCGGTCGACGAGGGCGCAGGGCGTGGCCAGCGTGGTGAGGCTCACGGCTTCGCCTGCAGGGCGTCCACCGGCCACAACTCGGCGTACCGGTCCCACACCCCCTGGCACAGCCCCTTGCGGGAGCAGGAGGCGCAGGCCTCGACGTGCACGCGCTTGCGGCCGGGGTTCCAGTTGAAGAAGTCGTCGAACACGACCTTGCCCGGCTTCGACGCCCACTCGACGGTGACCCGGGGGTCCCAGTGCATGTCGTTGCTGAGCATCGCGTGCTCCCCCAGCAGGCACATCGGCACGCCGAAGATCCGCAGCGTCGCTTTGAGCTCGTCCGTCGGCAGCGCCGCCATGGCGGCCGTGAGTTCGTCCAGTCGCGGGGCGAGCTCGTCGAACCGGTCGTAGCCGTCGCCCTCGGGGGTGGTGTTGCTGACGATGATGAGGGAGGCGCCGAGCGAGTCGGCCAGCCGCAGCGTGTCGGGGAGGGCATCGAGGTTGCGGCGGCACAGCACGGTGTTCACGAACGCCCCGAACTCGGGGTCGAGCGAGCGGCAGGTCCGGATCGCGGCGGTCACCTGGTCGAAGCTGCCGGGCCGCCCCGCGAGCTCGTCGTGCAACTCGGCGGTGGGGCCGTGGAGGGAGAACAGCGCCTCGTCCAGGAACGGCAGCACCTCGGCGGCAAACGCCGGCCGCTGGAGCATCGTGCCGATGGTCCCCACGGATGTGCGCATGCCCAGCTTCCGGGCCAGCTTCAGGGTGTCGAGGAAGCGGGGGTGGATGGTTGGTTCGCCGCCCGTGATGTGCAGCGCCCGGACCCCGCGTGAGGCGTGAGTTCGCAGCACGGAGGCGACGCGGCCGAAGGTCACGGGGAACGCTTTGAAGCGGCTCATGCGGTGCGCTTCGGAGCAGAACGCGCAGCGCTCGGGGCAGGTGTAGGTCAGGTGCAGCTCGAGCCGCCGCATGACCTGGCCGTCGGGACCGATCCAGGGAGTTTCATCGCGCCCGCCCGGGGCGCCGATCCCGTGGATCTTGGTCACGCCGCGCTCCCGGAGGCGCGACGCCGCTTCCGCCACGCCGCCCAGCTCGGGTAGAGGGATCGCACGAGCCGCGTGAGCTCGGCGTCGGCGGAGCGGGTCGAGTCCAGGATGCGGGTCGGGAGCGCCTCCTGGACCAGAGCGGCGGCCCGCTCGCCGGCGGCGTCCAGTTCCGCGGGCGTGGGGGGATCGTCGAGCGTGCCGACCTGGGTCTGCCCCCGAAGTCCGTCCAGTTGGCCGGACAGGCCGACGTTGCTGGGGTGGATCGTGCGGTCGCTGTCGACCACCAGCCCGGTGTTGAAGAACGGCGTCGGGGCCAGCGTGAACAGGTTGCGGAGGTAGACGTAGCCGTCCTCGGCCCAGGTGGCGCGCAGGCTCGCCCCGATCGCGTCGAACGCCGTCCGCAGGTGCGCCAACTGGGGGGCGCTCCACGCGAGGTAGTAGCCCGGCAGGAGGTTGAATCGGCGGAAGCCGAGGCCGCGGAGGTGTTCGAACGAAGCGGCGGCGCGGTTGGCCGCGGCGGGCGCGATGGTCTGGGTGACCACGAGCCTGGGCTGGGCGACGAGCCGCTCCTGCAGCCCCATCAAGTGGGCGTACGAGGCGGGGATCCCGGGCAGGCTGCGGCGGAACCGCTGGTGGATCGACTCGTCTCCGTCGATCGAGATCTGGAGCACCGCGGTGGGGTGGTCGGCGAGGCGGTCGAGCCAACCATCGTCGAGTCCGAGGCCGTTGGTGCTGAGCTGAACGCGCGTGATCGCGGGCATCCGCGCCGTCTGCTCCAGCACCGCCTCGACGACGTCGGGGACCAGCAGCGGCTCGCCCCCGAACAGCTTGATCTCGCCTCCGCCGTAGCGGTCGACGAACAGCTGCACGGCAGCGATGGCGTCATCGACCGTGAGGGAAGGGAACCCGTCCTTGACGGTGGGGCAGTAGGAGCAGCGGAGATTGCAGGCGCGCGTGACCGTCAGGATGAGCTGACGAGCGCGGGGGGCCGGGGCGGTCACTGACGACCGAGGACCGTGAGGCCGGGGCGACCAAGGTCAAGGAGCGACAACGATGCGGGGCTGTTCCCCCGCAAGGCGGAGCGACGATGAGATTGGCGGCATCCGGTCCGCGGGCCGACCGAGCTCAGCGGTCGCCGCGGTCCCCTACCACTGGCCGTGGGATCCGTGGCTGCCATGGGACCCGTGGGAGCCGTGCGAGCCGTGGGAACCGTGCGAGCCGTGGCTTCCGTGCGAGCAGTGCTGCGCCAGGATGACGCCCTCGTTCACGGGATCCCCGGCGACGGAGCCGCGGGCCTTCTCGAGCAGATCGGGGGAGGCCTCGGCCTCGCGGGTCTGCTTCGCCTCCAACGGCTGCAGGAACTGATCCGCGCGGCGGCTCAGTCCCGGAAGCTTCTTCTTCTTCTTCTTGTCGAAGGCCATACGTGATGCGTAGCCTACCGCATCCCTATTGGCGCGGGCGATCGACCGTCCAGCGGTCGAAGATTCGTCGCACGTCGCCGTCGGGGTCGTCGTCCAGCTTGTTCAGCAGGAGGCGCGCGATGGTCATGTGCTCGGCGCACTTGGCGGTGTTGGGGCGCTGCCCGAAGACATCGCCGGTGTGCATGTAGTTGTGCAGCGGCCGGACCCCGCACCAGGGGGCGTTGAAGCAGGTGCTGCAGCCCGGCAGGGAGTCGAGGTAGCTGGCGACCGCCAGCGCCTTCACCGTGGGGTGCCCCACCATCTCGGGGTAGGTCAGGCTGGCGGCGTCCCCGAGCTTGAACAGCGGGTCGCCCATCGCCAGCACCATGCGCCCCTCATCCGAGGTCACCACCGCGCCGTCGTAGTTGTAGGCGACGCCCCCGGTGCCGGCCCCGATCGGCGAGCGGATGTCGACGAAGTTGGGGTCGTCGGGCGTCAGCATCTTCTTGAGGAACAGCGCCGCCGTCCCCTCCATGATCTCCTCGCCCTGGAGGTTCAACTCGAGGATGTAGTCCAGCGCCTGCTCGTAGAAGGCGAGGTACTCCGCCGTCGTGTAGCCGATGTTCTTCCACGTGCGCGTGGCGAACCCGAAGGGGTTCAGCGGTCGCAGGTGCACGTTCCGAATCCCCAGGGAGACGTACAGGTCCACGACCTCGCGGTACTGGCTCAACGTCCTGCGGGTCGTCGTCAGAAGCGCGTCGATGTGCCACAGCTTGGGATCGCGGCCCAGCTCGATGTAGCGGGCGTTGAACCAGGCGATCCACCGCATCACCTGCTCGAAGGCGTTGGACCCCTTGCGCCAGGTGCGGTTCCAGTTGTGCAGCTCTTCGGGCCCGTCGAGGCTGGTGCAGACGAGCACGTCGTTGGCGATCAGCCACTCGGCCTTCTCTTCGTCCATCCAGGTGAAGTTGGTCACCAGCGAGTGGTCGATGGTCTTGCCTTCGTACCGGTTCTTCTCGCGGCTGTACTCGACGATGAACTTGATCGCCTCGAAGTTCACGGTCGGCTCGCCGCCCTGGTACTCGAAGCAGAGGTACGGCGACGTGCTCTGCATCGCCAGGTCGACGACCTTCTTGGCCGTCTCCAGCGACATGTCGGTCTGGACCTGGTCCAGGTTGGTGCGTGAGGCGTGGCAGTAGCGGCAGTCCTGGTTGCACCGCAGGGTCGTCACGACCATGTGCAGGTGCGGCCCCTTGCCGACGAAGTGCTTCTTCCGCCGGACCCGCTCGGCGAGCGCGTCGAGATCGCTTCCAGTGCGGAGAAAGCCCTTGTGAGTCAGTGACTCACGTGTCTCTATGGTGCCGGCGAGGAGCGCATCGAACTCGGCCGTCGAGAGGATCTCCCACTCGCCCGCGTCGTTGGTGATCACCCATCGGCCGGGGCTGATCTCGCCGAATCGGAAGAACCCCAAGGTCTCCGCCGTGAGCGACTTCCTCGGCAGCTCGATCGTCTTCACGCGGTCCTCGCCGCGGCCGTCTCGAAGAGCACGTGGTTGGCGAACGCGTCCAGCAGTTCGGGGACGTCGGGATCGGGGGCGGTGAAGGTGACGGAGTATTCGACCTCGGATTCGGTCACGGTGATCGCGTCGGCGAACTCGGCGTAGGCGGCCGCCGCGGCCTGGATCGCGTCGGCGGAGTAGAGCGAGCGGTGCAGCTGGAGCACGCTCACGAGCCGGTGTCCCAGGGGACCTGAATCTCCAGCGGGTCGTCGGCCAGCTCTTCGGCGTCGAGCTCGGCGAGCAGGTCGTCGATGTTGGGACGTTCGCCATCGTCGTCGCCGAAGAAGGCGCGGGCCAGCGTGTACTCACGCAGCGACCGGGTCGAGTCGCCGATCCGCAGGCGGAGCACCTGGTTCAGGAGCTCGTTGGCGAACTCGCCCGCGAGCGCATCCAGCGTGCCTCCGGCCGGTTCGGCCTCTTTGCTGCGCAGCCGGACCTGGACCTGCTTGTCGGCCGGCCGATCGAGGAACAGCCAGCAGCGATCGACGAACAGGTAGGCGGCGCCGTAGATGGCGTCCAGCGAGTAGAGCTCTTCGTCGATCACGAACCCTACGGAGCGAGCATCGACGTCGTAATGAAAGGTGGCGGTCTCTGCCATGGGGCCGGGACTCTACGCGAGGACGTTGCAGTCCGCGCTGTCGAACGCTTCCAGCCGCTCGGGGTGCGTCAGCAGGGCGGCCAGCTCGGGGTGCGCCTGGAGCGCGGCGTCGGTGTTGGCCCCGATGGCGGCCGCGAGCACGGCGATGGCGCGGGCGAGCGGCTCGTCGCTGGCGGTGGTGCCGTCGCCGCCGTTCATCAGCAGCAGGTCGAAGCGGTCCGTGGAGGCGACCCCGCGGGGGGCGGCGCCGAGGGCGCAGACGTGGACGCGGGCCGTGCGGGAGGCGTCGCTCAGTTCGATGACAGCGGCGCCGTGGTCAAGGGCCGAGAGGCCCGTGAGGGTCCAGGATCCGACGGCGTCACCGCTTCGGTATGGGTTCAGCAGCGTCCAGGGGGGCGCGTCGACGGGGGCCAGCGCGGCTCCTGCGGAGGAGGGGGCGGCGGTGCTCGTGGAGGGGGCCGCGGTGACGGCCACGCCGACGGCGGCGGCCGCGGCTCCGAACTTCAAGACCTCTCTTCGGCTGCTCATGCGGGTCACCATAGCAGCGGGGTCCGGTTTGCAGCCATGCGACGTGACGCCCTCCTGCCGGCCCGCGGGCTCGACGTCGCGGGCTGCCCGACGCCGGAGCCGCGTCCGATTTGTCTACCCCCGCGCGCACGTGAGGTGATACGCTCTTCCGCACTCGTACGGCCTTCTCCCTACCCCTAGGAGCCCCGGACGTTGGCAGCCAGCCTCGCGACGACAGAGCAGGAACGCTCTAGACAGACACTCGAAGACGTCCAGCTGAAGGAACAGCAGGAGGTCTTGGACCGTCGTGCGGATTTCCGGAGCCCCGACGAGGGCATGGACGGCACGACGAAGGCCGCCCCGATGGACAGCCGCAAGGCTCCCCATCGGCCCGCGCCGGCCAAGGGCGAAGTTCAGCTCAAGGAGGCCGCCGGCCACGTCGGTGGAGTCGCCCAACACAGCGCCGGCACAGTCGTTCAGCTCGACGAAGCCGGTGGAGGAGGGGAGGCCGCCGCCCCCGCTGCGCCGCCGCCGGGAGCCAAGGAGTCCAAGGGGCTGGGCACCAAGGGCCAGACCACGGACGGCGGCAACGACGCCATCCTGCCGCCCGACCCGCCGCCGGTGGAGCCGACGGCCAAGACGAAGGCGCCGACGCAGGAGAAGGGCGCGCCCATCGACCTGGGGGCCGGGCCCAAGAAGCCGGTCGACTCGGTCGTCGGCAAGGTCCCGGGCAAAGCCGACGCCAAGAACAGCGCCGCGGCGCAGATCGGCAGCGCGGCCTTCGCCCAGAAGCCGTCGGCGTTCATCAGCGAGTACAAGACACTCGGCACGAAGCTGACGGTGGGCAAGAGCAAGGACGAGGCCAAGGCCTTCTCCAAGATGCCGACGGTCAAGGCGGTGATGCCGGGCGATGCCCAGGCGGCCGGCGGCGGCAAGCTGGTCAAGCCGACCGTGGACACGGAGATCGGCGACGGCGTCGAGGGCACCGACGCGAGCACGGACAAGACCCGGTACACGGCGGCGACGAAGGAACGGCAGAAGGTCGGCGGAGGCGACTCGGGCCGCAGCTCCGAGCTGGCCGACTTCGCGGACATGCTCTCGAGCTTCTTCAGCTCGATGACGTCGGACATCGATGACGAGGCCGACCACGTCGACACCGACCCGGGCGATGCGCCCCCCATCGTCCTGGAAGGCACCTCGGATCCCGTCCGGGCCGTCAACCAGGACGACGAAGCGGACGCCAAGATCGACTCGGCGCACGTGGAGTACACCCAGGCCATCGACGCCGGCAAGGGTGCCCAGGACGTGCACCGGGTGGAGATGGAGGAGGCCTTCGAGCCCCAGCCGCTCCCCGACATCGCGATCGCCGACGAGGGCATCTCGGAGGCGATGGCCACGTACGAGGGCCACAAGATCACGGCCGCGGAGCGGGCCGGCGCCGACGACAAGATGCACGACGACGTGCAGTCCAAGCTGGCGGCCGCCGACGGCGATCTGCAGGCGACGTTGGACGCGCAGGAAGAGGACCGGACCAAGGCCCTGGACGCTCAGGCCAAGGAGGTCGACCGCATCAACCAGGAGGCGCAGGCCGACCAGGAGAAGATGGTCGGGGACGCGAAGAAGGACATCGCAGCCGAGCAGGACAAGACGCGGAAGAAGCAGGCCAAGGAGGTCGAGAAGGCGCGCAAGTCGGGCGACAAGGAGCGCCGCGCCGCCGAGACGAAGGTCGCTGCCCGTCAGAAGGAAGACGACAGGAAGATCCAGACCGAGTACGTCCAGGCCGAGAAGAAGGCGGTCAAGGAGAAGGACACCGCCGAGTCCAAGGCGGAGGCGGAGAAGAAGAAGGCCGAGGAGGCCGAAGAGGACAAGGGCTGGTGGGACTCCATCAAGTCCGCCGTGTCCTCGGTGGTCGACGCCTGCTGCAACCTCATCGGCGACATCTTCGACGCCCTCGGCTCGCTCGTCGCCGGCATCTTCGACGCGGTCAAGGGGCTCGCCAACAGCATCATCGACGCCGCGTGCGCGTTCGCCAAGGGCGTCCTGGACGTGCTCGCGACAGCGCTCAAGGGGCTGATTACGGGCCTGGTCGGCTCGATCTTCCCGGGCCTCGCCGATGAGCTGAACAGCTACATCGACAAGGGTCTGGACGCGGTCAAGAGCGGCATCGACGCGGTCGGCGACCTGGCCAAGAAGGGCGTCGCGGCTGCCTGCGACGCCGCCAACGCGGTGGTCCAGAAGGGGCTGTCGGTCGTCAAGACGGGGCTGCAGACGGCGGTCCGCGTCGCCGGCGCGCTGGCCACGGGCGACCTCGAAGGCGCGTTCATGGCGGTCTTCTACGCGGCGTGCGACATCGCCGGGTTGAGCCAGTCAGACGCCCGCGCCCTGTTCCGCGACAGCACGGACCTCATCAAGGACATCATCGACCACCCCGGTGATTTCATCATGAACCTCATCAAGGCCGGGATCGGGGGCTTCAAGAAGTTCGCCGCGGGCTTTGGTGGGTTCCTCAAGAGCGGCATCCAGAAGTGGATCATGGGCCCGCTCGGTGGCGAGGGCTTCAAGCTCCCTAGCGTCTTCAACGCGATGAACATCTTCAAGATGGTCGGCACGTTGGTCGGGGTCACGTTCCCCTGGATCAAGAAGATCGTCCTGAAGACCGTCGGCCCGGGCGCCGAGGCGGTGCTGGACAAGGTCACCGAGTACGTCGACGCCTTCATGGAGGGTGGCATCGGCGGGATCTGGGAGCAGATCCAGGACGACGTCGGCGATTTGTGGTCGATGCTGATGGGCTTCGTGATGGACTTCGTCCAGAGCAAGGTCGTCACGATTGCGGTGGAGAAGCTCGGCAGCCTGCTCGCCGGCCCCATCGGCGCGCTGTGGCAGGTCCTGTCCACCGCCTGGAGCATCTTCCAGACGGTCAAGGAGAAGTTCGACAGCCTCAAGGGCATCGTCAGCGGCATCTTCGAGTCCATCGGAGCGATCGCCCGCGGCGCGCTCGGCGGCGCCATCGGCAAGATCGTCGGCACCCTCGTCAAGGGCCTCGGCGTCGCCATCGACCTGCTCGCCCGAATCGTCAAGGTCGGAGACATCCCGAAGAAGATCAAGAAGTTCCTCACGGGGCTCACGAGCAAGATTCAGGGTGCGATCGAGAAGGTCATCAAGAAGGTCGTCGGCAAGGTCAAGGGGCTCTTCAAGGGCGGCAAGGGCCGAGATTCGAAGGGCAAGGACAAGGACAAGGACGGTCCGAAGCTGCCGAAGGCGACCTCCTTCAAGACCGCCGACGGTCACGACCACAAGACCTGGGTCCAGAACAAGGGCGGCAAGCTCGAAGTGATGGTCGCTTCGACGCCCACCAGCGTCGACGATCTGATGAAGAAGTACGGGGCGGAGCTTCCGAAGCGGCCCAAGGAGCAGCAGTCCGAGGCCAAGGCGCTCATCGGCAAGGCGCAGACGCTCGAGACCCAGCTGGGCGACGACAAGCCTACCGACAAGGCCGACCCGGAGAAGATGAAGCCGATCCAGGAGAAGCTGGCCCGGACCCTCCGTGCGTGCATGAACGCGATGGAGAGCGACGGCGGCGCCTGGGAGAACATCGACGATCTGCTCACGAAGAACAAGGCAGGCCTGGACAGCGTTCGGAGCGAAGCCCGCCCGCTCTACGAGAAGGCGCTGAGGGCCAAGGACTTCGCCGATCTCAAGTACCTCTCGGCCTGGGACGATCTCCGCTCCGAGGCCGAGGAAGAGGCCGTCCTTCAGGCCGTGTTCGCGAAGCCCGCCCTGGAAACTCACGCCTACGGCGCCGCGATGCTCCCCAAGGAGGGGGCGGCAGCTGCGAAGGCGGCGGCCACGGCGGCAGCCGATGGCGACGAGAAGCCGGCGGACATGTACGGCAAGGACGCCGGTGGCAAGGCCCGGGACGCGGTCGCGTTCGCCAAGAGCAAGAAGATCTCGATCAACGCGGGCAAGTACGCCGGCGTCGTCCCCGCCGCGAAGGTGGACGTCCAGACCGACAAGCCCGCGCCGCTGGTCAAGAAGCTCACCGACGGCTTCACCAAGGCCATGCAGGACGGTCAGTCCTCGACCACCGACGGCAAGACGAAGCTCGAGGACTACCACACGATCGGCGGGCACTACGGCGTCTCGATCAGCGTCGCAAAGTGTGACGAACCCACCGAGGCCCAACTCAAGGCGGCCCGTGAGGAGCTGCGGACGGGGATTGCCAAGGCGTTCCTCGGTGACCTGCCAGGCCTGCAGAAGAAGGTCCTCAGGGACACGAAGAAGCTCCCCGCCAAGTACAACCGCATCCGCGGTGACATCTGGGAACTCTGGGTCCTGAGCCACCGCGGCGACGCGATCGGCGACGGCGGCAAGAACTGGTACGAGGTCAACAAGTCCCCGATGCAGATGGCCGATGCGGCGCTGGTCGGCGGCAAGCTCCTGGAGGCCAAGGCGTCGGTCAAGGGACGCGGGCCGAGCGGCAAGGAGGCAGCGCAGGCCGAGCTCTACGGCAAGCACCTCCCGGGCGAGTGGACCAACGGCGAGCAGACGCAGGAGTTCCAGAAGGTCGTCTACCAGTTCAACGACGGCGACAGCCTCGCGAAGTTCAAGGAGGAACTGGACGACGCGGGCTTCAAGAAGGTCGTCGAGTGGGCCGGGCCGGACTCGCTGGAGGGTGCCGAGGGCGACCTCGACATGACCAAGGTCCGCAAGACCAAGGATCAGTACGTCGCGTTCCTCCGTGGGAAGTACAGCGCCGAGTTCGGCTCCCTGGCCGCCATCGCGGGCAAGCTGAAGAAGGCTGGCGGCGACGCCCGGCGCATCGAGCAGGAGCTCGACGTCGACTTCGCCAAGCTCGAGAAGCTCAAGGGGGAGTACACCGAGGCGATCGCCGACCTCGATGAGGAGACGGCCAAGGCCCTCAAGCGGAAGGCGGACGCGATTGAAGCGACCGTTCCGCACAAGGGCAAGGCGATGCCGCAGTTGCTCGCGGACGCCCAGCGCCTGGTCGGTGAGATCAGGACCGCGGGCCCGTTCGCGGCGGACAAGAAGAAGGGGCTGGAGTCGGTCATGCAGTCGGCCATGGCGCTGTCGACGCAGATCGATCCCGAAGGGAGCGGCGAGGGTCGCACGCTCTACAACACCATCGACAAGAAGGGGCACCCCGAGCTGCTCCAGCAGGCCGGCGCGGCGGGGCTTCCCAAGGCGGATCAGTCCAAGCTCGCCGTCGACTACCGGAACTGGCTCCGGGAGTACTTCCGCAACGACGTCATGGGCGACCGGAGCTGCGCCGAAGTCCTCTTCCTAAGGGACCTGGGCATCCGCGGCAGCCGCGAGGGGCTGTCGTACGACCAGGTCGTCAAGAAGGTCATCAAGAAGCTCCAGAACCCGAAGGATCCGACCAAGACGGCCGCACTTCGGGGCGACTTCACCATGGACACGGCGACGCCCGAGGAGCTCGACCGCATCTACGACGGCGTCATCGGGAGCGCCAAGACGACCAACGCGAACGTCAACGCCAACATGATGGGGGACGCCAAGAAGCTGCCCCAGCTGAAGGACGGCGATGATCGGCTCTACCTCGACGGCGCAGAGAAGCCGCGGCTGAAGAAGAACCCGCAGCCGGCCTACGACGTCGCGAAGATGTCCGAGCCCCCGCCGACCGCGTTCGACCTCGCCAAGAAGATCAACTCCCTGAGCGCTGACTTCGTCGAGTCGGGCGACGACAAGCTGCTGCCGAAGATCCGGGCCCTCATGGCTCAGCTGATGCCGGCGATGCAGCGCGCCCGCGGCGACTCCCTCGATCCGGCCGCCCTGGTCGAGAAGCGCAAGGTCTTCGAGCAGGTCATGGGCCGCAACGTGTTGGCGCACCCCCGAGCTCTGCAGACCGCGGACGACATGGTGAACAAGGCCTGGGCGCTGACCGCGTCCTGGTGCGACCCGGCGATTCAGAAGGCTGAGACGCTCGACAAGACCCTCTTCGACAACCCGGCCATCACGAGCAACGAGGAGTTCCGCAAGGTCATCCTCAAGACCGGGATGAAGCTGGACTCCGGCTTCTTCGGCGCCGTCGGCAAGGAGTTCGACACGATCAAGGCCGCCTTCAAGGGCGGCAACCTCCGCGAGAAGGTGCAGCACACCGTCAACTGGAGCGGCATCTGGGCCAAGAAGGTCATGGCGTCGAGCTCCGACGACATCGCCAAGATCATCGACAAGGCGAACGAGCTGGTCGGCAAGGTGAAGCAGAACGCCATCCGCAAGGACCAGATCCTCGAGCGCCAGGCCGCCGGCCAGGAGGCGCAGGCCAAGAACCCCGACAAGTTCGATGCCAAGAAGTCGCTGTACGGCGAGGGGGGCAAGAACACCGACTTCGCTCGCGTGAAGGGGACCGACATGGACGACAAGTTCCCGTCGGTGCCGCTGGAGACGCTGGACGACAACCAGCTCGCCCTGTTCGGCCAGCGCAACGGCGCGACCCCCGAGTGGGACGACAGCCGGCAGATGCTCGTCAACCGCGACGAACTCATGGCTGCGATCAAGGCGGCTCAGGCAGCCAAGACCGCCGCGTCCGAAGGCAAGGACAAGAAGTTCGCGAAGATGACGGAGGGTCGCACCGGCATCGGCGAGTCCAGCCCGCACGCGATGAGCCCGCGGGACCGCAGCGACGTCGATCTCAGCGATCGGGAGGCTGCGGGTGTGGGGGTCAAGGACGACACGCTTCCCTTCCTCGAGGGCATGCTCGCCAACATGCTCGACGAGAAGAACGATTGGGTCGCCGCGGCGCGGGACCTGGAGATGCCTCTGAAGGCCGGCATCTCGGGCACCACCCGTCGCTGGATGCATGCGGGGAACCAACTCGGCGCGAACCTGCCGGGCGCGCGCCTCACGATGCTCGCGCATCTGCTGCCGACGAACGCGCACAGCTTCCACGAGATCATGACCGCCGCGAAGGGCATCGTTCCCTACAAGGGCAAGGGTTCGTACCTGCCGCTCAAGCCGCTGTCTGACAACGAGGTGCGCGGCTACGCCAAGGAAGCCGGGATCAAGAGCACCGACGAGCAGAACCA
This sequence comes from Pseudomonadota bacterium, assembly GCA_024229515.1. Taxonomy (GTDB): domain Bacteria; phylum Myxococcota_A; class UBA796; order UBA9615; family UBA9615; genus JAAESI01. The sequence goes on along the minus strand of JAAESI010000010.1, from coordinate 39,286 downwards.
GGTTCTGGGCGTCGATCAGGGCAAGTAGCCAGTTGCCTGCACTCCGATGAGCGATTTCCAACTGGGGCTGACGCTGCGCGCGTTCGAGGTGGCCGACGCCGCCGAAGGTTGGTGGCTCGAGCCCGATGCACTTCCGCGCATCGCCGCCGCCGTCGAGAACGCGGGGCTGGGGCTGCCGTTCCGCGGACTCGGCCCGACCGCGGGCACGCCAATCCGAGGCGCGAGCATGGAGGCGCTCGCTCGCGATGCCGCGGCGCCCGAGATGCTCACGGTCGATTCGGGAGCGAACTTCTTCCTCGGTCGGAGCGCGCGGAAGGGGACTCGACTGAGGGTCGGAGTCTGGGATCGACGCAGCCATCCCCGCTGTCGAGGAAACGACAAGTTCTTCCTGAGCTACACCCTGAAGGCCGAGCAATGGCGGCAGTTCAACGGCGATGTGGTGGATCTCTGCGTCGCACTCACGCTGGCGGTTCGCGCCGCGCTGCCGGGTACGGTCACCCTGGGCGATCAAGCTGCGTTGCTGCCTGATCTGGACTACCCGCGGCCTTCCCCCCCGCGATTCGAGACCCGCTGGGGGATGGGCGCGGCCCTGACCGTGCTCGATCCCGAGTTCCACCGAACGGCGCCTGCCGGGCGGCTTGCCTACGAGGCCGACCTCGCCGCCTGCCTTCGCCTCATCGAGGCTCCGACGCCGCCCGAGTGCCGCCGCTTCGAGCGCGACGGATTGTGGTTCTTCCGATGGGTCGAGGATCTTTCGGATCCCGACGAGGTTCGGCGCCGCCTGGGGATCCAGGAGGCCTGGACGCTCGAGACGGCGGGCTCTCCTCTCGAAGCGCCGGCATGAGCCACTACTGCCACCACGGCGGCTACGTCGTCGACGGCACGCTTCCACTCCCCGACGATCCGACCGACTACGCCCACCCCGTCGTGCTCGACGTCATCGGCTGCAACCAGTTGGGTTGCACCGCCTGCGGCGAGGCCGTCACCTGGGCGCTCGTCGGAACCACCCGCACCTACCGCTGCTCGTGTGAGTCCTGGACAGGGCCGCTGTATCAGGCCGTCTCCGGCCACGAGGCGGACGCCTTCGAGACCGAGCGGAACCTCCCCTGGCGATGCCGCGGCCATGCCCCGGCGACGCTCCCGGTCGACGTTGATGGAGCGACCGTCGACCGGGACACCGACTGGGATGAGCTCGCCGATCGCGTGCTTGCCGGGTGGGTCCCGGACCTTGCCGGAGCGCGTGCCCGCGAAGTCGCCGGCGAGTGGTCGAAACGTCTGTACTCACGCATGCTTGGGCTGCCTGAGGGGAGGGCGTTCGGAGACGCCGTGGGCCGTCGGTTGAGTTCCCCTGAGCCCGAAGTAGTGGGAGCCGCGATCCTCTTCTTTCAGGGCTTCTGCGCGGCGCCGGCGTTCGAGGCGCTCCTCGAACTCCTGGAGGAGGGCGCGGACCCGCACCAGGCCTGGCCGATCCGGGTGGGCACCGACCGCTGGAACTGGACCCTGCTCATGCCCGTGCTGCGGCGGCTGAGCCTGGTTCGAGGTGAGCTGGATGAAGGCGACCTTCGGGCCTGGAGCATCGCGTTCCGCACACTCACGGATCCCTCGCGGGACTTCGACCCCGACGTGCTGGAAGCGCTCGCCGCCACCGACGGAGGGGAACTGGCGGTGCGATCGCCAGAGATCGTGCGGAGCAAGGCCGCGACGGTCGGCAAGCTCCTGAGCTCGCTCGGCGAACTCGACCGTGATGAGCTCGTCGTCGTCGCCGGAGTTGCGCTGATCGACGAGAAGGTCGGCCGACCCGCCCTCAAGAAGTGGCTCGCGCTGTCCCGCAACCGACGCAAGTCCTGGACTCCCGTCCTGCAGCAGGCCCTCGATGCCCAGTAGACTCTGCCCGTGACCGATCCGACCGTCGAAGAAGCGCTCGCGACCGCCGGGGACAAGCTCCTCGCGTGGAACGTCGAGCCGTGGGAAGACCAGGCCATCCTCGGCGTCTACAACGTCGGACCGGGCGAGCCCGAGCGGCTGGCCTGGGAAGGGCACCCCGAGGCCCAGCGGAAGTCCGTGAGTGAACGACTGCGGGCCCGCGGGCTTCCCCTCGGAGGCTACGACGGGGAGCGAGACATTCTCTGGAGCGAGGGTGGCGACGGCTTCTCGCTGTGGCACGGCGAGGAGGGGCGGGTGGTCCATGGATCCAGTGGCGTGCTCCGCTGCGGCCCCGGCATGAAGCGGGAACTCGCCGTCGGTGACATCGCGAAGATCGTCTCGTACGCGGCCGAGGACTCCGTGGAGCGGGGGATCCAGGCCGAGCTGAACGATGGCGCCACCGTGGATGTCGCCTACGAGATGAACATCACCGCCCAGTCGATGATCGGCTACAGCCGCAACGATCTCCTCTTCGACTCATCCTGGGCCGTGCATGCCGGCGCCGCGCTGGCGGCGTGGGCGGGATGCCCGTTCGAAGACCGCATCTGACGCTCCGCCGTGGGTGATGTCTATGGAGCGGGGCTCCTCGCTGTCGCACCCCTGGGCCTGAGTGACGACGACGCCCTCGGGTACCTCCGCCAGTTCGCCGGATTGGGACTCAGCAGGCGCTTCGTCGAGGTGCTTCCGTCACGCTCCGTGATCGAGTTCGTGGTGCAGGGCGGCGTCGTTGAGAGGACCCTCGACGGAGCGTCGGCCGCCCTCGTCCTGAGGGCCTACGATGCGATCGGCGGGTCGGCGCCGTACGCCTTCTTCCAATTCGTCGATGAGGCGATTCACCTCGCGGGGTGGCGGGGGCGCGGGCGCTCGACGGTGGAGCTTCGGTCCAGTCCGTTCCATGGCCAGCTCGTCCAGGGCCTCGGCCGTGCCCGCACCAACTGTGCGCGCATCGGTCGGACGTTCGACGAAGCGCCCCTGATGCGGGACTTCTACACCCGACTCGCCCGGGACTTTGCCCTCGCCCAGCGTCATCGGCTGAGCATTCACCTGGGTAGGTGGGAGCCGCCGCCGCCGCCGCCGCCGAGCAGCCCGGAGCCCGCGCTGCTGGACGGCCCCTGGGACCTGCCCTGGATTCGGCCCGACGTGATGGCGCCGCCCTCCGAGTTGGGCGCGCTCCTGCTGCTGAGATCCGGGGCCGAAGTCACAGAGGCGCTGGCTCGAGGAGGCGATCCCAACGAGCGAAACTCCCACGGGTGGACGCTCCTGATGCGGGCCGCGCACTTCAGCGAGCCCGAGGTGCTGGAAGCGCTCATCGCCGGCGGCGCGGCGTTGGACCGGCGCAACATCGTCGGGGAGACCGCCGTGTTCCTGGCGGCCGAACGGGGACGGCGCGACATCGTCGAGCTGCTCTTGCGTGCGGGTGCGGACCCGCGTGTGCCATCCGGGGGGGCGACGGGCGCGTCGAAGCGGCTCGGCATCGGGGACGTCAGGCCCGCGGGGACCCTGCCGGAGCAGTGCGCTGCCGACCACGGGCATGACGCGATCGCGAGCCGCCTGGCGCAACGCCGCCGGCAGCTGGAGGACAGTTAGCCGCCTTTGTTAGACACCATCAGAGAACCTTCAACCGTGCGTGAGTACGGGTGTTTTTGTCCGGCTGCTCGGTCGTCGAGCGCTGCCCCCGACGCGCCCGGATCCGCTCCTTCAGGGCCGGCTCGGGCTCCCTCCCCAACACCGCGCGGATGACCGGATCGGGGTCGTCGAAGATCGGCGACTGCTCCCGCTCGTCGAACGTCTTCGCCATCGAGAACATGCCCGCGCAGATCGGGTCCCAGCGGCAGACCTCGCAGGCGTCCCCCTTGCCGTGGAGGAACTGCCGCTGGCGCACGAACCCCTTGCCGTCCAGGAACGTGATGCAGCGCTCCTCTTCTTTGACGATCTTGCGGGTCTCGGTGGAGGCCCAGGCGAACTCCTTCATGAAGCACAGGGGCACTCGCTCGGCGCGGAAGGTGCGGCCCGAGGCGTGGAGGAAGTCCATCGCCCGGTGCAGGCTGACCTGGAACTCACGGTGCTTGGCGATGCAGTCGGGGTTCTCCTCCGCACGGTTGCCGTCCGGATCCATGTTGTTCCAGACGAAGTGCCGAACGTAGGGGTAGGTGGTGACAATCCAGCGGACGAGGGCGTCCAGGTGGTCGGCGTTGTAGCTGCAGATCACCGTGTTGATGTCGGCCGTGATGCCGACGTGGGGCACGTGCTCCAGCGCGGCCGTGAGTTTGTCGAACGCTCCCGGGTAGCGCGTGATGAAGTCGTGCACCGCCCGCCGGTGGCTGTGCAGGCTCAGGTGGACGTGCTCCAACCCCGCGTCGACGCACCGCGCGAAGAAGTCGCGCTCCGCTAGCCTTTGTCCGTTGGTGATCATCCGGTTGCGGAGGCCCCGTGAGGTGGCGTGAGCGAGGGCGGGGAACAGCAGCGGCGAAGTCGATGGTTCGCCCCCCGTGAGGATGATCCCGTCGTAGCCGAGCTCCGCCATGCGGTCGATTTCGGTGCGCATCTGGGGTTCTGTGAGTTCCACGCCGGTGGGCGGGTTCGAGCAGAACCGACAGCCCTGGTAGCAGTCGCGGGTCAGCTGCACGTAGCCGAGGTTGGCCATCGGTCAGGAGTCCAGGATTTGGAGGCGGCGCTTCGCTCGCTGCTCCGCCTTGTCCCGGGCCAGGACCGCCAAGGGGTCCTCCGGGGGCGCCGCCGGAGCGTCGTGGCCGGGTAGCGACGGCACCACCGGCACCCGCTCCCGGCCGTCCCTCACGCGCGCGACTGCCTTCGTGAGCTGGCGGTCCGCCTCGTCGGGCCAGGCCCCCGCCACCAGCGGGCGGGCCAGCTTCAGGCCCTGGTCGCGAACCATGTTCACGTGAATGCCGTCGCAGCGGTCACGCACCCGGCAGGTCCGGCACCGGAGCGAGTGGACGCGGTAGCCGTCGGCGACGTGATCCTCGGCCAGGGCCGGCACCGACGGCCGCCCCGTGCCCGCGTCGAACAGCGACGACCGCAGGATCGGTCGAGGCTCCACCAGCGTCGCCCCGGGCGCCTGGCAGGCCGCGAGGCCCGAGGTCGGAATCGGGCGGTCCAGCTGCAGGAAGAACCGCGCCGGGTCCCGCACGTCGTGCGCGGCGGCCTGCTCCAGGGAAGACCACGACGGCTGGTGGATGCGCATGCGTTCCAGCCGGTCCCGGTTCGTCAGCAGCCACGGCACCGTGTCGCGGTTCAGCTGCACGTCCAGGTCGACCGAGCCCGCCCATGCCTCCAGCTGCTCGGCCCGTTCGGCGCGGAGCACGACGTCGCCTTCGGGCACCGGCCCCACGCCCTCGACCTCGGCGTACAGCGGCCGCTCGTCCGGCAGCGCGTCCGTCGAGGGGGCCGCCACTCCTCGCCGGGTCGCGCCGAAGGGGAGGGGACCGTCCCCGAACCAGACCTCCCAGCCGGCGGCATGGATTCGGTCGAGCGTGCGATCGGTGCTCGTGCAGAAGGGCTCGATGAAGCAGTGCACGCAGCGCTCCGGCTGACGGCAGTCCAACCCCTGCCCGACGTCCAGGTAGCGACGCACCTGAAAGCGGCGGCCGTGCACCTCATCGAGCATCTTGTGGGGGTCCTGGATCAGGTCCTCGAGCCCCTCCAAGAAGGGCACAGGGAACCGGTTCGTCCAGATCACGAAGCCCGGGTGCCGGTTCAGCCGGAACACCTTGTGGAGCACGTCGAGGTGCTCGGCGGGGTCGTAGAACAGGTCGTCGCGATGCTCGAACGCAGCCGCCTGGGGGATGACGTGCAGGAGGTCGAACTCGGTCACCCCCAGGGACATCGCCAGCTCCACGACCTTGTCCAGCACGCCCACGTTCTGCTTGTTGATGACCACGTCGACGTTGCTGATGATCCGCGGGTCGGCCTCGGCGCGGCGGATGCCCGCGACCATCCGGTCGAAGGCGCCGGGGGTGCCCGTGAGGTGGTCGTGCAGCTCGGCGGTGTGCCCGTGCAGGCTCCACGTGATCTCGCCGAGCCCGGCCTGGACCGCCTCTTCGTAGAAGTCTGCCTGGGCGAGCATCCAGCCGTTGGTCACGGTCTGCACGCGGTCGTAGCCGATCTCCCTGCCGTAGCGGATGAAGTCGAGGAACTCCGGGTGCAGGGAGGCTTCCCCTCCGCTGAGGATCACCTTGTCCGCCCCTTTGTCCTCGATGCCGCGGCGCAGGTCGGCTTTGACGTCCTCGGCGGGCAGGAAGAGGTTCCGGGGCGTGTCGCTGTCGAGGCAGAACAGGCACCGGCTGTTGCAGGCCGTCACCGCCCGCACCCAGTGCTTGGCGCGGTTGGCCACCCGCTCCCGCTCGAGCATGTCCTCCTGCAAAGGCCGGCTCATGAGGTCGACCCTAGCTCCACCTGGGGAGCGATTCGGCCGATTCGCTCCCTCAGGTCGGGCGGCACGGGGCCGGTCGGACGCAAGGCCGTGAGTCGACGAAGGCGGTGCAGTTCGTCGTCGGAGAAGGCCGCCAGGGGGGCGAGATCGGCGGCGACCTCGACGCGGGCGAAGCCCAGCCGGAGCGCCTCGCGGAGCAGGGCCGCAGCGTCGGGGTGGTCGATCGCGGTGACCCGCAGGTGGGTCGCGTGCTCGCCGTGGCGGACGAGGCGCATGCGGATCTGGCGGCTCGTCCCGGAGAAGTCGTCTTCTGCGAGGTCGGTCGGCGGGCCGGCGGGCAGCTCCGAGCTTCCGAACAGCGACCGGTAGACCTCCGGCACGCCGACGCAGGTCGGGGCGCCCGGGCAGTCCGGGCCGCAGGGGGCAGCCGGGGTCGGTCGGCTCTGGCGCACACGGCAGGCGGCGACGCCTTCGGGGAGGAAGCACTGGGGCAGGTCCGCCACCGCGAAGGTGACTCCGAGGCGCAGGGCGGCAGCCGCCGTGTCGGTCAGCGGCTGCTCCAGCAGGCCGAGGCGCGGCGTCAGGGTCACCTGCTCGTCCCGGGGGAACCGGCCGGGGTCGTAGTGCACGGCGAGCACCGCGGAGGCGCTCACGCGCGCGGCGACCTCCAGGGTCTCGGCGAGGTGGTCTACCGTCGGGCGGATGAGCGGCACTTCGATCTGCGTCGTGATGCCCGCGGCGGCGGCGGTGCGGAGAGCGCGCACGGCTGCCTTCGTCGCTCCGGGGCGCCCGTAGAACCAGTCGTGGGCGTCCGGCCGGGCCGAAACGAGCCTCACCCGGAGGGTGGTCAGACCGCGCTGGGCGAGGGAGGCGAGGGGACCCGGCTGGGTCAGCGCGAGGCCGTCGGTGGCGAGCACCCATTGGCTTCCGATCGCCTCGCTGACCGCGGCGACGAGGTCGGGCAGGTCGCTTCCCAGGGTCGGCTCGCCTCCCCCCAGGACCGGCGTGCCGTCGGCTTCGCGGGCCTGGCGCACGAGATCGGCGAGGGCCGGGCGGGGGGTGCCGAAGGCAACGATGCGTTGGGCGTTCTCCGCGCGTTGGGCGCCGGTCACGTCGATCCAGACCTCATCGGACAAAGGGGCGAGCACGGCGGCATGGTAGACGACGCTGGTGCTGGTCCTCCCTTCCCCCGGCGACACCGTTGCCGTTCGGCTGCGACGCAAGGTGCGCATGGTGGCGCTGCGGCACCTGCTGTCGGTCCGTGCGTCGGGGCTCCCGGACCTGGTTCGGCTGCAGACCGCGCTGACGAAGCTGCTGAGGACCCGGCCCGAGGCGCTGCTGGACGCCGTCGGCACCCTGGATGCTCTGGTGCCGTTGTTGGCCTCGGCTTCGGGCGCGCTGCCCGCGCGCGACGGTCTCCGTCGGGGCGTGCCCCACCTGCTCGCGGCGCTCGCCCCTCACCTGGACGCCGGCTTGTCGTGGCGGGGGCCCACCACCGAGGTTCGAAGCTCCGGGTTCCACCGATTCGCAGAGCCGTTGCGCGCCGTGGTCGCCGATCGCGACGGCGTGGGCGTCGAGCTTTCGACCGGCCGGCACCTGGCGCTGGGAGATCTGGATGCGCTGACGCCCTCGCGCCCCCTTGTCCGTGGGGAACTGGGCCTTGTCGACACCAACCCGCTCGCGAACGTGGAGGCCCACCCCGACAAGCAGGGAAACGTCCTCGACCTCGGGGGCCGGGACGCCGCCGAATGGGTCGAGGCGCTGAACGACGCATTGGCCGTAATCGAGGCCGTACTGCCTGATCTGTACGCCGAGTTGGAGGTCACGCTCCTGCGCGTGGTGCCGGTGGGGTACGAGCCCGAGCGGCACCTCAGCGCGTCGTACCGGGAGGCGCCGGGCCTCATCTACCTGACGCTGCACCCCGATCCGCTGACGCTGGCCGAAGCGATCGTGCACGAGACCCAGCACGGCAAGCTGAACCTCCTGACGTGGCTCGATCCGGTGCTGAACAATGGGCACACCGAGTGGTCGCCGTCCCCGGTGCGTCCGGATCTGCGGCCGATCATGGGGGTGCTGCTCGCCGCTCACGCGTTCGTGCCGGTGGCCGCGCTGCACCAGGCGTTGGGCGAAAAGGACCACCTGTTGAGCCGAACCCCGCAGTTCGCGCGCCGGCGCGCGGAGGTGCTTCAGACGAACGCCGAGTCGCTGGCGATCGTGCAGGACCGGGGCGAGCTCACGCCCGTGGGCGCCCGTGTGATGGAGGCGCTGTGGGCGGTCCACGCGGAGGCTCTCGCGGCGGTGGAGCAAGACGCATCAGCGCCGCGTAGCGCGCCCAAGCGCGCGTAGTCGCCAAGGAAGCTCCGTGGATCGTCAGGCGGCCGAGATCACAAGCCACGTTTAAGCGGCTGCCGGCCGTTGTACACCCCCGCTGCCAATGCTCTGCCACGCCGAACCACCGGGCACTCCAAGCGATGCGCGGGCACCGCTTGGAGCTTCGACCGGGTTCGGAGTGGAAGGCTGTTGCAGCCGAGATGTACAAAGTCGGGCAGCCGCTTAAACGTCGCGGATCTGCTCATTCCGCGAGCTCCCGGGGCTTCCTCGGCGACTACGCGCCCCTCGGGGCGCTGCGCGGCGCTGGACGCGCTCTCGAGGGCTTCGCCTCTCGGCGCGGAGCGCCTTGCATCGTCGTCCTTGGGACTACGCGCCTCCGTCGCTGCGCGGCGTTGCTACGCCTTGCGTTACCCTCCGCCACCATGCGCCGCGCGACCGTCTTCCTCCTCCTCCTCGTCCTCTTTGTCCCCGTGACCGCGGCCGAAGCCCGCCGCCGGGCCAAGGCCGTCGATTCGGATGCCTACCTCGCCGAGTCCATGCCTCTGCTGCTGGGCCGGGCGCTGTCGACCGAGCGGGCGTGGGAGGACCTCATCTACCTCTGCGACCGGATCGGGCACCGCATCTCCGGCTCACCGCAGCTGGACGCCGCCATCGCCTGGGCCGTGGACCGGCTGACCGAGGACGGCCTGGAGAACGTGCACACCGAGGAGATCCTCGTGCCCCGGTGGGTGCGCGGGGAGGAGTCGGTGACGATGCTCGCGCCGATCGAGCGGGATCTGCCGATGCTCGGGCTCGGTGGCTCGGTGGGCACGCCGAACGGGCCGATCGAGGCGGACGTGCTGGTCGTCTCCTCATTCGACGAGCTGACCGCTCGCGCCGCCGAGGCGGAGGACAAGATCGTGCTCTTCGATGTGCCCTTCACCACCTACGGCGAGACCGTGCAGTACCGCGGCCGGGGCGCGCACGAAGCCGCCACGGTGGGGGCCGTCGCGTCCCTGATCCGATCGGTCACGCCCGAGAGCCTGCAGACGCCCCACACCGGGGCGATGCACTACGGCACCGATGACCTCCCCGCCCCCCGGATTCCCCACGCGGCGATCACCATCGAAGACGCCGCGACGATCCACCGGCTCGCCGACCGCGGTGTGGTCGTGCGGCTGCGCCTCTCCATGGCCGCGGAGACCCACGAGGACGTTCCGTCGGCCAACGTCGTCGCCGAGGTGGTCGGGCGCGAGCGGCCCGACGAGGTCGTCGTGGTCGGCTGCCACCTCGACAGCTGGGACGTGGGCCAGGGCGCCCAGGACGACGGCGCCGGCTGCGTCATGGCGATGGAGGCGGGGCGCCTCATCGGCGAGCTCGCCATCGCCCCCCGGCGCACCGTCCGGGTGGTGCTCTACACCAACGAGGAGAACGGCCTGCGCGGCGGCAAGGGCTACGCCGAGGCCCACGAGGCGTCCATCGGCCAGCACTACGCGGCGCTGGAAGCGGACATCGGATCGGGTGAACCCCTGGGCTGGCGCCTGGACGTGCGCGCGGGCGCCGACGACGACGCCGTGGCGGCCAACTGGGACGCCGCCGCCGAGCACCTCGCCCCGCTGCTGGAGGCACTCGCCCCCACCGGCGCGGTCGGCCTGCGCAAGGGCGGCGCGGGGGCGGATGTGTGGCCCCTGACCAAGCGTGGCGTGGTCGGCCTGGGCCTCGACCTCGACACCTCCGGCTACTGGCCGATCCACCACACCGAGGCCGACACCATCGACAAGATCGACCCCCAGGTGTTCAAGCGGAACGTCGCCGCGATGACCCTGACGGCGTTCTGGCTCGCCGAGCAGGAGGCGCCCTTGATCGCCCCCGGCCAGACCGTGCAGACGAAGGACTAGCCCTCGGGCTCGACAACGACGGCGGTGCCGTAGGCGAGGATCTCCGCCGCGCCGCCCATCACCGTCGAGGTCGTCATGCGCGCGGCGAGCACTGCGTTCCCCCCGCGCGCGACACACTCGGCTCGCATGCGGTCGACCGCCTGCTCGCGGCTCTCGGCCATGAGCTTGGTGTACTCGGTGATCTCGCCGCCGACGAGGGTGCGGAAGGCCGCCATGATGTCCTTGCCGACGTGTCGGGCTCGGATGGTGTTGCCACGCACGAGGCCGACCGTGCGGACGACGCGGTACCCCGCGGGGACCTCGTCGGTGGTCAGCACCAGCGGTCCATCGCTGGGGCGGTTGGCCAGGTCGGCGGCGGCGCGCACGGCCGGGGACCCGGCGGACAGTGGCGCAAGCGCCTGTCCCTCGGGGAGCTTGGAGTCGTTCATCGAATCACCTCGGTGTAGGGGTCATGCTTGCGGTCGCGAAGGCGCCCGGCCACGAGCGCCAGGGCCAAGACGGCGGAGCCGCCGATGGACAGGCCGATGCCGGCCTTGAGGGCGAAGGGGACCTCGGGGTCCTGGATGGCGAGGATCGGCCCGGCGAAGCTGAGCACCGCGAGGCCAACGGCCACGAGCAGCACGCCGAGTCCGTGGACGGCCCGACGGGGCACGCTCGCCTCGGCCCGGTCGACCATCAGATCGGCCTCCAGCCGCGTCATCCAGCCGTCGGTGACGGCCTTCAGCGCCAACTGGGCCTCGAACTCCGCGCGCTCGGTGGGCTTGTCGGCGAGGTAGCTCATCAGCTCCTCCCGCTCGGCTCCCGAGGTCACGCCGTCGACGGCCTTGACCATGAGTTCTTCGAATCGCTCGGGGTTCATGCTTCCTCCTCAGCCAGGACCCGGGTCAGGGCCTGGCGGGCTCGGTACAGCTGGGACATCACGGTGCCGATCGGCACCTCCAGGAGCTCCGCCATTTCGGCGTAGCTCAAATCTTCGAAGTGACGCATCACCAACACCTCGCGTTGGGCATCGGACAGTCGCGCGAGGCCCGCGCGGACCTTGGCCTCGGCGCGCTGACTCTCCAGCTGGGCCAACGCCGAGGGCGCCCTGGCGGCGACCGCTTCGACGATCAGGCCAGGCTTGGCGACGTGCTTGCGTCGGGCGGCGGCGTCGCGGCAGGCGTTGCGCACGATGGTGTACAGCCAGGGGTAGAAGGGCCGCTTTCGGTCGTAGCGATCGCGCGCCGCCCAGGCCCGCGTCAGCGCGTCCTGAGCCAACTGTTCCGCCTCCTGCTCATTCGGAGTCAGGCCGCGAGCAGCCCGATGGACACGGGGCAGGTGGAGCGCGAGGAGGCTGGCGAAGTCGGCTGTCATGCTGTGAGGGAGTAAGGGCCAAGAAGGACTTTATTCCGCGTCCTGTTGTAGGGTCCCTCGGTCCGACCCCCGGACGAAAGAGGAGACCCAAGATTCATGTCCAGCATCCGTACCATGCTCATCGCCCTGGCGCTCGCCGCTCCCCTCACCCTCGTCGGCTGTGGAGGCGATGACGGAGGCGGTGAGCCCGCTGCGGACGCCGGCCACGACGCCGCCCCCGCGGCCGCCGCTCCGGCCGACGCTGCTCCCGCCGAGGCTGAGGCCGCTCCCGCTGAGGGTGGCACCGGTGGCGGTGAGGCCGGCGACATCAAGGGCACCTGGGGCATCTCGATGAGCGCCGAAGAGCAGGCGCAGCTCGACGCCGCCAAGGCCGCCCTCGAGGCCAACCCCGAGGACCAGATGAGCAAGGCGATGGTCGAGATGATGACCGCCATGCTCGAGTCCATGAGCCTGACCATCACCGACGACACCATGACCATGGCCATGGGCGAGAACACCGAAGACGTGAAGTACACGATGGAAGGCGACGCCATCACGTCCACGGACGCCGAAGGCAAGTCCGAGACCCTCACCGTCTCCTGGGACGGCGACACGATGGTCTGGAACAAGGAAGGCGAAGAGAAGGCCATGCGCTGGAACCGCAAGTAGCGGAACCGTGCCTGAGCTGCCCGACGTCACCGTTTACGTCGAGCGCCTGAACTCCCTGCTGGCGGGACGGGTCCTTTCGAGGATCCGTCTCGCCAGTCCTTTTTTGCTCCGCACCTTCGACCCGCCCATCTCCGCGCTGAACGGCCGGACCGTGGAGGGGTTCCGGCGGATCGGAAAGCGCATCATCTGGAAGTTCGACGAGGACCTGCGCCTCGTGATGCATCTGATGGTCTCGGGCCGCATTCGCTGGAAGGAGGCCGGCGCGAAGGTGCCTGGCAAGATCGGCCTCGCCGCGTTCGACTTCGAGCACGGCTCCCTCATCTTCACCGAAGCCTCGACCAAGAAGCGGGCGTCCCTGTGCCTCGTGCGCGGGGACGAGGCGGTCGCCGAGCACGACCGCGGCGGGATCGAAGTGTTGGATTCGACCGTGGAGCAGTTCGCCGAGCAGCTCCGCAGCCGCAACCACACCCTGAAGCGCACGTTGACCGATCAGCACCTCTTCAGTGGCATCGGCAACGCCTACAGCGACGAGATCCTGCACCGCGCCAAGCTGAGCCCGGTGACGTGGACCAGCCGCCTCGACGACGAACAGATCGGCCGGCTGTATGACTCCATCCGGGTGATCCTGACCGAGTGGACCGACCGGATGCGGGAGGAGGTCGGCGACGGCTTCCCCGACAAGGTGACCGCGTTCCGCAAGGAGATGGCGGTCCACGGGAAGTTCAAGGAGCCGTGCCCCGTGTGCGGCTCGCCCGTGCAGCGGATTCGCTACGCCAGCAACGAGTCCAACTACTGCGCCAGGTGCCAGAACGGCGGGAAGCTGCTCGCGGACCGCAGCCTGTCGCGGCTGATGAAGAAGGAATGGCCCCGGACGTTGGAAGAGCTGGAGGAGAAGCGCGGGGGCAAATGAGGCGCTCTGCTAGGCTTCGCGGATGCGACGCCTAGCCTTTGTCCTCGCGTTCGCCGTAGCCGCCGTCGGCTGCAACGAGTCCACCCTCATCCGCCCCGGCATCAGCGCCGTCTTCTTCCAGGCGCCGCCGACCGAGGTAGACATCCTGCTGGTGGTCGACGACTCGTGCTCGATGTTGGACGAGCAGGCCAAGCTCGGCGAAGGCTTCGACCGATTCGTCGAGTTCTTCGACATCGCCGACGTCGACTACCACATCGGGGTGATCACCACGGACACGGATGCGTACGTGCGTTCGGGCAAGCTCGTGGGCAGCGGCAGCGACCGGATCATCGACCGCAACACCGACGACGCGGACGACGTCTTCCGCGAGAACGTGAACGTCGGCACCGCCGGTTGGCCCTACGAGAAGGGGCTCGACGCGGCCGCCGAAGCGTTCAGCGAGGATCTGCTGGAGGGCCACAACGAGGGCTTCCTCCGGGACGACGCGCTGCTGTCGATCATCTTCGTCAGCGACGAGGAAGACATCAGCCAGTACGGCGTGAACAGCTACGTGAACTTCTTCCGCGGGCTCAAGGACGAGTTCGACCGGGAGGCGTTCAACGCCTCGGCCCTCATTGGCATCGACCCCGACACCCTCGAGCCCGCCAACTGCGGCCCCACCACGAACCCGAACGCGGCCGCCTCCTACCGCTACCACGACATCGCGGTGCAGACCGGTGGCGTGGTCGGCAGCATCTGCGACGACGACTTTGCCGACGTGGTCAACGAGATGGGGCTGGCCGCTTCCCGCCTCCTCGCCGCGTTCGACCTGGAGCGTCGGCCCAAGCCCGAGAGCCTGGAGATGCGCCTGTTCATCCCCGGCGATCCCGCCGCCGAAGGGGAGGGGCTGCTGGTTCCCCCCGAAGGCACCGACGACGGTGAGTTCCCCTGGGAGTACATCGAGGACGCGGACGCCGACCTGTACCGGATCGAGTTCACCGACCTGACGTCGCTTCCGCCCGTCGATTCCCAGATCGTCCTGCACTACGAGCTGTTCTAGATGATGCGCCTGCTGCCGACCCTGAGCCTGTTGCTGCTGACCCTCAGCCTCCTGTCCTGCGGCCCCGCCCGCCGCGGGGGGCAGACCTGCTACGACGCCACGGACTGCCCCGCCGAGGACGGGGAGCTGTTCGCGTGCACCAACGGCACCTGCGACGCGGTGGACTGCCTGTCGACCACCGACTGCGTGATGGGCCAGATCTGCGACGTGGACGCCAACGCCTACGAGTGCGTCGACGGCTGCAACACCAACGTGGACTGCTTCGCGGGGAGCACTTGCGAGGACGGCGAGTGCGTCGAGTACGGCTGCCGCAGCTCGGTGCTGGACTGCGACTGGGGTGAGGTCTGCAACGAGGACACGGGCGAGTGCGAGGAGGCCGAGGGCGCCTACTGCAACTCCTGCAGCCTCGCCAGCAACGTCATCGACGAGCAGGGCACCTCGACCACCTGCGACGACCTGATCCTCGGCAACCCCGGGTGCGGGGGCGACGATCAGGTGTGCATGAACTACTTCGGGGTTCCGACCTGCTACGTCAGCTGCACGGGCGTGGGCACCTGCCCCGCCGGCTACACCTGCCAGCTGATCACGCGCGGCCTGCCGAACGCGTGCGCCGACGACTACCTGGAGATCGGCCTGGCCTGCCTCAACGACTGCCAGCCGGGCGACTGAGCCTTCGCGCTAGTCCGCCTCGGGGAGCCAGCAGTAGTCCTCGAAGTCATCGCCATCGCGCCCGCCGCCGTTCCACGGTGACGTCACGTCGAACTCGTGGGCCATGATCCAGTCCTCCATCATCCCTTCGGCGCCGGGGCCGGGGGTGTGGCCGCCGTTGTGCTGGCACTGCACGACGAAGTGGCCGTCGTCCCGCAGGGACTGGCTGAAGTCCTGGGTCGCGGTCTCGAAGTCGGCCACGGGCACCTGCTCGTTGGGCCAGACATCCGAGGGACCGCCGCTCATGAGGAAGACGGGGAGCTGCCGGGACGGCGCCGTGTAGGGCAGGTTGACGACGGTGCCGCCGGACATCGCGTAGACGGTGGCGAGGGTGTCGGCGCGGTGCATCGCCAGCCACGTGACCCAGACGGCGCCGGCGCTGAAGCCGGAGGCGTAGACGCGGGTGATGTCGGCGTCGAACCCCTCGACGACGCAGGTGCGCAGGTCGTCGTACAGCTGGGAGTCGCCCTCGTCGGGGTTGACCCAGTCCCACTCGAACGGCTCGTTCTCGCGCGAGTCCGGCAGCACGACGATGACGCCGTTGTCCTCGGCGAAGCTCTCGAGGTGGAACCAGCTGGCCCAATCCGCGGCCGTGGTGCCGAGGGAGTGCCAGAAGAACATCACCGGCATGCCCGCGGTGTCGCCGTCGGGGACGATGAGGGTGACGGTGCGCTCGATGCCGCCGCTGGAGAAGGAGGAGGTGCCGTCCTCCAGATCGGGGCACTCGCCGTCGGTCAACTCGGCGAGCTCGGCCGGTGCGTCCGGCTCGTCCTCGGCGGGCGGAGTGGACTCGTCCTCGGGCTCCGTGGGGGTGCACGCGAGGACGGGGAGGAGCAGGGCGAGCAGAAGGGCAAGGGGACGCATGGCCCTCAATTACCACGGTGCGCTAGGTTCCGTCGGTGCTTCGCAACGCCCTGACAGCTTTGGCAATCGCTTGGCTTTTGCCGGCCGGGGCGTTCGCTCATGGGGGCACGCTGTTCGGGACCACCCCGATGGTCGAGGACGGCGCCTTCGTGGGGGGCGGGACCTCCTGGGGGCTGATCCTGCTGGACGAGGATGGTGTGCCCCGGTGGACCTGCGAGGAGGCGTTGGGGATCGATCTTGAGCCGACCTTCTGGGCCCGTCGCGGCGACGGCCGCGTGCTCGCGGGCACCCCCTTCGGCATGCGCTGGAGCGACGACGGCGGCTGCACCTGGGATCCGGTGCCGGGTCCCCTGGAGGACGTCTTCGTGACGGCCGCGGCGACGCACCGGGCGGTCCCCGATCGAATCGTCGCGGTCGGGGGCACCGTCGGGGTCGATCAGGTGATCTGGACGACGGACGACGGCGGGGAGACCTGGGTCGAAGCGGCGGATCCGGGGCTCGATACGCTGGCCCTGGGGCGCATCGCGATGTCGGCGGACGGGCTTCGCATCCGGGGCGTGGCGTTGCGGTCCGCGACGACCGAGTACGTCATCATCGGCAGCGACGACGGCGGTGCCAGTTGGCTTGCGCCGCACGAGCTGGAGGGCTGGGACTCCCCGATCCTGTCGCTGTTTCGCGACGACGGGGAGGTGCTGTACCTGTCCGCCTTCGACGTCGGCGGCACGCCCTTCTTCATCGGCCTGGACGCGGACTTCACGAGCAACGCGCAGACGCTGGCGCTGCTGGACTCGCCGGCGCGCACGGCCGCGCAGTTCGACGAGTCGATCTACCTCGTGACGGACAACGCGGGCCTGCACATCCTGGAGCCGGGGCAGCAGATCGAACCGCTGATCGTGGGGGGCCCCAGCGCCTGCCTCGCGCTGGCCGGCGACGTGCTCCTGGGCTGCGGCCACGACCCGGTGCTGCCGCAGTTCTCGACGACGGACGACGGCCTTGCGTGGGAGGCGCTGGTCAGCTTCGACGACGTGCAGGAACGGGCATGCCCGGCCGACTCGGTCGCGGCGGAGGTCTGCCCGATCGTGTGGGACGCGCTGCATGCGGTGATCGATCCCGGCGACGACGACGACTCGGCCGAGGGGGACGACGACGACGACACCGATTGGTTCGGGGACGACGATGATGATGGGTGTGAGGGCTGTTCGGCGGGGCAGGGGAGGGGCGCCGGGCGGGGGCTTGTCGTGCTGGGGCTGATGTGGCGCCGGCGTCGAGGCTCAAGCCGGCCCGAACTTCACCACCATCGGGCCGTCCGCGTCGGTCCGGACCATCAACCGCTGGCGGGGACCGTCCTTCTGCATCGACGCCGCGGAGCCCTCGATTGAGCCGCTGACGCCGCCCGGGTACAGCCGCTGCGGGACCACCAACTCGCTGATGCCACCGGCGCTCGCCTCGAAGGTCCAAGTCCCTTCGCGCGACTTCGGGTCGTACTCGAACGCCTGCAGCGTGCCCGCCGTCGCCGACGGGTAGGGCCGCACCAGCGACGAGATCGTCGGCCACTCGTTGCCTTCGCCGTCGACCACCGACATCGCTTCGTCGTTCCAGTCGTCGAACGTCGAGCTGTACTCCCACAAGGTCCCGTGGAGCAGATTCGCGTCCAGCGCCGCGTAGTTGCCGCGCACGTACTCGGCCGCGCCCAGGCCACCGGGATCGATGCCGAACTCGCCCACCAGCACGGGTACGTCCCACTCCCGCCCCTTGGCCGCCCACGCCGCCAGGGGGCCGTCGATGTCGCCCTCGCCGTTGTACTTGCCCTCCAGGATCGCGGAGGGATCGTAGTAGTGCGGCGCGAACACCAGCCCTTCGCCGTTGGGCCGCTCCAGGGCGCAGGTGCCCGAGATCGCGTCCAACCCGGTTACGTCGAAGAAGACGAGGCAGTCCGGCGCGATCTCGTGCAGGTGAGCCGCCATCCGCGAGTAGAAGGGCGTCAGCACCTCCTGCGCCCACGTGGTTGGGTCCGCAGTGCCCCACGCCGGCTCGTTGAAGACCTCGAAGCCGACCACCGCGTCCAGGACCGACAGCGTCGAGGCCATCTTCGTCCACATCCGCTCGAACGCGTCCTGGAGTCCGTCGTCGTTCGTCCAGAACCGGTCGAAGTTCCGCCGCACGTCGTCGCTGTTGACGTACCCCATGAACCACTTCGGGCTGTGCGACGGCACCTCCAGCAGCGGCCGATCGCACGCCCACAGGGGGAAGCCGTCGCCGTACCAGGGGCGTCCGAAGACATCCTGGTGGAAGTCCACGATGACCCGCAGCCCGCGCCGCCCGATCGCCTCCGTGAGCGCCACGTAGCGGGCCAGCCAGAGCTCGTCGAACGTGCCTCGGGTCGGCTCCAGCGCCTCCCATGAGAACGGCAGGCGGACCGTGTTCAATCCCCATCCCGTGAGCCGGTCGCAGTAGGCCTCCATCGCCTCGGCAAAGGTCGGCGCGAGGTCCTGCCCCGGCACCCCCGATTCGACGAACGCGAAGGGGAAGTAGGGCGGGAACTTGCTCCGCCCGCCGCAGTTGATGCCGCGCAGCAGCACCTCGCGGCCGAGGGAGTCCAGGAGGCGGCGTCCGTCCGAGGTCAGCCGCTGCGTGTCGAGGTGGGGATCGAGGGCCACGGCGGGACTATACTCGCGTGCTCCGAGGAGCCCCCCCTTGACCGCGCAGGTCCCGACCCGACGACCGTTCCAGCAGCTGCCGTTTGCCGCCCTCCCCGAGCGGCCGCGGCTGCCGCCCCGTACTTCGACGAGCCGCTGCAGCGCGCGTCGATGGACACCCCCGCGTGGGGCTCCATCGAGGTGGCGTGGCGGCAGGCCGGATCGGGGCCGCCGCTGCTGCTGGTCCATGGCTTGATGACCTCCAGCTATTCGTGGCGGTACGTGCTCGAGCCGCTGGGTGAGCACTTCACCCTGTACGCCCCCGACCTCCCCGGATCGGGCGCCTCGGCCATGCCCGCGGGGCCCTACGACCCGGGCACGCTGGCCGCCTGGATCGGGCAGTTTCAGTCGATGCTGGGAATCCGCGGCTGCCCCGTGATCGGCAACTCGCTGGGCGGCTACCTGTCGATGCGGCTGGCCCTGGACGACCCGGGTTCGATGGCTCGGCTCCTCAACCTCCACAGCCCCGGGGTCCCGGAGCTTCGGCTCAAGGCGCTGCGACCTACGAGTTGCTGGGCGACATGCTCAAGGTGGACCCGTCGCGGCTGCTGGCCGACGGCGGGCAGCTGTCGCCGGAGGTCCAGGCCGGGCTCGAGGATCGCGACGCCGACATCGACTCGTTCAACGCCCAGTACATGAAGGACCAGCTCAGCTACTTCTACTTCCATCTGGAGTGGATGCACCTGGACTTGATGTCGTCGCAGACGCGGTACATCGAGGAGTTCGCGAGCAGCGCGCTGGGCATCTCCCCGATCCTGCTGCCCGCGTTCGAGGCGGAGACCGAGAGCACCCGGGAGCGCGTGCTCGCCTGCTACCAGGCGTTCCTGGACTGCTCCGAGCAGTCCCCCGCGGCCGCCCGCTACTTCTACAAGCGCTACCGCAAGCAGTTGCTGTCGTTCACGGGCCGGGCCCGCGAGGACGCGACCCGCTGGTCCGAGGTGCTCGACCGGGAGGGTTCGTTCCTGCTGGAGGCGTGGCGCGACAACCAGGACGACAAGCTGGACCAGCTCGCGGGGCTGGCCCCCGACCCGATGCGCGATCTGTTCCCGTTGGCCATCACCGAGGCGTCCCGGTTCACCGGCAACCTCGAGGTGGCGCTGCCGCAGGCCTCGGATCGCGATCTCTGGGCCTACGTCTGCACCGAGACCGACAACCCCGCCGCCGAGGACATGCTCCAGCGGCTGGATCTGCTCGACAAGGACGAGGTCTTCCGCAGCCTCCCCGCGCGCGTGCTCCTGGACATCGCCCGCCGCCTCGTGAGGGTCCACCTCGAGCCGGACGAGCCGCTGCTGTGGGAGGGCGACCAGAGCAACGACGTCTACATCGTGGTCGACGGGCGGCTGCGCTGGGAGTCGCGCAACCAGGCGGGGCAGATCATCCGCGGCACCATCGGTCCCGGGCACGTGGTGGGGGAGATGGCGTTCCTCACCGACGCCCCCGCAGCGCCGACGTGCGCGCCGTGGGGCCGGCCAGGGCGTTCGTGCTGCAGGCCTCCGACCTGAAGCTGCTGATCCACCACCACCCGTCGATCCTGATGGCGATCTCGCGCGAGCTGGCGACCCGACTGGGGGTGGCGAACTCGGGCGGCGGACAGGCGGCGGCGACCAGCGACTTCGCGACCCTCGAGGGCTCAGACGCCTGAGGCCTCCCGGGCCGCGTCCGTGGCCTCCTCCAGCGCTGGGATCCACTCCGGAGCGAGCCCCGCCCCCTGCAGCTGCTGCACGATCTCGCGCCGCAGCCGGGTGATCTCGTCGGCGTAGTGGCCGGGCTCAGCGTTGACCTTGAGCTGGTGCTTGCGGAACGCCAGCGTGGTCGCGCGGCGGATGTACAGCGCGCCGTCCATCCCCGCGGGGAGCCAGCCGGGCCGGATGCGACGCCGGTAGGCGCCCAGGTAGGCCAGGTGGGGTGGGGGCAGCACCCCCAGATCGACCTCCTCCTGAAGCTCCCGCTGGATGATGCGCTTCTCGTCCAGGAGGCTCAGGTTGAAGATCGCGAACAGCACGGCGAACTCGATGGGGAACAGGATGAAGTCGAGCTTCCCCAGGGTGGTCTGGCCCTGGAAGCCCGCGTACAGCAACCCGTTCCAGAGCGCGTGGATGCCCAGGGCCGCGATCAGGCCGCCTGCCAGCGCACCCCACTTGCCCGCGCCGTTGCGGAACTTGCTGTAGCCCAGCGCGGCGCCAATGCAGGAGGAGGCGGAGGCGTGCATCAGGGCTGAGTACAGCGTGCGGGCCGCCACCAGCGCGGCGAACGCCACCGCGTCCCCGGTGTCGGCGGCGGCGCGGAAGTACATCAGGTTCTCGGTCATGCCGAAGCCGAGCCCGGTAGCCGCGCCGTAGACGAAGCCGTCCGTGGTGTTGTCGAACTGGCGGGCGCGGACCAGCAGCAGCAGCACCAGCGCCTTGGCGGGCTCCTCCAGAATCGGCGCGAGGATGACCATGTGCACCAGGTGCGGGTCCGTGATCCCGAGGGTCTCCGCCACCGGCTGGGCGAAGGCGTCCGAGCCCAGCAGGGTCAGCAGGATTCCGCCGATGGCGCCCCACCCGAAGGCGACCGCGAAGAGCCCCAGGGGTTCGCGGTCGTAGCGATCGAGCCACCACACGAGCCACAGGAAGGCGACGATGGGGAGGACGGCGGCGGGGACGGAGAGCCAGACCAGCACTGTCTGTATTGTGCCGGCATGATCGACCGGAATCCTGCCGACCCGAACGATTCCGGGGCGTTGGCCCCCCGAGCACGCTCGACGTGGGGGTGGGGCTGGGCGGACAAGTTCCCCGATCGGGAGGCCCGCACGCCGATGGCCGAGATGGCCTCGTCGATGCTCGGGTTCCCGGGCCAGGAGGTCGAGGAGCCGGTGCCCCTGGACCAGGCGGCCATGCCGGCCCCGCGGATCGTGCCCCCGGACAACGTGGCGGCGATCTGCACCACCGACCGGCGCGAGCGGGCGCTGCACACGTACGGCAAGAGCTGGCCGGATCTGATCCGGGGGTTCCGCGGGGACTACGCGGTCGCGCCGGACGTGGTCGCCCACCCGCGCACCGAGCACGACGTCGTCGCGGTGCTGCAGTGGTGCGCCGAGGCTGGGATCGCGTGCATCCCCTTCGGAGGGGGCACCAGCGTCGTCAGCGGCACCGAGCCGGACGTGGGCCCCGCCTGGGCGGGCACCGTGAGCCTGGACATGCGCCGCATGGACGCGCTGCTGGAGGTCGATGAGCACTCGCTCGCGGCCCGGCTTCAAGCGGGCGCCACCGGCCCCTGGATCAACGAGCAGTTGGCCGCTCACGGGCTGACCCTGCGGTGCTTCCCGCAGTCGTGGGAGTTCGCCACCCTCGGCGGGATGATCGTCACCCGCGCGGGCGGGCACTACGCCACCGTGCGCACCCACATCGACGACCTCGTGGAGTCCTTGCGCATGGTCACCCCCGCGGGCGCGTGGGCCAGCCGCCGCCTGCCCGGGTCCGGCGCGGGCCCGAGCCCCGACCGGATGGTGCTGGGGAGCGAGGGCATCCTCGGGGTGGTGACGGAGGCGTGGATGAAGGTCCAGCGAAAGCCCCGCTTCCGCAGCAAGGCGGACGTGCGGTTCGCCGCCTTCGGGGACGCCGTGGAGGCGACGCGCCTCATCGCGCAGTCGGGCCTCGATCCCGCCAACTGCCGCGTGCTGGACGCCCGGGAGGCGATGCTGAACCAGGTCACCACGGACGGCTCCACGGTGCTGCTGCTGGGGTTCGAGTCAGCCGACCACGCCCAGGCCGAGCGGCTGGTCCGCGCCCTCGCGATCGCGGAGGCGCACGGCGGCACCTGCCCCGCGGGTCCGCAGCATCGCGATGACGGCGAAGGGGGCCGGGACGGCGGCGCGGCGGGCTCCTGGCGAGACGCCTTCTTCGGCGGTCCCTACCTCCGGGACGTGCTCCTGAGCGTCGGAATCATCGCCGACACCTTCGAGACCGCCATCACCTGGGACCGGTTCGAAGCCCTCCACGCGGCCCTCATCCAGCGGGTGCGGGCGACGATGAAGGAAGTCTGCGGAGCCGGTCGGCTGACCTGCCGCTTCACCCACGTCTACCCCGACGGTCCGGCGCCCTACTACACGTTCATCGCGCCGGCCCGGCGGGGGGACGAGATCGCCCAGTGGGCCGCCATCAAGGAGACCGCCAGCGAGGTGTTGATGGAGCACGGTGCGACGATCACGCACCACCACGCGGTCGGCCGACTGCACCGCCCCTGGTACGAGCGGCAGCGCCCCGTGCCGATGGGCGACGTGCTTCGGGCGATGAAGGACCAGCTCGACCCCACGGGGATGCTGAACCCGGGCGTCTTGATCCAGGAGCGCTGAGCCGGCTGGACGAGGCGGGATCCCGCCACTACGGTGCGCGCCGATGACGCTGCTGATCGCCAGCCTCGCCGCACTCCTGTTCGGGCCCCCGCTTCTGAAGTTGGCCAGCGGCTCGCCCTGGGCGCTGCGCCTCCTGGACGGGTTTGTGTACGTCGCCATCGGCGGCCTCGTGCTGCTGCACGTGCTCCCCGAGGTCGTGGCGACGAGCGGATGGGCCGCCCTCGTGGCGGCGGCGATCGGACTCGTCGGACCTTCGACCATCGAGAAGCGGCTGGAGCAGTCGGCGCGTCAGGCGCACGAGGCGGCGCTGCTGCTGGCCGTGGTCGCCCTCAGCCTCCACGGCCTCTTCGACGGCATGGCGCTGACCGGTGAGGCCGAGCACCACGCCGAGTTGGGCCTCGCGGTGGTCCTGCACCGGCTCCCCGTGGGGTTGACCCTGTGGTGGTTGATCCAGCCGACCCGAGGGACCCGCGCGGCCGCCGGCGCCCTGGGGGCGATCGCGGTGGCGACCGTGGCTGGCTTCTTCCTCGGAGGCGCCGCCGCGGGCGCGCTGGAGGCCCCCGCGATGGGGCTCGTGTACGCGCTGGTGGCCGGCTCGCTGCTTCACGTCGTCCTGCACCGGCCGCACCCCGTGGCGGAGGGGGAGGGGCCCCGCTTCGGCCGCGCCGACGCTGCCATCGGGGCCGCGATGGGGGCGCTGCTGCTCCTGTTCCTGCACCGCCAGCGTGGCGACGACGACGCCGCCTTCTGGGGCCGCTTGCTGGAGCTGTCCCTGGAGAGCGCGCCGGCGCTGCTGTTCGCGTACGCGGCGGCGGGGGCGGTGCAAGCGTTCCTCCCCAAGGCGACGGTCGGCTGGATGGGGCGCGGCGGCTCGCTGTCCCAGGCCGGGCGCGGCGTCGCCTTCGGTCTCCCGCTGCCGATCTGTTCTTGCGGGGTGGTCCCGGTCTACCGGAGCCTCGTGGTCCAGGGGGCGCCCCCCGCGGCGGCGATGGCGTTCCTCGTGGCCACCCCCGAACTGGGGCTGGACGCGGTCCTGCTGTCCGTCCCGCTGCTGGGTCCGTCGATGACGCTGGCCCGGGTCGTCGCCGCCGCCGCGGTCGCCCTCGCCGTCGGCGCGATCGTCGGCAAGTGGGCCGCTTCACGCGGGCTCCCGGAGGTTCCGGGGCACGTGAAGGACCCTCTGGCGGAGTCCTCCCCGGCGAGCTTCGGGGAGCGGGTCCGGCAGGCGTTCCGCACCGGCTACGGCGAGGTCGTGGACGAGACCGCACCGTGGATCCTCGCCGGACTCGTGGTCGCCGCGGCGATGCAGCCGGTGCTGGACGCGGGCTGGCTTCAGCAGCTCGGGGACGGCTGGGAGGTGCTCGTCTTCGCGGTGATCGGCATGCCCCTGTACGTCTGTGCTTCCGGGGCCACGCCCCTGGTGGCGGTGCTGGTGGCGGGCGGGATCTCGCCGGGCGCCGGGATCGCACTGCTGCTCAGCGGACCGGCGACCAACGTGACCACTTTCGGCGTGCTCAGCGCGCTGCACGGCCGGAGCGTCGCCGTCGCCTTCGGGGCCGCGATGCTCGGCGCCTGCGTCACGGCCGGCCTGGCCGTCAACGGCTTCTTCCCCGACATCGGGGGCGGCGCGTTCTCCGTGGGGGGCCACGAGCACAGCCAACTGCACTACGTCGCGCTGGCCCTCCTGGTGGTGGTGTGCGCCCTGTCGCTGGGCCGCCAGGGGCCGCGTGGCTTCTTTGGGCAGGTCCTGGCCCAGGGGCTGGACCACGACCACGACCACGACCACGACCATGAGCACGAGGATGAGGACGGGCACGGGCATGGTTGCGGGCACGGCGGCCATTGCTGCTGAGCGCTCGATCCTGATCGGGTGAGGCTGACCCGAGGAAGCGCCTGGCTTGGTCCTCAACTGATTGAGATCCCACGGCTTTAACGCCGCGATACCAACTTGTGGCACCCCGGCACGCCGCTTGCGAACAAGGGGATGCAAGCGCCCACTGGCAAAACCTCTGGAGGAACGAACATGCGACTGACGTACATCGCCCTGACTCTGGCCCTCGTGGCCCACATCCAGGCGGGCGCCGCGGGCATGGAGTCCGCCGACCTGGCCGACGCCGCCCACGCGCTCATCTTGGGCGGCCAGCAGCGTCACATGGACGCCATCGCGGCCATCGTCGAGAAGGCCGACGTCGAGCAGCGCATGCGTGTCGCCAAGTACATCCAGCGGCTGTACATCGAGGGCCAGCCGAACCAGCAGGGCTGGGCTCCCACCCTCGTGCCCATGCTCGGCCTGTCGGGGGACGACCAGGACGCCGCCAACCTCGCCGCCCGCGGCCTCGGTGCGCTGGACGGTGACGGCATCGACGAGGTCGTCGCCTCGGTGATGGCCGGCGGCAACGCCGACACGTTGGACTACTTGATTCAGGGCTTCGAGAGCAAGCTCGGCCGAGGCCTGGGCACCGCCGGCACCATCGGCCGCCTCGACACCATCGCCGGCGCGGCGGACAAGAAGAACGCCAGGGCGGCGGAGAAGCTCGCCAAGAAGTGGCGCAAGAAGGTCTAGCTGTGAAGGCCAGAACGTACGAAGGCCCGGAAGGATCGCTCCTTCCGGGCCTTCGTCGTTCTAGAGCAGCTTCAGGACCTGATCGCTCAGCCCCTTCTCGCCGAGCACGACGGTGAGATCACTGTCGCGCGCGACCCGCTCGAGCACCTCCAGCTCACGCATGCGCATGAGCGTCGGGTTGTCGGCCAGCAGCCGGGCGGTGTTTGCCTGGCTTCGCATCGCAGCGGTCTCCTCCCGACGGGTGATGACCGCCGCCTCGGCCGCCTTGCGGGCCTCGGTGACCTTGTTCAGCAGCTCCTTCATGTCACCCGGCAGGATGACGTCCCGGACGCCCAGTGAGATGAGCTGGATGCCCAGTTCCCCGGCCCGGGCCCGGACCGCTCCCGCGAGCTCGTCCGCGAAGCCCGCCTTGTCGGCGAGGATCCCGTCCAGATCGCGGGTTCCGACCGAACCCCGGAGCGCCAGCTGTGCCTCGCGGTACAGCGACTGGCTCCAGTCCGCGACGGCCGCCAGCCGAACCACGTCCGCGACGCGGTAGGTCAGGGTGGCGTTGACGCGGAGGGTGACCCGGTCCTTGGTCATCAGCTCCTGGCCCACGACCTCCAGCAGGGTCTCCCGCAGATCGAGGGTCAGCAGGGTCATCCGCGCGACGTCCTTCCAGAAGCCGTAGCGTCCCGGACGGAGCTGCTCGACGAGCTCTCCATCGCGGTACACCAGGCCCACGTGGCGGGTCGGCACCAGCAGCTGCTCGACCGCCTGCGACCCGCTGTAGGTCGCGAGCACCGCCGACAGATCCGAGCGATCGAGGCGGACCTCGTCGACGGTGATCCGCTCCAGGCGCACGTCGCCGAACGCGGTCCAGACGACGGTCAGCCCCGGGGTCAGGACCCGGTCGAGGCGCCCGTCGATGGTGACGAACGCGCGCTCGCGGTCGCCCAGATCGACGACCTCGGCGATGTCCGCGAGGGCTCCGCTGCGGGCGATGACGTCCAGCTGCGGGTCGACGAGGTAGTTGGCTCGCAGGTCCACGACCTGGACGCGGACCTTGCGCCACAGGCGCTGCCACGCCCAGAGGCGGGTTCGGCCCGGCGCGAGCACGTCGGTGAACTCGCCGCGCACGAAGCGCAGGCCCCGCTCGAAGCTTCGGATGGTGATGGTCTCGTACAGCATGGTTCTCTCCCTCTCGAACAATCGATGCTTCCCCACAGCCGTCGGAAGACGACGCGGTCGTTCCGGTCACGGGTCCGCCAGCGGGGTGCCGGTGCCGCCGGTCCTCCGTCCCCCCCTCGCCGCAACGAGATCCTCGGGGATCGGCGGGATCCAGCACCGCGGGCTGCATCCCCGTGTGCGACCGATGCGCACGCGCCGCCCCCCTCGGGCTCATCAGTGGAATGGCTTTCAGGCCATTGGTTGTGCGACGGGAGTCGAACCCGTGACGTCACGATTACGAGTCGTGTGCTCTGCCAGACTGAGCTACGCACCCCGTGGTGGGGGATGTCCTTGTCGGAGGCCCTCCGAAGCCCTGACGGAACGCCCCGGACCGACCCTTCTCGGGGGTCCAGGCACGCCGCGGGACGGGTGATCTCCGCAACAGACAGGACCCCAGAGCCGAGCGGTGGAGGCTGCATTCACCCGGAGTGGTCCACCAACGCTGCGAGCCCACGGCTCCTCCGGTATCGTCCGAGCCCTGCAAATCCAGGAGGAAGACGATGAAACTGGGTGTCCCCAAGGAGACCTGGTCGGGTGAGAAGCGCGTCGCCGCGACTCCCGAGACCGTCACGAAGCTGCGCAAGCTCGGCTTCGACGTCTATGTGCAGGCCGGCGCCGGTGATGGCGCGCGGCTGCTGGACGACATGTACGTGGGCGCGGGCGCGACCATTGTCGATGACGCCGAGTCGGTCTGGACCGGCACGGACATGGTCATCAAGGTCCGACCGCCGTCCGACGACGAGATCGCCACCATGCCGGAAGGGCAGCGGATCATCTCGCTGCTGTTCCCGGGGCAGAACAAGGAACTCGTCGACAAGCTCGCCGAGCGCAAGGCGACGATCATCGCGCTGGACTCCATCCCCCGCATCTCGCGGGCGCAGAAGATGGACGTGCTGTCGTCGATGGCGAACATCGCCGGCTACCGCGCCATCATCGAGGCGTCGCACCACTTCGGCAGCTTCTTCGGAGGCCAGATCACCGCCGCGGGCCGCACCCGGCCGGCGCAGGTGTTGGTCATCGGCGCGGGCGTCGCGGGGCTGAGCTCCGTCGCCGCCGCACGCGGCCTCGGCGCTGAGGTTCGCGCGTTCGACACCCGGTCCTCGGCCGGCGAGCAGGTCCGCAGCCTCGGGGCCAGGTTCCTCGAGGTCGAGATCGAAGAGGATGGCGAGACCGCCGCGGGTTACTCCAAGGTCATGAGCCCGGCCTTCATCGAGGCCGAGATGGCGCTCTTCAAGGAGCAGTGCGAAGAGGTCGACATCATCGTCACCACCGCGCTGATTCCGGGCAAGAAGGCGCCGCTGCTCATCACGCACGAGATGCTGGACGTCATGAAGCCCGGCTCCGTGGTCGTCGACCTCGCGGCCGAGGCGGGCGGCAACTGCGAGGCCACCATCGCGGACAAGACCGTCGACTACAACGGCGTCACGGTCATCGGCTACACGGACCTGACCTCCCGGCTGGCGACCCACGCGAGCCAGTTCTTCGGCTCCAACATCTGCCACCTGCTCGACGACATGGGCGGCGGCGAAGAGTTCAACATCGACCACGATGACGACGCGGTCCGCGGCGCCCTCGTGCTGGAGGATGGGGAGCTCATGTGGCCCCCACCCCCGCCGAAGGTGACGGCGGTGGCCAAACCGTCAGCGACGCCTCCGGTGGAGGTCCCCGCGGACCCGCCGATGCCCAAGCAGCCGGCCGTTTCGGCCAGCGTGAGCCGGCTCGCCGTCGGCGGAGTCGGGGCGGCGCTGCTCGCGGCCCTCGGGCTGCACGCTCCCACGGAGCTGCTGCAGCACTTCACGGTCTTCGTGCTGGCGGTGTTCGTCGGCTGGCAGGTCGTCTGGTCGGTCACCCCGGCGCTGCATACCCCGCTGATGGCGGTGACCAACGCCATCTCGGGGATCATCATCGTGGGCGGCATCCTGCAGGCCGGCACCGGGGACATCGGCGCCGCCGCCATCCTCGGCGGGCTCGCCATCCTCGTCGCTTCCGTCAACGTGTTCGGTGGGTTCTTCGTGACCCAGCGGATGCTCAAGATGTTCCGAAAGTAGAGGGGAGGCAGCATGGACTTCGCAAACCTCCCCATGGCCGCCTACATCGGCGCCGCTGTGCTCTTCATCCTCAGCCTGGGCGGTCTGAGCCACCAGGAGACGGCCCGCCGCGGCAACCTGTACGGGATGATCGGCATGGCGGTCGCGATCGTCGCGACCGTGCTGCTCCTGGATGGAGCCCCCATGGGCTACATCCTCGTCATCGCCTGCGTCGCCATCGGCGGCTTCATCGGCGCCCGGTGGGCGATGGTGGTCGAGATGACGCAGATGCCCGAGCTGGTCGCGGCGCTGCACAGTTTTGTGGGCCTCGCGGCCGTGCTCGTGGGCGTGTCGTTCTACCTCGGCATGGACGCGGACCACTCCAGCACCGTCCACCAGATCGAGATCTACGTCGATGTCGCCCTTGGGTCGATTACCTTTACGGGTTCAGTAATTGCGTGGGCAAAGCTCAAGGGGAGGATGAGCGGCACGCCGCTGCTCCTCCCGGCGCGCCACTTCGTGAACCTGGGGCTGGTCTTCTCCATCGTGATGTTCGCCAAGCCGATGCTCGAAGCGAACGGCGGCGGGGTGATCTGGCTGCTGGTCATGGCGGTCCTGGCGGGCCTGCTGGGGGTCCACCTGGTGATGGCGATCGGCGGTGCGGACATGCCCGTGGTCGTCTCGCTGCTGAACAGCTACTCCGGTTGGACGGCCGCGGCGGCCGGCTTCATGCTCAGCAACGACCTGCTCATCGTCACGGGTGCGCTGGTGGGGAGCTCGGGCGCGATCCTGAGCTACATCATGTGCAAGGCGATGAACCGGTCGATCTGGAACGTCGCCTTCGGCGGCTTCGGCACCGACTCCGGCAAGTCCGGGGGGCCGGCCAAGGAGTACGTCGGTGAGGTCACCGCGATCGAGGCCGACGGCGTCGCCGACCTGGTCCGGGACGCGAAGTCCATCGTGGTCGTGCCCGGCTACGGCATGGCGGTCGCCCAGGCGCAGCACACGGTCAACGAACTGAGCGAGTTCTGCCGCGACGCCGGCAAGGAGTTCCGGTTCGCCATCCACCCCGTCGCGGGGCGGCTCCCCGGGCACATGAACGTGCTGCTGGCGGAGGCCGGCGTGTCGTACGACATCGTGCTGGAGATGGACGAGATCAACGATGACCTGTCCGACACCGACGTGGTGCTGGTCATCGGCGCCAACGACATCGTCAACCCGGGCGCGCTGGACGACGAGTCCAGCCCGATCTGGGGCATGCCGGTGCTGCACGTGTGGGGGTCCGGGACCGTCGTGGTGTGCAAGCGCTCGCTGGCCTCGGGCTACGCCGGCGTCGGCAACCCGCTGTTCATCCGGGACAACACGCGGATGCTGTTCGGGGACGCCAAGGTGACGATGCAGGCGCTGCTGACGGCCCTGCGGAGCTGACGTGATCCCGATCGTTGACGAGGACGTCGAGGCCTACGCGGCGGAGCACTGCAGCGAGGTCAGCGACCTCTACGAACGCCTCCGAGAAGAGACCTACGCCGCCACGACGCTGCCGCAGATGCAGGTCGGGCGCATCGAGGGTCGCCTCCTGAAGCTGCTGGTGCAGCTCAGCGGCGCCCGGCGTGCGGTGGAGATCGGAACGTTCACGGGCTATTCGTCTCTGTCGATCGCGGAGGGGCTGCCGGACGACGGCACGCTCATCTGCCTGGATGTCAGCGAGGAGTGGACGGCGATCGCGCGACGCTACTGGGCGGAGGCTCCCTGGGGGGACAAGATCGAGCTCCGGCTGGGGCCCGCGATCGAGTCGCTGGAGGCCATCGACGGGCCGATCGACTTCGTCTTCATCGACGCCGACAAAGAGGGCTACATCGGCTACTGGGAGGCGTTGCTCCCGAAGATGGCGCCCGGAGGCCTGCTGGTCATCGACAACGTGCTGTGGAGCGGCTCCGTGCTGGCCCCGGAGACCGAGTCGGCGAAGGCGATCGTGGCGTTCAACGCCCACGCGGCGGCGGATGACCGGGTCGAGCAGGTGCTCCTGACGGTTCGCGACGGCATCACGGTTGCCCGGGTTCGCTGAACTCAGCGTCGCTTCGACCTGGGACGGGACCGCAATCGGGCCCGACGAGCAGGTTCACCTGCGGCTGAACTGGGACGAGCGCACCCTCACCATCGAGGTCGACGCTCCCTTCCACGATGACCCCCCGCCGAGCTCTTGGCGGCTGTGGGAGCACGAGGTCGTGGAGCTGTTCGTGGCGCACGGCGAGGCCTACACCGAGATCGAGCTGAGCCCCCTCGGGGAGCACCTCGTTCTGCGGTTCCAAGGGTATAGGAACAGGACGGAAGCGAGGCTACCCATCGAGTTCTCCTCGAAGGTTGATGGGGCCCGTTGGAGGGGAGTGGCGGAGGTGAAGTTGCGGCACCTGCCGGCGGAGCCTTGGACCATCAACGCGTACGCGATTCACGGGGAGCCGAGGCGGTTCCTGGCGTGGGCGCCCGGGGAGGGGGAACCGGACTTCCATCGGTTGGAGACCTTCCGGGGTCTTTAGCGCTGCGCGAGCAGGTCTTCGTTCTTCTCACCACGGAGGACACGGGGGAATTCACGGAGGGGCACGGAGGAGCGGCCCAGCCCCCCCCCTCCGTGCCCCCCTCCGTGTCCTCCGTGGTGAAGAATGAACAGAGCAAAGCTACGGAATGCTCAAACCCCGATCGCCTCCCGGATCGCCTTGAACAACTCCTTCCGCGCCCGCTTCACCTTGTCCTCGCGATCACCCTTGCGCGCGGATCGAGCGAGGGCCCGGAGCCGCTGACGGTCCCCTCGAGGGTACTCCTCCAGCAGCTTCTCGATCTCGGAGAACCCGTCGTCCTTGAGGATCCGGGTGCGCCACCGCTCCGCTGACTGCAGCGCGAGCTCGCGGGGGGAGTTCTTGGGGGACGATCCCAGGGCATCTCGGAGCGCGGCCAGGTCCTCGTCTTCCTCCCGCCGGAGCACGCCGGCGAGGTAGAGCAGCTGCCGCTTCTTCCCCACCCGGTGGCTCTTCTTGCCCCCCAGCCTGCGGGCCTCCACCACCGCGGCGGCGACCTCGTCCGACATCGGGACCATGGCGAGGTTCTCGGCGCTCAGCCCGGCCAGCTCCACCGCCACGTCGTGCAGCGCGTTCACCTCCCGCTTGCGGGCGGTCCGTCCTCGCCCCGGATCGGGCGGAGGCGGCTCGTCGCTCCACTCATCGGCGGTGTACGGCTCGACATCCTTCGGCGGTCGCTTGCGGCCCATCGCAGGAGGATATCGATCAGCCGCCGTGGCCGCGCGTCTCCACCGTCGCGGTGGAGCCGACGTCCACCCGGTACCCACCCGCTTCGAACCAGCCGCTCACCGGCTGACCGAGCACGAGGCGCAGCGCGTCGGGGGGGAGCTGGGCGGTCAGCTCGGCGGGGATCTCGAAGGCGCCGTCGTTGGCGACGCTGCAGGTGATCTGCGCGTTCCCGGTGGTCAGCGTCGTCTCGTTGTGGAGCTCCAACCAGAGCGTCTCTTCGCTGCCCCCGGTCCAGGCGATCTCCAGGGATCCGTCGATGGCGAACGCGGCGGTGGGGGCGGGCTCCTGCAGCAGCAGCGCCTGAGGCACCCAGATGGCGTCGGCAGCCGTGAAGGCGGGGAACTGCTCCCCCGCGGCGGCGAGGCTGTAGGCGGCGTCGAACCGGGGAGGGGAGCCACCCCCCAGCTCCAGGGAGTAGGTCACCGAGCCGGCGCCGTCGTCCTCCGGCTCCAGATCGACGGACCAGTCGGACGCCGCGAGGGTCAGGCTCCCGGCGGACAGATCGTCGTAGTGGGCCGGCGTGCCGCCGCCTCCACCCTCGAGATCGGCCGCATCCCAGACGGTGATGGCGCAGTCGTCCACCCCGTCGGGGGTGTTCATCGACACGCCGCCGCCGCCGGCGCCGGGGGTCCCCTCCTCCAGGAGCGCGCGGAAGCTCGCGTCGAACCGGCAGCGGGTGACCGCGACCCAGTCATCGTCCGGGTAGGCCCAGCACCACAGGCCGAGGCTGCCGGCGATCTCCAGCGCGTCGGCGAGGTCGTCGTCGTCGGCCGGAGGCGTGCTGTCATCGTCGTCACCTGCGACGGTGTCGTCGTCATCGCCCTCGCTGAAACCCGGCGGTTCCGATGGGTCGGCGCACGCTGCGAGCAGGAGGAACAGCAAGAGCAACCGGCGGTGCATGCCCCGAGCGTAGCTCAGTCGACCGGCGTCGCCCCGAGCTTCTCGGCGAGCCGCCGTCCCACGATCCGGCCCGACAGCAGCGCCCCCATGATCCCGTGCCCGCTGCGCGTGGACGCCCCGCACCACCACAGGTTCGGGATCGGCGAGGTCACGTCCGGTCGCGCGGCCTGGAACTGCTTGGGGATGCCGGCGAGGCCGTAGCCGGTCCCTCCGCTGGCGCCCGTGAACCGCTCGTGGGATGCGGGGGTCGCCGACTCACGGTACGTGATGGCCGCCGCGGCGCCCGGGTAGAGGTGGTCGAAGCGGCCGATGAGGTCGTCCTCGATCTCCTGCTTGCGCGCCTGGTACGTCGGCGCCTTGCGGTAGCTGCCGTCGGCGATCTGCTCCTGGGTGACGCCCCAACCGCGCGGATCCGCGGACAGCATCGCCATGATCGTCACGCTCTGATGCCCCGGCGGCGCGTGCCACTTCGTGCCGGGGTCCTTCAGGTTTGCGTTGGTGATGTAGCAGCCGCGCGGCATGGGGCGGGGGTTGTCGCGGTTGCTGATGTAGTAGGCGTCGGTGTCGTAGTCGTCGTACATCAGCGTGTTCGCCCCGGTCATGCCGAGCTCGGACAGGTCGCCCTTGACCCCCAGGAAGGTCGCCACCATCGCCGCCGGCATCGTCCAGCGATCCGTCTTGCGGAGCCACTTCTTCGGGAGGTGCTCGGGGCCGACGAGATCCAGCAGCGTGCGCTTGATGTCGGCGTTGGAGACCACGGAATTGGCCCGCACCTCGTGCTGCTCCCCGCCCCGGGACTCGGTCCGCACACCGACGGCCTTGCCGCCTTCCATCAGGATCCGCTCGATCCCCCGCCGCAGGTGGATCGAGCCGCCCGCCCCCTCGATCACGTCCGCGAGGCCGTCGGAGATGACCTGACCGCCGCCGCGCGGGTACCAGGCGCCCCCGAAGTAGTGGTTCGCGAGCCCCGCGTGGAGCAGCACGCTGACCTCGCTGGGGGGCACGCCGTAGGCGCCGTGCTGGCCCATGAGGACCGACTGCAGCTTCGGGTCCTTGGTGCAGCTGTCGAGGAAGCGCTTCGCCGTGGCCCGCTCGTGGATCATGAGCATCCGGCCGCGCATGACCACGTGCCACAGGATGGGGGCGGTGACCTTGGCCCCCGTGCGGAAGAGCTTGGGCTGGATGGCGCCCACCTCGCGCACCATGCGGAGGTACTTGTCGATGCCCCGCCGCTCCGAGGGGAACAGCTCCAGCAGCCGCTCCCGGTAGACGGACATCTCGGCGGGGATGCGGAAGGTGAAGTCGGGGAACACCAGGGTCTCGATGCAGTCCCGGGGCAGCTCGGCCCAGTCCACGCCCACGCCGATCGGGCTGAGCACCTTGTCGAACACCCCGCCGGGCTCACACTCGCCCAGGTAGTGCAGGCCGACGTCGAACATGTACCGCTCCCCGGCGGAGCCGCGGGCGAATCGGGTGGCGCAGCCACCGGCGACGTAGTGGCGGTCGAACACCGCGACCTTGAGCCCGGCCTTCGCCAGGTACGCACCCGCGCAGAGCCCGCCGGTGCCGGCTCCGACGATGGCGACGTCGACCTCCTCGGGGATCGGGCCGGTGCTCCGACGGCCGGTGTGGGCGGTCGGGAGGTGGGCCTTCTCGGCGGCGCGACGGTCGGCTGCGATGGCGCGCTCTTCGGGGCTCAGGACATCCATGCGCCCCCATTGACGTCGATGCCCTGGCCGGTGACCCCGCGGGAGTCGGACGACACGAGCCAGGCGACGACCCCGGCGACGTCCTCGGGGCGCTCGAAGCGTCGGCCCACCAGGGTGAGGGCGGCGCCGTCCTCGGCGAGGCGCAGCGCGATCGCCCGTCCGATGCCGGTGCCGGCGCCGGTTACGACGAAGTGTTGTCCGTTCTGGTTGGCCATGGCGGCGGAGGCTACCAGTCGATCAGCGGGGAGCGGTACAGCGCGACGCCGTCGGCCTCCAGGCGGCGCCCATACAGCGAGCCGCTGCCGGTACTCGTCCCAGTGGCGCCCCGCCGGCGACCACGCGATCTCGGCGTGGCCGGCCAGTCGCGGCCACGTCAGGAGGTCGATGTCGGCCCGCGTCTGCACCGACTCGGTCCACAGCGGCGCCTCCAGCCCCAGCGCGCCCTCCCCGGGGTCCCACTCGTAGGCGGTCCGGGTGTCGACGAGGCCCGCCCAGAACGTGCCGATGGGCGTCTCC
This sequence comes from Pseudomonadota bacterium, assembly GCA_024229515.1. Classification (GTDB taxonomy): domain Bacteria; phylum Myxococcota_A; class UBA796; order UBA9615; family UBA9615; genus JAAESI01. The sequence continues at coordinate 3,991 of JAAESI010000010.1, read as the reverse complement.
AGGTCGTACATCATGTCCAGGTAGGCCCGGTCCGCCGGCGAAGCGATGGTCTCCGCCCCCTGGGCCCAGGCCCCCTCGGCGCCCTCTTCGTCGATCCAGGTCTGGGCGATGAAGTCGCCGCCGAGGTCGACGGTGCCGACTTCCTCCCAGCCCACCAGGGTCTTGCCGAGGCCGTCGACGAGGCCGTGCAGGTCGACCAGGAACGCGGCGTAGTCCTCCTCGGTCGTCGCCGCCGCTTCGTCGCCGCCGATGTGCAGGTAGGGGCCGTCGGTCATGGCCGCGACCTCGGTCAGCACGTCCGTGACGAAGCCGAAGGTGGAGGGGCCGTCCAGCCAGAGCGAGCTGAAGCCGACGTTGGTGCCCGTGTACGGGTCCGCCGCCACGCCGTCGGGGTTGAGCTCGGGGTAGGCCCCCAGCGCGGCGTTGATGTGCCCCGGCATGTCGATCTCGGGGACCAGGACGACGTGCCGTTCGGCGGCGTACGCGAGCAGATCGAGGTACTCGGCCTGGGACAGGTACCCGCCTTCGCCGCCGCCGACCTCCGTCGCGCCGCCGATGAGGGCGAGATCGGGCCAGGACTCGATCTCGATGCGCCACCCCTGGTCGTCGGTGAGGTGGAGGTGGAACCGGTTGAGCTTGTGGGCCGCGGCGAGGTCGATGGAGCGCTTGATCTCGTCGGGTCCGAAGAAGTGCCGCGCGACGTCGAGCATGGTGCCGCGCCAGGCGTATCGGGGGGCGTCCTCGATGCGCACCCGCGGCCACGGGTCGGGCAGTTGCGCGAGGGTCTGCTGTCCGTAGAAGAGCCCGGCTTCGGTGGTCGCTTCGATCGTGGCGCCCCGCCGGTCCACGACGAGCGAGTAGCCCTCGTCCGGCAGGGGGAGCGCAGGGTCCAGGACCAGGGTGGGCTCCCCCGGCTTGGTGAAGCCGGGGTCGATGGCGACGGACACGGGTTGCGGGATCAGGTGCACCTCGCCGGTCTCGGTGGGACCGCAGCCCAGGAGCGCAGCGAAGACGAGGAACGGGGGGACCTGGCGCACGCGCGCATGGTAGACGCCCTGCATGGCCACGCCGAGCTACTGGGACTACCTCAAACTCCAAGACCTCCTGAACCTTCAGGGAGGCCTGGAGGACGACGAATCGCAGTTGGGGCCCGATGAGCTGCACTTCATCGTCGTGCACCAGGCGTTCGAGCTCTGGTTCAAGCTGACGCTGAACGAGCTGCGGCTCGCCCGCGACCACCTCGCCGCGCCCCACGTCCCCGAGCAGCACATCCCTCACGTGGTGCACCACCTGCGTCGGGCCAACACGATCCTGCAGCTGTGCGCGGATCAGTTCGGCGTAATGGAGACGCTGACGCCGCAGGACTTCCTGGCGTTCCGGGACAAGCTCATCCCCAGCTCCGGCTTCCAGTCCTTCCAGATGCGGGAGGTCGAGCTGCTCTGCGGACTCGCGGACGGGGAGCGGGTGGACTCCGGGTTCGGCGATCCGCTCGCCGCGATCCGGCGCATGGGGAAGGGGAGCGAGGCGGGCGAGTACGCCATCGCCCGGCTGGAGGCGGCGATGGAGGAGCAGAGCCTGCGCGATGCGCTGCACGCCTGGCTCTGGCGCACCCCCATCCAGGGCTCCGCTCCGGGCGACCCGGGTGACGAGGCCGCGATCACGGCCTTCGTGGACCGGTACCTGGAGTCGATGGGGCAGCGATACGCGGCCCAGATCGAGCGTCTGGTCGGGGCCGGCGTGATGGAGCGCGCGGCGGCGGAGACCAAGTTCAACGGCATGCTTGCGCTGGCGGGCGAGTTCCTGCGCGCTGAGGGGGCCGAGGATCCGGTGCGGTTGCGCCGCATCCGGGCCGCGATCGTGTTCATTGAGAGCTACCGCGAGCTGCCGCTGTTGGCGTGGCCCCGGCTGCTGCTGGAGACGGTGGTGGAGATGGAGTCGCGGCTCGTGCTGTTCCGGTCGCGCCACGCGCGCATGGTCGAGCGGATCATCGGCCGGCGGGTCGGCACCGGCGGGTCGGCGGGCGTCGACTACCTCGACAACACGACGAAGTACCGGGTGTTCAAGGAGCTGTGGGCGGTGCGCACGATCCTGCTGCCTCGGGACGCGGTCCCGACCCTGCAGCAGGCTGATGCGTACGGCTTCGTCGACGAGGCCGGGATCAGCAGCGTCAGGATCGAGGCGACGACATGAGCGACGGACCTACGATGTCTCTGCATGGGCGGCACGCCCTGGTCTGCGGCGCGAGCGCCGGTATCGGCCGCGCCACGGCCCACGCGCTGGCGGCCGCGGGCGCCAAGGTGACGGGGCTGGCCCGCTCGGCCTACAAGCTGGCGGCCCTGGTCGATGAACTCGGCGGCGACGCGGGGGCGATCTCGGCCGATCTGGACGACCGCGCCGACCTCGCGGACGGGATCCAGGGCCTGATCCTGCGCCGCGGGCCAGTGCACATCCTCGTCAACAACACCGGCGGTCCGCCGTCGGGCCCCCTGCTGCAGGCGACGTCGGCGGACTTCGAGCGAGCGTTGGGGCGGCACCTGTTCGCCAGCCACGTGCTCGTGCAGCAGACGCTCCCGGACATGCAGGCGGCCGGGTACGGCCGGATCATCAACATCACGAGCACGTCGGTGCGGGAGCCGATCCGGGGCCTCGGAGTCAGCAACATCACCCGCGGGGCGGTCGCTTCCTGGGCCAAGACGCTGTCCGACGAGCTCCCCCCCGGCGTCACGATCAACAACGTGCTCCCCGGCTTCACCGACACCGAGCGGCTGTCGGCTCTGGCTTCAGCCCGCTCGGAGCGCCTCGGCACCAGCGCCGACAAGGTGTTCGAGTTGTGGCGCGAGATGGTCCCCGAGGGGCGGCTCGCCCAGCCCGAAGAGGTGGCGGCGATGGTCGCCTTCCTCGCCAGCCCGGCGGCCGCGTACGTGCGCGGTCAGTCGATCGCGGTGGACGGCGGGCGGCTGCGGAGCATCTGAGGCGGCGATGCGCGTCCTGGGCCCGATCGCGCTGGCGTGCCTGCTGGGGTGCGTCGCTCCCGACAAGCCGCTGGTGCCCGAGGGGCCCGGGATCCCCGAGTACGTGCCCACGGACGTCACCTTCTATGCCTTCGGCGACCCCCAGTACGGCGGTGGCGCGGACGACAAGAACGACTTCCAGGTGACCGCGCTGAACGCCTTCGCAGGGGCGGCGTGGCCCGACGGAACGCCGTTTGAGGGGGATGCGGTCGAGGACGTGCGGGGCGTGATCATCGCCGGCGATCTGACCCAGAACGGCCAGGACGGCCGCATCGAGCCGTTGGACAGCGATGAGCTGGGCCGTTTCGAGGCGGACTACGGGCTCACGGGGGTCGAGTCGCGGCTCGAACTGCCCGTCTACGAGGGCTACGGCAACCACGACTTCGACCCCGACGAGCCGGGGGATTGGGAAGCGTTCGACTGGCGCTCCTACTACGACAAGGACCCGACCCCGTCGGCGGATCGGGTGTCGGAGCGCAGCCCCGACCGGCTGGGCCTGCGCACGGTCGCGCCCGGGGACGACGGCCACTACAGCTGGGACTGGGATTGGCTCCACCTGGTGCAGTTGAACCTCTGCCCGGCGGACGAGCCCAGCGACGAGGACGCCACCTCACGGGTGCGTGATCCGCGGGATGCGTTGGCCTTCCTGGAGGAGGATCTGGCCGAGTCGGTGGGCGATTCGGGGCGGCCCATCGTGCTGATGTCGCACTACGGGTTCGACGCATTCAGCCAGGAGCCGCGGTGGTGGACCGACGACCAGAAGGAGGACTTCCTCGACGCGGTCGACGGCTACAACGTGGCGTTGTTGCACGGCTCCGAGCGAGGCCGGATCGGGCCATTGAGCGGCTCTCTCGGAGTTTCAGCTTCGGACAGCCCGCGATTCCGGCATCCCGAGCTCGGTCATGCGATTGAGGATGTTCACACCGATCATCGCTTCCCTTCTCTGAGCCTCCGGAGACCGTGATCGCAAGCGGGCGCCG
>JAAESI010000009.1 GCA_024229515.1 Pseudomonadota bacterium | reverse complement strand
TGTTCGCCCATCGAATCTCGGAGAAGGCCGAAATCGGAATCACTCCGATAAACCCGGCATTGCTCGTCGAGACTGCCTCGAGGGGCTTGCTGCCCGAGTCGAGCTCCTGAATGTAGACGCCTGGGGTCTGGTAGTTGGGCATCCGGCTCAATCCTCCGTATCCGGTCTTGCCCTGAGAGCTGCCAAGTCCCCAGGGCGGGTGCGCAATCGCGCGGGTTTGTGAATCATCTCGACCGGCAGAGGCCTGACCGGACGCTGTAGTGGCTGACGAGTTTCAGACCTACGAGCGGCGCGCCCTCTACCGATGCTCTCTCTTTTGACGTCCACTGGATCAGGGACCCAATTGACGTTGCTCCTCCAGAGCAAAAACCAAGAAACGGGGAGCAGCTGATCTGCGCCCCCCGCCCAGGGTCCGGGATCATGCCGTATGTCTCGGAAGTTCGCCAAGCCGGACCGTGCGGTATCGAGATCAAGCACGCCGTTCTGGCGGCGCCGGGCCTGGCGATCCGCGGTCATGGAGCCGGGGAAATCGTGCCTCTGGTCGAAGGCGGCGGCGCCGATCGTGGTGGTGACGCGGGCGCGATCCCTACGCGCGTGCGCGCGTACTTCCTGGCGGGTTCCGACCGGGTCCTCGTCACTCACGCTTTGAAGGCCACCGCGGCGGAGGTGATGTTGACGCCGGCCGAGCCCTTGATGTCGATGTTGGAGTCGGCTTCGATCTTTTCGGCGCTGCCGGCCTGGTGCACGTACCCGGCGGAGGCTTCGAAGGTGATGTCGGTGTCGACCTCGATGAGGAGGGTGGCGCCGATCTTGAAGATGATGTCGGTCTTGGCTTCCCAGTGGATGAGCTCGTCGGCCGTCTTCATCTCGACGTTGGTCTTGCCGTCCTTGGTCTCGCACTGGATGAACTCGGCGCCGTCACCGTCGTTGAAGATGATGTGGTGGTCCGAGCGCGAGTAGAAGATGCGTTCGTCGTTGTTCCCGTCGCTGTTGTCGAACGGGATCTTGTCTTTGCCGTTGTGCACGGCGCCGACGACGATGGGCATGTCGGGGTGGCCGCAGACGAAGCTGAGCAGCACCTCGTCGTCGGGCTCGGGGAGGCAGGCGATGCCCATCTCGGGGCCGCCCATCTTGGTCAGCACGCGGGCCCACGCGGACTTGATCTCGTCCGACGGGGTCACGTACTTCACCTGGACCCGGTAGATCCCCTCGGGGTCCTTGTTGTCGGTGACGAGGCCGCAGTGCAGGCCGAGGATTCGCTCGGCCAGCGCTTCGGGCTGGATCATCTTCTGGATGGACACAGCGCCGCCTAGTTGAGGTTGATCGTGGCGCCGCTGACGTTCACCTGGCTGCCGGCCTTGATGTCCGCCGACGAGCCCGCCGAGGCTTCGAGGTTCGAGCCGGCCTTGAGCGTGATGTTGCTCCCGGCCTTCATCTCGATGTCCTTGGCCTCCACCGTGAAGTTGGCGCCCGCCTTGAACGTGACGTCCTTCGACGAGGTGACCGTGATGGTCTCCTTGCTGGAGTCCATCTCGATGATCAGGCCGCCGGACTTGTCGGTGATGGTGATCTTCTCGGCGCCGTCGGTGTCGTCGACCTCGAAGACGTGGCCCGACCGGCTGACGAACGTGCGGATGTTGTTCTTGCCGTCTGCGTTGTCGAACGGCGGCTTGTCTTTGCCGTTGTAGAGGCTGCCGAGGATGATCGGCTCGTGGACGTTGCCGTTGACGAAGTCCAGCAGGACCTCATCGTCGGGCTCGGGGTAGATGACGAACCCCATCTTGTTGCCAGCCATGGGCGTCGACATGCGCGCCCACGCGGACTTCATCTCGTTGGGAAGCCAGGGGTACTTCACCAGCACGCGGCCGATGCCCTCCGGATCCTTGTTGTCGACGACGATGCCTTCGATGACACCAATGTGAGTGGCCTGTTTGCCAGGGCTCCACGGACCTGCGCTCATGTGCTTCCTCCCGGGGCCAGGTTCATCGGCCAATGAGGAACGGCCATTGAACTAGGCGAGGGGCCTGACGTCAATGGAAACGCGACTCAGACGAGGTCCGGGAACCGCTGGCTGTGCCGCTTGAACAGCAACGAGCCCAGCGTGTACGCGAGCCCCGCGCAGGTGGCGAAGATGACCACGGAGCCCCAGTGCGGCAGTCGGTGGTTGAGGATCAACTCCCGGTAGATGCCGACGAGGTGGCTCAGCGGGTTCAGCATCAGCACCGGGCTGAACTCCTGCGGGAAGTACCGCGCCGGGTAGAAGATCGGCGTGATGAACAGCCAGATCATCAGCAGCGGAGCCAGCAGGTGCTGGGTGTCCTTGAAGAACACCTGCGTCGCCGCCAGGAAGAGGCTCAGCCCCTGGGTGAACAGCAGCTGCAGCAAGAGCACCGGGATGAGGATCAGCAGGTGCCAGCTCAGCCCCTGACCGACGATGATCGCGGCCCCGAACAGCAGGGCGAAGCGGATGAGCTGGTTGAAGCCCTCGGACAGGTTGATGTAGGTCGGCAGCACCGAGGACGGGAACCGGACCCGCTTGATGAGGTGCGCGTTCTCCCGGATCGTCACCGTCGACCGGGTCAGCGACTCGGACACGCTGAACCAGGGGACCATGCCCGCGAACAGGAACAGCGCGTTGGTGCCGGTGGAGTAGTGGTCTTCGAAGCTGACCCGGAGGATCACCGTGAAGACGAACGTGTAGATGAGCAGCTCCAGCAGCGGGTGCACCACCGTCCAGAAAAAGCCCATCAGGGAGCCGACGTACCGGGTGCGGATGTCCTTGACGACAAAGGATCGGACGAGGGCCAGGTAGCCCTTGAGGGAGTCGGTCGCCGCGTCCATCGCCATCAGTGTATATCTCCGGCGTGAGCTTCGATGAACCCGGGCGCCAACAGCGCCTCGACGACGCCGATGAGCGGGCCGCGGGCCGCACCGGTCGCAACGACGACAAGTCGATCGCTGGCGCGGGCCAGATGCCGCTCGTGCTCGGAATCATGGCCGGTTCCTTCCTGATCGCGGTGGGCCTCGGCATCGGCCTCGTCACCGGCTTCGGCATCATCAGCGGGGGCCTCGTCCTCGGCGGCGGAGCCGTCGCCGCGGCCGGCGGACTCGTCACCCGGAGTTCGCAAGGCGGAGGGCGCCTCATCACCCCCACCGCGGTCCGGGCCGGAGGGGGACGGCTGCGCGCCGCCTTCGAAAACGCCCGCGACGCCGTCGACGGCTCCCCCGGCATCGACGAGGTCCAGAAGGTCGAGATCACCACCGCCCTGCAGTCCGCGCTGGCGGAGACGATCCGGGCGGAAGCGGAGCGCGAAGGCCTGATGGGTGCGCTCAACAACCTCCCCGATGGAGCCGAGGACGCCAAAGCCAAGCTCCAGGACGCGCTCGTCCAGCTGGACCGCCGCAGGGACGAGTTCCTCGCGCAGTGCGCCCGGCTTCAGGCCGGCGTGGCCAGCCTCGCCATCGGATCGGACAAGGGCGGCGCGCTCACGGAGCTGAAGTCTGCCGCCGCCGACCTCGGCTCTCACGCCGAAGCCGAACGCGAGCTGGCCGAGACTCTTGCCGCCCGGCCGCCGCGCCAAGGGGAGCGGGGATGATAGGCTCGGAGGTCGCAGGACCGGCGGTGGGGACACGGAAGCGGATGCAACGGGCGAACTGGAAGAAGCTCCTTGGGATCGTGCTCGTGACTGGCGCCCTCGCCGGCTGCGGGTCCGACGGCACGTTGCTCCAGACCTGGTGGGGTCCCCTGGACGCCGACGGCGGCGGCACACCGTTCAGCGCGGGAGGCCGCTTCGAGGTCCACGCGTTCGGAAGCCGCGTGCTCACCGAGACGACCCCGTCCCGCGACCTCATCGGCATCTCGTTGGTCAGCGCCGCCGAGCCGGTCTCGTGCAGCGGCTACGCCAGCTACCTCGACGTCATGGCCGACACCGAGGAGTACGTCGCCGACATCCTCGCCCTGCCCCGCGCAGAGCAGCCCGCGCAGTGGATCCAGTACGTCTGCCAGACCATCGAGGGCGCCTCCACGGAGGCCTTCGGAGCGGACGGTTCCTACCGCGCCCTGTCCGCGCTCCTGGACGTGTCCGATGGCGGGCCCTCCTCGGGCGTCTTCCGCGCCGCCCCTCCCGGCGCTGAGCCGGCTGAGTTCGCCGGCGCCGAGCTGCTGGTGCCCTCCACCTACGTCAGCCGCCTGCACGAGCGTTCACGCCACGGCGAGGGCATCCTCCCCGCCGGCGGAGACGGCATCTGGCTGACCGATGACCTCGACCCCGTCAGCGGCTGCGCCCGCGCGCTCGCGACGCTCATCGAAGAGTTCGAGACCGGCCGCGAGACCTACCCGGACCACGCCGCCATCGCCATGGCCGCCTCGTCCCACCGCTACTACCACCACTACACCTCCCAGGAGGAGATCGAGCTGGAGGCCGGCAACGGGTTGCAGGTCGCGTGGACGGTGCCGGACTGGGACTCCATCGCCTCGACCGGCGCCGACCTCAACGTGACCCAGTTCGGCGGCGTCGCGCGGGCCCACGCCGACTTCCCGTACCAGCAGATGCTGGTGAGCAGCCAGGGACGCACCGTGCCCATCGAGCCGTGCGCGGACCTGAACCCTTCGCTGCCGATTCTCTGGCCTGAGGTCGACGAGCTCGGCTTTGCCGCCCCGCCCATGGGCGACGACGACGACTCGGCCCTCTAGAAGCCCCTCAACTCGTCCGTCTCGAAGACGCGGTCGGCACCGGCCGGGTCCATCCCGTGGTGCACCAGGGCGGCGGCCAACTCGGGGCCCGTGATCGAGCCGTAGCGGGCCTTCGCCTTGCGCGCGCCCAGCAGCCCCAGGATGCCGAGGCCGACGTCGATGAGGCCGGCGCCGACGGACTCGCCCATGCGCTCCTCGTCGCGGTCGCCGAGGATGAAGCTGGGCCGCGCCGACGTCCAGGGCATCGACCCCTCGCGCAGGTGCGCTTCGATGCGGGCCCGAATCTTCATGAACGAGCCGCTCGCTTTGTCGGCCCCGACCGCGCTGAGGTACACGAATCGGGCTGTGGGGGCGCTCGCCGCCGTCGCGTCCAGGACCATCTTCGTCAGGCCGTAGTCGACCGCCTCGTAGCTGTTGGAGTCGGCATCCCCGCCCACCTTCGCGACCGCCTTCTTGCGAGCCTGGGTGGTGCCCAGGAGTCCGAACACGACGCTCGGCTGAATCCGGGCGATCGCCGCGGTCATCGCGTCGGCTTCCCACGCGGTCGTGTCGGTCGTCGCGCCGAGCTCGGCATGCACGCCCCGCCAGTGCTCCAGGCGGGAGCTGTCGGGGCGCACGTGGGCGTGGACCTCAACCCCCTGCTCCCGCAGCACCCGGACGACCTCGCGCCCGACGAGGCCGGTCGCCCCCGCGACGAACGCGACCGTCACGACGCCAGCCCCACGAGCTGCTCGGACACGTCCCACAGGCGGGCCGCGGTCTCCGCGTTCTTGCCCTTGCCGCTGGCCCGCATCCGCCGGCTGTGGGCGTAGTAGCCGCCAGAGACCAGGGACTCGAGGTCGGCCGTGGCGCACTTGACCGACGTCCGGCTCCCACGCTGGGGGGAGAGGTAGAAGACCTTCGTCATCGCGATCATGGTTCCAAACCACCCCGGGGCGTCGCCGTCGCCGCCGAACCCGCTCCGCACGATCCCGGGGTGCACCGCATACGCCGTGATCCCGCGGTCGGCCCACCGCCGGGCGAGCTCCTTGGTGAAGAGCACGTTGCACAGCTTGCTGTCGTTGTAGACCGAGACCCCCGAGAAGCTCCGCTGCTCCCACTGGAGATCGTCGAAGTTCAACCCGCCGCTGAGCCGGTGGCCCATCGAACTGAGGTTGACGACCCGGGCCGGCGCGGCCGCGGCCAACGGCTCCTCCAGCAGGCGCGTGAACAGGAACGGACCCAGGTGGTTGATGCCGAAGGTCGACTCGTGGCCCTGCGGCGTGGTCGTTCGGCGGGTCAGGACGAGGCCCGCGTTGTTGATCAGCACGTCCAGCCGGTCGTGGCGCTGCTTCAGCTCCGCGGCCGCGGCCCGGACCGAGTCCAGGTCGGCCAGATCGAGCATGAGCAGCTCGACGCGATCACTCCCGGTGGAGGTGCGAACCTCGGTCGCCGCCGCCTCGCCCCGCTCCTGGTTGCGGGCGGTCATCACGACCGTCGCTCCCCGGCGCGAGAGCTCCCGCGCCGTCTCCTTGCCAATGCCGGAGTTTGCCCCGGTGACCACACAGACCGTGCCTTCCATCGGCGGACCGTAGCAGGCAGCCGGCGACACGTGCCCGGCCGCGCCCTTGCAGCCCCCGCCCCGGCGGCTACCCTCAACGCAGATGGGACCCCACCTTCGACATTGGCTGGCGCTGGCCGGGTTGAGCTTCGTGCTCGCCGGCTGCCCCACCATGGACGACGACGACACCTCTCCGGGCGATGACGACGACGCCACCTCGGCCGCGGATGACGACGACTCGGCGGGGCCCGACAGCAGCATCACCTCGGTCACCTTCGCCGCCACCCTCAAGGGCGAAGCGGGCGACTGGACCGGAGACCACGGCGGCGTCACCGACCTGCACGGCACCCTCCAGCTCATCTACTGGGACTCCCTGGCGGAAGCGAGCATCAACTGCCGGCAGCGCGTCGAGTTCGATGCCCAGGTCCGGTTCGGCGACGCCATGAGCGAGGACGGCTGCGAGGCCTGCGTGGGCCGGCTTCGGGTCAGCTCCGCCCACGTCCTGCCGCCGGACGACTTCGACGACGGCTGCACCGACCTGCCCGCCGAGCTCGACATGGCGTTCCTCGCCGCGGCCGGCGACGTCACCGAGCCCAGCGACTTCCGCAGCCTCGATCTCATGCCCGCCTGGGACCTTTTGGCCAACTCGACGCCCCTCGGAGCCGAGGGCGAGCTGCTCGCCACCGACGTCATCGACCGCTACGCCACCGCGGGCCTGGAGGTCCTCCACGTGGCCACGATCAGCCCGACCGGGTGGCTCGCTGACGAAGCCGGCCTCGGCGACGTCGCCGCCCACTGGCCCGACGGACTGCCGATGTTCGTGATCTACGCCGACGGCGGAACGGTCGGCTCCCCGGTGCTCCACAACAGCACGTACCTGTCCACGCTGTGGACCGTGCGCGTGGGAGCCGGACTGACAGCCGACAGTCTGTAGAGGCACCAGCTATTCTGCGGGTTGGTTTGCCTACCCTTGCCCGAGCCAAGCCCGCCGTGACGCCCCTGGCGGAGAGTTCCCCGTACGCCGTGGTCTCGCGCGGACTGGGCAAGCGGTTCGACATCTACGGCTCCGACCGCGGTCGAATCTGGGAGTTCTTCGGCAACCGGAAGCATCACCACGAGTTCTGGGCGCTGCGGGACGTGAGCTTCGAGATCCCCCGCGGCACCTGCTTCGGCGTGGTCGGCGCCAACGGCGCGGGCAAGTCGACGCTGATCCGGATGATGTCCGGCGTCTCGCAGCCCACCGAAGGGCAGCTCCAGGTCCACGCCCGCCGCCCCGGCCTGCTCGACATGGAGTTGGGCTTCCACCCCGACTTCAACGGCCGCGAGAACATCGCGCTGAACTGCTCGGTGATGGGCATCCCCGAGGAGCGGCGCATCGAGCTGACCCCCGCGGTCATCGAGTTCGCCGAGCTCGAGGACTTCATCGAATTCCCCGTCCGCACCTACAGCTCCGGAATGCAGCTCCGCCTCGCGTTCTCGATCGCGGTGCACATGAACTACGACGTCATCTTCATCGACGAGGTGCTCGCGGTCGGCGACCAGTACTTCCAGCGCAAGTGCATCCGCAAGATCGAGGAGTTCATCAGCCTGGGGAAGACGCTCGTGCTCGTCAGCCACGACCTGCACAGCATCCGCAGCCTCTGCAGCGAGGTCGTCTGGCTGCACGCCGGCCGCGTCGTCGCCGCCGGGGACACCCAGGAGGTGGTCAACGCCTACGTCGACGTCGCGCGCGACCGCGAGGGACGCATCAAGGCGCGCATCTTCGGCGGCGCCGACTCCCCCCACAGCCGCGCCATGGCCGCCCGGGTCAAGTCCGAAGCGGGGCACCTCGTGCCTCCCGAGCCCGCCCCCGAGGAGCCCGAGTTGGCTCCCCTCCCCTGGTTCTGCACCAGCGAGGACCCCGAGTTCGCCGACGTGATGAAGCGCGCCCTGCGCCAACCCGAGGCCGACGCCGAGTGGGAGCGGACCGAGTTGGTCCAGGACTACGAGGACACCCACGGCGAGCGGCCGATCATCACCGGCACCGGCGAGGTCCGCATCCTCCGCGTGCAGACGCTGGACGCCGACGGCAAGGAGACCAGCGACTTCGCCACCGGCGGGCCGCTGACCGTCGCGACCACGTTCAAGACGATCGAGCCGGTGGAGAACCCGATCCTCGGGGTCGCGCTGTTCCGCAACGACGACCTGTACGTCTTCGGTCCCAACAGCCGCTTCGACGGGATCCAGCAGATGGAGGGGACGTACGACGGCGTCTACACGTTCTTCATCCACTACCCCGCCCTGCCGTTGCTGACCGCGACGTACCGCATCTCCGTCGCGCTGTACGACAAGCACCACGTGCGCCCCCACGTCTGGCACAACCAGTTGTACGAGATCTCCGTCACCTGCCCCCGCGAGGACCACGGCGTGATCGAGGTGCCGCACGAGTGGGGCCTCGTCCGCCACGTCAGCGGCGACAGCGAAGAGCTCCCGGACGCCTAGCGTGTCGCACGTCTTCCTCATCGGCACCGGGCCCCTGCCCATGCACAACCCGCGGGAGCTCGGCTTCCCCGCGCTGCGCACCCGCCAGTTCCTGCTCCCGCTGCTGGCCGCCGGGCACGACGTCACCGTCGCCTGCCTCACCCCCCGAGGGGCCGACGACGACGAGCGGCCCTCGGGCCAGTTGGTCGATCTGGAGGCGGTCACCAGCGCCGGCCGCAAGCACTTCCAGTACGGCGTCGTGCGCCCCGACGAGCCCGGCCGCTTTCTCATGCTGCGCGACCTCCGAGGCGCCCTCCAGCCCGACGTGGTCGTCACCGCCGGACCGTTCCTGCCGATGGCCGCGGGCGCGCGGGCCGCGGGCGAAGAGCCGCTCTGGATCGACGTGCCCGGCGACCCCATGTCCGAGGCCCAGGCCCGCGCCTACCGGGCCGGCTCCGCCGACCCCATCGCCCGCTACCGCGAGATGCTCGGCTGGGCGCTCGCCCGGGGCGACCGGTTCAGCGTCATCAGCGACGCCCAGCGCGGCCCCCTCATCGGCGCCCTCGGCCTCGCCGGCCGCATGACCGGGGACGCCATCGGCCACGAGTGGGTGCACGTCTGCCCCGGCTCGGTCGAAGGGCTGCTCGCGGACGTGCCCGCCGGCGCCGCCCCCCGCCCCGCCGGGCTCCCCCCCCTGCCCGAGGACGCCTTCGTGGTGCTCAGCTGCGGCGGCTACAACACCTGGCTCGACGGCGACACCATGATCGACGGGCTGCTCCGCGCCATGGAGCAGGCCTCGAACCTCCACTTCGTCAGCACCGGGGGCCCGCTGCGGGGCCACGACGAGGCGAGCTACCACCGGTTCGTCGAGCGCGCGATGGCGAGCCCGCACGCGGAGCGCTTCCACTTCCTGGGCTGGGTGCCGACCGAGACCCTGCCGGCGGTGTTCGAGGCCGCGGACCTCTGCCTGTTCGTCGACCTCCAGTGCTACGAGGCCGAGTTCGGGGCGCGCACCCGCGTGTTGGAGTCGCTGGAGCGGGGCGTACCCGTCGCCGCCACCGACTCCTGCGACCTGACCCACGAACTGCGCGGCTGCGGCATGTTCCACCCGCTGCCCACCGGCGCCCCCCAGGCGGTCGCCGACCTGCTGCTGACCCTCACGGCCCGCCACGCCGCGGGCGAGCCCATCGGGCTGGACCGCAACGGCACGCCCTGGGACAAGCTCCGCGAGCGCTACACCATCGACGCCACGACGGCCCCGCTGCTGGCCTGGTTGGAAGACCCCACCCGCTCCCCCGGCGGCGTCCCGATCGATTTCCTGGAGGACTACTGGACCGAGCTGGCCCGGCTCCAGGACCGCCTCGAAGAGGTCTGGAACAGCCCCACCTGGCGCTACCTGGGGCGGGTCAACCGGATGATCGCCAAGCTCCTCGGGCGCGGCTGAGCGGAGCGCTCACTCGTCGGCGTCGATCCCGGGGATGGGGCCGAGCACTTCCAGGCGGTCGCTGCTGCCCATGCCGACCCGCCACTCCCCCGACATGCCCGCGTCGGCGAGCTCGCGGATGGACCGGGCGGTGGACTCAGCCTGCGTCGACGTCTGGCGGGTGTTCCGCTCCATCGACAGCTGCACGTGCACGAGGTTGGCCTGGAGCCGCAGCCAGATGGCGAACGGCATCGACGTGCCGAGCCCGATGGCGACGCCCACGAAGGCGGCCGCGAGCGGCTCCCACATCGCGGGGTGCACGTTCCAGCCGAGCTTCCAGTCACGCCAGAGGTAGAACATGACGGCGAAGACGCCGCCGAGGCCGAGCATCGCCGTCCACACGAAGATGGTGGCGCCGGTGTGCAGCGACGAAGCCTGCGCATGCATCTTGTACATGCTCGACTCGAGGTCTTCGCCGTTGAGCTCTTGCTCGCGCTCCACCATGCCCGGCCAGTCTACGCCCCTTCACGCACCCTGACGAAGTCGGGCCGCAGGTCGCCGCGTCCGCGCCGCCACATCGCCTCCTCGAGGCAGTGCATCAGATCCTCGAGCCCATCGCGGGACAGCGCGCTGACGCCGACCCCTTCGTGCTCGCGGCAGACCACCTCCGCCTCCTCGGGGGACAGCAGGTCGATCTTGTTGAGCACGCGCAGCACCGGCAGCTCGCCGAGCCCCAGGTCCATCACCACCTGCTCCACCACGCCGCGGTGCAGGTCGATGTAGGGGTCGCTGGCGTCGATGACGTGCACCAGCAGATCCGCGTCGTGCAGCTCCTCCAGCGTCGCCTCGAAGGCCTGCATCAGGTCCTTGGGGAGGTGCTCGATGAAGCCGACCGTGTCGGTGATGACGACCTCACGCGCGTCGGGGAAGCGCATGCGGCGAGACGTCGTGTCCAGCGTCGCGAACAGCTTGTCCTCCGCGATCACCTTGCTGCGGGTCAGCGCGTTGAGCAGCGTCGACTTGCCGGCGTTGGTGTAGCCGACGATGGCGGCCACCGGCACGCCCGAGCGGTTCCGCTGGCCCCGCCGCAGCTCGCGCCGCTTGGTCTGCACCTTGAGCTTCTTCTTCAGCAGCGTGATGCGGTCGCGCGCGCGCCGGTCGCGGATCTCCAGTTTCGTCTCGCCGGGCCCGCGCCCGCCGATCCCACCGGTCAGCCGCGACAGCCCCTGCTGCATCGCCCGCAAGCGCGGCAGCAGGTACTTCAGCTGGGCCAATTCGACCTGCAGGCGGCCGTCCTGGCTCAACGCGTGCTGCGCGAAGATGTCGAGGATCAGCTGCGTACGGTCGATCACCTTCAGCTCGGTCGCTTCGCTGATCTTGCGCCCCTGCGAGGGGTTCAGATCGCGATCGAAGACCAGCAGATCCGCCTCCAGGTACATCGAACGGACCAGGAGGTCTTCCAGCTTGCCCTTGCCGATGAGCGTCTTGGGATCGACCCGCGTGCGCTTCTGCACGATGCGGTCGATGACGTGCAGCCCGGCGGTGGAGGCGAGCCGCTCGAGCTCGTCCATGCGCCGGTCGACGCCGGACAGCCCATCGCTGGCCTCCTGCACGCCCACGAGAATCGCGCGGGTGCGGTCGTCGGTGGTGCCTTCGGCGGCGGCGCGGGCGGTGGTGAACTCGCCTTCCAGCGCGTCGATGAAGAGGCCGAAGTTCTCGACGATGTCGTGGACCCGGATCGGGCCCTCGATGCGCCACGGATCCCGCGTGTTGTCCGCCTGATCGGGCGGCAGCAGGGTCGCGTATTCGAGGGTGCCGGGCAGCCCCTTCTCCCCCACCTGGATCGCCGCCACGAGGTCGAGGCGGAGCAGGCTGAGGTCGGTGAGGTCGTCGCGGCTGAGCTTCTCCCCCAGGAGGTGGGTGTGCAGCAGGCGCAGGCCACGGAAGCGGCGGGCGCCGGCGCGGGCACGGCCCAGCTCGGGGATGGTGATGCGGTTGGCGTCGCCGACGATGACGTGCGTTACGGCACCCCGCCGATCGACGAACACGCCGACCTGGCGGCCGATCTGCTCAGACAGCTCGGTCAGGTTGCGCGCCAGCTCCGGAGACACGATCTGGTCCGGCGCCAGGCGGCGTCGGTACAGGTACTGAAGGGAGCGAGTCTCCGACGGCTTGAGGCCGCCGAGGTTTCCGTGGAGGGATTTGATGGTGCTGATCTCCGGGGGTGTCGTCGGGGGACGAACCTAACTCCGCCAGAGGACCCCGGCAACGGGCTCTATTCAGCCTTCTCCAACCCGTAGCGCTTCCGCATCGCCGCTTCGGGGTCTTCCTCGGCCTTCTTCTTGGCCAGCCGGCGCTCCCGCGCGAGCTTCGCCGAGGGCCCTCGAATCGCGAACCCGATGCCGCCGCCCACACGCCACCTCACGACCCCCTCCTCATGGAACAGGGCAGCAGCGAAGAACTCGGGGCGGATCGAAAACGGCGACGGTCCCAGGGGGATGTCTGCGCCGACGGGGAGGAAGAGCTGGATGGGCCAGTTCTGGGCCAGCGGGAGGACCCGCGAATACTGCACGTGGGGCGCGATGTAGAAGGCGGGGCCGCGCACGCCCCCGAACCGCTTGCCGAAGGTCAATCCGGCGTCCACGCCGACCGCCGCGGCGAGGGTTTTGTTCCGGTCGCCGGCGCCGCAGCACGCTCCCGCCAGGGCTCCCAGGTCGAGGGACAGGTCGATGGGGCCGCGCACCAGCTGGGCGCGCATCTCGAAGGCGCCGCCGAAGCTGACGAACGAGTAGCTCCAGAAGCGTCCGCCGATTTCGACCCGATCGTGCACGCCGCCGCGCAGCCAGCCCTGCAGCTCGGTGCCGCCGAAGTCGCCCTCGTCGGCCCGCGCCGCGGCGGCGAATCCACCGCCCACTTCGACCATCCCCTTGGGCAACGTGTCCGCCGGCCGATAACGAAGGGCGGGACCGCAACCGACGGTGCTCAGCAACAGACCGGCCAGGAGGATGAGATTCACGGATCGGGTCATGACCGCTTCATCGGCGGAATACAGCGCGGTCTTGAGGGCCCGCTACAATGACGTCCTTGGATCGCCTCGGCCGATACACACTGGTCGAACGCATCGGCGAAGGAGGCATGGCCGAGGTGTTTCGCGCCCGGCTGGACGGCCCCATGGGCTTCCAGAAGGAGCTCGCGATCAAGCGGATCCGTGACTCCATCGTCCGCGAGGACGGCGACGAGCACGTCCGGTCGCTCATCAACGAGGCGCGCATCGGGGGGCTGCTCAAGCACCCCAACGTGGTCGAGACGTACGAGCTCGGCCACGACGAGGACAGCTACTACATCGCCATGGAGTTCATCGATGGGGTGTCGCTCAGCGAGATCCTGATGGAGTCCCGCGACACCGGCTGGATGGTGCCCAAGGAGGTCATCCTCGACCTGGCGATCCAGGTCTGCCGGGGCCTCAGCTACGCACACGCCTTCGTGGGGGACGGCGACAGCTCGGAGCAGCCCGGCGTGGTCCACCGGGACCTCAAGCCCAGCAACATCATGATCACGCGCGGCGGGACCGCGAAGATCATGGACTTCGGGATCAGCAAGTCGACGGCCAACCTGTTCGACACCACCGCCACCGGCGTCGCCAAGGGCACGCCCCTGTACATGTCGCCCGAGCAGCTGCGCGGCATGCGGCCGCTGCCGACGTGCAGCGATCTGTTCTCGCTGGGGGTCATCCTCTACGAGCTCGTGACGGGCAAGCTGCTGTTCGCCGGGCGGACGATCCCGGAGATCATCACGCGGGTGCTGAACCTCCCCCTGGACGACGAGATCCGGGCGGTGGAGGAGAGGATCCCGGGCCTCGGGCCGGTGATCGGGCGGCTGCTGGATCGGGACGTTCCGTCGCGCGTTCGAGAGGCGCGGGACGTCGCCATCGAGCTGCAGCACGTGCTGGACTGGCAGGAGAAGCGGACCTCCACGGCGGAGTTCGTGCAGGACTTCATCCGCGGACGCTGGAGCGCCAGCGGGAGCCTGTCGACGGCGGCCCTCCGGGCGCAAAAGGCGGCGGAGCTGCCGGTCCCCGAAGGCGTGCGGGTGCTGAACCCGCCCGGCTCCGAGACCATCGTGTCGCGGTACCTCGCGGCGCAGCGCCGGCGGCGCGCCGGGGTGTGGCTGCTGGCCGTGCTCCTCGGCCTCGCGATCGCGGGTGCGGGCTGGCTGGTGTGGCGGGGCACGGTCGGGGTCTCGCGCGGGGTCGACCACGCCGAGAGCCTGCTCAACGAGGGCGACCTCGAGGGGGCCTTGGGCACGTTCCGAGAGCACGCCGGAGACCAGCGCTCACGTCATGAGGCGTTGGTCGGGGCGGCGGCGGTGGCCGCCCTCCAAGGAGGCGACAAGGCGTCCCGGGAGGCGCTCGCGACGACGCTCGCGGTGCTCCCCGAAGAGACCGGCGCCGAGTACGTCTACAAGTACCGCGTGGTCGCCTGGGTGCAGCGGGCCGGGGGCGACTACCGGCTGGCGATGCAGGTCACCAAGGACGCGCTGGATCGAGCCCGTCAGGACGCCCGGGTGCACGGCGCGCCCATGCCCGCGGCGCTGATGTGGGACGCCGGCGAGCTGACGCTGCTGCGGGACGCCCCGGACGCGGCCCGCGGCTACTTCCGCGAGCTTCAGGTCATCCTCCCGCCGGGCCGCATGGCCGACGCGGCGTCGGCCTACGAGCAGCAGATCGCCACCGGCAACGCCCCCTCGCTGCGCGCCGAGCTGCTGTACGTCGAGGGCGACCCCGCCGCCTGGGACGGGCTCAGCCGGGCGCTCGATCGGCGCGTCGGGCCGGCGGATCGAGCCCGCGACGAGCGGCTCCTGTGGGCGTGGCGGGCGCTGGGCGAGGAGCGCTGGGAGCGAGCCGGCGAGCTCGCCGAGAAGGCGGCGCGCGGCGCCGACAAGGACCGCCGGGCGCAAGCGCTCGCGGTGAAGGCCGCGGCGCGGGCCGCCGCCGGACAGACCGACGCGGCCCGACGGGCGCTGGACCAGGCCCTCCGCACCGCCCCTCACGACGACTTCCGGCACGCCGCTCGACTGCAGACGGCGCGGGCGCTGCTGGAGACCGCCGGGGACGCGCTCTGGTTCGAGGAGTTGATGGAGCAGCTCGAGCAGGACCTGGGCGCGCACGACCCCGACGTCGTGCTTCTGCGGGCCGCGCAGATCGCGCCCCCGCCGGAGCGGTTCAGCGGCGCGGGTCAGCTCGCATGGGATCCCCGGACCGGCCGCTTGCTGCGATCCGATCTGGTGCGTGGGGGGCCGTCGGGATCACAGCTCGTCGCAGCATCGGACTGGGGGGAGCACAACCGCAGCGATGACGGCCTGGCGTGGCCGTTCGGCCCGTCGTGGCACCCCATCGACGGGAGCCCGATGGCGGTGATCGTGCACCCCGGCCGCTAGGAGCCCGTAGCACATTGGACTCGGTCGGCCCGCGGACCCGGACGCCAATGCGCTACACGCTCCTAGGCCAGCGCCGCCGCCATCCTCAACGCCGCGATGGCGTGGCGGGCGTCGGCCCGACCGGTCCAGGCGATGTCCCGAGCGGTGCCGTGATCGACGGACGTGCGCATGATCGGGAGCCCCGCGGTGATGTTCACGGAGCGGCCGAAGTCGAGCGTCTTGACCGGGATCAGGCCCTGGTCGTGGAACAGCGCGACCACGCCGTCGAAGTCTCCCGCGGCGGCACGCGCGAACAGCGTGTCAGCGGGGTACGGACCGCTGACGTCGAGGCCGTCGGCCGCCAGCGCGGCGATGGCCGGGGCGGTCACGTCGCGGTCCTCGGTACCCAGCGTGCCGTCTTCGCCCGCGTGGGGGTTCAGGCCGCAGACCGCGATGCGGGGAGCGTCGACCCCGAGCTTCGTCAGGACCTCCCGCAACCCCCGGGCCGCACGCCCGATGGCGGCCGCGTCGAGCCTCGCGGGGACCTCGTTGAGCGGGATGTGGACGGTCGCCAGGGAGACCGCCAGGCGCCCGCCGGCGAACACCATGACGGCGTCCTCGGTCGGCCTCCCGCAAAGCTCCGCGAGGTACGGCGTATGCCCCGAGTGGCGGAAACCCCGCGCCTGCAGGTCGGCCTTGTGGATGGGCATCGTGCAGAGGGCGTCCCAGCGCCCGTCCAGGCAGCCCGCCACGCCGGTCTGAACCGCCGCCAGCTCGTCGCCGGCGTCCACGATCTCGATGCCGTCGATGGAGACCTGCCGCAGCTCGGCCGCACGCGCCCACGCCGCCGGATCCCCCACGAGCACGACCTCGCACGCGGCCCCCGCGGCCGCCACCGCGCCGACCTCGGGTCCGACGCCCTGAGCGTCCCCGATCGTGATCGCGACCCTCACGGGAGCGCTACAGGAAGATCTCGACGTGAGCCTTGCGGCGCTCTTCCTCGGTCCAGAGGTCGAGTTCGCGCTCCATCGCCTGGTCGTACAGCTGGCGGGCCAGCTCGTCGCGCTGCTGCTCGAACGCGGCCTCCATGACGTCGACCGTCTCGGCGGCCTGCAGGAGCCACACGCCCATCGGCAGGTCCACGAGCACGACCTCGCCGATCTCCGCGGCCTGCAGCGGCTCCGCGAACGCGGCGCTCAGGTCGGCGGGCTTGAACAGCCCCGCGTCGCCGCCCTTGTCCTTCGTGGTGGCGTCATCGGACCGGGCGGCCGCGACGGCGGCGAAGTCCTTGCCTCCGTTGAGCTCGCCCAGCAGCGTCGCCGCTTCGTCCCGCACCGCCTGCTTGGCGGCCTCGTCGGCGTCCGCCGCGTAGGCCAGGAGGATGCGCTTGAGGCGCCACGCGGACTCCCCTTGGCGGCCGGCCGTGGCCTGCAGCCAGGCGGCCCGCACGTCCTCGTCGGAGACCTCCACGCGGGCGCGGATCTCCAGGTTCATGAACTGGTACTGCCGCAGCTGCTTCTTCAGCTCGACGCGGTACTCCTGCGGGTCCAGCCCCTGCTTCTGAAGCTCGGCGTAGAGCCGCTCGATGGTCATGCCGTTGCTCTTGGCGACGTCCTGGATGGCCGCCTCCACGTCCCGGTCGCTCACCTCGATGGCGGCGCGGTCCATCGCCTGGTCGATGAGCTTGTTGGCGATGAGGCCGTCCAGCACGTCGAGCGTCAGCTGCTCGGACGCCTGGGCCAGCTCCGGGCCGCTCAGCCCGCGCAGCTCCTGGGGGCCGATCAGCTCGACGAGTTCGTCCACGTCGGTCTGCAGGATGACGTCCTTGTTGACGACGGCGACGACCCGGTCGATGAGCTCTCCCGCGCTCACGGGCACGGCCAGCAGCAACGCGGCGAAGGCAGCAAACAGCGACAGCAGACGACTCATCACGACTCCTCGGGGGCCGGCACGTACGGCAGGCCCCGGCGACAACACCGGACCTGGTCCAGCGCATCCTCATGCAGTTGAACTCCCCGCGCTTCGAAGCGGTCCACGAGCCACCGGCGGTACGCCGTGTCCGCTTCTTCAGCCTGGAGCAGACGCCGAATCTCGGCGGCGGACTCCTCGGGGGTCAGCTCGGACGCCTCTTCGCGACCGAGCAGTTGAAACAGGTGATACCCCAAGGGTGAGCGCACGACCTCGGAGAACTCCCCGACCTCGAGCCCATCCATCGACTCGACCAGCTCGGGGGGGGCCGCCGACAGCGCCATCCAGCCCATGTCGCCGTCGCCCTCGTTGTACTTCTGGGCCAGGTCCACGAACGCGATGCCGTCGGCCAGATCGGCCTGGGCGGCACGGATTCGCTCGGGGCTCTCGGCGTAGACCTGGCGGGCCCGGAGGCGGGCGGGACGGGCCAGCTCGGCGGCGAACCGCGACGCGTTGGCGGCGACCTGTTCGTCGGTCACCTCGACGGCGGCGCCGAGCTCGTCACGCACCGCGCGCTCGGCCCGCTCGGCCCGCAACCGCCGGCTCACGATCTGCTTCCACCCCGCTTCGCTGCCGTACCGCTCGGTGAGGACCTCGGGCAAGCTCCCCTGCACCGCCAACCCCTCGGTGGCGGCCATCTGCGCCTGCTCCAGTTCCTCGTCCTCGACGTGCAGGTCGCGCCGGGCGGCCTCCGCGATCAGGAACTCCTGCACGACGACGTCGCGGACGAGGCGGTCCCGCACGGACTCGAAGCCCGAGCCGGTGCGGGGGAACTCGCCGGGCGCGGTGCGGGCGCGGGCGGCCAACAGGAGCAGGTCGAAGTCGACCGCGGCCTGGCCGTCGATGCTCGCCAACACGGTGGTGGGCGCCGGCGCCGGAGCGTCGTCGTCGTCCGCCCCGCAGGATGCGAGCAGGAGCGCGCCGGCAACGGCCGCCGCGCAGAGGGAGAGCCGCTGCACCCCTACTCGGACGCGCCGTCGCTCTCCGCCTCGGGGTCGATCTCCGGGGGAAGCCCCTCGGGACGACCCGAGCGGGCGCCGGTGGCGTCGCCGCCGTCGGCCTTGGGCCGGCCGGAGGTGACGATGTAGCTGGCGATCATGGCGTCGTCGAGCGAGATGGTGGCGCTGGCCCGGAGGCCGCCCACGTAGCCCTCGTACAGGTCCTTGTACTTGTCCGCCTTCACCTTGCGGAGCACGGAGCCGCGCATCTGCTGGAAGGTGCGCTCGACCCGCTCGCGGCGGTTGGGGATGTAGATGACGTTGAAGCCGTCGACAGTCTCGAACACCTCGTCCAGGACCGCGTTGCCCTCGACCGTGAACGCCTTGGCCACGACCGCCGGGTCCACGCCGGGCTTGCCCTCGGGGGTGACGAAGCCGACGTCGCCGCCGCGGCGGGCGTAGGGCCCCTTGCTGTGGCGCTGGGCGAGCGTCTTGAAGTCGCTGGGGTTGGCCTTCACGGCGGCGAGGATCTCCTCAGCACGCCCGCGCGCGCCTTCGGGCGTCTCACCGTCCTCGGCCTTGATGAGGATGCGCTTGATCTGCACCTTCTCGGGGACGACGAAGTCCTCCTTGTGAGCCGCGAAGTAGGCCTTGAGGTCCTCTTCCGAGATCTCCGACGTGCGGACCTGGCTGTAGACCTGCTGCTTGAGCAGGGTGTTCACCATCATCTTCTGGATCTTCGGATCCTTGTCGATGCCGCGGCGCAGGGCCTCCAGGTAGAGCAGCTTCTCGTCCACCAGCCGGTCGACGATGTCGGTGCGGAGGGTGTCGTCCAGCTGGCCGTCGCGGCCCATCTGGCGCGCCGCCATGGTGTCGAACTCGAGCGTGCCGATGGGCATGCCGTCGACGGTGCCGATCGGCGAACCGATCTGCTCGGCGCTGGGGATGGGGGGCCACTCGCCGCTCCGACCGGAGTCGGACGTGGCGCCGCCGGTGGCGCTCTTGGCGGTGTCGCCGCCACCGCATGCCACGAGGGCGGCCAGGGCGGCGAACAGGACCATCATCTTTGCGTTCATCGAGATCTCCATGCGGGCTCCGAAGCGCGGGAGGGATAGCACGCGGCCCCCTACGAATCCACCGTCGCGGGCGCGGGCGCGGCAGTCACACAGGCGGCCAGCGCGGTCAGCTCCGCGCGGGCCGCTTCGACCGGGGCGCGTCGGGCTTCCCCGTCCAGCGATACGAGCAAGACACCCTCGGGGCGGAACGTCATCCGTCGGCTCTGCCGGGCGACCCGCTTCATGAGCAGCGCGAGGTCCACGGGGGTCGCGGGATCGAAGGTCATCTGCAGGCGCCCGCCCCGCACGGTGCGCAGGGAAATGACCCGGAGCTCGCGGCAGCGGACCTTCACCTCGATGAGCCGTTCGAACGCCTGCACCTGCTCCGGCGGCTTGCCGTAGCGGTCCTCCAGCTCCTCGAACAGCTCGCCGAGCTCGTCCATCGTGCGGCAGTCGGCCAGCCGCTTGTACTCGCCCAGCCGGTCCCGCTCGTCGGGGATGTAGTCCGCCGGGATCCAGGCTTCGGCGCGCAGGTCGACCTCGGGCTCCTGCCCCACGGGGGACTTGTCCCCCTTGATCTTGCGGACCGCGCTCTCCAGCAGCTCCATGTACGTGACGAGGCCGACGTCGGCGATGTGGCCGGACTGCTTCTTGCCCAGCAGGTTGCCGGCCCCCCGCAACTCCATGTCGTGCTGCGCGATGCGGTGGCCGCTACCCAGATCGCTGTGGTCCTGGATGACCTTGAGGCGCTCCAGGGCGACGCGGCGCAGGGCCCGACCGGGGGGCACGAGCAGGATGCAGAACGCCTGCTCCATCGAGCGGCCGACGCGGCCTCGGAGCTGATGCATCTGGGCCAGCCCGAGGGTGTCGGCGCGGTTGATGATCATCGTGTTGGCGGTGGGCACGTCGATGCCGCTCTCGACGATGGTGGTGGCGACGAGCACGTCGAACTTGCGCTGGAAGAAGTCGAGCATCAGCGACTCGAGGACCTTCGTCTCCATCTGGCCGTGGGCGACCCGGATGCGGGCTTCGGGGACCATCTTGTGGAGCCAGGAAGCCATCTTGTCGATGGTCTTGACCCGGTTGTGGACGAAGAAGATCTGGCCGCCGCGCTCCAGTTCGAAGCGGATGGCGTCCGCGACGCGGCGGGTGCTGAAGCGGGCCACCGACGTGCGCACCGCGCGCCGGCCCTCGGGGGCGGTGGTGATGATCGAGAAGTCGCGGATCCCCGACAGGGCCATGTGCAGGGTGCGGGGGATCGGGGTCGCCGTGAGGGTGAGCACGTCCACGCCCGCGCGCATCTCCTTGATCCGCTCCTTGTGCTTCACCCCGAAGCGGTGCTCCTCGTCGACGATCAGCAGCCCCAGGTCGGAGAACTCGACGTTCTTGCTCAGCAGCGCGTGGGTGCCGACGACGATGTCGAGGTTCCCGGACTTGAGCTTCTTGCGGGTCTCCCGCTGCTGGGCCGCGGTGCGGAACCGGGACAGCATCTCGACGGACACGGGAAAGGCCGACATCCGCTCCCGGAACGCCTCGAAGTGCTGCAGGGCGAGGATGGTGGTGGGCACCAGGACCGCCGCCTGCTTGCCCTCGAGCACGGCCACGAACGCCGCCCGGAGCGCCACCTCGGTCTTGCCGAAGCCGACGTCGCCGACGACCAGCCGGTCCATCGGGGAGGGCTTGGCCATGTCGTCGGTGACCGCCTGGATGGCCTTGGCCTGGTCGTCTGTCTCCTCGAAGGGGAAGCCGCCCACGAAGTCGCGGTAGAGCTCGTCGCCGTCGGGTGGGGCGAAGGCGTGGGCGCGGGCGACGCTGCGGCGGGCGTACAGCGCCAGCAGCTCCGTCGCGATCTTCTGGACCTCTTCGGCCACCTTCTTGCGGCGCTTGGTCCAGGTCTGGCCCCCGAGCTTGTCCAGGCGGGGCTTGGGTCCCCCGGCGCTGACGTAGCGGGCGAGCAGGTCGAGCTTGTGGACGGGGAGGTAGAGGCGATCGCCGCCGCGGTAGACGAGCAGCAGGTAGTCGTTGTTGGAGCCGCCGGTGCTGGCCGCCTTGCCGCCGGTGCCGGGCACGTAGCTGGGGTCGGCGGCGCGGCGCTTCTCCTCGGCCGCGACCTGGGCGAAGGACGCATCCAGGCGGAGCTTGTCGAGCCCCTCGAAGCGGCCGATGCCGTGCAGCGCGTGCACGATGAGGTCGCCCTTGCCGAGCTGGTGGAGCGAGCCGATCGCCTCATGACCGACGGTGCGGTTGGGCCCTTTGCGCTGGCGGGCGCGGGCCCCGAGGATGAGGTCGGCGGCGATCCAGGCGACCCGCTCGCGGGGCCACGCGAAGCCCCGGCTGAGATCCCCGATGACCGCGGGGAGGTCGAGGTCGTAGGCATCCAGCAGGTCGGCGAGCTGGTCCAGCTGCTTGCGGGAGCCCGCGAGGCAGACATCGAGGCCGTCGCGCTGCCACTGACGCACCCGCTCGACGACCGGCGTGAGCATGCCCTCGGGGGTGTCACGGGCTGCGAGCACGAGGGCCCGCAGGTCGCCCTGATCGGGCACGACGTAGCGTTCGACATCGGCACCGTCGTCGAGATCGGGGAGCACGACGCGGGCGCGGTGGGAGGCGGATTCGAGGAAGTGCTCCTCGTCCAGGAACAGCGACGAGGGCTCGGGCACGAGCCGGTCGTGACCTCCGTTGGCGGACCAGCGGCCGTGCAGGGTCTGGCCCGTTCCGACGAGCGCCGCGTCGATCGAATCGGGGCCGTCCACGACGATCAGTCCGCGGGGGGCGAGGTGGTCGAAGACGGTCCCGAGGTCGGGGCGCAGCAGCGGCAGGAGCAGCTCGATCTCCTGCAGCACGCGGCCGTCGACGAGCTCACGCTGCAGCTCGATGCGGGCGCGGGGCTTGAGTCCGCGGGCATCCGCCAGCGCCTTCAGCTCGCGGGGGAGGCCGACGAGCAGGCCTTCCGCGAGGATCTCCTCCCGGGCGGGGAGCACCGAGATCTCGGTGTGCGTCACCCGCGAGCGCTGGGTCCATGGATCGAAGGAGCGGATGGAGTCGATCTCGTCGCCCCAGAACTCGATCCGCATGGGCGAGGTCTGCGAGGGGCCCCAGACATCCAGGATGTGGCCGCGCACGGCGAAGGTGCCGGACTCGGAGCACAGGTCGGTGGCGAGGTAGCCGCGCTCGACGAGGCGGTGGACGAGGGCGTCCCGGTCGATCTCGGTGCCCTGCCGCAGCGTCTCGGTGGCGGCGTGCAGGTCGTCGGGGGTGATGACGCGCTTGAGCAGGGAGGCGGCGGAGGCGACGACGACTCCGGGGCGGCGGTCCCCCAGGCGGTGCAGGCCGCTCAGTCGGGCGCGCGTGACGGCGGCGGACGGCGAGTAGCCCTTGTAGGGGGCCGAGTCCCAGTCGGGGTACAGCAGCACGTCGGGGGCGGTCTGCTCCTCGGCGGTCTGGGCCTCGAGGAAGAACTTGATCTCGGACCGGATGCGCTCGGCGGCGGTGTCGTCGGGAGCGACCCACAGCACCGGCCCCTTGAGGTCCTCGAGCACGCTCGCGACGAGCCACGCGGGGGCGGAGCCGCCGAGCCCGGGGAGGCGGATCTCAGACTGCTCGCGGGTGGCGTGCAGGACGGCTGTGCGGGGGTCGGGGGCGGCCACGGGGGCGACATGATGGGTCGCGTCATCGGTGGCGTCCAGAGCGCCGGGGGACTACAGCGCGCTGTCGTCGTCATCTCCGGCCGCTTCGCCACAGGAGGTGGTGCCGGCGTCCTCGTCGTAGAGGCAGTCCAGACCCTGGTCCGCGCAGTCCTCGATCTCCGCGTACTCGTAGGTGTCCACGCACTCGTTCCGCACGGTGTCGAGGCAGTCCTCGGTCTGGTCGTAGTCGCAGTAGGGAACGGGGCAGCCCATCGTGAAGATGGAGGAGCCGACGAGGAGCGTGAGGACGGTCACAGCGAGGAGCTTCTTCATGGGCGGAGCATAACCAGCCCTCGCTACTCCTCGATGACGAACTCCCCCGTCTCGGCGTTGAAGGAGATCAGGCCGCCGAACTCGAGGATGACGGGGTCGGGCAGCTCGACGAAGTACTCACCGCCGCCGTAGGAGAAGTCCCCGGCGGCCTCGAGGTAGTCGGGCGCATCGAGGACGATGCTCTAGCCGGCCAACAGGCTCGCGTCGAAGCGTTTGTGCTCCCCGCGGAGGTCGATGAAGATGGACGAGCCGCCCTTGATGGTGATCCCGAGGCCGGCGTTCATGTAGCCGGCGGTGTCCTGGGCGACGTCGTCGTCGAAGCCCCAAAGCTGCACGAGGCCCGCCTCGACGAGCACGTCCCCCTCGACCGAGTCGACCGACCCGTTGACCTCCGTCGAGCCGCCGGAGTTCAGCTCAATGTCGCCGACCGACGTCAGCGTGCCGTTGATCTCCGCCGTCGTACCGGCATCCACGCTCACGCCGCCCGGCACGATGCGGAAGCCGAAGTCGGCGTCGATGTCGACCGAGGCGCCGAGTTGGGCGCCGAACTCCAGGGAGCCGTCGATGATGACCCCTCCGTTGGTGTCGATGACGACACCGTTCCCCGCCTGAACGTCGGCGTTGATGGTGATGCTGCCGCTCGTGACCTCGAGCACCGAGTGATCCGAGATGACGACGTTGCCGCCGGCAATGAGCGCAAGCCGCCCGCGCGGCGCGCCCGTGCCGATGCCGACGCGGTCGCCGGCGTTGTCGAGGATGGTGCCGCCGCCGCCACGTCGGAACAGCATGCTGCCACCGGCCTCGACGTCTCCGTCGACGTGGAGGGTGTCGACGGCGTCGAGGGTGATGTCTCCCCCGGCGTACAGGTTCGAGGAGCCGTTGATCCCGCTGCCCTCGAACGTGGTGATCAGCTTGCGAGCGCCGAGGGCCACGTTCCCGCCGGCGTCGACGGTGCCTTCGACGGTCAGCGTGTCGACCGAGTCGATGGAGACGTCGCCGGACGTGGCCTGCACGAGCCAGCCGAGCACGACGACGTCGAACTCCGCCAGATCGGTCAGGTCGTTGGAGCTGACGGCCGATCCCGGGTTCAGCTTCAGGTTGGTGAGTCGTCCGTCTGGAGGAGCTGGACGTCGGCGACGGTGCCGCCGAAGGCGGCCGCGGGATCGGCCGGATCGGTGTCGGCCGGGCCGCTGGTGGAGGTGTCGCCGGGGGTCGCCTCGGCGGGGGTGGTGGAGCCGGTGGACGCGTCCTCGCCAGCGTCACCCGCGGGGGCGTCACCCGCCGGTGCGCTCTCGGCGGGGGCGGATTCGGCAGGCGCGTCTCCGGCGGGCGCGTCCTGTGCCAATGCGCCCGCGGGCACCAGGAGGGCCAGGACCAGGGCGAGAGAAGAGGGTCGGTACATCATGAACTCCGGCATGCCCCACGGACCCATCCGTGACGCGTGCGGAGACGCTATCGGGGGATCGCCCCACGCGGACCCCTCGCGGATCCCACGTCGCGGCGACGTCCGTCGATCAGCCGCCCTTGCCGAAGCGGCTGAGGTAGGCGTCGTACAGCTTGGTGTCCCGCCGCTGGTCGTGGTGCCAGAGCATCATCCCGGCGTAGTCGAAGCTGTCGTAGAGCTCGTGCATGATCCGCGCGGTCTTGAGCAGCTCGGCGTCCGAGCGGGCGTCCACGTCAGTGAACTTCTTCACGTAGATCGCGTCGCTCCAGAGCACCTGGCTGAGCCCCGCGTAGGGGTCGTTGTTCAGGATCAACGGCTTGAAGACGCGGCTGATGAGCGGCAGGAAGCGGTGCAGGTAGAAGCCCTGCGCGCGCAGCTCCTGGTCCAGCTCCGCGAACAGCGGCTGGTCCTTGTAGAAGGGCACGAAATTGACCTCGAGCTGGATGACCAGCACCGACTCCAGCGTGGTCCGGCCACCCTGCAGGATCGCCAGCTCGCTGCCCTGTACGTCGATCTTGAGGTAGTCGGAGCCCTGGACCTCCTCGAGGTCATCGAGGCGTTTGGTCGCCATCGGGAGCCGCTCCACCACCTCGGCGCACTCGGCGAGCACGTGGAAGTTGGCCAGCACCTCCAGGTCGGGCTCCAGCAGCGACGTCATCCCCGGCGCACGACAGATCTTGAGCTCCCCCTCGGTCCCGTCGCCGACGGCGCAGGGCAGGAACGTCACGCCGGGGCGGATCCGGGGCTGCAGCGCGGCGAACTGCTCCGGGTTGGGTTCGAACCCGATCAGCTCGACGTCTCCGACCTCGACCATCGGCTGGTAGGGGGGCGTGCCGTCGATCGGGCTGGCGCCGATGTCGACGATCCGGACGGGCGGGATCTCGGTGACGAGCTTGAGCGGGAAGGCCATGCGCTACTCGTCGGAGGCGGGGGCGGGGGCGGGGGGAGCGAACCGCACGCTGACCGCCCGGAGCGCGAAGCTCCCCTCGGCCCAGCCCTCGGGCGCCTCTGCGGTGGTGAACCGGAACCCCTTCGTCTCGCCCGGCTCCAGGATCGTCTGCAGCGGGGGCGGCACCGGCATCGGGCCCAGGTCCTGCACCACCGTGTACCAGGTGTCGGTGCTCACGACGTCGCCGGAGGCGCCGAGCGAGTCGATCGCCATCGTCACCCGCTTCAGGCGCTTGTCCCCGGGGTTGGTGACGTTGGCGGTGATCCCCCAGCCGTTGAGCGGGCCCTCGGGGTCCTGGGCCATGTTGACCTTGGCGATGGCGATGTCCGCGATCGTCAGCTCACCGGCGTAGGCGTACAGGGCGTACTCGGCCTGCGCCGCCTCGAGCTGGGTCCCCTCGGGGTGGAAGTCGATGTAGCTCTTGTATCCCTCAGCCGTCTTGGCGGCGGAGGCGACCTGCCAGGCGACCTCATCCTCACGCTTGGCGAGCCGGCCGGCGGCTTCGTGGTCGGGGTGGTGGGTGAGGAAGTCGCGCAGCACCTCGGGGTTCCGCGAGTCCTTGGCGGCGTCGTAGCGGAGCCCCTCGATCTTCCCCTGGACCTCCGCGCTGTGCGACGAGTCGGGGTACTCCGCGAGGAACGCCTGGTAGGCCTCGACGGTCTTGTCGGTGTCGGCGACGTGCAGCGCCGCGCCTTCGCCGCAGGCGGTCAGCAGGAACAGGAACGTCAGCAGGATCGAGGGAGCGAGCAGTCTCATCGCGCGAGCCTACCCGGCGCGCGCGGCTCAGGCGTGGGTGGGCGCCGAGTCGCCGCCCCCGTCCCGACGGGGACCTCGACGGCGGCGGCGACGGCGCCTCCGCTTCGGCTTGGGAGCATCAGAGTCACCCGAGTTCGGGGCGCCCTTGGCGGATCCGCGGGTCTGGACGACCGGCCCCTTCGGTGCCTTCGGGGTGGCGGCATTCCCGTTCCCGTTGCTCCCCTGCCCGGCTCCTCCGCGGCCGCGCCGACGGCGGCGGCGCTTCTTCTTCTTGGACGCCTCCCCCTCGGCGGGTGCGGCCGCGGCGGACGGCTGGGGCCGCGGCTTGGGCGCCGGCGCCTCTTCGTAGACCACCGGCTTGCGCGCCGGTCGGGGCGCGGGCAGCCCCAGCGCCTCCCGGCGTTCTCGCGCCTCCTGCTCCACCGCGAGGATGTCCTCCAGCAGCGAGGAGACGACGACCTTGCTCTTCTTGGTGATGAACTTGCCCGTGAGCTCGGTGTCGGGGTCGAGCTCGTTGCGGGCGTACAGGTCCCAGATCTCGAGGCCGTACTGGGTGCTCCGCAGCGCCGGCGCGAACCGCCCCAGGAACGACGTGAGGTTGTTCACGTCCCGGACGAAGAGCTTCTTGGCGCTCTGGTTGCTCGCCGGATCGACCGCCTGGGGGAGGTCGATGATCACGGGCCCGTCGGCCGACATCAGGATGTTGAAGTCGGACAGGTCGGCGTGGATGATCCCGGCGCAGAGCATCTTGACGACCTCGCGCAGCAGCAGCTGGAACAGGTCGTTCGCTTCTTCCCGCGAGAAGTCCACGTCGACCATGCGGGGGGCGGGCCCTCCGTCGATGCCGCGCACCAACTCCATGACGAGCACGCCCTCGACGAAGGCATGGGGCTCGGGCACGCGGACCCCGGCGCTGCGGAGCCGCCCGATGGCGTCCACTTCGGCGGAACGCCAGGCCATCTCGGTCTGGGCCCGGCCGTGGCGGGAGCCCTTGGCCATCGCCCGCTGCCCGCGGCTGCTGCGCGTGCGGCGGCCCTCGGTGTAGTCGGTGCGGTGCTGGAAGCTGCGGTGCTGGGCGTTCTTGTAGACCTTGGCGACCCGAAGCTCGCCGCCGGAGTGCACGAGGTACACCTCCGCCTCCTTGCCGCTCATGAGCGGTCGGATCACCTCTTCGATGACGCCTCCATCCAGGAGGGGTTCGAGGCGTTCGGGCACACGCATGGGGGACTCCGGATGCCGCGGGACTCGGCGGCGATGCCTTGTAGCAGGGTCTGCGGCCATCGGGCGGCCAATTGGACACCCCGTGAGCCCCGGGGGAAGGTGTCGGCATGACCCGCGCTCTGCTCCTGGCCCCTGCCCTGCTGCTCCTGATCTCCTGCCCCACCACCGAGCCCCCGGACGAGGAGCCGCCGCCGTACGAGGGCGTCGTCATCACCGAGTTCGTGCCCGCTGACGGGGCCACGGACTTCCTCTTCACCGCGACCCTGTACGTGCACTTCGACGAAATGCCCGAGGAGGCCACGGCGGTGCTGAGCACGGCGGCGGGCGAGTCGGTGGGAGCCGCCGTAGCGCTGGAGAACGACGGCCTCACCCTGCGGGTCGACCCGTTCGTGCCGCTGGAGCCGTCCACCGCCTACGTCTGGACAGTGACGCTGGCGCCGAGCTCGATCGGCTCGTTCGAAGCGTCGTTCTCGACCGGGCCCCACGGCGCTCCGCTGTCGGTCGACGCCGAGGACCTGGTGGGCCGCACGTACCGCATCGAGGTGGAGCCGGCGGACCTCGTCGATCCTCCCGGCGCGGGCCCGGTGATCTCCACGTACCTCACCGAAACACCGATCCTCATCGCCGTCACCGAGCGCTCCTCCTTCGAGGCGGAGGCGCAGCCGGGCGTGTACCTGCTGGGTGCGCTGGGCGTGTACGACGGCGAGACGATCTCCCAGAACCTGTGCCGCGGCACGACGTCGCTGTCGGCGGGCGCGGACGCCGAGCCCCTCACCGACGACGACATCCCCAGCACCTGGGACGACCCCATCCTCCAGATGGGTCCCCATGATCTGCCGTTGGAGGTCTCCGGCGTGCTCGCGGGGATCTACGACCTCGACCTGCGCTGGGTGGTCCACCCCGACCTGAACGACTTCGAGGACGGCGCGTTCTCGGGAATCGTGGACACCCGGTGGCTGGACTCGCTCACCCCGGGGGGTGAGTTGGGCTCGGCCTGCGAGCTGCTGGATGCGGTGGGGCTGACCTGCGAGGAGTGTCCGGGCGGCACCCCGGGCGCCTTCTGCGTCGAGCTTCGGGGGGAGCACATGACCGCCCAGCCGGTGCCGGAGGTGGTCCTCGAGGAGCGTACCTGCGCCGACGTCATCGCCCGCTGGGTCGACCTCGCCGACTGCGAGGAGCAGGCCGCCAGCCTCGACCCGGACGACGACGGCAGCTACGCGGACTGCCCGGAGTGGACGACGCGCTAGAAGTCGCGCCGGACCGCGCGCCGAGGGGGTCCGCTCTGCGATCATCGCTGCGTGAGCGAGTCCGCCATCATCGTGCCCGGGTACACGCCGTCGATCGCGACGCGGCCGGTGCGGCTCCATCCGCGGGCTGCGGCGCGGGTGCGCAAAGCGATCGCGGTGGCGAAGGCCCGAAGCATCGACTGGATCATCGTCTCGGGCGGGGCCGTGCATCCTCCGGGAACGCCGTTCGTGGAGGCGGACGAGATGGCCGTCGAGCTCATCCGGGGGGGCTGGCGCAAGGACCGGATCGTGCGTGAACCGAAGGCTCGTCACACGTACACGAACCTGCGCAACTGCGGCCGGATCATGCTCGACCGGGACTGGGCCACGGCGCGGGTGGTGACGGGGTTGATCCACGCGCTGTACATGGGCTTCCCGTCGCTGAGCCAGTTCGAAGAGGTGACGCTGCAGAACCTCGGCTACGCGCCGGGGACCCTGAGCCTGGTGGGGCCCGGGCAGCTGCTGTTCGCTCCCTCGGACGCTGTTCGGCGCCCGGGCAAGGACCCGTTGGATCGATGAACGCGCGCACGACAGGGCTGCTGCTGGGGCTGCTCGCGGGCTGGCTCGTGCTGCAGGCGGGGTGGCTGGCGGCGGACGACCGCATCGCCGAGGGCGACGTGCTCGGCAACGTGGGCGCGGTCGAGCTGTTCTGGGAGGACCACGCCGGCCGGTGGGCGGGCGGGGAGCTGATCCGGGCCTACGTCGAGGACTTCGGGGAGTACCCGGCGATGTACCCGGCGATCACGGGGATCGTGGCGAAGTGGGGCGGCGTCACGGACCTGGACGGCGACGGGCCCGCGCGGGCGGCGCTGCTGTGGGGGCTGTTGGCGCTGGTGTCGACCTTCTGGCTGGGGCGCACCCTGGGGCGGAGCGACCGGGCGGGGCTGATCGCGGCGGCGGCGCTGGCGTGTTCGCCGCTGTGGTCGTCGATGCAGCGGCACGTGATGTTGGAGAACGGCCTGTGCGCGCTGGCGGCGTTGAGCGCCGCGGCGGGGTTCGCGGCGTTGCGCAGCGCGGATCCGAAGGCCCGGTCGATGGGGGCCTGGGTGCTGTGCGGAGCGGCGGCGGGGCTGGCGTTGCTGGTCAAGCAGACGGCGGTGCTCGTGCTGGCTCCCCTGGCGGTGGTCCTGCTGGTGGAGGCGAAGCGTTCGGGGAGGCTCGGGGGGGCGATGGCGGCGGCGGCGGCGGCGCTCGTGGTGGCGGTCCCCTGGTACGCCCACCGGATGCTCGTGGGGGTCGAGGGCGACTACCTGCTGCGGTCGCTGCGGGCGAACCCGGACGCGGTGGGGCCGCTGCATCAGCTGGTGTTCTATCCGTTGGTCCTGGTGCAGCAGCCATGGGCGCCGGTGACGCTGGTGGTGGCGCTGGCCGTGGGGTGGAGCGTGCGTTCGCGGGTGGACCGCACGCCGCTGTGGATCGCGCTGGGCGGGGTCGCGCTGCTGATGCTCCTGCCCAAGAAGTACCCCCGGCTGCTGCTCCCCCTGCTGCCCCTGGCGGCGGCCTGGATCGGGGCCCAGCTCAGCACCTGGCCGGTGCGTCGGGCGGCGGCGGTGGGGGGCGTCGCGGGGTTGTCGCTGCTGGCCTCGAGCTTCATCCAGAGCCCGCTGGGCGAGGGCCGCGTGGGTCTCACCGACGTGGACGAACGCTGCTACCAGGACTGGATCCAGCCCCCCTCGTCCCCAGGCCTGGACTTCGACGCGGTGCTCGCGCTGCTGGAGGAAGCGGGCGGCGCGGGCACCGAATACACCGTCGGATCGCTCCGCTGGCCGGTGCCCCCGTGTGCGCACCAGACGACCCACCACCTCGGAGAGCACTTGCGCATCCGCGTGCGCCGCGCGGGAATGGAGGCCTACGTGCTGACGGGCGATTGGCGCGCGGACCAAGCGTGGCCCGAGGGGCGGCCCGACGTGTTGGTCACCGAGGGTCCGTTCGCGTGCGGCGATCTGCCGGCCGCGTGTGCGCAGGTGAATGCGTTGCAGCGGGTGGGGACGGTGACGCTGGACCACCCCGAGTGGCCGGTGGCGGTGTTTGTGTATCGGGTTCTTTGAAAGGGTCCCTCGACCGCGTTGAAAGGGACAAGAAGATGCAGGCTCCGTCGACCAGCGCCCCCATCGACCGACTGTTCGCCGCCGCGCCCAACGGCGGTCCGAAGTCCGCCTTCAACCGACTGCCGTCGGTCCTCGTGGGCGGGTCCGACCTGCCACTGCGGTCCCGCATTGCCACCGCGTTCGCTGCGGCGTGCGGCATTGGGTCGGTGATGATGTTCCTCGGCAACGCAGCGATGGGTCTCAGCGGAGCCATCCAGACCTTCTGCATCGGCTCGGCGCTCTTCTACGCCCTGGCCTGGGGCCTCTCGTTGAACGTTCGGTCCATTCCTGTCACTGCGACGGTGCTGGGGCTGGGGACGGCGGCGGTGATCGCCATCTACTGGCTCAGCTTCGGCGGGTCCACCGGGCCGGCTCCAGCCTTTGTCTTCGGCTTGCTCCGCCTCCGGTCCGAAGAGCAGCGCTCAGCCGACCTGCTTCGGCTGATGCTGCCCGGCCCCACGATCGCGCAACTCGCCGCCAATCCGGTCCTCCCGCTGGCGGAGCGCCACGAAGACGCGACCGTCCTCTTCGCCGACATCTCGGGGTTCACCCCCCTCGCCTCCAGCCTGGAGCCGGAGGTGCTCCTGGGATTCCTCCACGACCTCTTCGTTCGTTTCGACGAGATCTGCGACTCCGAGGAGTTGGAGAAGGTCAAGACCATCGGGGACGCCTACATGGCCGTCGCCGGGGTCCCCATCGGAGCATCCGACCACGCGGCGCGGGCAGCGCGGGCAGCCGTGCGCATGCGGGCCGAGGCGGAGAGCGCCTTCGCCGCGGTCTCGGAGACCTTCGGCGCGTCGGAGCTTGGGATCAGGATCGGCCTGAACTCGGGGCCGGTCGTGGCCGGGGTGCTCAGCCGCTCCAAGGTGGCGTTCGATCTCTGGGGCGACACCGTGAACATCGCCAGCCGCATGGAGTCCCACGGCGAGGTCGGGGAGATTCAAATGACGGCGGGAACGGCCAGCTTGCTGCCCGATTCGCTGCCGGTCCGACTCCGCGGCACCGTCGAGGTCAAAGGCCGGGGTCCGATGGAGACCTGACTGCTGGTCTGAGGCTAACCGGCGAAGGTGTCGATCGTGCCGGGACGGGGCAGCTCCAGCACGAAACGGGCGCCCCCGAGAGTCTTTCCCTCCTCGACGCGGATCGCGCCGCCGTGCACCGACACGATGCGGCGGACGATGGCCAGACCGGCGCCGACCCCTTCCTTGCCCTGGTCGCGATGGAGCTGGAGGAACGGTCGAAACACGAGGTCCCGCTCGGCCTCGGGGATCCCGGGGCCGTCGTCCTCGATGGCGATGCAGACCCGGGCCCACGGGGCCTCGGTCTCCTCGACCAGCACGCGTCCGACCTTGCCGTCCTCACCGCCGTACTTGATCGCGTTCTCGAGCAGGTTCTGGAACACCTCGCGAAGCAGCGATGCATTCCCCAGCGCGGGGGGCAGCGGCCCGCGGATCTCAATACTCGCCCCGGTCTCCTGGAGCTTCGCCTCGAGATCCGACACGACCGCCTCCAGGGTCGACTGGAGCTCGATCTCCACCCAGTTGCCGAGGTCGGAGTCCATGCGCGAGAGCCTCAGGAGCTCGCGCACCAGATCCCCCATGCGCTCAGACGAATCGGCGATCGCCTTGGCCAGCTCCTGCTGCTGGGGGCTCAACGCTGGGCGGCTGAACAGCAGGCTCTCGGCCGCCAGCAAGGACGTCGCCAGCGGCGACTTCAGGTCGTGGCTGAGCGCCGCGTTGAACTCGTCCAGGGCCCGGTTCCGGTCCTGCAGTTCGAGGTTGGCCCGACTCAGCTTGCGGGTCGCGTTCTCGACCTCGCCCTCCAGTTCGGCCTGACTCGTGAGCAGGCCGAGCGAGGCCTCGCCGGCCAGGAACGCGGCCCCGAAGACGAGGATTCCGAACCCGAGGATGGAGTCGGGCCTTGGTCCGCTCGACGCCCGCGTGCACCGGGAGGGTCAGGATCCCCGAGGCTCGATCCGATTCAACGTCCGCCACATCGCACATGTGAGCGGCGGAGACGACGAACACGAACATGAACAGGCCCAGGTGCCACGCGGCGGTGTCCAGTGGGCGCTGGGCCCAGGCGATGGGAAGCAGCCAGCCTGCGGTCGTCACCGCCGCCGCGACGAGCCAGGCCTTCAAGCCCGGAATGTCCTTGAGCCGGAAGGCCTTCCAGCCTGCCTTGCGAGGCACCGGGAAGATCGGGAAGCCGTAGATCAGACCCGCGGAGATGTAGAGCGCGAACGCCCACTTCGCCCCTTCGGGCGCCGTACTCACAGTCAGGCCCGTCGCGATCGCAGACGCGACCAGAAGCACGAGGACCGCGGGCCGCTGGAAGAACACGTCGGTGTACTTGTCGGGGATTCCCTCGACGTGCCGATCGGCGACGTGGTCGAGGTTGTACACAAAGAGGGCCGAGAAGAAGACCAGCAGAAACGGTCGGAGGTCGAAGGGTAGCCCCATGACGTGTGCCGACAGCAGGGTCAGCGAAGCCAGCCCTGTCGCCAGCCAAATCGACGTGAAGACCAGCACCTCCAAGAAGCCCTGGTAGAAGCTGTCCAGAGTTGAGTGGAGGTCGGCGGGCGCGGCCCGCCGGACTTCCGCGAGCGTCGTCTCCTGCGATAGCTTCGGCTCGGCGCTCACGGGCCTGGGCTCGCGCACCGCCGGGAGGGACCGGTCGGTCACACCCGTGAAGATGTTCAGTTGCTTATCGCGCGGCTCAGCCAGAGAGGCCCCTCCTCCCACGGGAAGTCTCAACTGACTGATCTTACGAAAAGAGTACAGAAAACCCCAGTTCGGGGTTCAGCCGCCGCTGCCCTCGGCTTCGCTGGCGTTGCTCCCGCTCATGCGAAACGGCTCGAGCATCGAGTCCTCATCCAGGCTCATCGCGACCTGCTCGTCACGCAGGCGGGGAGGCGGCTGGCTTACCGTCGTGCGCTCCTCCAGCGCGACCACGGGGGGCAGCGCGGGGCGGGGCGGGCGGGGCTCCCGGCGGGTGCCGGGCTTGGCGATGCGGGGGTTGGTGTCGGCGATGCCGTGGGCGATCTCCATCGGGGAGACGGCGCGGGGCCGGCGGGCGAGGCTGGCGGCCCGGGGGGGACGGCTGTCACCGCGGCGTCGGCGCTCCTTGAGCAGGCCCCACATGAGCCGCTCGGACACCTTCTCCTGCTGGCGCGCCTTGTAGCGGGCGTGGGAGTTCTCGCCCTTCTCGTTCAGGTAGGCGGTCTCCTGGTCGACGACCTGGAACTCGCACCCGACGTACGCGATCGAGCCCTTCTGCAGCATCCACGGGTCGCCCGCGCGGGAGAGCAAATGATCGAGCCGCACGGGCACGTCCACTATGAAATTGATCATTTTGTAGGAGCTGCCGGAGAACTCGTTCTCGTTCTCGCTCTCGAACGCCTCAGCCTGCTCCATCCCGATGTCGACCTGGAGCGCGCCGAGGTAGCGGCGGAGCGGATCGTTCTGGTCGAGGAAGCGGTGGAAGTTGAGCAGGTTGTTGGTGCTCTCGCCGGCGGTCACCTGGTTCCACGGGAAGACGTGGCGGAGCAGGTACGACAGCACCTGAACGATGTCGTCGCGGGTCTCCGTGACGATGCGGAAGCGGAGCTTGTCGAGGATGTCGCTGGCGCGCGACGCCTTCTTGCTCAGGAGCTTGTTGATCATCGAGTCGCGCGACTTGCGCGAGCCGTAGAAGTGCACGACGGGGAGGCCTTCGTCGGTGAGCTGGGTCGCCCGCTTGAGGACCTGGCTCTCGACGATCTGAATCAGCTCGGCCTCGGACACCGAGGTCTCCAGCAGGAGCTCGCGGGCCTCGAGGTGGTTGATCGTGTGCATCGTCTTGAGGGCGACGCAGGACAGGATCTGAACCCGGTTGAAGCGGCCCTGCTCCGATGCGTAGAGCAGGAGGTGGCGGACGTCCTCGGGGTGCTCGACCTCGGGGGGGAAGCGGAACGCGAAGTTGCGCTTGAGGTACCGGATGGCCTCGCGGTGGAGGTACTCCATGCGGGCCTTGTCGCGGCGGTCGTCGGGGTCCAGGAGGTTGGCCCGGAGGAGGTCGTCGACCTCACTGAGGGTCTGGAAGTTGAGCCGATGCCAGTCGATCGGCGAGCCCCCTCGGAGCACGAGGCGCACGGCCTCCAGATCGGCCAGGGAGAGCTGCTCCTGCTCGGACGCCTGCGGGTCACGCAAATCCAGCCGGAGGATGTCCTCATCCCGTCGAATCAAGCTCTCTACCTCCGTTGCGTGCAGTGTCCCCTCCCCAGGGCGCACCGCAGGCAGGCGAATCTATAAAGGACCGGGCGGCGCGGGGCAAGGACCGCATGGGTGTGATCGCCAGCCGTTGGTAGCTCTCGCCGCTGGGCCGTTTTCTCGGGCTACCGGCTCGGCGGCGTTCCAACCTCCAGCGTGAGGCCCCGGCCAAGCGTCCGCCACCGCTGCGGGGGACTCTCCGAGGCGCACCTCA
>JAAESI010000008.1 GCA_024229515.1 Pseudomonadota bacterium | reverse complement strand
GTCGGGTTCAGCGTCCTGTGACACTCCGAGTCGGGGCTGAACCGAGGATGTCGAGTGAGAATGAGCGGCATTTTCGAGGTTCAGGCGCACGAGTGCGCTCCGCTGGCAGCGAATCAGCTCCGCAGCTCGGTCAGGAGGCCCACTCGATGTCGAACTCCGGTGGGGCACGGGCCGGGGCCGGACCGGAGAGAATGAGCGACATTTTCGAGGCTCAGGCGCAGGAGTGCGCTCAGCTGGAGACCCCAGACAGCACTTATCGGACCTATCCTCGTCGCATCGGATATAAGCTCTCCGAGTGGCCTCGGTCTGCCGACTGTTCGCTCTCCTCGCCGTGCTCGCGTCGGCGCTGTTCCCCTGCCAGGTGCTCGCTGGCTCTTCTTCGAGGTCGCTCATCGAGGGGGCCTGGGAGCTTCGAACCGTCACCATCGATGGACAAGTCCTCAGCGCCACGCAATGGATGAGTCCGCAGGACGAGCCGGCCTGGGCCCGGCGGGTGCTGGTCATCGACGCACGGAAGACTCTGCTGCGGGCCGGGCTCTCGCTGCCCGCGCTGGGCGAGCTGCCGCTGATCTGCGAGGCCGAGACGTCGGCCGCCAGCTCCATCGGTCCGGGCCGCCTGCGGATCAAGCACGAGGCCGAAGGCGGAGCCACCGTCTGGACCGCCGCGCGCACGAAGGCGTCCTGGGCCGAGGCTGCCCTCTCTCGCGGCTGCAGCGTGCGCCTGGAAGCAGGCGTGCAGCGGTGGACGATCGACGGGGATGGCAGCGTCGGTGACACGATGACCCTGGTCGAGGGTGATCTGATCCTGGTGTACACCCGCCTGGCTGCCGAGGACGCGGAGCTGAATCCCGTGGGGGCCCTGGAGGCGGTTTCGCCGGAGGGCGCGCCCGCCTCGGCGCCGGAGTTGGACGTCGACGTCTCGTTCGGGGAAGCAACCGACGCGACCCCCTTGTCCGACCTGGCCCGTGAGCTTCGGCCCGGGGTGCTCGCGGCGCACGCGGTGACCGACTCACCCGCGGCACGGGCGACGGTCGATGCGTATCGGCGGGGTGTCGATCTGATGCCGGATGCCGACGACGCGGCGCACAACCAGATCGTGCAGGCGAATGCGTTGCTCTTCCCGTGGCCCGGGTTCGAACCCGATCTGAGCGTGGCTACGCCGCGCGGATCGGCCTGTGCAGACCTGGAGCTGCCCCCACGAACCGGATCGGGAGACGGGATCGAGCTGATCGGAGAGGAAGGCTGCGCCCTGGTCGCGGGGTCTACGGAGGCCCTGCGGACGATCATCGAGGGCCGCGTCGACGGCGCTCGGGTCAACCCGCTGAGCATCGAGTCGGCCTGGTCCATCGAGCAAGGATGGCAGCGCGACCTCTCGGCGGTCCCGGTGCTGGCGCAAGTGGCCCTGGTGACCGCTGAGCTGGCCGCCCGCAGCCGCGATCCGTCGCTCGCCACGAGCACGGTCCTGGGACTGCTCCGGTTCATCACGGACCTGGAGCGCGGCGCCGCCCTCGAGAGCCGCGCCAGTACCCATGGCCCAAAGCTGTGGCTGCTCAGGTACCTCCAGGGTGTCGCGGAAGACCCGGCGACTGATCCGGCGATGCTGAAGGAGATCGTTCGATCTCTCGCCGAGGAGGCCGAGCACGCGAGCTTCGGACAGATGATGCGGACCGAGGTGTTCCTCATGATCGTGGGGGCGCAGGACACGCTCCGCGAGCTCGACATCGAGGGGGTTGACCCCGCCCTCATCCCCACGTCGCTCCGTGGCACGAGCCCGCCCGCGGAGAACCTCTCGGGGGGCTCGGGCGTCCTCAACTATGGAGTCGCGGCGGTGCCGGTGTGGCGCGCTCTGCTGTCGTTTGCGGACGCCCCTCCACCCGAACGTCGACGGGCGTGGCCGGAGCTCGACTCCATGATCGCGGCCACGGAGACTCCTCTGGACTGGCTCCTGGAGGCGGGCGACCACCCCATCGTCTGCGAGAGGATGCAGCAGGAGTTCGACCTGGTCCGACGCTGGGACACGCGAATCAGCTACGCCCAGACCCGCCACTGCCTCGTGCTGCACGGGACCCGAGCGGCGCTCTTTGAGGCTCGCCGCGGCACGCTCCCCGCGAGCCTGGCCGAGCTCGAGGCCGAGCTCCCCAGCGGCGCTCCTAGCTGCGACGTCGATCCCCTGACCCGCGAACCCTGGGCGCTGCGAACCGCGGGAGGGTGGCGCTTGACCAGCCCGGCTGCCGATCCGGACCGAGCCGAGGAGCTCGGCCTGTGGGTCGATGCGCCGGCCCGGCTGACGTTCAGCCCCCGTCGTTGAGTTCGCGGCGTTCGCCACGCGCTCGGGCCTTCATAAGAAGACTCTCGGGAGCCCACATGGCTCCGAAGCAGGGCGTTGGTGCATGGCTCGGCGTCTTGACCTGATGGGCCTGCTCGGCCCACGGTGCTCCTCGAGGATCAGCCTCCGGAGACGACCAAGATGGCCGCGCGTAC
>JAAESI010000007.1 GCA_024229515.1 Pseudomonadota bacterium | reverse complement strand
CGGTACTTGGTCTTGTACTTCAGTGTCACCTTGCTCTTTGTACGCGCGGCCATCTTGGTCGTCTCCGGAGGCTGATCCTCGAGGAGCACCGTGGGCCGAGCAGGCCCATCAGGTCAAGACGCCGAGCCATGCACCAACGCCACGGTCCGGCGCACCCTCGGGGGCGTGCAGATCGAGGGCATCGTGGGCAACACGCGGCGCACGCCGCTGGACGAGTGCGCCCACGTCTACAAGGACCTGGACGAGGTGCTCGCCGTGCTCGTCAACAACGGGATCGCGGAGGTCGCCCACCGGCTGTGGCCGGTCGCGAACCTCAAGGGGACCGACTAGCCAGCACCGGCGCGGCCAGGACCGCGGCTTCGTCGCCCCCCAGGGCGCGGTCGTAGATCCTCATGTCGTCCAGATCCCCGCCGTAGTGGCGGGTCGGACTCAGGTCCCAGCGGCTCCCCAGCATGATCGGGTGGCTCGGGTCGAAGGTGATCCCGCCCCGCGCCGCCGTCGCCTCCTCGACACCGTCGACGTACACCGTGGCGGCGGCGGGATCGCCGGGTTCGACGGCGATGGCGACGTGGTGCCAGAGGCCGTCGCGGTAGCCCCCGGAGACGTCCAGGGCGTCGTAGTCCGAGGCGTCATCGGAGCCTCGGAGGGACGTGCGGAGCGTGCCCGCGTTCGTCAGGTAGACGTTCAGGTGGTGGGTCGAGTCGATGTTCCCGTGGCCGTAGAGGTAGCGGAACCCCTCGGGGACCTCGGGGGCGATGCGGAACGCGAACGCGATCGTGAAGGCGCCGTCGAACGCGACGTCCTCCAGGACGACTACGTCGTCGTCGACATCGAAGCTGAGGTAGGGGCCCGACGGGCCGTCACCGTCGGCGGACGAGGGGCCTTCCACCACCGACGGGAGCACCTCGGCCCGCACCGGATCCAGGGCCGAGTCCAGCAGCAGGGGGCCGTCGATGCGGCCGTCGTAGAACGCGAGGAGGTCGGGGTCCTGGTCGCCGTCGACGAGGCGCAGCGAGAGGTACGCGGCGACCTCGTCTTCGCCGTCGCTGCCGTCGGGGGTCACGCCCAGGAGCAAGGGCTCGAGGCCTTCCACCACGCCATCGGCGAGCGCCTCCAGTTCGACGGGCAGGACCGCGTCGGCGGCGTCGAACCAGGCCGATACCGAGGCCGATACATCGTCCTCGTCGGCGCTTCCACCGACGCCGAACTGGCCGTCCAGGGGCAGTCCGCAGCCGTCCCGCCAGAGCTCCAGCCCTTCGAGCAGGCCGTCCCCCTCCAGCAGGGTGGCGCCGTCGGCCGCCCCGGCGAAGAGCACCCCGGGCCCGTCGGCGTCGACGACGCGGATCGTCCGGGACGAGGCGGTTGGATCCAGGTTGATGCCGGCATCGTCGACCAACGCGACGGCGGCGAACTCCGGTCCTTCGACGTCGTAATCGGGCGCAGCCGCGATCGCGAGCACGACCTCGTCTTCACCCACCCCGAACGACACGCTGGTCGGCGCCTCATCCAGCTCGTCTGCGCCCGGACCGGACCACGCCAATGCGACCGTGACGGCCTCGGACAGGTCCCCGGATCGGCGGACGGGCACCGAAGCCGTCGCGCCGCGCTCCGAAGCCCAGCCCTGCACCGGCCCCAGGCGGACGAGGCTCCGCGCTTCGGGGTCGACGTCCTGCCAGGTCGGGAGCCACGCCAGCAAGCCGTCCGCGACCGCGTCGGCGAAGGCCGCCCGGCTCTCGGCGCTGTCGCGCACGCCGTCCCACTTCAGCTCGATCTGGAGGCCGTCGACGGCGCCCCCGTCGCGCGATCCGTGGCGGGCGGTGTTGTAGCCGCCGTTGAAGTAGTTGCCGGGGTCTCCATCCTCGTCGTAGCCGGGGTCGGGGAACGCCGGGCTGGGGACCGAGTCGAAGCCCGCGGCCTGGAGGTGGGCGCCCAGGCTCGTCAGTCCGCGGAGCACCTCGACGACGCTGCCGCCGTGCCGCTGCACCAGGTTCTTCAAGCTGGTGCGGTGGGCGTAGCCGGGGTGGTCGAGGCGGTCGTCGGACTCGTACAGCTGGGCCTTGTAGAGCAGGTAGCCGAGCTCGTTCTTGTCGCGGGAGGCGGCGAGGCCGTGCAGGTCGACGTAGACGGCGCGGCCGAACCGGGCCACGGCGGAGCGCTTCGCCGCGTCGATGAACGCGTGGTACTCGAACCACGCCGCCTCGGTCTCGGGGTGGCCGTCCTGCGCCACTTCCAGGCTGCGGTTGCAGTCGATCTTGTCGCGGTGAAGCTGGCAGATGATCAGGTGGACGTGGCGGCCGGTGCGCTCGAACAGGGCCGCGTCGATCGCCCGCGCCGTCTGGATGGTGTTGGTGTCGGAGCTGCCGGTGGCGTCGACCCGGTCGGGGATGTCGGCCGGCGAGACGGCGCCGCCGTGCGGGGCTGACAGCACGATCGGCAGGTTCCCCGCGTCGTACTCGGTGAACTGGCGAGCGCCGTAGGAGACGCACG
The DNA here is from genome assembly GCA_024229515.1 of Pseudomonadota bacterium. GTDB lineage: Bacteria > Myxococcota_A > UBA796 > UBA9615 > UBA9615 > JAAESI01. The sequence goes on along the minus strand of JAAESI010000007.1, from coordinate 54,081 downwards.
CGTCGTCCAGGAACTCGCACTCGTCGAGCACGTCGTTGGCGTTGCAGTCGAAGGCTTCGCCGCTGGCGAGCTGGTCGGCGTCGGGGGTACCGTCGGCGTTGCAGTCGTCCGGGTCGAACGGGGGATCGTCGACGTCCGGCGGCGCGCAGTCGGTCCACGCGGGGGTGGCGTCGTCGTCGTCGGTGGCGTCGTCGTCGTCGGTGGCGTCGTCGTCGTCCGAGCCCGTCGCGTCGTCGTCATCGTCCGACGGCGGCGGCGGCGGCAGCTCCGCCACGGGGCAGCCGAGCAGGAACAACAGCAGCAGGAAGGGCAGGCGGCGCATCCCGACAGGGTACGGGGAAGCTGCGCGCGCCGGAGCGCAGGCTGCGCATGGGACGGTCACGTGACACGCACGCGTGACGGTCCGTCGGGCCGCGACCCAAGTTGCTGAAATCACGACGATCTGCATCCTGTTCAGGTCTGGCACGCGCCTTGCGAAAGCTGAGACCACGCGGACTGCCCCGCGCTGGAGATCGTGATGTCCCCCTCCCCCTTCGCTCCCCGCCTGATCGCCGCCGCCTTCGCGGCCGCCGCACTCGTCCCCGCCGCCGCCTCCGCCGAAGCGTTTCCGATGCCCGAGGGGCTCGTGTCGTGGTGGACCGGCGACAGCACCGCCGACGATAGCTACGGCGACAACCACGGCACGCTGACCTCCGCCGCCTACGACGCCGCCACGGTCGGCGACGGGTTCCTCTTCGACGGCGTCAACGACTACGCGGAGGTCCGGATCACGCGTCGGTCGACCCCGGCGCCGACGACTTCACCTGGACCGCGTGGATCAACTCCCCCCAGTCGGACAGCGGCAGCAACGGCGGCGTGCAGTCCATCGTCGCCAAGCGGAACGCCGGCGGGAGCGAGATCGGCTTCACCTTCTACCTCCGGTTCGGCCTGCTCGCGGCGCGGTTCGGCAACGGCACCGCGCTCGGCCGGTTCATCGACGACGCGGGCGCCTCCCCGGTGGTCTCGGACGCCTCCTGGCACCACGTGGCGATCACGATCGATCGCGACGACCCCGCCGGCGCGGTCATGTACCTCGACGGAGAGTCGGTGCTGACGTACGACCCGACGGGGGTGACCGGCAGCGTGATCGCCACGAACACGCCGCTGCGCATCGGCGGGGACTCGGCGCCGGGCTGGGAGTACCAGCGGTTCGAGGGCGCCATCGACGAGTTGATGCTGTTCCGTCGCGCACTCACGGTCGACGAGATCGCCGGAATCCATGACGCCGGCCCCGACGGGGTGTTCCTGGACGCCTCGTACGGAGCCGGGGACGACGACGATGATGACTCCGGGGACGATGACGACTCCGCCGAAGAGATCGACGGCGGCGGCAACAGCGACTGCTCGGTCGCCGACGGGGGTGCGCCGACGGCCGCCTGGCTGCTCCTCGGAATCCCCGTGATCGCAAGGCGCCGCCGCCGTTAGAGTGAGTTCATGAGCGAATTCGAGGGCCACACCGGAGGAGACCGCGAACCTCAACTGCGTCGCGTGTACGACCTCCGGGTGCGCACCTCGGGGCCGCTCGTGCCCACGCTCACGGTGCTCCAAGGGCCCGAGGTCGGACGCTTCTTCGTGTTGGAGGGGCCGACGGCGGTCTTCGGTCGGGACGAAGAGGCGGACTGCCGCGTGGACGACCCATCGGTCTCCCGCCGCCACGCGGTGCTCGTCACCCGACGCCTCGACGATCGATTGACGGTCCAGATCTCGGACGAGGATTCGACCAACGCGGTGCTCGTCAACGGACAGGTGATCCCGGGTAGCTGCTCGCTGATCAGCGGCGACAAGCTGCGCTTCGGGGACGTGCTGGTGCGGTTCGAGTGGATGGCCGAAGAAGAGCTCCGATACCACCGTGAGGTGGAGGCGAAGGTCCTGGACCGCTAGCGGCCCATCCGCTCCAGCACCAGCTCGATGAGGGAGCCCTGCTCGGTCTTCAGCGCCTCGGGGTTGAGCTCCTGGATCGGCTCGGCGGCGAACGTCTCCGGCTCGATGACCTCGATCTCGAGCAGCATCGTCTGCTGCCCCTTCCCCAGCTCCACGCGCTCGACGGTCGAGTAGAAGCCGTTGGCCTCGGCGGTCAGCTCGTAGGCCCAGTTGGCGCGCAGGGGCACGGTCCGCTCCGCGTTGGAGACCTCGACGAAGACGAACGCGCCGAGGTCGGCGGTGTAGCCGACCGCGTTGAGCCCGGTCATGTCCGCGTCCGAGCCGTCCAGCGGCTCGATCGGCGTGAGCGTGACCTTTGCGCCGACGATCGGCTGCTCGGTGCCTTCGAGCACGAGCGCTCCGATCAGTTCACTGGAGGGTCCCCCGCGGGGGCCGTGAGCGCACGACGTCACGGCGATAAGGGTGGCGATGGCGAGCAAGTGGCGGGTCATGGGTCGGGTCCTCGAGGCGTTCCTGGGATACGTCCGAAGAGCCCGAGTTTCCACCAACGGTCTACGATCCGTCCATGGCTGTCCGACTCGTGTTCGCCGGCGCCGGCTCGATCCAGTTCGCGCCGATGCTCCTCGCCGACATCTTCAACCACGAGCAGCTGGGGGATCTGACCCTCGTGATGCACGACATCGACGCCGAGCGGCTGGACCTGACCCACCGCCTCGCGCTGCGCATGCTCCCGTACGCCAAATCGAACATCGCGCTCCAGGCGACCACCGACCCCCGCGAGGCGTTCACGGGCGCGGACTTCGTCATCATCAGCATCGAGCTGGACCGGTTCGAGACGTGGGACGTCGATCGCGACCTGCCCGCGCACATGGGCATCCCCCAGGCGCTGGGGGAGAACGGGGGCCCCGGGGGGCTCTTCCATGCCCTGCGGATGATCCCCGGCGCCGTCGCCATCGCGCAGCTGGTGGACGAGCTCGCCTCGCCCGACTGCATCGTCCTGAACCTGACCAACCCGCTGTCCCGCATCTGCACCGGCATCCTCCAGAACAGCGAGGTCAACCTCATCGGCCTGTGCCACGAGATCCATGGCGGGCGGCGCGACATGAGCGAGCTGCTGGGGATCCCGCGCGAGGATCTGCGGCTGGAGGCGGCGGGGCTCAACCACTTCACCTGGTTCACGAAGATCGAGGACAGCAGCGGCACCGATCTGTACCCCCGCCTGGTGGAGCTCGCGCGCGCCGATCCGAGCCAGTACGTGGCCGACAACCGGCTCATCACGTCGGACCTGTTCCGGGCCACCGGCGTGCAGTGCGTCACCGACGACAGCCACGCCGGGGAGTACCTGCGGTGGGGCGCGCACCCGCGATGCGCGTGGGCTCCGGGGATGAGCCCGAACCCCTTCTACCGGCACTACCGGGAGCACGTGGCGGCCATCGAGGCGCGCGTCCGAGGGGTGTTGGGGGGCGAGGTTCCGCTGGAGGAGGTGCTGGGCAAGGCTTCCGGCGAGGAGGTGATCGCGATGGTCGCCCACGCCTCGCGCGGGGAGCGCTACGACACCGACGCGCTGAACCTCCCCAACAGCGGCGGGTTCATCCCTGAGCTGCCGTCGTGGGCGGTGGTGGAGGTGCCCGGCCACATCGACGGCGACGGGGGGCACGGGCACGTGGTGGACTCGCTGCCGGACTGGGTGATGGCGCTGTGCAGCGTCCAGGTCCGCACCCACCGGCTGACGGCCCGCGCCGCGATGGACGGGGACCGTCAAGCGGCGATCGAGGCGCTGATCATCGACCCCAGCGTTCCCTCGATCGAGCACGCCGAAGCGGTGTTCGACGCGTTGCTGAACGCGCACCGGGACTACCTGCCGCGCTGGCAGTAGCGGCTGCTCCTAGGGCGCGGCCGCGACGGCTGCTTCGACGGCGGCGAGCACGTCGGCGGCGGACGGGTTGTCCTGGCCTCCGCCGGTGCCGTGGTTGCCCTCCCAGACGATCTCCATCGACTGGCGGTCCACGACCATGTCGAAGCCGCGGTTCACGCTGAAGGGGGAGTTGTCGAACGTGCCGGGGGTCGGAACGGTCTGGCCGTCACCGACGCACCAGCCGTCGTCGCTGCCCAGGAAGTCCATGGTGCCCCGGCAGTCGTCCGCGTCGGGGGAGCCCCCGATGGCGGTCTGCTCGAGCACCCAGATGAGCTGGGCTCCCGCGTTGATGATGTCTTCTTCGATGGCCGCAACCGAACTGGCGTGCGAGGTGCAAACCGGTCACCACGCGGGCAGCGAGATGAACACGAGCACGTCGTGGGGGGACCATTCGATGTTCGGGTCGTTCGCGCAGGGGGCGAGCTCCAGATCGAGGGGCTGGTTGGCGCGTCGGGGGCGATCGCGTCGGGGGCGATCGCCTCGGGCCACGAGTAGGGCCACAGGACCTGGTTGAGCGCCATCGGGTCGACCGCGCCGGCGGGGTACGAGCAGGGGGCGCTGTCGTCATCGTCGTCGTCGTCGTCGGTGGCGTCGTCGTCGTCGGTGGCGTCGTCGTCGTCCGTGATCTGCCCGCTGCCGGTGCAGCCCACGAGGCTCACGGCGAGGATCAACAGCAGGAGCCAACGGGCGGTCACGTAGCGAACTATGTCACACCCGTCCTGCCGGTTACATGGTCGGCGAGCTTGGGGCAGTCTTGGCCACCATGAGTGACTACGCCGCCGACCTGTCCGCCGTACGCGCCACCGCCGCGCGGATCGCCCCCCACGCCCACCGCACGCCGATCATGACCAGCTCGACGTTGGATGAGATGGCCGGCCGGCGGGTGCTCCTGAAGTGCGAGAACTTCCAGAAGATGGGTGCGTTCAAGTTCCGCGGAGCGCTGAACGCGGTCGCGTGCCTGAGCGATGAGCAGGCGGCCCGCGGGGTGGTGACGCACAGCAGCGGGAACTTCGCCCAGGCGTTGGCGCTGGCGGCGCGGCCGCGCGGCATCCCCGCCTACATCGTGATGCCGAGCACCGCGCCGGCGGTGAAGAAGGCGGCGGTGGCCGGCTACGGCGGCGAGATCACGATCTGCGAGCCGACCCTCGCGGCGCGGGAGTCGACCGCCGCGGCGGTGGGGGAGCGTACGGGGGCGACGCTGGTGCATCCATTCAACGACGGCACGGTGATCGCGGGCCAGGGGACGATCGCGCTGGAGCTTCTGGAGGACCACCCCGACCTGGACGCCATCGTCGCCCCGGTGGGCGGCGGCGGACTGATCTCGGGCATCGCGATCGCAGCCCACGAGCTGGCCCCCGGCATCCGGATCATCGGCGGGGAGCCCCTGGGCGCGGACGACGCGGCGCGGAGTAAGGCGGCCGGCAAGCTGCTCCTCCAGACGGGGCCGGACACGATCGCCGACGGGCTGCTCACCAGCCTGGGGAGCCTCACGTGGCCGGTGGTGCGGGACCTCGTGGAGCGGATCGAGGTGGTGGACGAAGCGCAGATCGTGGCCGCGATGCGGCTGATCTACGAGCGCGTGAAGATCGTGGTCGAGGCCAGCTCGGCGGTGGCGTTGGCGACCGTGCTGAGCGACGAGTTCAAGGCGCTGGACGGCATCGAGACCGTGGCCGTGGTGCTGACCGGCGGGAACGTGGACCTGGCCAACCTCCCCTTCTGAGGCCGTCCGCATCCGGGGCACTTCAGGCAGCCCTCGCCGCCAGGGTCCCCCGCCACGCCCCCGATCGGGGCACCTCCAGCCGCCCTCGCCGCCAGGTCCTCACCGCCGTCCGGCTCCACAAATGTCAACCGACTGTCAAATCTGCAAAGAAATCCACCGCGCCTCAACATCTCCACCAAGTACGCGCGTGAAGATTTCCCCATGAGCCGATTCGCCATCGTCGCCCTCGCCCTCCTGCTCACCGCCTGCAACGGAGTGGGCCTGCCCGGCTCCCAGACCGGGGACGAACCCGACGATGGGACCAACCCCTGGAACGGGGGCAACGGCGACGGCCAGGACACCGACGGCGACGGCATCCCCGACGACACCGAAGGCGACGACGACGCCGACGGCGACGGCATCCCCAACGACGAGGACACCGACAGCGACGGCGACGGCGTGCCCGACGAGGACGAAGGCTCCGGCGACAGCGACGGCGACGGCGACCCCGACTTCCTCGACCCCGACTCCGATGGCGATGGCATCCCCGACAGCATCGAAGGCGATGAGGACACCGACGGCGACGGCATCCCCGACTACCTCGATCTGGACAGCGACGGCGACGGCGTGCCCGACGAGGACGAAGGCTGGGACGACATCGACGGCGACGGCATCCCCAACTTCGAGGACCCCGACAGCGACGGCGACTCCATCCCCGACGGCGACGACAACGACTCGGATGGCGACGGCATCCCCGACGAGGACGAGCAGGGCGACAGCGACGGCGACGGCGCCGACGACTTCCTCGACCCCGACTCCGACAACGACGGCATCCCCGACGAGGACGACCCGGACCCGACGTCCGACGACACCGATGGCGACGGCTGGACCGACCTGCAGGAGGTCGAGTGCGGCTCCGACCCCGAGGACCCGGACGACGAGTGCGACGGCTTCAACGGGCAGATGACCTGGGGCGTCAACGAGATCGTCGTGACCTACGACACCCAGATCCAGATGGCCGACATCATGTTCATCCTCGACGAGACCTGCTCGATGACGGGCACGCTCGATGACGTCGCCGGCAACCTCGAGACCGCCGCCGGCCAGATGGCCTCGCTCATCCCCGACCTCACGTACGGCGTCGCCAGCTTCGACGACTACAACTACACCCCCGCGGGCATGGACCCGGGCTACGGCTTCGGCAGCGCGCCGGACCTGCCGTTCCACCCCCGCCAGCAGCAGACCAGCGACGTCGGCGCCGCCCAGGCCGCGCTCGCCAGCCTCACCGCCGACGGCGGCGACGACTGGACCGAGGCCACCGTCGAGGCGCTCTACCAGGCCGCCACCGGCTTCGGGTACGACCAGGACTGCGACGGCAACTACGACCCCGACACCGACGTGCGGCCCTACCAGACCGGCGCCGTGGACGCCTTCGGCGGCGGCACCACCGGCTGGGGCAACCCCGGCGCTGGCGGCGCGGGCACCAACGGCGGCAACGGCTTCCGCGACGGCGCCGTGCCCATCCTCGTCTACTCCACCGACGCCACCGTGCGGAACAGCTTCCCGCCCTTCGGCGAAGGCCCCAAGGGCAACGCCCCGCCGGCCGGCTGCGCCATGGACGCCGCCTCCCCCATGCTCGAAGCCGCGATGAACGACATCAACGCCAAGGCCATCGGCATCGCCGCCGGCACCTCCGACGCGGTCCCCGCGATGGAAGCCATCGCGCAGTTCACCGACAGCTGGATCGACTTCGACGGCAGCGGCTCCCCCAGCGCCGGCGAGTACATGGTCTACCAGTCCGACTCCTACGAAATCGTCGACCTCGTGGTCGAGGCGGTCGAGGAGTTCACGGTCAACGTGACCTACGACATGAACCTCGAGGCCGAGGCCCCCGACGGCTCGCTGGTCTACGTCGACCCGCCCGCCTACTACGACATCCCCGCGCTCAACACGGTCACGTTCACGCTGACCCTGGAGCCGACCCCGGCCGAGCTGGCGACCATCTTCAGCGACACCGTCTTCACCGTGCCGACGACCCTGTACGGCGACGGCGAGGTCATCCTCGCGGAGTGGGACCTCATCTTCGTGGTCGAGGTCACGCCCTTCGGCGGCTGATCAGGGATCAGGGATCAGGCGTCAGGGTTCAGGGGCGCCTGCGGCGCAGTTGGCGAGCACTTGCTCGGGTGAACTGGCGCCGAAGATCGCGCACACGTCCGGTTGCTTCAGGCACCAGCGCAACGCGTCCACCGCCGGCGTGCCCTCACGCACGATCCGCCCCTGGCCCAGCGGCGAGAAGACCACCTGCCCCATCCCGAGGCTCCGACACGTCGGCAGCAACTCGTCCTCGATGCCTCGATCCAGCAGGTTGTACCGGGGCTGGCTGGCGATCGGCCGAGGAACCCCGAGGGCCTCGGCGGTTCGACTGAGCTCCACGATCCGTGCGACGTCGGCGCTGCTGACGCCCCAGTACAGGACCTTCCCCGCGTCGATCATTCGACCGATGGTGCGCACCGTCTCCTCGGCGGGCACCCGGGGATCGACCCGGTGGCAGAACAGCAGGTCGACGTAGTCGGTGCGGAGCCGGCGCAGGCTGGTCTCCAGCTGCTCGGTCAGGTGCTTGCTCGACAGCCCCCGGGCGTTGGGATCGTCGGCGTCCGTCGGCCAGAAGAACTTGGTGGAGACGACGACGTCGGAGCGCCGCAGCGACTCCATCATCCAGCCCAGCCACGACTCCGCCTGCCCCCCCGCGTACACGTCGGCCACATCCACGAGGTTGACCCCATGCTCCAGCGCGGTGCGCAGGCAGCGCTCGGCGGCCTCGTAGTCGAGCGTGTTGCCCCAGGTCCGCCACGTGCCCAGCGCGAGCCGGGAGATGACGAGGCCGGAGCGGCCGAGGCGCATGGTCTGCACGGCGTCGAAGTGTACTCTTCGCAGCCATGCCAACCGCATTGGTCACCGGCGGAGCCGGCTTCATGGGCTCCCACCTCGTCGACTCGCTCCTCCAGATGGGGATGGACGTCGTCGTGCTCGACGATCTGTCGGGCGGGTTCGAGGACAACGTGCCCGACGGCGCGACGTTCGTGCTCGGCTCGATCCTGGACGAAGCGCTCATCAAGGAGCTCTTCGCCCGCCACCGCTTCGACTACGTCTACCACCTGGCCGCCTACGCGGCGGAGGGGCTGAGCCACTTCATCAAGGGGTTCAACTACCGCAACAACCTGCTCGGCTCGGTGAACCTGATCAACGCGTCGGTGAACCACGACATCAAGTGCTTCGTGTTCACCTCCTCGATCGCGGTCTACGGCGCGCTGGAGCCGCCAATGCGGGAAAGCGACGTGCCCGTGCCGGAGGACCCGTACGGCGTGGCGAAGCTGGCGGTCGAGCACGAACTGCGCGTCACCAGCCACATGTTCGGCCTCCCCTACGTGGTCTTCCGACCGCACAACGTCTACGGCGAGCGGCAGAACCTCGGCGACCCCTACCGCAACGTCGTCGGCATCTTCATGAACCGGCTGATGCGCGGCGAGGAGCTGACCGTGTTCGGCGACGGCGAGCAGCGGCGGGCGTTCACCTACGTGGGTGACGTGATGCCCGCGATCGCACGCAGTGCCACACTCACGGCCGCTCACGGCCAGGTCTTCAACGTCGGTTCGGACGACCCCACCACCGTCAACGACCTCGCCTCCGCGGTGATGACGACCATGGGGCGACGGGGCGAGATCAAGCACGTCGAGGCCCGCAACGAGGTGCACCAGGCGTGGTCGGACCACAGCCGCTTCGCCGAAGTGTTCGGCGACGTCGGACGCACCTCCCTCCACGACGGCCTCGCCCGCATGGCGCGCTGGGCCGAGACCGCCGGATCGCGCAGCGGCAAGCCCTTCGAAGGCATCGAGATCCGGCGCGGGCTTCCCCCCGCGTGGGAGTCGATCTCGTGAGGGCGGCCGTCTTCGGCCTGGGCTACGTCGGCTCCGTGATGACCGCGGCGCTCGCGGACGCGGGGCACTCCGTGGTCGGCGTGGATGTTCAGCCGGACCGGGTCGCCCTGCTGGCGGGCGGGGGCAGCCCCGTCATCGAGCCCGGCGTACCCGAGGCCATCGCGGCGGGAGCCGGGGCCGGCCGCATCACCGCCACGGCCGACGTGGCGGACGCCATCGCAGGCGCGGATCTCAGCTTCATCTGCGTGGGCACGCCCCCGACCCCCGACGGGAGCCTGGACGTCAGCCGGGTGGAGGCGGTCTGCGCCACGATCGGAGCCGCGCTGGCCGATCGCACCGGCCCCGCGCACGCGGTCGTCATCCGCTCCACGGTCATGCCGGGAACCACCGAACGCTGCCTCGGCATCCTCGCGGAAGCCTCGGGCCGCGCCCCCGGCGACGCCTTCACCCTCGCGGTGAACCCCGAGTTCCTGCGCGAGGGGGTGGGGATGTCGGACTTCGTGTCGGCCCCGTTCACGTTGATCGGGTGCCGGGAGGAGGCCTGGGCCGCGCCGCTGGCCGAGCTCTACGGCTTCATCGAAGCCCCCGTGGCGGTCACCTCCCCCGGCGTGGCGGAGCTGCTCAAGACCGTCTGCAACGCGTGGCACGCCACCAAGGTCTCCTTCGCCAACGAGGTCGGCCGACTGTGCGGCGAGCTGGCGGTCGACCCCCACGAGCTGATGCGCCTGTTCGTCCGCGACGAGCGTCTGAACCTGTCCGCCAGCTACCTGACCCCCGGCTTCGCCTACGGCGGTTCCTGCCTCCCGAAGGACGTCGAAGCGCTGGGCCACCTCGCTCGGCACCTGCACGTCGAGCTGCCGATCATCCAGGCGGTGCCGCGCAGCAACGAGCGCCACATCGACCGGGCGTTCGCCGCGATCGAGGCCTCCGGCTGCGATTCGATCGGCTTCCTGGGACTGAGCTTCAAGGCGGGCACCGACGACCTGCGCGGATCCCCGCTGCTGACGTTGGTGCAGCGCTGCCTCGGGCGGGGACTGCGGGTGCGGGTGTACGACCCGAACGTGCAGGTCGCGAGCCTCGTCGGCAGCAACCGAGACTACGCCCTCAGCCTCATCCGGCGGCTGGACGACCTCCTCGTCACCGATCCCGCCGACCTCGGCGCCGACCTGTACGTGCTCGGCCACGGCACCGTCGAGATGGCCGCCGCCGCGCGCGCCCTCCCCGCCGACGTCACGGTCCTGGATCTGGTCCGGGCGGTGGAGCCGGAGGAGCTTCAGGCTCGGTACCTGGGTCTGGCCTGGTAGCCGCCAGCCGCTCCTGAATCGGCCCCCGCAGGGCCTCGGCGATGATCGCGTGCCCGGCGGTGTTGGGGTGCCGGTCGACGGCGTGGACCCAGAGCTCGGATGCGTCCCGCCCCACGAACGCGGGCAGCAGGTCGATCGCGTCGACGCCGGCCTGGGTGAGCTCGCCGACGGTATCGGCATGGAGCTGCTCGAAGGGGTAGTCCTCCAGCGACACCAGCAGCGGCAGCAACGCCACGACCAGGTCGCCCCCACCTGCCCGCACCGCCGTCCGCATGCCGTGGATGTCGTCGAGGGTGCGCTCGAAGCCCGCGGCGTTCTCGGCGCCGTTCATGCCCCGGTACCACTCCAGCGTCGCCGCGGTCGCGGCCGCGCTCCGCCGACGTGAGGCCACGAGGCGGGCCAGCTCGCTCCATCGCAGCCCCGCCGGGAGCTTCCAGTCGGGGGTCCCCATGTGCTGGCGGTCGAGGATGAAGTCGTTCAGGAACTCCTGCCGGGCGGCCCACGCGGGCTCCTGCTCGTAGTCGTTCAGCGTCATCGCGTAGACGACCAGCGTCGGCTGCGTCGCCGCCACGAGGGGACCGACGGTGGCGCCGAGCTCGGGCTGGTCGAGGCCGCGCCGGCCGCCGTTGAAGACGCGGACCTTCAGATCCTGCTGGAGCCGCTCGGGGAACGTCGCCTCGCGCACGACCCCGGCGCCTTCAGTGAAAGAGTCCCCCACCACGAGCACGCTGGCCCCGGGATCCGGCTCAAACTCACGGTCGCGCCGGGTCCACGAGTTGTAGGCGAAGGGCACGCAGTCGGGGGTCGCCTCCCGGAGCTCCTCGAGCGTCGCCACGGGGATGTCCGTAATCATCGCGATGGGCCCGACGTCCGCCCCCGCCAGGTCCCAGCCCTGCTTGTCGGAGCGCCCCGGCGGGTAGCACTCGAGCCCGTAGCTCTTGTCGTCGTTCTCGACCATCACGGGCCGCGGCGCGACCACTGGACCGAGGGCCAACAACCGCACCCCGGCCTCGGCCAGGGCGAGGGCAGCACACAGCCCCAGAAGCAGGGCTGCTCCTCTGCTGTATGCTTCCGACCTCACGGAGGAGCCCCATGCTCGACGGTGCGACGATCGCGGTAACCATGCCCGGCCTGAACGTGGCCACGACCCTGCCCCGCACGGTCGAAGCCCTGCCCCAGGGCTACGCCGACATGATCCTGCTGGCCGACGACGGCAGCACGGACGACACGGTCGAGGTCGGGACCAACCTGGGCGTGCGCGTCTTCTCCCACAGCCGCAACCTTGGCTACGGCGCGGGCCAGAAGACGACCTACCGCGAGGCCCTCCGGCTCGGCGCGGACGTGGCCGTGATGGTGCACCCCGACTACCAGTACAAGCCGGAGCTGATGCCGGTGATGGCGTCGATGGTCGTGCACGGCGGCTACGACATCGTGCTCGCCAGCCGCATGCTCGATGGCGGCGCCCTCGGGGGCGGCATGCCGCTGTGGAAGCTGGCCGCGAACCGCTTCCTGACGCACGTCGAAAACGCTCTGCTCGGCGGCCACGTCTCGGAATACCACACGGGCTACCGCGCGTTTTCGCGCCGCCTGCTTGAGGAGCTCCCGATGGCGGAGCTGAGCAACGGCTTCCACTTCGACACCGAGGTCCTCGCCCTCGCGATCCTCCATCGCTACAAGATCGGCGAGATCTCCTGCCCCGCCCACTACTTCGACGGCATGCAGACGATGCCCGCGGACGTCGGCGTGCGGTACGGCCTGGGCTGCCTCAAGGCCGCGGGGCTCGGCGCGCTGCACCGCCTCGGCGTGGCCAGGCCGGCCTGCTACGACCTCACGGGCCCGAAGCTCGACGCCTGGACCGAAGGGGTGGAGGCCGCCGCTTCGTGAGCGAAGGGGCGCGCGATCTGCTGATCGCGATCGTCGCCGCGACCCTCTGGGTCTGCATCGTCCGTCCCGGCCCGCTGTCCCTCCCCTACTTCTGGGACGAGGCCGACGTCTACGTCCCGGGCGCGCTCTGGCTGGCGGAGAACGGCCTCGACTTCCGCCCCGGCGTCTTCCCCGAGGACTGGAGCCGGGGGCACCCGCCGCTGCTGTACTTCGTCTCGGGCGTCGCCTTCAAGACGTTCGGCGCGGCTCCCATCGTGGGCCACCTGCTGGTGCTGCCGTTCGCCATCCTCGCCCTCGTCTGCACCTGGATGCTCGGCAACGACTTGTACGGCCGCCACGTCGGCGCGGTGGCGGCGCTGCTGCTGGGCTGCACCCCGCTGTTCATGACCATGGCGAACATGCTGCTGCCGGAGATGTTCCTCACGGGCATCACGGCGCTGGCGATGCTGCTGTTCGCGCGCGGGCACCTGGTCGGCGCGGCGCTGTGCGGCTGCGCGCTGGTGCTGATCAAGGAGACGGGCGTGTTCGTGCCGGCGACCCTGACCGGCGCGGTGCTGTGGCAGGCGTGGCGGGACGGCGCCCTCGCGAACCGGAAGACCTGGTCCGAAGCGCTGCTGATGGCCGCCCCGGTGGCGGTGCTGGTGGGGTTCTTCGTCTGGCAGAAGGCGCTGGCGGGCTACTACGTCTTCCCCCACCACGCCGGGATGCTGCGCGACCGCACGCTCGATCCGTTCACCGTGCTGCCGTCGATGTTCGCCTGGCACGGCCGCTGGATCCTGACCCTCGGAGCCGCCTGGGGCGGGTACCTGCTGTGGAAGAGCCCCCGCCACGACCGGCCCCCCGTGGACCAGCGAGCCGTCGCGGCCCTCGTGCTGCTCGTCATCGCCAACGGGATCTTCTTCGCGAAGATGTTCTGGCTGGAGCGGTACGTGCTCCCGGCCCACCCCGGGCTGATGATCCTGGCGGTGGGGCTGATCGAGCGGGGGGTGCCGCTCCGCTTCCTGATCGTGCTGCCGTTCGCGGTGGGGATCGGGCTGAACGGGCTGACGACGGTCCCCGGAGCCGACGAAGCCGAGCTGACCTTCGCCTACGCCGACGTCATCGAGAGCCACCAATTGGCCTTCGCCGAGATCCCTCCCGATGCCGTGGTGCTGACCACGTGGCCGATGACGGAGGAGCTGCGGAGGCCGGAGATCGGCTTCGTGGAGGCCCCCGTGGAGGCGGTCCACGCGCGCCACCTCGAGGACTCGGCCACGCCCCCGTCCTTCACTCACGCGCTCATCGCGGTCGGTTCTCCGCGGGCCTCCGCGATGCAGGAGGCGGCGTCCGGTCTGAAGCTGCTGGGCACTTACCGGGTGGGCAACGCGCCGCAGGCGTTCGAGCTGTACGGCCCGTGAGCGACCGGCTCCAGGCGGCGGCCGCGCTGGCCGTGCTGGCGATCGTGACGGTCGGTCTGATGTACCCGGTGGTGTTGCAGGGCCGGTTCTTCGAGTGGGACGTGGGCGAGCAGTACTGGCCCGACCTGGTCTACCTCTGCGAGTCGCTGCACGACGGCACGATCCCGTACTGGAACCCCTACGACCGAGCCGGCTACCCGTCCTACGCGGACCCCCAGGCGGGCACCTGGCATCCGGTGAACTGGGCGATCTGCGCTGTCGCGGGATCGTCGCCCGGGCCGGGGTGGGCGGTCTGGCGGGTGGTGCTGGGGTTCTTCTTCGCCGGCGCCTTCGGCCTGCTGTGGCTCCGTCGGCTGGGCATGGCCTGGGGGCCTGCCTTGCTGGGCGCCACGGTGATGGAGTGCGCCCCGTTCCTGCGCCACAACTGGGAGCTGAATCTCACCGGCGGGATCGCGTGGCTGGGGCTCATGCTCTGGGCCGCCGAAGGCACCGCCACAAGAGCCCGCCGCCAGGACGCCGCCGCCCTCGCCCTCGCCACAGCCGCCTGCGTGTGGGTCGGGTCCCCGCCCGCGGCCTGGTTCGCGGGCACCTTCACCGGCGCCTACCTGATCGCCCGCACGTGGGTTCAAGAGGACCGACGCCCGGTCGCGAAGGCCGCCGCGCTCGCCGCCGCCCTGACCGCCGCGCTCACGGCGGTGGTGTTGATCCCCGCGTCGAACCTCGCCGCCCACTCGGTGCAGGCGGGGCGGGATTTCGCCTCGATCTCGGGAGGCGCGCTGGCTCCCGGCGATCTCCTCGCGCTGCTGTGGCCGCAGCCCGGAAACCACCTCTACGTCGGGCTCGGGACCCTGGCCCTGGCGGCGGTGGCGGTCCGGGCGGGCACCCTCCCGGGGCGGTGGTTCTTCGCCGGTGCGGCAGCCGCGTCGGTCCTGTTGACCCTGGGGGCATCGACGCCGCTCTTCCGGATCGCCTACGAGGTCGTGCCCGGGGTCGGCGTGTTCCGGCTCCCCCACCGCTACGAAGCGTGGCTGGGCCCCGCGATGGGCGCGCTCGCGGCCGGCGGCCTGACCGTGCTGGGCGAGCGGTGGAGCCGCACCGGAACGCTGGGCGTCGCGGCGGCGCTGAGCCTGCTGACCTTCGTCGACGTCAGCCGCGCGCTCCCCCCGGAACGGCACACGCGGGACGGCGAGCACCCCGGGCTGGACGAGACGCCCCTGACCCAGGTCGTCTCCACGTGGCGCTACCTGGACGAGTTCGGCGTCAGCTGCCGCTCCGGCACGCGCCTGCGCCGCCGGGACCTGCGGGGCTACCAGGATCCCCTGCAGCTGCGGTCGTACGAGCGGGTCATCGGGTCCCTCCGGGACTACCCGCGGATGGCCGAGCAGCTGTCGGTGCGGTACGCGCTGACGGGGCCGCACTTCATCCACGGGTGGGACCGGCACTTCCTGCCGCCGCCCGATCAGCTGCTCTCGATCGAGGGGGCCAACCGGATGAGCCACGGGGTGATCGAGCTGCCGGGGGCGAATCCGTCGGCCTGGTTCGTGCCTGCCGACGCCGTCAGCGCCGCCGCGCACCGCAGCGACGCCCTCAGCCGGGTGCTCCGCGCCGCGCCCGCGATGGTCGCGGTGGTCGAGCCGGGGGCGCCGGTTCCCGGAGCGTCGGCGGGATCGCCGGACGCGTTCGTGGCGCTGGACGGCGACGCCGGGATCCCGGCCCTGTCGTTCGCCCTGACGACCGACACGGTCGAGGTGACGCTGGAAGCGCCGACCGCGGGCGTGCTCGTCGTCAACGAGGCCTGGTACCCGGGCTGGGAAGCCACGGTCGACGGCGTCGCGGCGGAGGTGTTCCGCGTCAACGGGTTCGTGCGGGGGGTCGCGGTTCCGGCCGGCGCCGAGGCCGTCTCGATGAGCTTCCGTCCCTCGGATGGGCGGGCTCTTCGGTGGCTGCTTCTGCTCGGCTGGCTGGGGGCGGCGGCGTTGCTGCTGCCGCGAGGCCGGCTCGGTTCGCGTTCCGAGCCGGCCTGACGCAGGTTCCTAGAGGCAGGGCTGACCGGCCACGGCGTCGGGGCCGGCGCAGTCGGGGATGGTCACCGTCGGCGCGGGCTCGGGCTCGAACTCGATCGTGTAGGTGATGTCGAAGAAGGAATCGAGGAACCCCTGCACGGCTTCGCCGGTGGTGTCGGGGTTGTCGATGAGCTCCTGCTCCAGCGCCAGGGCCTCCTCGATGACGGCGTTGAGCGTGTTCTCCAGCGCCTCCTCACGGCCGAGCGCCGCCTCGAGGTCCTCGCGGAGCATCGCGGCCTCCGTGGGCGTGTTCTCGTCGCCTTCGAACTCGACCGTCAGGTCGAGCGGATCGCCCACCTGCTCGCCGAGCTCGTTGTACATCGTCACGATGACGTCGACGGTCGAGCCCTGGAACTTCCAGCCGTCCGAGAAGGTCAGGTCCTTGTAGACGAACCGCTTATTCCCGTTCGACTTCACGACCTTGAGCGCGAGGACCGCGGTGTCCGGGTCGTCCGACCCGGTGTCTCCCGAGCCGTCCTCGGCGGTCGCACCGGCCGAGGCGCCCAGCGACGCCGAAGCTCCCGTCGAGGTGTCCGACGTGTCGGAGGTGTCCCCCGAGCCGCCGACCGAGCCGCCGGAGTCGGACAGCCCGGGAATGGTGACCTCGACGCGGCTGACCTCGTTGTTCGTGGAGTCGTCACCGACGACGACCACGACGCGGTAGAGGCCCGATGCACGCTGCTTGATCTTGGTGCGGCGGATGAACGCCGCTTCGGCGGCGCCAACCCCCTCGAGGGCAGCGGACAGGCCGTCCAAGCCGACGGTTCGGGCGGCGTCCGACGCCAGCGGTGGAACCACCTGCAGCATCGCGACAGCCATCAGGGAAAGGACAAGGGTACGCATCGAATTCATCGGGTCGGCCTCCAGGGGATTGATTGCCCTTGAACGCTAGAAGCCAAACGCGGTCTTGGGACCCCTCGCCGATCCCACGCCGGCCCTACTCGATGTCGAACCAGAACAGGAACAGCTGGTTGCTGCCGCCGGGGATGTGGACCCAGCTCACGAGGCCGTCGGGGTGGCGCAGCAGGTCGTCGCCGCGGCGGCTCCAGAAGGCACCGTTGGGGCCGAAGTTGACGATCTGGGGCCCGTACAGGACGTTCACCGAGCGATCGATGATGAACATCTTGTAGTTGCCGTGGATGTTGCGGAACCCCGTGAGATACCACTCGGGGCCGTCGTCGGGACCCACCCGGGCGATCACGGCGTCACGCTGGGTGGTGCCGTTCGCCCATGGGTTGACCGCCGCCTTCACGCCGGTCGGGTACCCGTCGAGGTCGATCTCGCCGACGGTCAGCCCGTGACCGAAGCAGTTGTTGTTGCCGCTGGAGTCGATCTCGGCGTTGTACGCGACCAGGAAGCTGCTCCCCTTGGTCGGCACGACCTGGCCCAGTTGGGTGCTCACGAGGCCCACGCCGGAGCCGCAGGCGTCGTGAAGCAGCCGCCCCGCGTCGGCCCACGCGAGGATGCCGGGGGTGGGGAGGTCGTCGCTGCTGCAGACGGGGACGAAGCGGTCCTCGACGGGGTGCCAGGCAACGTCCTGGGCCATGGAATGGGCGCAGCCGAAGTCGAAGCCGTCCGACAGGATGTTCCCGTCGTCGTCGACGTACGACATCTGGTCGCCGTAGTGCCCCCCGCCGTTGCGCACGGTGTAGTAGGCGACGTAGCGGCCGTCGCCGTACTCGAAGCGGGCGTCGCCGAGCACGGGGCTCTCGCTGTCGACGGTGTACTCGGGGACCGCGGTGCCGCTGTCGAGGTTGGTGGTCCACATCTCCGCGCCGTACACGTCGTAGCGGGCCATCCACATCGCCCAGTCGGACGTCGCGGGGTCGATGCCGTGGAGGAGGACCCCGTAGCCGCCGTCGTCGTGGGCGATGGCGCCGCGGACAGCCTGGTCCCAGAAGACCTGGTCGGACTGGTAGGCGCCCCATCAGGTGTAGGTGGTGATGTGCCCGTTGCCGTTGTTGTCGGTCCAGCCGATGAGCCACGTGCCGTCCGACTCCCAGCGGTCGTGGTCGACGCGGGGGGACAAGCCCGTGGTCTCCCAGGTGCCGTACGTGCTGCCGGACGCCTCCGCCCACCAGGGCAGGAGCACGTCCATGCGGCCGATGTGGTCCATGAGGTTGACCGGGAGCACGATCGAGTCGTCGTAGGTATCGAGGAACTCGGGGATGCCGTCGCCGTCGTCGTCCCAGATCGTCTCGGGGAAGCCGTCGCCGTCAGTGTCGGTCAACCCCTCGTCCCCGTCGGGGATGCCGTCGCCGTCCGAGTCCAGGTCGAAGTCGTTGGTAAAGCCGTCGCCGTCGGAATCGTCGTCCGCGGCGCCGTCGCCGTCGACGTCCCAGCCGAGCTCCTCGATGTCCGCGAGGCCATCCCCATCGTCGTCGAGATCGGTGCAGTCGGGCTCGAGGTCGCCGTCGAAGTCGTCGAACGTCTCGATCCAGTCCGAATCGCAGTCCTGGTCGATGAGGTCGCAGACCTCGGGGGCGCCCGGGTAGGAGGCGGGGTCGGCGTCGTCGCAGTCGACGTCCTCAAAGCTCCCGTCGCCGTCGGCGTCCACCGGCGGCGGCTCGGTGGCGTCGTCGTCATTGCCAACACCGATGGCGGAACTGTCGTCGTCATCGCTGCTCGCGGTGGCGTCGTCGTCGTCGCCGACCGCGGTGTCGTCGTCGTCCCCGGAAAGCTGGACCGGAGGGTCGTCCTGGCTTTCGCAGGACGGGAAGCCCAAGAGGGCAAGGGCAAACACCACCAAGAGAACAGGGCGCACGACGAGACTCCTCCTGACGCCCCCTATCGGCGCTGCAGTCCAGAATTGAACCCTCGCCCTCCACCTGAGGCAGGATCTCTCCCGGAGGTTCCATGTCCCGACTGCTCGTCCTCGCCGCCCTGCTCGCCACCCTCACCGCGTGTGACCCGAACACGCCAGAGGTCCCCGCGGCCCCGTCGACAGCAGCGACCTCGTCGGACGACGGCGTCGCCGAAGGCGATCTCAACGACGCCGAGCTCGGCTACCTCGCCTCCCTCGCGGCCGCCGAGTGCGGCGACGGCAAGTGCGAGGCCCCCGAGGACTGCAACACCTGCGCCTCGGACTGCGGCTCCTGCTGCGGCAACGGCAAGTGCGAGCCGCCTGAGGACTGCAACTCCTGCGCCTCGGACTGCGGCAAGTGCTGCGGGGACCACAAGTGCAATCCCCCCGAGGACTGCAACAGCTGCCCCGGAGACTGCGGCCCCTGTCAGTAGGGAAGAACCTCGGCGTCGCCATCGGCGCCACCCTGCTCGCGCTCGCCGCCGCCGAGGGGGTGTTCCGGCTCGTGCTGGACGACCAGAAGGGCGACACCCACGAGGCGTGGGAGTGGCGTCAGCAGATCACCCAGATGAACCGAACGCTGTACCGGCCGTCGGACGATCCGCGGCTCGTCTACGAGCCCATGCCCGGCGCCGGCGAGTTCAACGCCATCGGCGCGCGCGACCCCCGCGAGTTCGAACCAACCCCGCCCGGTCGGCGCGTCGCGGTGCTCGGTGACTCCATCGCCTGGGGCGAGCACCTGAGCTTCCCCGAGACGCTCGCCCACCAGCTCGAAGGCCGCCTGCCGGAAGCCGAGGTGATCAACTTCGGCGTCACCGGGTACGACACCGGCGATGCCGTCGCGCGCTACGAACGGGCCGTCCGCCCCCTCCACCCCACCGACGTCGTGCACGTCTTCTGCCTCAACGACATCCTCATCATGAGCGGCCCCTGGAGCGCGCACGGCGACGAGCACGACAAGGCGCGCAAGAAGGCCCAGGACGAGCTGCTCGATAACCTCGCCCCCATCCGCGCCGAGACGGTCGAGTGGGTGCTCGGACGCCGCGAACAGGAGGCCCCGCTCAAGCTGCTGGCCCGCGCCCGCACCGTCGTGGTCAGCGCTCGCTACGACCGCCGCGCCGACTACATCGACGAGTTCCTCCTGATGTACGCCCGCCCCGAGGCGTGGGCCCGGGTCGAGGCCGACATCACCGCCCTGGGCGCAGCCATCGCCGCCGACGGGACCCGCGCCACGTTCGTGATCTCCCCCGTGCTGCGGCTGTGGGAGGACTACCGGTGGGCCGCCATCCACGACCGCGTCGCCGGCGCCGCCACCGCCGCGGGCTTCGCCGTCGTCGACCCCATCGACGCCTGGCGAGCCGCCCACAGCCCGGCTGATCTGCGCTTCCCCGGGGATTCGATCCACTACTCCGGCGCGGGGAATCGCGTCTTCGCCGACACGCTCGCCGGCGCGCTCACGCAATAGCTCGGCCGCCCCTCCGTAGGCTCTTCAGGAGGTCGAGATGGTCGGAGGAGCAGGAGGCATAGCGCACGCCGCGGCGGCGATGGCGCGGATGGATCGGGAGATGCGGCGTCGGTTGGCCGAGAGCAAGGCGCGGCGCAGGCACATGAAGGACATGCACAACGGCCGCAAAGCCGGGCACCCGCCCGCGCCCCCCGCCCGCAGCGACCTCGCCTGCGCCTGGATGTGCGGTACGTGCGGCCTCCTCGCGGACAGCAACCCGAAGACCTGCCCCGGCTGCCAGTCCCTGTATTGGCTCGATCTGGGCGACCACGCGGTCGCCGATACGGTGCGAGAGAGTGAGGACCGAGCCCGCCGCCAGGCCCCTCAGTGGCTCCAGGTGTGCCTCATCGCGGCTGCCTCGGCCGGGGTGCTCCTCCTCTGGCTAATCCTCGGCCGTGCGTGGTCGGTGCTCCTGGTGGGCGTGCCCGCGGTGACCGTGTTCTGGCTCGCCGGCCTGCGCTCCATCGCCTGGGCCGTGGCTGCCCGCCTCCCCCACCAGCCGGCGCGGTGGCGCTTCCCCATCGCTCCCGGAGCGCTCCCCGGCACCGGCGCCGCCGAGCCCAACGGACCGGTCCTGCAGGCCCCGTTCAGCGGCACGGACTGCGTGGCCTGGCGCGTCGGCGTGATGTTCGACGTCGAGGGGGACTACCGGCCCCCGCAGTGGGCCCTGGCGGAGGCCCGGTCGAGCGCCATCAGCCTGGACGGCTCGCCGATCGAGGCCGACGGCATCGTGTTCGAAGGCCCCCTCCGGCCCATCTCCCTGGAAGACGCGGAGGAGGCTGGCCTGAACCTGGGCGCGTTCCTGCGCGAGCGCGGCCTCTTCGCCGGCGACGGGAGCTACCTGCTGTTCGAGGCTTGCCTCCCCGCGGGCACCGCGGTGGTGTGCGATGGAGCGGTGCTCCGACCCGCATCCGAGGGCTGACCCCGCCGCGGCCCGTGGTAAGCCCACGGCATCGCCCCCCAGACCCCATCACCCCCCGAACGCCGCGCTGCCGCCCTGTGGGGAGCGGCCGGCCTGGCCCTGCTCGGAGCGACCTGGCTCGGGGCCGGATGGTTCGAATCCAGCGACGATCTGAGCGGCTTCCCGGTTCCCCCACGCGTGGGCGCGCTCTTCCTCCTCCTGTTCGGCGCCGCCCGGCTTCGCGCCTCTGGCGACGATGTCCGGCGTCTGCTCGACGTCGCCGCCGCGGGGTTGCTGGGGTTCCTCCTCATGGACGGCCTCGCGCGGCTCGATCTGGTGCTCCCGGCGCTGGGCGAGCCGGGCTCGATCCTGGCCCGCGTGCGTCACAACACGGGCTTGCACGTGGTACCGGCGCTAACCCTCGGCGTCGGCGTGGTCGCGGCCTTCGCACTCCTTCGTGGGGTCGGCGTGCGGCTCCCCGTTCCGGGGCGGGGCGACGCCGGTGCGCCCGCCGTCAGCCTGTCGACCCCCGCGCGCACGACGTGGCGGGCCGCGAGCGTGCGGTTCGTCGTGGTGGTCCTCCTCGCCGTGGTCGCGTTGATGGCCTTGCGAGGCGCGACCTGGGACCCCGGCGGACCGTGGATCCTGATCCCCATCGCCGTGGGCATGACGATCACAGCGCTTGCGGAGGAGACCCTCTTCCGGGGTTTGCTCCGCCCCGCCGCCGAGGACGCCCTCGGCGCGGGCGCCGGCAACCTGCTGCAGGCGTTCCTGTTCGCCGCCTGCCACCTGAGCGTCGACCTGCTGGTCAGCGGCGAGCCCCGCCTCGCGGCCCGCGAAGCCGCCCGGCTGGCGCTCTGGTTCGCGCTGGGCTGGTTCTTCGGCCTCGCCGCCCGGGACACCCGCGGGATTGGGGTGCCGGTGGTGCTCCACGTGGTCATCGGGCTGGGGATCTACGTGACGCTGGTGTTCAAGCCGGCGACGGGGTTCCTCGGCTAGCGCTCCAGCCCCATCTTGAAGTCGCGCCGCACCTGCCGGTTCGCGATGCGGGTCTTCGTCAGGTCCGTCCCTCCGACCTGGCCGAGCCACGCGTCGGCGGCTCCGTCCCCCGCTGCGTACGCATCCAGGGGCCGCTGCGCCATCCAGGCCGAGAACGTGATCAGCCGCCGCTCGCCCTGCGCCCCCCCGATGACGAACGCGGTGTTCCCCAGCGAGCGCGGCACCCGCGTCGCGTCCGGGTGCTCGGCGCACCAGGCATCGATCGCGGCGATGAGCGCGTCGGTGTAGCGCCACTGCTCGGCGAACAGGGTGCGGAAGATCGGGTCCAGGGTGATCGGCACTTCGTCGGTGGGGAAGAACTCACCCGCCTCCCCCGAGGGCTCGATCAGCCGGTCGAACCACGCCTTGACGTGGCGCGCGTCGCTGAACCAATCCCGCGTGCCGGGGTCCCGCCAGGTGTGCGCCCACAGCGGCGCGTACAGGGCGAAGTCTCCGATTCCGGGCCGCGTCCCCAGCAGGAACGGGTGGTCCGCGAGGTGCACGTTCAGCCGCGCGATCAGCTCCCGGGCGAAGGACTCGACCCCCGGGGCGGTGCGCCCATCGACCCCCAGCAGGGGCAGGTAGCCGGCCATCTTCTCCGCGATCGGAGCCGTGAAGCGTCGGCCGATCGCCGTCAGCAGCAGCGGCATCCCGTACCTGGCGAACTCGGTCTTGGCGAACTCGGCGTTCCGCTCGTTGTTCCACCGCGAGTGCATCGCCACCATCGGGAGCCACTCGTCCCCGTGCAACTCCAGGAGCAGCTGAGCCAACCGCTGGGTCGGTCCCGGCGGCGTAATCGAGGGGCCGTCGAGCTCCCCTTCCAGCGTGTCGATGATCTCGCTGCTGTCCTGCAGCCACGAGCCGTCGGCGCGCTTCACCGTCGGCATCACCATCCGGCCCACGGCCTTCTTGATGGGCCCGTACAGCATGCGCGCAGAAGGCACTACATCGACGAAGTCCGCCCCCTTGAAGGCGAGGTAGGCGCGCGTCTTGGCCGAGTAGGGCGAGACGGGCCAGCTGTAGTGGGTGAGCGTCATCGCCATTCGTTCGTGAGCAGGTGCTGGATGCGCTCGCCGAGGCGGTGCAGCTCGAAGCCCTCGGTGTCGCGCTCCTCGTAGCGACGCCACGTCACGAGCTCGCCCTCGAGCTTCCACAGGAACGCCGCCTCGTAGCCCAACGAGCGGGCGTTGAAGAGAAAGTTCACGAGCGCATCCTCGTGGGAGCCGTCGCTGTGGGTGCCGCACTCGCCCGCGAGCAGGGGCCGATCCCCGATGTCCACGGGCAGGTCTTCGCGGGACGGGAGCCCTCCCCCGGGGTGGTAGACGTGCAGGTCGACGGCGTCGACGGGAAGTTCGCCGTCGCTGGCCATGCCGGGCAGGAAGATCGCCTGCGTGCCGGAGGTCACGGGGTACGGGATCACCGCCTTGATCGCCCGAATCGAACGGACCAGATCGGGCCACAAGACGCCGTCGTCGGGGCGCACCTCGGTCGAGAGGGTCTCCGGCTCGTTGAACACCTCAACGGCGAACACGGTCTCCGGATCCATCGCCTCGACCAGCGGAGCGGCCACCTCGCCGGCGAAGCGGCGCGCCTGGTCCAGGTCGGAAGCGACCGAGCGGGTGATCGCGCAGCGGTCGTGCTGCCAGGCGTTGGCGTCCAGCAGCGTCCAGTAGATCTGCATGCCGCCGAACTCGGCGCCGTGCTGGAGGATGCGGACCGCGTCCAGGAGCTCGGGCGCGACCCCGGTGATGCGGCCCTGATCGTCGGTGAGCACGCCCTCGCCGTTTTCGCAGAGCCAGATGCGCACCGCGCCGAAGCCGAGCACCCGGCTCATCGCCAGGTAGCGGTAGGCCAGCAGGGGCGTGATCTCGAAGCCCCAGTGGGGGTACTTGGGGTTGAGGGCGAGGTCGTGGCCGTACGCTCCCAGGAGCACGGGCAGGTTGACGCCGGAGATCACCGGAGGATGTTGAGCCGGTTGCGGCTCTCGTGGCGTGCGGCGGCGCCGTCCTCGTTGATGGTCGTGACCTGATCGGGGAGCACGCCGTCGGCGAACAGCTTCCCCGCGAGGATGCCGGCGTTCCACTCCTCGTCCCAGGAGTAGGTCAGGGCGTTGCAGCCGACGCACTCGCTGGCCAGCGCCTCAGCGACCACGCCGTCGGCCTCGCTCGACTCCAGCGCTTCCACCAGGCTCTCGGCCCGGATCGCGTTGCCCTGATGCCAGCACAGGTAGAAGCCGAGCTTGCTGTAGCCGATGAACTTCTGCGGGATCCGGCAGCCGCCCAGGGGACGGTGGCGGCTCCACTTGTCGACGAAGCGCGGCAGGTGCTCCAGCAGCTGGGTGCGGTGCACGAAGAAGATGTCGCGCTTTTCGCACTCGGCGGCGATGCGATCGAGCTGCTCCTGCACGACGGGGATGAGCTCGTCGGCGACCTGCAGCTCGACGCTGTCGGGGAGCACCTCGACCGGCGCGTGCCGCACGTAGTCGATGCGGCCGTCGGTCGCCTCGACCAGGGTCTCGAAGCTCTCCCACAGCCGGGTCGCGTTGTCCCGCTGGATGACAGTGTTCGTGCCGCAGGTGATGCCGACGTCCGCAGCCATGTTGAGCGCGGCGATGCCCTGCTCCCAGGAGCCGGGCACGCGCCGGATGGTCTCGTGGGCGTCGGGGGGGCCGTCGATCGAGACGGTCATGCAGTCGATGCCGACCAGCGCCTCGGCCCGCTCGGGGGTGAGGAAGCCGCCGTGGGTGACCATCTGGACCTTGAGCCCCAGATAGATCGCCTCACGCGCGAGCTCGACGAAGTTCTTGTGCATGAACGGCTCGCCGCCGCAGAAGCTGATGGTGTCCAGTCCGATGGCGGCGCTGTCGTGCAGCACGCGCTGGACCTCTTCCTTCTTCAGCATCAGCGGATCGGACGACCGACGGCAGTGGATGCAGCTGAAGTTGCAGGCCTCCGTCAGCGCGACGTCCATCTTGTGGAACCACGTGAAGAGGTGCTCGGTGCCGCAGGAGGGGCACCGCACGCGGGTCAGGGCGGTGGGCTGGTCGGGGTCGGCCCAGACGACCTCGGTGCCGCAGCTGCAGGTGCGCCGCGTGCGGTCGGTGCTCATCGCCGGATGCCTTCGGGGGCACCCTCGAAGGTCGCGATGTCCGAGCACGCCGCGAGGCAGCCGGGACACTGGGAGGTCAGCGCCACCATCTGCAGTGCAGTCTGAGTCTCGCCGTGCCAGAGGTCCAGCAGGCTGTCGCCCGCCATGACGTTGCCGATGGCCTGCTCGCGCATGAAGAAGCAGGGGTAGACCTGCCCGCGCACGTCGATCAGGAGGAAGCGCGAGGGCATGTAGCAGCCGCCCTCGGGGATGGGGCGGAGGCCTTCGAAGAGGTACGGGGGGACCTCGTCGAGGATGGCGTCGGTGTAGATGTGGATGCCCCGGGAGGCGGCGTAGGCGCGGAGCTCGGCGATGCGCTCCTCGACCCGTGGGCGGGCCGTGGGGTCGAACATCCACTCGCTGTGGTCGCGCTCGGAGCCGTTGATCTCGGGCTGGAAGGGCTGGAACGAGACCTCGACCAGGCCGAGGTCGACCGCGAGATCGACGATGTGCTCGTTGGTCTCGACGGTGGGGCGCATGAGCACGCCGGAGAGGCCAACCGAGACGCCGTGTTCGACCGCGAGGCGGATCCCCTCGAGCGCACGGGCGTAGCTGCCTTCGCCCCGCAGGTCGTCGTGCACCGCCTCGGGGCCGTCGATGCTGACGTGCAGGCGGACGGACGGGACCTGTTGGAGGCGCTCGATGTACCGGGGCAGGAGGATGCCGTTGGTGACGATCTCGGTGCGCTCGTAGCCGATGGAGTCGGCGTACTCCACGAGGTCGACGAAGTCCTTGCGCATGAAGGACTCGGCGCCGCAGGGGACGAACGAGACGGCGCCCAGCTGGCGTCCTTCCCGGAGCAGCTCGCGGGTTCGCTCCGCGCTGACCCCGTTGGCCTTGCCCTCCCACACGGAGCACATGCGGCACTTGAGGTTGCAGTAGGTCGTCAGCTCGATGGCGAGCTCTTCGAGGGGCCAGTCCAGGGGCGAGCCGTCGGGGACGGCGGTCATCGGCGGGCCCGGTTGGCGGCGGCGGCGCGGGTGGCGGTGCGCTCGTCGCGCTCGCGGCGCACGGTGGCGATCACGGCGTCGGCATCGTTCTCGTGGCCGTTCTTGATCCAGTGCTTGCCGGTGGGGTCGCGCACGTACCAGCGGAGCTCGGGGGCGAGCATGTCGTACAGCTCGCGATCGTCGGGGTACATGTCGATGAACTGGACGGCGTTGGTGACGTAGCTGTCGTACTGCGGCGGCAGGCCCCGCTCGGTGCACCGGAAGGGGTCGCGGGGGGCGGGGTCTTCGACGTGAAGCACGCGCGCCTCGGGGCGGACGACGACCTCCCAGCCGGCCTTCACGAGGCGGTAGCCCAGCTCGGTGTCTTCCATGCCCCAGCCCTCGAAGTCCTCGGCGAAGGTGACCTCGTCGAGGCGCGGAACGGAGAAGTTGCAGGAGTAGACGAAGAACCAGGGGTGGGGGTGGCCGTCGATGCCTTCGCCGTGCTCGCCGATGAGCTCGACTCGGTCGTCGCCGTCGGTGCCCCGCATCTCGGTGGCCGTGGGCACGGCCCCGGCGGGCGGGGTCATGGTGCGGGAGCGGAAGCCGAGCACGACGCGGCGGGCGGGCTTGCCGTTCATCACCTCGCGGTGGGCGGCGACGTGGCGCTCGACGAAGTCGGCGGGGAAGAGCAGGTCGTCGTCGACGAACAGGAGCACGTCGCCGATGGCTTCGCGGATGCCAAGGTTGCGGGCCTGGCCGGCGCGGAAACCGAGATCGGGCTGCCAGAGGTGGCGGAGTCCAGGGATGCGGTCGCGGAAGGGGGCCATCGCGCCGAGGGTGTCGGTGCTGCTGCCGTCGTCGCACACGAGGACCTCACACAGCGCCGAGCCGGTCTGCTCCGCAAAGCAGGCGAGCTGCCGCCGAAGCAGGTCGGGGCGGTTGTAGGTCGGAATGATGACGGTTGCGCGCAATGCGTCGCAGAGGATAAAGCAACGGTCCTCGATGGACGAGTCCTCTACCCCGCACCTCCTGTTTCATGTCGTCGGCGAGCCGGTCCCCGGCGCGATCTCGACGGACGCTTTGAAGGACCGGCTCGAGGCCGAGATCGGGGCCCACGGGGGCGTCAGGGTCTCATTCGACGATGCGCACCCCTCGATTCGGCGGGCGACTCCGGTGCTGAAGTCGCTGGGGCTGACGGCGACGGTGTTCGCCGCTTCGGCGCACGTGGGGGAGACGGAGCACTCGCTGGATGCAGCCGGCCTGCGGGGGCTCGACCCGTTGTGGACGGTGGGATCGCACGCTCACCGGCACGAGCGGATGGGGTGGCGGCAGTACGGCGAGGATGAGGCGGCGTGGAAGGCGCGGTTGGCGCGCGGAGCGGCGGCGTCCAAGGAGTCGTTGGAGTCGATGTTGGGGCGGCCTGTCGAGGCGTTCGCGTACCCGTTCGGGGAGGCGCCCGCGAGCGCGCGGGAGGCGGCGCGGGAGGCCGGCTTCGGGTCGGCGTACACGGTCGACGGTTCGATGGCGTGGGACGGCGACGCGATGGGACGGCCCCGGATCGACGGCGCGGGCGGGGCGGAGCCGGACGAGGCGACGCCGGGGATCTCGGTGATCGTGCCGGCCTGCGATCGCGTCGAGGTGCTGGCCGAGGTGGTTCGGCGGTTGGTGGGGCAGAGCTACCCCCGGTACGAGGTGATCGTCGTCGATGATGGCAGCGAGGCCGATCTCGCCGCGGCCCTCCAGCCCGAGCGGCTGGTGGCGGCGGCGCGGGCGGACGAACGCGGTTGGGACGGTCCGGCGGCGGTGCGGATCGTGCGGCTTCCGGGGTCGGATGGGCGCTTTCGGGCGGGCCAGGCGCGTCAGTTCGGGGCGTCGTTGGCGCGGTACGAGGTGTTGGCGTTCCTGGACGCGGACGTGGCGGTGGACCAGGACTTTCTGTGGCACCTGGCGTGGGTGCACGCGCGGGATCGGCGGGCGGTGCTGCTGGGGTACCTGTCGGGCTACAACCTCCAGGACCTGGGGTGGCGGCACGAGGTCGCGGACGTGGCTCGGGCGGATCGGATCACGGGGGATGTCGTACCCGTGATCCCCGACCGCAGCCGGGAGCCGGTGCTGGCGGGGTGCCTGGACAACGTGGCCTTGCTGGATGATCCGTGGACGCTCGCGTACACGGGGAACCTGTCGCTGAGGCGTGATCTGCTGAACGAAGTCGGTGGGTTCGCGACCGAGTTCGCCGGGTGGGGGTTCGAGGACGTGGATCTCGGCTTCCGGCTCTGGAAGGCCGGGGGGCGGTTCGTATTCTCTCGGTTCGCGCTGGGGTACCACCTCGCGGATCCGGTGCCGGTCCCGTTGAGCAATCCGTTCCGCGATCCGTCACCGAACCGGGAGACGTTCGCGGGGGTGGAGGCGAACCTGGCAACGCTGGCGAAGCGGCACGCGGGCGAGGCGGGGATCGAGGGATTCTGTGCGTCGGTGAGGGCCGACATCGGGGAGATCTGCAGCGCGCCCTACACCGTCGGGGTGCGGATCGAGGGGCCCGGTGGGTTCTCGACGCAGCGAATCCTGGACCGGGTCGCGTACGCGCACCGGGTGGGCGCCAAGGAGTTCTACTTGC
Organism: Pseudomonadota bacterium; assembly: GCA_024229515.1. GTDB lineage: Bacteria > Myxococcota_A > UBA796 > UBA9615 > UBA9615 > JAAESI01. The sequence continues at coordinate 25,025 of JAAESI010000007.1, read as the reverse complement.
TGGGGCGGGGCGCCGCCGATCGGGAGGACCTGGGCGAGGTGGTGGACGCCGCGCGGGGGTTGCAGGTGGTGCTGGAGGCGGAGGCCGGCTCGGTGGGGGTGGAGGCCGCGGAGCGGTTGGATGGGTGGGGGATCGAGTTGCGGGAGGGGTAGGTCGGGGGCGCTCGCGGCGCGACCACATCGTCGATGTCCGCCAGAACTGAGCGCCTGCGCGCTCGCAGCGCGACCACATCGACGATGTCCGCCAGAACTGAGCGCCCACGCGCTCGCAGCGCGACCACATCAACGATGTCCGCCAGAACTGAGCGCGGACCTAGTGCGCCGGCCCCGCCGGCTGGGGGTGCTTCCCCGCCTCGAACGGCAGCAGCTCAAACCGCGTCGCCATCAGCCGATCCCCCTCGATCCAGCCTTCCACCGTCGCCTCCCGCTTCACCGAACACATGCCCTCGGGCGCGTGATTCTCGTGATCCTTCGGGAGCGCGGGGCCGTCCACGAAGTAATGCCCGTCCTCGAACTGCACCGCCCAATAGCAACCCTGAAACGGTTCCTGCTGAAACATGCACATCGAGCAGCCCGCGACGAGGATCTGGGCCGGCACCGCGGTCGCATTCGATGGCGCACCGCCTCCACCACCGCAACCCAGCAGCAGCAACGCACCCACGAGGAACCCAACAAGAGGCTTCGGCATCGGCGGAGTGTGGGACAAGCGCCCGCCTCGCACAACCACGCCCCGGGCCGCCGCCGACCCGGCCGCAACGGCCCCGCCTCCGGCACGCTGCACCCATGACCTGGCTCCGACTCCTGTCGCTGTTCCTCCTCGCCCCCATGGTCGGCGGATGCCCATCACCGAGCGACGATGACGACGCGGCCAACGCGAACAGCGATGACGCGAACAGCGATGACGCGAACAGCGATGACGACGACAGTTCCGTCATCGGTGTTGGCAACGACAGTTCCGTCATCGCTGTTGGCAACGACGACGACAGCGCGGACGACGACAGCGCGGACGACGACGACGACGACGATGACGACGACAGCGCCCCCCTCGCCCCCTGCGGCGAGGGCGATCCGCTCGACGGCGCCCAACTGACGGTCCACGTCGTCCACGACAACGAATCGGCCACCCCGCTCACCGCGCCCGCCTGCCTCCACATCGGCATCTACGGCCACGACCTCTACCTCGCCGACGTCCCCTCGACCCTCATCGCGAGCTGGACGCACCTCATCGACGAGGTCCCCACGGACGTCCCCATCGCCCTCCCCTCCAACGCCCACGAGCGGATCGAGTACGGCGGCGACGACCCCGTCGACAACCGGTTCCGGGTCTCGTCGTGGCTCGACGTGAACCGGGACGGCGAAGCCTGCCCCGACGGGGATCTGATCCACACGCCCCCGAATCACTACTGGAGCGACCCGCCCCCCGCCGAGACGACTACCACCCTGCTCGCCCCCTCGTGGTCGGACTGCCACGATCGGGACTACTGAGCGGTCCCCGCCCCCCAGGCCCGGATGGCGCCCGCCGCCACCACCGGCCCCGCCTCCTCGGACGCTAGCTTCGCCTGCAGCTCCCCAGCCCGCGCCTCCACCGCCTCGTCCTCCAGGCATCGACGCAACGCCGCCGTGAACCGCTTCGCCGTGAACCCCCGCCGCGTCAGCCCCACCGCGACGCCCAGCCGCTCCGCCCGGTCACCGTTGTCGAACTGGTCCGTGCCGAACGCCACGATCACCTGCGGACGCCCCGCCCCGAACGCCTCCGCCATGCTCCCGATCCCGCCGTGGTGCACGATCACCGACCCCCGCCCGAACAGCTCCGCGTACGGCGCAAACCCGACCGTCAGCAGGTCGTCCCCCGGCTCCTGCACCGCCCCCGGCGGACAGCCCACCAGGATCGCCCGCTGCCCCAGCGCCCGGCAGCCCGCCGCGATCGCCGCGTAGATCTCCGGATAGAAGGGCGGCAGCATCGACCCCAGCCCCACCACCACCGGCGGCGCACCGGCCGCCAGGAACGCCTCGATCTCGGGCGCCAGCCCCCCCGACTCCCCCGCCCCCGGATCCGGGAAGCCGCAGAAGACGACGTTGTCCCGATCGTCCGCCGCCGGGCCCCGGAACCAGGCCGGCCACAAGCACGGGTTCAGCACCGCGTGGTCCTGGCTGTCGAACACCCGCGTGTTCCGCGAGTCCAACCCCAGCTCCGCCGCGACCTTGTTCACCCGCGGACCGATCGTCCGGTTCATGATCCAGCGCGCCGGCCCCCCCATGATCCACTTCAGCAACCACGCCGGCGGCACCACCGGCCCCGGCCGCCCCGGATCCGTCGCCGACACCAGGCTGAACGGCGCGTAGTCCAGCCGTGCGAACGGCACCCCCGTGCGCTCGCTCGCCAGGTAGCTGCCGAACACCATCGGGTGGTTCACCACCAGATCCGTGGGAGCCGCCTCCAGCTCCGCCATCACCGCCTCGTACATCGGCTGAATCTGCGGGATGAAGACCGCGTCGAGGATCTTCACCACCGACGGGAGCCCCCGCTCCATGAACTTCGGGTCCGCCGTGAGGTGCTCGCCCGCCACCTCGTCCACCGACCGCCCCGGGGGCGTGAGCCGATGCGCCAGCCCCAGACGCTGCAGCTTCGCCTCGTACTCCGGCGCCGTGACGAAGACCACGTCCTCGCCCGCATCTCGCAACGCGCAAGCGACCTCGAGCGTGGGGTTCAAGTCCCCCGACGTCCCGTACGCGACCACCACGATCCGCATCGCGTCTCCTCCGGCGGCATCGTACGCCGGCACGCCACGGCTGACCCTGGGTGTACTCACGAGGATACGGAAGGCTGAGAACATCACGAGCCAGGCCGCAGATAGGTCCATAGCGTTCGAGGTGGAGCGTACTCACACTCAAGGAGCCAACATGCCTCGACGCCCCTCCACCCCCGCCGCTGACAGCACCCTCGACCTGCTCCCCTGCCCCCCCAACCGCCGCATCGCGATCGACGGGGTCGGCCTGCTCCTCGCCGTCGTCGTGGCGGCGTCGTCCTGGTACGGGCTGGCCACGCTCGCGCTCGTGCCCTAGGAGCCTGAAGCACATTGGGCGCGGTCGTCCCGCGGACCGATCTGCGCGATCTCGGCGTCGCCTCCTCCTCGTGCATCCCGATGCATCTCGTCGTCGCTCCTTGACCTCGCACACCTCGCCCTCACGGGCCTCGGTTGCCAATGAGCTTCACACTACTAGCCCCGGCGCGCGGCCGCTCCCTGCGCGGTACCCTCCCGGGCGATGTCGCGCCGCTACCAGGTCATCTACGCCCCCGGCCACCCGGCGATGCAGTACCACATCGCCCAGACCGGCCATGACTTCCACATCCTCGCCAACTGGGAGCAGTTCGCAGGATGGCGCCCCCGCCCGGCCAACGTCACGTCACTGTTCGACGCCTACGACGACAGCCACCTGCGCCTCGATGTCCCCGACTTCCGGGCCATGCTGGAGCCGGGCAACCGCTTCGGCTTCCCCGAGCGCTACGACTTCGCGTGGTCGATGTGGAACGAGCAGTTCACGATCTTCCGCAACTGGGACATCCCCCGCGTGCACCGCGTGGCCAAGTTCGCCGAGCTTACGGCCGACGACTACGACTACGCCTTCAGCCGCGACGATTTCACGATGGCGTCGTACTACCAGTACACCGCCGACCAGATCGAAGAGGCGTACGGCGTTCGCATCCCGCTCATCGAGTTGGGCCTGAACCGCGACACCTACTCCGGCTGGACCGGCGAGGACGCCGAGATCCTCACCGTCGTGCACTCCTGGAAGGACCGTGGCTGGCACCACCACCTGTGGGCCGAGGCCTGCGCCGACCTCCCCACCCGGCACGTCGACCACCTCAACCCGGGCCCCGAGGGCACGCTCGACTTCGACCAGATCCGCGCCGAGATGAGGCGCTGCCGCGTCTACTGGCACGACGGCGAGAACGAGTACACCGTCGCCCTGCTCGAAGCGATGATGACCGGAGCCCCCATCATCACGGCCGACATGCCCTTCGTGGAGCGCCACGTGCAGCACGGCGTCAACGGCTTCATCAGCTCCGACCCGACCCAGCTGCGCGAGTACGCCCGCATGCTCCTGGACGACGTCGATCTCGCTCAGAAAATGGGCGCCGAGTCCCGCCGCATGGCCCTGGAGCGCTACGACGAAGAGCGCTGGATCCGCCAGTGGAACGAGCTGTTCGACGGGTTCATGGCCGACCGCTGATGCCGTGAAACGCTTCATCGGAACCAACTGTTACTTCCTCCAGGAAGAAGGCGCTCGCGAGTGCCTCGGCTGGACCGGCTACGACGGCCGCGTCGACGAAGCCCTCCGCAAGTGCGCCGGACTCGGCCTGACCGTCGTCCGCGCCTGGGCGTTCAACGACGACCCCGACAACCCCGTCGCCATCCAGCCCGCCCCCGGCCAGCTGTCCGAAGCGGGGCTCGCCGGCATCGACCTGGCGCTCGAGCGCGCCGCCGCTCACGGGGTCCAGCTCATCTTGTCGCTCGGCAACTTCTGGGAGGACTACGGCGGCGTGCCCCAGTACCTCCGCTGGCACAACGCCCGCGGCGGCTTCTTCGGCAATTCCAAGATCATCGAGCACTACGGCGACCACATCGAGGCGCTGCTGAGCCGCGTCAATCCGCGCACCGGCATCGCCTGGGGCCACGATCCCGCCGTGCTCGGCTGGGAGCTGATGAACGAACCCCGCGGCCGCATCGCCGGCTGGGTCGAGCAGCTCGTCCCCCGCGTGCGCGCCGCCGCCCCCGACCACCTCGTGCTCACCGGCGGCGAAGGCCAGGAGGACGACTGGGACGAGTCCTCGGCCCTCGTGGATGTCGCCTCCATCCACCTCTACCCGGAGGAGTGGGGCTGGCCCGACGCCGCCGACGCCGGCGTGCGCTGGATCCGCTCCCACGCCGACCGCGCCGCCGCCCTGAACAAGCCGCTCCTGCTGGGCGAGTTCGGACTCAGCAACCGCCGTGGCCTCAAGCTCCCGGAGCGTCGACGCATCTACCGCCGCTGGCTCGCCGCCGCCCGCGCCCACCCCGCCGTGCTCGGCGCCTGCTCCTGGTCCTTCTCCACGGACGACCGCCCCGACGCCTGGGATGAGTTCACCTGGACCTGGCGCGACGGCACCGACCCCTCCGCCGCCAGCAACCGCTACGCCGACCTGCACCGCGACGAGGCCGCCCGATGGGCCTGAGGGAAGGTCTTTCGACGACCCGCAAAGCTCTCGCGCTGCTGTGGGAGGTCAGCCCCGCGCGCACGATCGGGTACGCCGTCGCCACCGTCGTCGACGCGCTGCTCCCCGCCATCGTCGCCTACGTCGCCAAGCTCATCGTCGACTCCGTCATCGCCGAGGACATGGAAGCGACCATGACCTGGGTCGCCGTCGAAGCCGGCCTCGTGGCGGCCCGCTCGGTGCTCTACCACCTGGACGACTACTGGCGGTCCCAGCTGGGCATGCGGCTCAGCATTCACGTCAACGAACGCGTGCTCCACAAAGCGGTCGACGTCAGCGTGCAGCACTTCGAGGACAGCACCTTCTCCGACATGCTCGCGCGCGCCGCCAAGGAGGCCGGCACCCGCCCGCTGCACGTCATCCAACACAGCTTCGGGGCGATCCGCGACGGCCTCCGCCTCGCGTCGTACGCCGTGCTGCTGTTCAGCTTCAGCGGCTGGGCCGTGCTCGCCATCCTCGTCGGCACCGCCCCCCAGCTGCTGTCCCAGGGCAAGGCCGCGACCGAGTCGTTCGCCGTGCAGCAGGCCCGCACGCTCCTGGAGCGCCGGGCCGACTACATGCGCGAGCTGCTGCTGCGCGAGGCGTTCGTCAAAGAGGTGAAGCTGTTCGCCCTGGGCCGTTACCTGCTGGATCGGTGGCGCGGCCACCAGGAGCGGTTCTACGGCGAGGACGTCGCCGTCATGCGGCGCACGATGGCCCGCAACTTCGCCGCCCGGCTGGTCGCCACGATCACGTTCTACGGCTGCTACGTCGCCGTCGCCGCGGCCGCCGTGAGGGGGGAGATCACGGTCGGCGACCTGACGATGTTGATGCTGGTGGTGCGGGGCTCGCAGGACAGCTTCGAAGCGACGCTCAATGGCGCGGCAAAGATCTACGAGGGCACCCTCTACATGGACAACCTCTTCGACTTCCTCGCCCTGCCCTCGGACGAGCCCTTCGAAGCCCTCACCGACGCCCCCTCGTCCGGCCCGCCGGAGGTCCGCATCGAGGGGCTGTCCTTCACCTACCCGGGCACCGACCGCCCGGTGCTGACCGACGTGTCCATGACGGTCCCGGCCGGCGAGACGGTCGCGCTGGTGGGGCCCAACGGCGCCGGCAAGACGACCCTGATCAAGCTCGTGGCCGGGCTCTACCGCCCCGCCCCCGGCGAGATCCGGCTGGACGGCACCGACGCCACCGAGATCAGCGCCGCCGAGCTCCGCCGCCGCGTCGGGGTCGTCTTCCAGGACTTCGTGCAGTTCCACCTCAGCGCGGCGGAGAACGTCGGCCTGGGCTGGCTCCCCGCCGCCGACGACCGCGCCGCCATCGACGACGCCATCGCCCACGCGGGCGCCGACGGCTTCCTCCCGGAGCTGCCCGAGGGCCTGGACACCATGCTCGGCCGCTACTACGGCGGCGCCCAGCTGAGCATCGGCCAGTGGCAGCGGGTGGCCCTCGCCCGGGCGTTCATGCGGCGCAGCGATCTGCTCATCCTCGACGAGCCGAGCTCCGCCCTAGACGCCGAAGCGGAAGCGGCGCTGTTCGAACGCATGGCGGCGCTGAAGGAGGGGCGCACGGCGATCCTGATCACCCACCGCTTCAGCACCGTGAGGTTCGCCGATCGCATCGTGGTGCTGGAGGAGGGGCGCGTGGTCGAGGAGGGCACCCACACGGAGTTGATGGCGGCCCAGGGGTTGTACTGCCGGATGTTTACGGCGCAGGCCGAGGGGTACGTGCAAGACGCATCAGCGTCGCGTAGCGCCCCGAAGGGCGCGTAGGTGCTCGGCGCGCAGCGCCGGGAAGCCACGCAGGAGGGCGACGTCGGCCCGGAAGTCCTCGATCGTGTCGCTGCGGTCCTGGAGGTCGCGCTCCACCCAGGGCTCCAACTGCGCCGCCATCGCGTCGACCGTGGCGGCGAAGTCGGAGCTCCACCAGTCGCTCTCCAGCATCGAGCAGACCTCCGATCGGAAGCCGTCGTCGCAGCCGGGGTGGTTCAACGCGAGGTGGATGACCAGGTTCATCCAGGTCTCCTCGGGGTGCCCGATCGGCTCGTCGTCCCCCGGAGCCACACCGCCGTAGGGCCACACGTCGTAGATCATCACGTCGCACAGCGTCTCGTCGTACCCCGAGGCGCGGTGGCAGCCGAACGTGCTGTCCAGATCCCAGGGATAGAACTCCCAGCGGTCCACGCCGTCCACGTCCTCCTGGATCGAGAAGTGGAAGTTGCTCTGCACGTGGTCGCGGTTCTGCACCAGCGCGTTCAACGCCAGGTAGCGCACCTGCTGGGGCAGCTGGAGGACCTCGCCCGTGCGCGCGATGCGGGTGTCCGCACGCGACGGTGAGTCGAGGTAGTCGGGCCACAGCGCCTCCTCCACGAGGGCGATCAGGTCGATGAAGTCGTCGCGGTCCCCGGCCTTCTTCGTGTACAGCTCGTCGCCGTCCCAGATCTTGTACTCGGCGTGCGACTCCATCGGCATCAGCCCCCCGTAGGGCGGGGCCCGCTCAGCCTCGTACAGCGAGCGCTCCCGGTCGCGGTCGTTGCGGTTGAGGAACGAGCCGCCGAGCCGCTCCACCTCCATCATCACGCCGTAGTCAGGCCCGTTCAGCGTCAGGAACAGCGGCCGCGGCTGAGGCGTCGGGATGCTGCTGAGGCGGCGGAACGTCTCGTACCCCATCCAGGTCCGCAGAAACGTGCGATCGGCCCACTCGGCCCGCAGGTTGATGTTCCGCGAGAACCCCGGGTGGTCGGCGTCCTCGGGAAACCGGAGCCGCAGCGAGGTCTTGGGGAAGTAGCGCGACGACGCCCCCTGGATTCGAACCTCACAGCCCGGGTAGACGACCTCCTCGACCGTCAACGCGCAGGGGAACCAGAGGTCATCCTCGTAGATCTCGGCGGCCAGCTCCGTCCAGTCGTCCGGCGCGATCTCGAGCTCCCAGGTGCGGATCGGGGGCAGACACCCGGCGTCGCTGCAGCCGCCCCGGTCCACGGAAGCCGGCCAGCCGGTGACACCGCACGCACCCGCCGGCACCTCCTCCTCGGGACCGCAGCCAACGAGGGTCAGCAGAACGAACGCAAGGACGGTGGCAGAGCAGCGGATGGTTCAGCCTACCGGGACGCTCAGGCCCCGGCAGGAGCTCGCTCAAACCTCAACCGCGGGCCGCGAGGAAGCGGCGCCACCAGTGAGGAGGCTCCGCCTGTTCGACCGCGAGCCCGCAGTGCCAGCCGTCGTCGGCCTCGCTGGTCGCCGCCACCCGAAGGACGAGGCGGATCCGGTTGTCCTTCCAGGGAACCTGCGCGCGCCACACCGAGCCCACCGGGAGCTCCGCGTCGTGCAGCACCCGCAGGCTGTCCGGGCGCGTCGACTCGATCGCCGCCTGGATGCGCCCCTCCGACCCGAACAGGGTCAGGGGCGCCTGGCTGACCGGCTCGGTGTCCCGCCGCCCTCGCCTCCGAACCGGCTCGGACCGCTTCGCTTCCGGACTCTCCGCCAGCGCGAGCCTCAGCGCCTCGAGCAGCTCGACCTCCCACACCGGCGTGGTCAGCCACGCCGCGCAGCCGTCCGGCACCTCGGGAATCAGGACGTCGCCCATCGCCACCACCGGAGGCTCCCGCCCGCCCGCGGTCGCGCGCACCTGGGCGACGAAGTCCGAGCCGGACAGGGTCGGCATCGCGAAGTCGATCAGCAGGACGTGCGGACGCTGCACGGCGAGGCAGCCCAGGGCGAGGGTCGGATCCGTGAACGCGGCGACGTCGAAGTCCAGATTCCGCAGCTGGCGGGCGAGCCCGTCCAGCGCGACCTCGTTGATCGACAGGACCGCTGCTTCGAGCCGCGGGAGCGTCATCCCGGTCACTCTAGGACGGAACAAACGCCAGGTTGAGGGCGTATTCCCAGCCCTTGATGTTCATGAACCGCCGCGACTCGAACCGGACGAATCCGGCGTCCCGGAGCACCGGCAAGATCGAGTCCCAGTCCCAGCAGTAGGACTTGCTCAGCGTCGCCGTCTCGGTGCTTCCGTCCGGCAGCGTGTAGCGGTGGTACTCCAGGATCTGGTCGTCCCCCACGAGCTCCGCCTCGACGTCCAGGCGCACGCCCTCGGCCGTCCACGCGTGGCGGGAACGCTCCATGTGCTCCCACTCGTAGAGGCACTGGTTGACCCCGTCGTCCGGCTTGGCCGAGTCGGCGAAGAAGAACACCAACGCCCCGCCCGGCTTCAGGCAGCCCGCGAACCCGCTCAGCACCGCCAGCAGCGCCGAGGCCGGCCGCACCTGGTGGACTTCGTCGTTGAAGACGAGGTCGTAGCGGTCCGGGCGCAGCTGCCCGAGCTCCTCCCAGCGGGCCGGGAACGCCTCGACCGCTCCGTCGAACAGCTCCGTGGCGGCCGCGAGCACGCGGGGGTTGGCGTCGCAGGCCTCCACCTCGAAGCCCAGCTCGTGCTGGATCAGCGCGTGGAAGCCCATGCCGCAGCTGGCGTCGAGCAGCCGCACGCCGTCGCCGGGAAACAAGGCCCGGAGCTCACGCGAGCTGTCGGCCTTCCACTGCCGGAAGTCGATCGGGTCGGTCCGCCGCCGATGCAGCTCCCACTTCCAGAAGGTGTCCCAGTCGCCCGTCATCGAGGTCGCGGATGATTGCACGAGTTCTGCACACGAGCGCCTCGGGATCGCCCGGAACGTGCACCCCCCGCCGCGTTTCTCTAGGAGCATGGACGTCAAGCTCATCCTGCCCGCCCTGACCGAAGCGACCAGCCCTCACTTCCGGCCGATCAAGTACTCCCTCTTCCCCCCCCTGGGGCTCGCGACGCTGGCCGCGTACCTCGATCCCGACGACTCGGCCGTCATCGCGGACGAGCACGTCGAGACGCTGTCCATCGACGATGTCCCCGACCTCGTCGTCATCCAGGTCTACATCACCAACGCCTACCGGGCGTACGCCATCGCCGACGCCTACCGGGCCCGCGGCTCGTACGTGATCCTCGGCGGGCTGCACGTCACCTCCCTGCCCGAGGAGGCCGCGGAGCACGCCGACACGATCTTCCTCGGCCCCGGCGAGCAGACCTTCCCGGTGTTCCTGGAGGACTGGAAGAGGGGCGAAGCCAAGCCCCGGTACACCTCGACGGACGGCCGCACCATCGTCGGCATCCCGCCCATCCGGCGCGACCTCATCCGCCGCGAGCTCTACCTCGTCCCCAACTCGATCGTGGTCAGCCGCGGCTGCCCCCACGTCTGCTCCTTTTGTTACAAGGAGGCGTTCTTCGAGGGGGGCAAGGGCTTCTACACCCAGGCCGTCGATGAGGCCCTCGCGAAGATCGACCGCCTCCCCGGCAAGCACCTGTACTTCCTGGACGACCACCTGCTCGGCAACCGGCGGTTCGCGCGCGGCCTGTTCGAGGGCATGCGCGGCATGGGACGGCTGTTCCAGGGCGCATCCACGGTCTCCGGGATCCTCCAGGGGGACCTGATCGAGAAGGCCGCCGAGGCGGGGCTGCGCTCGGTCTTCATCGGCTTCGAGACCTTGGACGAGAGCAACCTCGTGGCCACGAAGAAGGGCCAGAACCTGGGCCGGGACTACGACGAGGCGATCGCGCGGCTCGATTCGCTCGGCGTGATGGTCAACGGCAGCTTCGTGTTCGGCCTCGACGGCGACGGACCGGACGTCTTCTCCCGCACCGTCGACTGGGCTGCCAGCCGGGGGCTCGTCACCGCCACGTTCCACATCGCGACCCCCTACCCCGGCACCGGCTTCTTCCAGGAGATCGAGTCCCAGGGCCGGCTGCTGCACCGCGAGTGGGACCGCTACGACACCCGCCAGACGGTGTTCCAGCCGGCGAAGCTGACGTCGAAGCAGCTCGAGGACGGCTACTGGCGCGCCTACAAGGAGTTCTACTCGTGGAGCAACATCGCGCGCGGGGCGAAGGCTCACCTGCACCCCCGCGACCGGGTCCGCCACCTCGCCTACGCGGGGGCGCGGAAGAAGCTCGAGCCGATGTGGGACAAGGTCATCCGCAATCGATCGCTGCGGAAGATGCGGCCCCTGCTGGAGGGTGTGCTGACGTCGCAGCGCGACCTCGCGGGCAAGCTCCTGGCGCCCCTGCGGGAGGCGGCGTGAGCGGCGGCGGGCGAGCCCTCGACGTGGCCCTCGGCAGCGTCGGCGTGCTGCTGTTCGGCCCCCCCGTGGCGATGATCGCGCTGGCCATTCGGGCCGAGGATGGAGGCCCCAGCTTCTTCCGCCAGGAGCGCATCGGCCGCGACCGGAGGCCCTTCACGGTGCTGAAGCTGCGGAGCATGCGCGACGGCCAGGTGACCCGGATCGGCCGGTGGATCCGCGCCACCGGACTGGACGAGACGACCCAGTTCCTGAACGTGCTCCGGGGTCAGATGAGCGTGGTCGGGCCGCGCCCCCTGACCGCCGCGGACGTCGACCGCGTCGGCTGGGGCGGACCGGCGCACGACGCCCGCTTCGCCCTCCCTCCGGGAATCACCGGGCTGGCCCAGCTGTTCGCTTCGCCGGGGGCGGCCTCGTCGCGCGCCCTCGATGAGGCGTACGCTCGGGATCGCTCGGCGTGGCTCGACCTGCAGGTCGTGGCGGCATCGTTTGTCGTGAACCTCGTCGGCAAGTCGCGGGTCAAGCGATGGCTGAGGGGACACCGCTACGCGGCGGGAGGAGCGGAGCATGGCGTCGGTGCTGGTGGTGGATGACGACGGACACATCCGCGAAGTGGTGCGGTTCGCGCTGGAGCGCGACGGCCACGACGTCACCGAAGCAGCCGACTTCGCGGCCGCCGTGAGCCACGAGCTGAAGACCCCGCTGACGGGCATGCGCGGAGCGGTGGAGCTGCTGCGGGACTCCTGGGAGACCATGAGCGTGGAGCAGCGGGATCGCTTCCTCGCCAACATCGACGCCGACGCCGAGCGCATGCAGCGGCTGAGCACGCGGCTGCTGCACCTGGCCCGCATCGAGGCGGCCCCCAGCGCGGAGGAGCAAGCGGCCGTCGAGCCAACCTTGCGCTCCCTCCTGGAACGCTACGGCGACCGCGTGAGTCTCAGCGTGAGTGATGTACCGGAGCGCATCCCGCTGGCCCCCCACCACCTGGAGTCGGCGGTTGGAAACCTGGTCGAGAACGCGCTCCAGCACGGTGGCGACGGCCCCGTCGAGGTGACCGCGCGCGGCGGCGACGGCAGGCTCGTGATCGAAGTCCGCGACCACGGGCCGGGGATCAGCGAGGCCAACCGCACGCGCATCTTCGACCGGTTCTTCACCACCCGCCGGGATGACGGTGGGACCGGGTTGGGGCTGTCGATCGTGGGGGCGGTAGCGGAGCTCCGGGGAGGGCGGGTCGAGTGCGATAGTGGGGAGGAGGGGACGACGTTCCGGTTGGTGCTCTAGGAGGCGGGCCGAGGCCTTGTTCTCCTGATCTTCACCACGGAGGACACGGAGGTATCACGGAGGGGCACGGAGGTCCTTTTTTGGCGCGCTCCCTCCGTGTCCCTCCGTGGCTCTCCGTGTCCTCCGTGGTGAGAATGAACAGATCACCCCCCCGGCATCCCCAAAACCCCCTCCAAAGCCGCCACCGCGATCCGCAGATCCGCCGACCTCGTCGCATCCACCTCGAACTCCGCCTTCGCCGCGTCGCGGTCTCCCGTCGCGAGGTGCCAGTGCCCCCGCGCGACCCGCAGGCCGGCCTCCCCCGCCCCCAACGCGTGGGCTGAGTCGAGCTGCTCGAGTCCCTCCTCGGCGCGACCGAGATCGGCCAACACGGCGCCCAGCCTCGCCCGCAGTTCGCCTTCGAGGGGCGGAGGCCAGGACTCCACGGCCACCAGCCGAGCCCGCAGGATCGTCTCGCCCTCGGCAGCCCGTCCGGTCTGCTGCAGCAAGATCGCCAGCGGCACCGCCGCGATGCCCGCGTGGATGGGATCGCTCATCGCGATCAGCGCCTCCACGGAGGCTCGGCACTCCCCCTCGGCGGCCTCCACCTGACCGAGCCCGAGCAGCCACGCGCCGCGGTTGCTCCGCACGATCCCCTCCATGCGCCGTTCCCCCACCCGCAGGGCCGCCGCGAGCGCCTCGTCGAGCACTTCCAGGGCGTCGTCCCGATCCAGCTCGACCGCGACCACCGCGAGGTTGTTCACGGTTCCCGCCATCACGTCCGCGTGGCGGTGCTGGCGGAGCAGAGCGGCACCCTCCCGCAGGTAGGCCTCAGCCTCCTCGAGCTTCCCGAACGACAGCGCGTGGTGCCCCAGGTTGCTCAACAGCACCCCCTCCTGACGCACGTTCCCGATGGCGCGGGCAGGGTGAGAGCGGCGCGGTAGTTGTCGGCCGAGACATCGTGCCGCCCCAGGGTCGTGTCGCAGGAGGCGATGTAGGAGAGCAACGTCGCCTCCGTCCACCGATCCTTCGCCTCGACCGCCAGCGCCCTCGCTTCCACGAACCGCTCCCGGGCCAGCTCCGAGCGCGACGTCATGAACAGCAGCCGCACGACGTTCACGAGCACGTAGGCCTCGACCTGGGGATCGCCCAGCTTGCGCGCGCAGGTCAGCGCCGTGTCGAGGTCGTCCTCGGCCTCGGCGGCCTTGCCCTGCCAACGACGGACCTCCCCGCGGGCCGCGAGCGCTTCGGTCACCTGCCGGAGCGCGTGGTCCAGGCCGCCACGGTCCAGCCTCGTCCGCCGGCGGGGGGCCAGATCGAACCGGACGGTCATCGTCTGCGGCGGAGGAAAGGTACGCCCGGCGAGCGACCGCGGGAGCACCGACCGCAGATGCTCCGGCAGCGTGAGTCCCTTGAGGCGGTGCTCCCCGAGGTCCTCCACGACCACGACCACGTCCACGTCCACGTCGATCTGCGCGAAGGCCGATGCGCTGATGAGGATCTGCCCCCCGTTGGCGGCGCTCGAAATCCGAGCCGCCCGGTTCACCATCGAGCCGAAGTAGTCCATCCGGCCGGTCATCGGATCAACGCGGCACTCGGGACTCCCGGTGTGGATCCCCATGCGCACGCGCAGCCCCTCCTTGGCCGTCTCCGACACCAGGATCTCCGACGGCCAGGGCATCTTGGACAGCCCCTCCTGAACCACCAGGCACCACGCCAGGGCTCCTTCGGGCCGAGCGAACGAGACCATGAAGGCGTCGCCCTCGGTCTTGACCTCGTAGCCGTCCAGATCCCGCAGGGTCTCGCGCAGGAGCGCGTCGTGCACCGCCAGCGCCTCGGACATCGCCCGCGGCATGGTCTCCCACAGGGCCGTGCTCCCCTGGATGTCGGTGAAGACGAGGGTCACCTCGCCGGTGGGGGCGGTCACACGCCCTCGAGCAGCTTCCGGCGGTTCTTGCTCGCGACGAGGCAGTCCTTGATCGCCAGCGGCACGAGCACCGCGCCCACCAGGCTCGCCATCATCGCGAAGAAGGACCAGCTGTAGAACCCGCGGTTGATCGCCGCCCACAGGTTGAAGACCAGGTTGAGCAGCGCGATGCCGCCCATCAGGAAGACGCCGCCGATCGCCGCCCAGTCGCGGGCGTTCATGATCCCCGCGGCGAAGGGCATGCCGAGGATGCCGAGGCCCAACATCGCGTAGGGAGCAGGCTTCATCCACGGTGTGTAGATGACCGACGTGAGCATGATCAGGGCGCCCGCGAGGGCCGTGAGCAGCGCCGCGACCATCATGATCCCGCCGCCGAGTCGGGTCAGGAGCGTCGAGCCGACCGGGCCGATGTCGTCGATGGAGTCATTCTTCGGGTCGAGCATACCGGGGTCGCACGCCGCGTAGACTCCCGCGCCATGGTCCGCACGACGCTCCTCGCCCTCGCCCTGTTCGCCGCCTGCGCCCCCGCCGACGAACCCGCCCCGGACCCGGACCCGGACCCGGCGGCCTCCACCGCGGTCGTCTACACCAACGCCACCGTCATCACCCTCGACGAGGCGCAGCCGACCGCCACCGGCCTGCGGATCGACGGTGATCGCATCACCCACGTGTTCGACGGGGCCGTGCCCGAGGGGCTCGACGGACGGGTCGTGGATCTCGAGGGAGCCGTCGTGCTCCCCGGCCTCGTCGACGCCCACCTGCACCTCCGGGGCATCGGCGCGGCCTCCCGCCAGCTGGACCTCAAGGGGACCGAGTCGGCCGGGCAGATCGCCGTGATGGTGACCGACGCCGCCGCCGCCGCGCCGGCCGGGACCTGGATCCGGGGACGCGGCTGGGACCAGAACGACTGGGCCGTGCAGGAGTTCCCCGACACCGCCCTGCTGGACGCCGCCGCGCCGGACCACCCGGTTTGGCTGACGCGCGTGGACGGGCACGCCGTGTGGCTCAACCAGCGGGCGTTGGACCTCGCCCAGATCACGATCCAGACGGTCGACCCCGAGGGTGGAGAGATCCTCCGGGGCGAGGACGGCACCCCCACCGGCGTGCTCGTCGACAACGCCATCTCCCTCGCCTCGGACCAGCTCCCGACCACCTCCGCCGAGGGCCTCAAGGCCGACTACGAGCGCGCGATCGGACTGGCCCATTCGGTCGGGCTGGTGGGCGTGCACGACATGGGCACGGCCCCCCGCAGCCTCGCCGTCCTCCGCGATCTGGAGGCCGCCGGCGCGCTGAACTTGAACGTCGCCGCGTACCTGAGCAACAGCGCCGACGGCACCGACACCGCCATCGCCCAGGGGCCGGACAAGGACGGTCTGCTCCAGGTCCGCGGGGTGAAGATGTTCGTCGACGGCGCGCTGGGCTCGCGGGGCGCGGCGCTGCTGGCCCCCTACGCCGATCGGCCCGAGACCTCCGGCCTGCTCATGGCGGAAGCCGACGCCCTCCTAGCACGCGCGAGCGAGATTCAGAACGCGGGGCTGACCCTGGCCATCCACGCGATCGGCGATCGGGGCAACCGTGTGGCGTTGGACCTGATCGAGCAGACCCAGGGAGAGTCCCGCCCCGGGCACCGGATCGAGCACGCGCAGATCGTCGACCTCGCCGACCTGCCCCGGTTCGCCGCGTCGGGGGTGACCGCGTCGATGCAGCCCACCCACGCGACCTCCGACATGCCCTGGGCGCCCGCTCGGCTCGGCCCCGACCGGCTCGATGGCGCCTACGCCTGGCGGCGGATGCTGACCAGCGGCGCGCTGCTGGCGTTCGGTTCCGACGCGCCGGTGGAGGGGTACAGCCCGTGGCTCGGGATCTACGCCGCCGTCACCCGCGCGGACGCCGCCGGGGAGCCCGCGGGAGGGTGGCTTCCGGATCAAAAACTGACCGTGTTGGAGGCCCTCGAAGGCTTTACGTCAGCGCCCTGGCGGGCCATCGGCGTGACCGACGCAGGCCGCATCGCCCCCGGCCAGGGGGCCCACCTGACCGTCGTCGATCGGGACCCGCGCACCGTGCCGCCGGAGGCTCTCCTGGAGACCCAGACCCTCCGCACAATCGTCGCCGGAGCCGAAGTGTATTTGGGTCCCTGACGGCGATCCGGTAGGGTTGCCGCCGCCTGTCCGGGGAGGAAGACCAGACGTGCCCAGCAAGACCCAGCAACTCAAAGATCTCGCCGACCTTCTCGACCGCGGACTCCTGACTCGCGAAGAGTTCGAGGAGGAGAAGAAGCGCATCCTCGGCGGACCGCCGTCGACGCATTCGCTCCCCGCCATCCCCGATCCCGCGGTCGCCGCGGCCGAGGATCGGGAGACCCCCAAGACCGTCGGCTCCTACACCATCGCCAACGAACTGGCCGTGGACGCCCTCGGCGCCTGGTACCAGGGCCGCCACACCATCGAGTCCGTGGCCGAACGCCAGGGCGGCGATGTCTGGCTTCGCGTCATCCACCCCGAGCTCGCCTCGGACGAAGACTTCGTGGCGCGGGTCAAGGAAGAGTCCGATCCCGGCCTCAAGCTGACCCACCCCAACCTCGCCGACGTGCAGTCCTCGACGATCGAGGCCGGCCTCGTCGTCGTCGCGATCCGCCCCCTCGGCGGCAAGCGCCTCAGCGAGCTGCTCGCCGAGACCTCCGGACCCCTCCCGGGCGCGATGGACGTGGCCAGCGGAATCATCGACGCGGTCGGCTACGCGCACTCGCGCGGCGTCGTCCACGGAGGCCTCAGCCCCGACACCGTCTTCGTCACCGACACCGGCGCCGTCGTGGTCGACGCGGGCGTGGCCCGCCCCTCCGGCAGTGTGCTCGCGGACCGGCCCGGCGCGGGCGCCTCCGACGTCGCGTACATCGCCCCCGAGTTGCACGCCGGCACCGACACCGACGACCGCGCGGACGTCTGGTCCATCGGCCTGCTCCTGCACCGCATGCTCACCGGCGCGCTCCCGTGGCCCGAAGCCGCCAGCGTCTCGGACGTGCAGGCGGCCAAGGAGGTCGGCCTGACGCCGTCCGATGCGCTCGGTCCCATGGCCGAGGTGATCGGCAACGCCCTCGCCGCCAGCCCCGACGATCGCCCTACCACCGTGGCCAAGCTCGCCGAGGCGCTCTTGTCGGCCGCGAAGGCCACCACCGGTGAGTCCACCCCGGTCGCCGAACCTGCGCCCGAGCCCGCCACGCCGGAACCCACCCCCGAGCCCGAGCCCGCCCCGGCCGCCCAGGCCGAGCCCGAGGCGGTCGAACTCGAACTCGAAGAGTCCGTCTCCGAGCCCGCGCCCACCCCCGAGCCCGCCAAGGCGGAGCCGAAGCCCGAGCCGACCCCGACGCCTTCGTCGGACGATGACGACGACGAGCCCAAGAAGGGCAAGAAGAAGAAGAAGAAGAAGAAGGGGTCCTGCCTGCTGCAGGGCTGCGGCGGCTGCGCCGGCCTCGTGCTCCTGATCCTCGGCCTCTGCGTCTGGGGCATCACCGCCGGTTGGTTCGACGACCTGATGTGCGAGCTCAACGCGCAGACCGACACGGAGTACCTCCCCTGCGAGTTGATCTCCGGCGGCGAAGCGCCCGAGAAGGTCCCCGAGCCGACCCCCGCCGCGGACGACGATGACTCTGCTGCCGGCGACGCCGCGAGCGATGCCGGCACCGACGCCGCCACCGACGCGCCCGTGGACGCGACGCCCGCTCCGGAGGCGACTCCGGCCCCCGAAGCGACGCCCGCGCCGACCCCCGCCCCCCGCGAGGAGCCGACCCAGCGGCCGACGCCCGAGCCCCGCGAGGAGCGCACGCCGCGTGAGGAGCGAACGGAACGCCCGACCCGCGAGCCCACGCCGGAGTCGACGCCCGAGCGCACCCCGGAGCCGCGCGAAGAGCCGGCCGGCGGCGGCGAAGGCCCGTCCGACTTCATCATCGGCACGATCATCGGCAACAACGCCGCCATCAAGCGCTGCGTCTCCACCGAGAAGGACCGCGGCGCGGACGTGCCGAACCCGCTCAGCCTGCGCTTCACCATCAACTCCGACGGCTCCGTCACCCGCGCGCGGGTGAGCTCGTCGGGGTGGACCGGCACCGGCCTGGACAGCTGCGTCAGCCGCGAGGTGAACAAGCTGTCGTTCCCGCCGTGGGACGGCGAGCGCAAGAAGGTCTCGTACCAGCTCAACACGAACTAGCGTCCGTGCAGCTCCCGTCCGAGTGCGCCGGCTCCATGCTGATCGTGGGGGCCGGCCCCCTCGGGCTGGCGTGCGCCAAGGCCCTGGCTGAAGCGGAGATCCCGTACATCCAGGTCGAGGCCACCGACCACGTCGGCGGCAACTGGGCTCACGGCGTCTACGAGACGGCCCATATCATCAGCAGCCGGACGACGACCGAGTTTCCCGACTGGCCGATGCCGAAGGACTACCCGGACTTCTCCAGCCGGGCGCAGATGGAGGCGTACTACAACGCCTTCGCGGATGAGTTCTCGCTGCGCGACCGCATCGTCTTCGACGCGAAGGTGACCCGCGTACGGCAGCGCACTGATCAGCTGTGGGACGCCACGATTCGCATGGGCAACGGGGGCCCCGAAGACCGCATCGTCAAGGGCGTGCTCGTCTGCAACGGCCACCACTGGGACCGTGTGCTGCCGCCGTGGACCGAGGACTACGTCGGGGAGCTCATCCACAGCAAGGACTACAAGCGGCCCGAGCAGCTCGCCGGCAAGCGCGTGCTGGTGCTCGGCGGAGGCAACTCGGGCTGCGACATCGCCTCGGAGGCGGGGCGGGTGGGGGCGCACTGCGACTGGAGCCTGCGCCGCGGGTACCACTTCCAGCCCAAGACGATCCTGGGGCGTCCCAGCGTGGAGCTGCTGAACCCCTGGACGCCGGTGTGGCTGCAGCGGTTCTTCGCCGGGCTGCTGCGCAGGATCGCCATCGGCAGCTACGCCTAGTACGGGCTCCCCGAGCCGGACCACAAGCTGTACGAGGCGCACCCGACGGTGAACTCCGAGGTGTTCCACTACCTCAAGCACGGCTGGATCCAGCCCCGCCCCAACGTGGTCGACGTGCGCGGCCGCACGGTCATCTTCGAAGACGGGGAGGAGGCGACGTACGACCTCGTGGTCTGCGCCACCGGCTACCACCTCAGCTTCCCGTTCCTGCCCGAGGGGATGTGCGAGGTCGTCGGCAAGACCGCCCAGACGGTCGGCGGCCGCCTGCTCCCGGATCACCGCCACCTCTACATCGTCGGCATCTCGCAGGTCCGCTACGGGATCGGCCCCCTGGTGCGGCCCTACGCCGTGCTCATCGCCGAGTGGACCCAGATGCAGAACGACATGCAACTGCCGCTGGCCAACGTGCTGGTGGCGCTGGGGGCCAAGCCGCCGACCACCCACCTGGTCGATCCCCACGCCGCGCTGCGCGGCCTGAAGATGGCCACGATGGCGCGCAAGCGGATCATCAAGAAGGAGAAGCGCCTCCGGGCGTCGGCCTGAGCCCTACTGAGCGGGTCCTTCGCCGGATCGGTACTTGGTCTCGACCTCTCCGAAGAGCTTCTCCAGGGAGGTCGTGATCCGGTTGGCGTCGCCGACCACGAGCACGGTTCGCGCTTCCGGCCCCAGCCACCTGGCCGCGGCCTTCTGCACCGCCTCGGGGGTGACCGCCCGGATCTCCTCGATCCACCCCGCCAGGGCCGCGGGGTCCCGCCCCCGCTGGACCTGTTCGAGCAGTTGCCCGAGCAGCCCCCAGGTGGTCGCCGCACCCCGCATCACCTCGCCCTCGAGCACGGCCTGGGCGGCGCGCAGCTCAGCGGGGGGCATGGGGGTCGAACCGAGCTCGTCCAGCATCGCCAGGATCTGCTCCAGCGACCGCGCCGTGGCGTCGGCGTCGACCGCTCCGGTGAGCCACAGGATGCCCGCGTCGGGCATCACCTCGTGGTACGCACCCAGCCCGTAGCTGTCGGCCCGTTCCTCGCGCAGGACCCGGTTCAACCGGCTGTCGATGCCGCCGCCGAGCGCCTCCGCGAGCACCGCCAATGCCGCCAGAACGCCGGAGTTCGCGGCGGGGGCGGGGGCGGCCACGAAGACCTGCGACTGCACGACGTCGCCGCGATGCAGGAGCACGGTCCGGGCGCGGGCATCGGCCGGGGGGGCGGGGTGCCCCACGGGCGCGGCAGGCGCGTCCGCCACCGTCCAGAGGGTCATGGAGATGTCGAGGATCCCCTCCAGCCGGGCACGGTCGATGTCGCCGACCACGAACAGCGTGGCCTGGTCGGGGCGGAACCAGATGTCGTGGAAGCTCCGCACCTCGACCGGCGTCAGCGCCAGCAGCGTCGCCTCGCTGCCGTACGCGTCGATCTCCTCGCGGTGCCACTTGAGCACCAGCTTGCGCACCCGCTCGAACCCCACCGCCTGGGCGTTGGCCCGGCTCCCCGCCAGCTGCTCCGCCGACGAGCCGATCATGCCGAGCACGTCCTTCTTGGCCAGCTTCGGCGACGCCAGGAGGTGGTCGAACTCCTCGAGCGCGCGCATCAGATCCTTGGGGAAGCAGGAGAACTGGAACCCCGTGAACGAGTCCGACGCGAGCACCTGAAGCCCCTCGGTCCGCTCCTGGAAGAAGTCGACGTCCTGGTCCCAGCCGTCGACCCCGCCGTAGAGCATCAGCCGGGCCGTCAGGCGGCTCAGCCCGCGCTGGTTCGCAGCCTCGGCCTGGGCCGCCCCCTCGAATACGAACGCCACCCTCACCAGCGGCAGGTCGTCGTCGTTCACGAGCACGACGCGGAGCTCGTTGGCGAGCTGGAAGGTCTCCACCGTGGGGAGCCGGGCCTCCGGCGGGGACCCTGGCGGCGGGGGTGCTCCCCGGGGTCCCTCAGCCGCCGCCGGCAGCGCCGTCAGCAGAAGGAACACTGTCGCGAGCGCGAACCGGGAGGCGGTCACTTCCCCACCTCCGCACACTCGGTGCCCTTCAGCTCCAGCCCGGGAAAGCAGGGCGGCGGCGCTTTCTTGGAGTACCGCACGAACACCACCACCGGCTCCCAGTTGTAGAGGTTCCCGGCGATGGCCCGACGCATCGATCCGGGCGAGACATCCCGGTACCGGCCCAGATCCGCGTCCAAGGCCTCGGTCGATCCGCTGAGGCGCCAGTACATGTTCAGCCGGGCGGCCACCGCGGCGGGCCCGTCCAGGGCGGCGAGGGTGGTCCGGCGCATGGACGATCGCACGCCCTGGAGCCGCTCGCGGCCGACGTCCACGCTGGCGAACGCCTCGACCACGTCCCAGATGCCCTCGAGCACGCGGCTGGGGGCGTTCCGCCGGTCGTGGCTGACGGTGATCGTGAACTCCCCCGAACCACGCAACGAGCGCTGGTGGGCCGACCACGTCCGCCCGTCCGGCCACGTGCCGCTGATGAGCGCGGCGAACATGTCCAACTCGGCGTCGCCGGGCTTGCCCCACGCCGGGGTCGGCCACCGCACCATCACGACGCCCTGGGGCACGTCGGCCCGCACCGTCACCTTCTTGGAGAGCCACGCGGCCCCCTGCTTGGGCTCGCGACGGAGGTCCGTGGGTCGGTCCGGGATGGTGCCGAAGGTGTCGCGGACCAGCTGCTCCACCAAGGCGGGGTCGAAGTCGCCGGCGATCGACAGCGAGGCGTTCGACGGGGCGTAGCGCTCTTCCCAGAAGCCTCGGACGTCCTCCAGCGTCAGCCCGTCCAGGTCCTCGAACGCACCATCGGCGGGGAGCCAGTACGGGTGCGTCTCCTTGTACATCGTGTTGGGGAGCACATAGAGCGCGGGGGCGAAGATGGAGTCGCGGACCCGCTGCCGGCCTTCGCTGCGGATGACCTCGCGCTGCGCCTCCAGGTCGTCCGCCTCCAGCCCCCCCGGGAGCCAGCCGAGGCGGTCCGCCTCGAGCCACAGCACCCGCTCCAGGTGGGTGCTCGGGATCACGGTGTCGTAGTGGGTGTGCTCGACGTGGGTGCTGGCCCCCGCGGTGCCCCCGAGCCGCTCGATCTCGACGGCGAAGTCCCGCTCCGCCGACTCGCTCCGCTGGAACATCAGGTGCTCGACAAGGTGGGCGAGGTGGCGCTTGCCCTGCACCTCGTCCCGCCAGCCCGCGTGCACGACGACGTCGATCGCCACGATCGGGGTCGTGTGGTCCTCGTGGAGCACGACGTGGAGGCCGTTGGGGAGGGTGAAGGAGCGGTGGTCGATGTCGGCCCGGGCCGACGGCATCGGCAAGAGCGCCGCCATCATGGCTACGCCGATCCCCCAGGCCCTCATGGGCCCAGCGTATCAGTCCGAATCGAGCAGCCGCATCAGCGCATCGAGGTGGTCGGGCACGTCGACGTTCTCGGGGTCGAGCATCTCGTGCACGAGCATCCCCTGGATGAGGCTCCAGGGAGCGCCCCCCACGGTCGGCCCCAGCTGATCGTTGAGCGCGTCCCGGTAGAGCCGGGTCGAGGCCCGCACCAGTGCCTTGGCGTCCTCGTCGGAGCGATGCCGCTGGAAGTCGAGGGTCAGCAGCAGCAGCCGCCGCAGGTACTGGGCGTTGCCCCGGATCCAGGTGAACAGCAGCTCCAGCCGCAGGCGCAGCGTCGCGTCGTCAGGAATGAGGGCCGTGGCCTCCTCAACATCGCGCTCGGACAGCCACACGAGCATCTGCTCGAAGATGTCGTCCTTGCCCGCGAAGTAGTGATAGAGCGTGCCCGTCGAGACCCCGAGGCCAGCCGCCAGGGCCCGCATGGAGGTCGCCGAGTAGCCCTTGTCGGCGAACAGGTCGAACGCGGCTGCCAGCAGCTCGGAGCGTTGCTGATCGTGGTCGACAACCTTCGGCATCAGGCGGCGGCGAGCTCCAGTCGGGGGTGCATGACCGCGAAGAAGAGCGGCGGCACCAGCGCCAGGAGGATCATGCCGGGGTAGCCGGTCGGAAGCTCGGGTGCTTCGTCAAAATGCCGCAGCACGGGGTACGGCCGCTTGGGGTGGGCGTGGTGATCGCTGTGGCGCGTCAGCTCGAACAGGAGCAGGCGGCCCAGGGTCGCGTTGCTGTTCCAGGAGTGCTCCGGCCGGACCCGCTCGTAGCGGCCGCGCTCGTTCTTGTCCCGCGAGAGGCCGTAGTGCTCCAGGTAGTTCACGGTCTCCAGCAGCAGCCCACCGATGATCCCGGCGAGCACCCAAGCAGCGGCCGCCACGGGCCCGAAGGCCAGCCCTGCGACGACGACGGCGGCGGTCTGCCAGGTCATCAAGCGGATGAACTCGTTCTGCCAGCCGAGCACGCGCTTATCGCGGCGGCGAAGCCGGACCGCCTCGAGGTCGAAGGCGGACTTCATGCCGCCGAGCATCGAGCGGAACCAGAAGGTGTAGACCCACTCGCCGCGGCGGGAGGTGGCGGGGTCCTCGGCGGTGGCGACGCGCGAGTGGTGGCCTCGGTTGTGCTCGATGAAGAAGTGCGCGTACATCGTCGTGCCGAGCAGCAGCTTGGCCATGAGTTGCTCGCGCTTGTCGGGGCGGTGCCCCAATTCGTGGCCGATGTTGATGCCCAGGCCGCCGCAGTTCAGGCCCGCCGTGACGATGGCTCCGGCCAGATCGAGGCCGGCGTAGGCGCCCGAGGCGATCTGGGTCATCAGCAGCACGACCACCGCCACCTGCACCGGCAGCGCGGCGTAGATCACCGCCTTGTACCGCCAGTCCGACGTGCGCTCCGCGACCTCTGCGTCGGTCGGGTTCCCCTCTTCGCCGCCGATGAGCAGCTCGGCCAACGGGATGAGCCCGAAGATGAGGATCGGGGTCGCCCACAGCCACCCGCCGCCCAGCAGCAGTCCGGCGATCGCGATCGCGGGGATGACGTAGACGAAGGCGTACTTGAAAGCTCTCATGCTCATTCCACTTTTACCGAACGTTTGTTATGGATACACGGATGAAAGGGTTGGGGCAAGCTCGTTTCGTGAAGAACAAGCTCGCCCTCGCCGCCGCCGTGTTCACCCTCTTGATCGGGGTGATGCTCTTCGCCCCCGCGCGCATCGATCCGGTGGCGTGGACGCCCAGCGCCGCCCGCGCCATCGCCCCCAACGAGGACCTCCGGCGGATGACCTCGCTGCCGCTGGCGCAGGCCGAAGACGTCGCCGTCGACGCCCAGGGGCGGGTCTACGGAGGCACCACGGACGGCCGCATCGTGCGCGTGCTGCCCGACGGCACGGTCGAAGACTTCGCCGTCACCGGCGGGCGCGCGCTCGGCCTCGCCTGGCACCCCGACGGGCGGCTGATCGCGGCGGACTGCTTCAAGGGGCTGCTGGCGATCGCGCCCGACGGGACCGTCGAGGTGCTCTCGACCGAAGCGGACGGGGTCCCCTTCAAGTTCACCGACGACGGGCGTTGGTGCAAGGATCGAATCGGCACATGAAGAGCCGCCCTGGCCCCCGGTTTTCAAGCCGTCGCGATCCGCTCTGACCTCGGCATCCCGAGTTCAGACATCCGGTTCAGGATGTTGCAAGCCGTGAGGGCTTCGTTT
>JAAESI010000006.1 GCA_024229515.1 Pseudomonadota bacterium | reverse complement strand
GTCGGATGTGGGGCACGGGACATCGTGGTCGTCGGGGGCCGATGCCTGTGCGCCTCCGTTCGTCGCGCCCCGAGCGTCGATCTCTGGGGCGGGAGCTGCGGAAGCGGCAACTCCCTCACTTCGAGGCGATGCGGATCCGGACTGTCCTCCGGCTGATGAAGGATCCGTGCGTGTCCGCGTGCGCCGAGGCGTTCGGGATCGACCGCAAGACGGTTCGACTGTGGCGGGACCGATACCGCGAGGGCGTACGCGAAGCTCTGGAGACGCGCTGCCGTTGTGGTGGCCCCATCCGAATCGATGCGGTCAGTCGCTGCCAGGTGGTCTCGATGGCCTGCGCGACGGGCTCGATGTGCGCGTCTGCAGCTTCGACGACGTCACCGGACTGTTCGAGGCGGGCGAGTTCGACGTGGTGGTCCTCAACGGCCCCACCGAACACTTCGTCAGCGAGGCCGACGCCTCCGCGGGCCGCGACGAGGCGGTGCGGCGGACGCTGTTCGATGCCCTCCAGGTGCTGATCAAGCCGGGCGGCCGCGTGTTCATCACGTGCATCCACTTCCGGTGGCCAACCGACATCACCGAGGTGCGGAAGTCGCCGCTGGCCCACCCCGTTGGCAGCTACTACTTCTACTGCTCGGTGCTCGTGGAGATCTACTCGGGCTGGTACCCGCTGGGCGACGTCTACGACCGCCTCGCCGCCGACGCCGGCTTCGACCTCGTACGCGAGCGTGACGCCACCAACGACTACTACTTGACCTCCCGCATGTGGTCGACGCGGCTCAAGGACTACCTCCGCACGAACCCCCGCTTCGCCCGCCAGTTCGTCACCGGCATGTTCCGCAAGGACCCGCGCTACTTCTTCAGCGTGTTCCTGTTCTGGCTGTACGACCCGTGGACGTGGCAGTTCCGCCCCACGGACGTGGCCGAGACGCCCTTGACCCATCGGTGACTGCTGTTTCAGCGCCGGGAGTAGGAGCCGCTACGGCGCCCAGCCGTAGCCGTCAGGATCGAGCAGGAAGCCGGTGATCGCGTAGGGCTGATGCCCACCCCACAGGTGCCCCTGGGGGGCCCCGCCGTCCACCTCGACAGCGAGCCAGCCGTCAGCGTCGGCCTCGATGTCGAACGTCCCGCTGAACCCGCCCCCGGCGAGGTCGACGGACTCGACGATGACGCCGTCCTGCCACACGTTCAGCGTCGCCGGCGCGACCCAGTCGGGGCCGGACACATCGACCTGAAGCGTGCCGGGGCCGGCCGTCGAGCCGGGGAGCGCGCCGTCCAGGGAGGCTCGGAGGGTGACGCCCGAGGAGACGACCACCCGCCCCGCCTCGATCGCGTCCCGAACCGCCGCCGCGGTGGGTTCGCCGTCGAGGAAGACCTCGGTCCGGCCGAGGCCGCAGGCGCGCTTGAGGTCGTGGCTGTCGGACGCCCCGATGGGCACGACCCGATGGCCGTGGGTCAGGAACGAGAACCAGTCGTCGCGGTTGCGGCGCCAGTCTTCGATGTCGTCCTCGGTGACGATCTCGACGAGGTCGAAGTTCCAGGACCACATGGAGTTGCGCCCAGGTTCGCCGGTGACCGTGTCGTAGCCGGCCGCCGACATCATCCCCAGGGTCTGCCGACCGTGATTGACCTGAAGCAGGCTGTCGTCCCGGCCCACGGCGCGAACGCGACCGACCAGCTCGTCGGTGGTCGTGGGGTCGCGGTCCCACCACACCAGCGCGCCGGCGTTGCGCACGGTGCGGTCGGCGACATCCACCGGGAACAGGTTGAAGTGGCCGCGCACGATCGTCGTCACCTCGGTGCCGGGGATGACGGTCAGCCGGTCGTCCAGCCCCAGCGCCGCCGCCAGCGGCCGGTAGTCGGCGAAGCGGTCGTGGTCCGTGGTCACGGGCACGTCCAGGCCGACCGCGGCGCAGGCGAGCAAGCGGTCCTCCATCGCCAGCCGGCCGTCCATCGAGGGGGCCGCGTGGAGGTGCGCGTCCACCGACCACCAGCCGTCCCGGGGCACGATCTCGGTCAGCTGCGCCGTCGCCTCGGTGACGCTGCCGGCCAACACCCCCAGAGCCGTCAGGTCGGCTCGATCATGGCGGGGGGAGTGGCCGAGGGTGACGTCGTATTCGCCCTCGGGGAGCCACAGATCGAGGACTCCATCGGCGGTCCAGGCCTTCGCGATGCGGGCGGAGACGCCGGGTAGTCCGAGCCGCTCGCGCAGCTCCTCGCCGATCGTGTCCTCGGGCACCTCCCCGCTGTGCCAGACCTCGGCGGTGGTGCCCGGCACCCCCGCGACGGTGATGATCAGCCGGCCGGCCGCGGGCACCCCGAGATCGACCAGGACCTCGTCACCTCCGGCCTCCAGCGTCACCTCGGTCGGGGGTCCCGTCCAGCGCCCGCCGGCCATGCGCGGGAGCGGGACTGCGTCGGAGTCCCCCGCCAAGGCGGCCAGCACGGCGTCCTGCACGGCGTCCGACCCCAGCGCGCCCAGCCGGCCCACCGCCGCGTCGACCATGACCCGCTCTTCGGGGTGGCGCGAGGTCGCGTAGACCGACCACGTGCCGGGGGGAATCGAGGCCCGGTAGGCGCCGTCGCCGTCGGAGGTCGTGAAGCCGACCGCCCGCTCGCCATCGACGAAGTGCACGCGCGCGCCGGCCACGGGGCCGCCGTCGGAGACCGTGCCGGAGATGGTGACGAGTTCTTCGCCGAGTTGGGTGCGGCGCGACGCCTCGACCGCGGCCGTGTCGGCGCCGAGCGTGTAGCGAACCTCCTGGGCGGCCGACTCGCCGGGGGCGAGCGCGACCTCGCCCTGCTGGAACAGGTTCAGCGAGGCCACCGACACCAGCGCCGCCCCCGGGAAGGTGGTCAACGGCGCATCGGCCGACCACAGGGACACCACCCCTTCGCCGTGCCGGCCGAGGTACCCGACCGCGGCGAGGTCCCCCGAGGCGCTGTCGACGAGGCCGTGGTCGGCGAACCAGAGGCCGAAGTCCTCCTTGCTCACCATGAAGCCGTCGGCCGGGCGCACGCTGACGTCGACGCTCCCCTCGTTGGTGAAGCTGGTATCCACCCGGAGCGTGTCGGAGCCCGGATCGAGCACGAAGTCCCGCACGATCGCGAGGTTCTGATCCTCCAGGAGGATCTCCTCGGCTTCGATGCCGCGGGCGAAGAAGTCCCACTGCACGTCGCCGCCGATCGCCCGGATCCGAGCCTCGCCGCCGTCGCTCCCGTCGCTGACGATCTCGACGGACGTCGCCTCGAACAGTCGCGTCAGGCCGAAGCCGAGGAAGGCGTCGTCGAGCCCGTCCCGCCCCAGCGTTCCGTCGGTCCGCACCAGATCGGCGTCCACCAGGGTGCCGCCCACGTCGATCCAGCCGTGCCGCCGGCCCGCGTCGCTGATGATGAACTGGACCTGATCGCTCCAGATCTTGATGTCGCCGGGCTGCCCCTCCGCGCCGATGCCGCCGAAGAGGCCCCCTTCGTCGGCGCGGATCACCCCCGCGCGGGCTTCGTCGGGTCCGGCCAGCACGCTGGGATCGCTCCCCAGGAAGCGCGGAGTCGGCGGGATCGGCTCCGGCTCGACCGAGGGGCATCCGGTCAGCAGCAGGGCCGCGAGGGTCGGGAAGGAGAGCGCGCGTCGCACCCCCAGAGCCTAAATGAAACCGAAACGCCCGGACCCGAACCACCGAAGGGCGGCCTGTCTAGAACGGAGGCGTCGCTTCGCCGTCGTCGTCATTGCCCCAGCAGAGGACTTCCCCCTCTTCGGTCCGGCCGAAGCTGTGGGCGTAGCCCGCGGCGATCTCCACGAACTGAACCGAGGGCGGGCTGGACTGGCCGTACTCGTTGCCTCCCCAGCAGTCCACGTAGTCCCAATGGCCGATCGCGCAGCAGTGGTTCCCCCCGCAGCTGATGTCCGTCCACTCGTCGCCGGAGGGGTTGGGCCAGCTTTGATTCACGTCGTTCAACCCCAGCACTCGATCCAGCCCTGGGTCCTGATCGCGCAGTAGAACTGCCGCCCGCCGGCGATTTGCACGTACTCCCAGGGGCTCCCTTCGTCCTGGTCGTTCTGGCTGGACCCCCAGCAGTCGACCGACGCATCGTCCGCCCGGATGGCACACGTGCTGTTGTCCGCCAGCGCGACGTCGACGTACCCATCCTGCGGCCCTTCGGGGTTTGAGGAGTCCGACCCCCAACAGAGCAGCTGGTCGTCGGTCGTGATGCCGCAGCTGTGGTCGTCTTCGGTGTCCAACGCCTTGAAGGTCCCCGACGGGGGCACGGCGGCGTCCACCGCGTCCGATCCCCAGCAGGCGATCTCGCCGGTCGTCTCGTTCAAGGCGCAAGCATGGCTCCACCCCGGCCTGACCTTGTCCCAGGGGCCGGCCGGCGGCGGCGCGGTCATGATCAAGGACTCTTCCCTCCCGAGGCAGACGATCTCATCGGTCCAGTTCAGGCCGCACGTGATGTCGTACCCACCCGAGATCTGGTGCCAGGGGGTCGGGTCGACGCCGTCGCAATCCTGGTCGACGCCGTCGCCCTCGACCTCCGGGACCCCGGTGTAGACGCTGTCGTCGCTGTCGTCGCAGTCGTCGCCGTGAGGGCAGAGCGCGCCGATGGGCAGGTGGCCGTCCCCGTCCCCCTCGAAGTCCTCGTCGCGCACGCCGTCGCAGTCCTCGTCGCGGTTGTCGCAGATCTCCGCGGCGCCGGGGAACGTATCGGCGGCAGAATCGTTGCAGTCGTCGCCCCCGAAGTCGTCGGAGAGGAAGCCGTCCCCATCGAAGTCGCCCGGCTCGCCCCAGCAGGCCACCTCTTCGGCGTCTTCCCCGGTGACGATCGTGCCCAACGCGAAGGCCCCGCTCAGCTCGAGCCCGGGGCTGGACAGGGCCACGATCCCCGACAAGCCGAGGTTCAGGGGCTGCCCGGTGAGATCACCGGTCTTGGAGCCGGTGTCGAGCGCGACGAGCTGGACCCAGCCGTCGTCCAGGCTGATCTGGGTCTCATGCTCCGCCGGCAGCCCCGCGCAGTCGTAGGTGGTCACTTCAGCGCTGACCGGCCCGCCCACTCGGTAGTAGCCGGGCCCGCACAGCCCCTCGAGCTGCAGCTCGAGCTGGCAGTCGAACGCCCCCCCCGAGCTCGTTCGCCGAGAGCACCAGCGTGGCCGTCTGGGTCTCCGGGGGATCGTCGGGGTCGAACTCGAAGGTGGTGCCGTCGAACTGGAAGTCCTCGCAGGTGATGGCGAACTCGTTCCCGTCGGAGAAGGCGCCCTGGATGTCGGCGACGCAGCCGTTGTCGGGGATGTCGGGGACCGTGTCGTCGTCGTCGTCGTCGGGCGCGCTGTCGTCGTCGTCGCTGGGACCGCCGCCGCCGCCCGTGGGTCTGCCGCAAGCGGCCACGACCATGGCGAGAGCGGCCACGAACGCGACGGTTGCAGGCATCACTCGAGACACGACCATCGCAGCAGCTCCTCCTTCGGGGAGTGTAGCCCCGGGCCGAAGGCTACTCGCGGGTGATCGTCGCGTTGCCCATCGAGTCGTGGACCTCACCGTCGATCGTGGTGCCGGCGATCGACAGCTCGGGACCGCGAGTCGTGGTGCCCGCGACGTAGACCGGCGCGCCGTCGCCGTCGCGGCCTGTGTTGCCCTCGATGCTGCCGCCCTTGAGCTCGACCTTCGCGCCATCACGCACCGCGAGGCCGCCCCCGCGCGCGGCGGTGTTGCCGCGGATGGTGGTGCCCTCGAGCACAATCCAGGAGACCGTGTCGGCGAGCACGCCACCGCCCCACCGGCTCTCGTTTCCTTCGATGACGGAGTCCTTGATCGTCAGCGTGCCCCGGGTCGCAAAGGCTCCCCCGCCGCCGTACTGGCTGGCCGAGTTCCCCTTGATCGTGCAGCCCGTGAGGGTGACCTCGCTGCGGCCGGTCAACGCCACTCCGCCGCCCGCCTCGAACGAGCCGCCGGTCAGCGTCAGGCCGGCGAGGGCGACGTTGATCTTGTCCGTCTGAACGGCGATCACGGGACCTTCCGAGTTCGCATCCAGGACGACGCCGTCGCCGAGCGCGCGCAGCGTCAGGGACCGCGTGATCCAGTGGCTCCCCGAATAGCTCCCCGGCTTCAGGCAGATCACCGCCGCGTCCGACGCGATCGCGTCCGCGAGGCCCGCGCCCGGTTCCAACGTCACGGTGCAGTCACCGGCCTGGGTCATGACGGTCTCCCCTTTGGCTTCCTGGGCCGATCCCCGGCAGGCCAGCAAGCTCGCCGCCAGCGTGGCGGCGAGCAGCCACTTCGATCTCAAGCGTCCTCGCCGGTGCCGAGCGCCTCCGTGGCGCTGAAGGCCTGGTAGGTCTCACGGAAGGTCTTCAGCGGGACCTTGCCCGGGTGGTAGCTGCCCCACGGGTTGTGCAACTCGACGGCGTCGTCGGTGGCGCCCTTCACCACGTAGGCGTGGTTGGCGACGATGTCGGGGCTGCGGTTCAGCCAGTACTTCACGTCGCACGCCAGCGTCAGGTCGTCCGGCTTGCCCGGTCCCGTCTCCGGGTACGTGAGGTTGAACTTGGCCTTCTTGTAGTCGACCGTGCCGGCGTCCTTGCCGCCCGCGGTCAGCTTGCCCTTGCCGTCGTCGTGCACGTCGGGGGCGGCGCCCTCCTTGTCCGTGATCTTCACGGACCGTTCGACGACGACGTTGTCCAGCGACGCCGTGTACGGCCCCGCGCCCGAGCCGCTGAAGGCGCTCTCGTTGGTCTTGCCCAGCTTGCTCTTGGTCGCCGCCGTCATCGACTTGCCGTTGGCGATGTTGTCCTTGATGGCGTCGGTCAGGGTCTTGTCGTCGCGGATGGACGAGATCGAGTTGTAGGAGACGTCCACGCCGGCCATCTCGGACATCGCGCCGCCGGGCGATCCGCCGCCGCCGATCTCCTCGTAGCCGCCCTTCCACTGGGCGTACGCCTTCTCGATGATCGGGGCCCAGATCGGCGTCTTGCCGTCCGCCGCGGGCTTACCGTTGAGCGCGTACTTGAACTTGCCGCCGCTGGTCGGCATCCACGCATCCACGGACACGTTGACCGGCTTGAAGCTGCCGTCGCGCTGCTCCTCGGAGAACGTGACCTTGTACGAGCTCGCCACCCCGTGGGGCGACACCATGCTCATGAGCTTGGCCTGGCCTCCCGCGGTGGACGCCAACGCCCCCATGGCGGCGATGAGGTAGCAGTCGCCGATGGCGCCCTGCATGGCCTGCTCGGCGTTGGGCTTGCCGTCGAACGCTTTGCCCACCGCTTCGGTGAAGTCGTAGTCCTGCGGGTTCCCCTTGTCGTCACCGTCGTCCTTGAGGGTCAGACCCGGCTGCGTCTTGAGGTACTTGCCGTGCATCCAGCCGGCCTTGCCGCCGTTGCCGGCCCAGACCTTCACGTTGATCCACTCGCCCTTCTTGGCGTGCTGCGTGACCACCGTGCCGGCGGGGTACTTGTCCAGGATCTTGCCGTCCATGGAGCCTTCATCGCGCAGATGGAGGTTCCCCGACCTGGTCAGCACGATCGCGGTCTCGCCCCCCATCGGGGTCTCGCGCACGACCGCGGGACCGTCCTCGCCGTCCCCGACGTGGGGGTCGTTCTCGCGCGTGCGGCCCTTCTTGAATTGCACCCCGACGTCGGCGCGCTGGGCGTCGTACTGCGAGCCGCGTCCCTGGACAGAGTTGGGATCGAGGGCGCTTCCGCCGGCCGCGGGGGCCCGCTGGACGCTGGAGGAGGAAGAGGCGGGTCCGATGGACCGCTGGTGGGAACGTGCAGACACCTGCTGAGCTCCGGTCAGGCCCCAGGGCACTGGGGAAGTGACGATCGCAGTACTTTACCGGCTAATCGAGCTGGCCCACCCAGGAAACCGCCGCCCGAAGCAGATCCGTCGCTCCCCGCAGGTCCAGCTTCTGCTTGATGTTCGCCTTGTGGGTCTCCACCGTCTTGACGGAGATGTGCAACGTCTCGGCGATCTCGCGGGTGCCGAGGCCCCGGCCGATGTGCTCGAACACCTCCAACTCGCGGTCCGACAGCACGTCCAGCGGCGAGGTCGGCCGTTCGCCCCCCTTGCCCTGCAGGGCACGGCGCAGCAGCGTCTCACTGAGCCGACGGCTCATGACGAGCTCGCCCTTGAGCACCCGGAGGATCGACTCGACGACGTTGTCCGCCGCCTCGTGCTTCATCAAGTAGCCGTTGGCGCCCGCCCGGATCGCCCGCTCGGCGTACAGGTCCTCGTCGTGCATCGACAGCACCAGGGTGGGCAGGTCGGGGTGGTGGATCTTCAGGTCCTTGATCAGCTCGATCCCGCTGACCCCCTTGAGCGAAATGTCCACGAGGACCACGTCCGGCGGATCGGCGGAGATCATGGTCAGCGCCTCGCGCTTGGACTCGGCCTCTCCGCACACCTCCAGATCGTCGTGCGATTCGATCAGGCCGCGCAGCCCGTACCGGAACACGGGGTGGTCATCGACGAGGAAGACACGGCTCATGAGAGAGTCCTTCGGTCAGGCGAGGTTGACGACGGGCCGGGGCTCGTCGGTGTGGGTCGGTTCGGGAACAGTAGCGACTCGGCAGCGTACGCGGGTCCCGCCCTCGGCTCGCTGTTCGATCTCCAGGAAGGCCCCGATGAGGCGGGCCCGATAATCCATGATGCGCAGCCCCATCGAGTCGGAGCGGAGCTTCTCGACGTCGATGCCCACGCCGTCGTCCTCGACCTCCATCACGAGCACGTCGCCGCCCTCGGCGGAGCGCACGGTCAGCGTGATCTGGTCGGGTTCGGCGTGCTTGATGGCGTTCGTCATCGCCTCCTGCGCAATCCGGAACAGCTGCAGGGCGATGTGCGGGTCGTCCGGGGGGTACCGGCCGACGTCGACGTTGGAGACGATCTCGACATCGTGCATGCGCTCGAGATCGTCGGCGACCTGCTCCAGCGCCGCGGCGAGCCCCAGCCGCTCGACGGTCACCGGGATCATGCCGCGGGCGATGGCGCGCGCCTCACCGGTGGCGTCCTCGATGAGGATGGTGAGCCGCCGCAGTTCGTCCTCGGTGACGCCCTGCTCCCGCTCCAGCTTGCCCAGCAGGGTCTTGGCGATCAGCGTCGTGCCGGCGAGGTGCTGGCAGATGCCGTCGTGCAGCTCGCGGCCCACTCGGTCGCGCTCCTGAGCGCCCGCGTCCAGCAGCCGGCCCTCCAGGAAACGCCGCTCGGTCACGTCGCTGACCATCGCGAACAGCTCGTCGTCGCCGGCCACCACGATGCGGATCTGGAAGTGCACCGGCGGGGCCCCGTGCAGCCCTTCGACCTGGAAGCCGAACTCCTGCGCCTTGCCGTCGGCCAGCGCCTTGTCGACAAACGGCAGCGCCATCTGGGCCAGCCGCGGCCACTGCCGGGGCGACAGGCTGTGCCCCGGAGGCGCCGGCCCCGAGCTGTGGATCTGGAGCGAGCGGCCGCCCCGGACGATCTTGAGCATCTGGTCCGGGATGGCGTCCAGCAGCACCGCCTTGGCCTCCTCGCTGTCCCGAAGCAACGCCTCGGTCACTCGGAGCGAACCGAGCGTGCGGCGCAGGCCGTCGATCGAGCGGCCCGCGACGATGAACCCGAGCCCCGCGACGAGCACCAGCCCGGCGAGCAGGCCACCCCGGGCGAGGCGCACGGCCCAGTCGGCATCCTCGACCAGCAGCAGGGGAACCTCGGCGAGGATGAACGTCACGGACGCGACCGCGACGATCAGCGCGTGGGCGCGACCGACCCGACGAAGGTGGAGTTCCTCGGTCTGCTCCGCCTCGACCGGAGCGTCCGCTTGGGCTTCCAGTTCGGTCACGGGGCTGCTCCAAAGTCGTCCTCGCGGGGGGTTCCCCAGCCCGGTTCGATCCACTGCTCGGCGGCGACGGCGAAGCCGCCCACGTGCATGCCCCAGTGCAGGTGCGGCCCGGTGGACTGGCCCGTCGAGCCGACCTTGCCGATGATGTCGCCGCGCTCCACCACGTCCCCTGGCTCGACCAGCATCTCGCTGAGGTGGTTGTAGGAGCTGGCCAGTCCGGCGCCGTGCTTGAGGATGATGACGAGCCCGTAGATCGACATCTCCTCGGCGAGCACCACGACGCCGCCGTCGGGGGCCGCGACGGGGGTCCCCCGAGGAGCCGCGTAGTCCGTTCCCAGGTGCCGGCTGACACCGCCGTCGGAGTAGTCGCGCACCTTGCCGAAGGGCGACGTCATGATCGCGTCCTGCACGGGCATCTCGAACGGTCCGGTCCAGGTGATCGAGGGGTCAATCTCGGTGCCGAACGCCTCGCGCCGCCGCCGCGCCGCTTCCTCGACCCCGGGACGGTTCTTGCGGGCCTCGATCTGCGCGGGAGAGAGGTTGATCATCCCCCCGCGCGGGAACGCGGTCTCCTCGATCACGACGTCCACGCTGCCCACCGCCGCGTTGCCGGCCTCGTCCTGGGCGCTCAGCGTCAACGTCTTCAGCCCCGGCTCCAGTTCCGCGCTGATCCCCAGGTGGAGCCGCCACCGCAAGGGGCCGGTCGACTCCATCAGGTTGCTGGTGCCGACGAACTGAGCGGTCAAGGCGGGCACCGGCTCCGACGTCTCTACGAAAAGGAGCAACGTGCGGCCCTGGGCGCCTCGCAGGGACGATCGGGCGGGCCTGAACGTGGGGGCAACGTTGTCCGTGATGAAGGACCACGATCGCCGGCTCTCGTTGCCGCGCCGGTCCCGGGCCACGGCCTCCAGGACGTGGGGCCCCTCCCCAAGCGACGGGCCGAGGGTGAGGCCCTGATCGCTGAAGTCGACCGCCTCACCGTCGATCGTGGCGGTCACCGACCCGACCCCGGTGCGATCGTCGGTCACCGGGATCGCGACCCGCAGATCACCAACCACGAAGGACCCCGGGAGCGACGAAAGCTCGTTGTCGGCGATGACGGGGGCGGTGCCGTCGGTGAACCACCACCCGGCCAGGGCGAGGCCCAACACAAGCCCAACGGTTGCTGCAATCTTGGTCCCAGACGTCATCGTCGTGATGATAGTCCACCTGTCGACTGGAACCGCGCGCCCGCCCCCCGCTATCCTGTTGTTTGCTCGGGGGGCCAGGGGATTGTGGTGGCGGCGACCAGAAAGCACGGACGCCAGACCTACGTGGCGCTCTTGTTCGGTCTGCACGTGGCCGGACGCACGGGCGTGCTCGAGGTCAAGCGCGGACGCAACTGGCGTCGCCTGTGGATCGCCCGGGGCATCCCGGTTCGTTACCGGTCCAGCCTCGATGGTGAATCTCACGGCAGCGATCCGGCCGTGCTTGAGCGCGCCTCCGTCGCCGCCCTGGGGTGGCCGGACGGCTCCTGGTCGTTCGCCGAGGCGGACGACGTGACCTCCGCGGTCGACCCCTCCCTGCTTCCGACGGTCGTGCCCCTGCGCGCCCTGTGGAGCGAAGTCCGCAACCGGATCGACATGGAGGAGGCCGCGCAACTGGTGTCCGCCCCCGACGCGGGCGACGTCCAGCCGCTGGGCGCATTGGACGGCGTGCTCACCTCCTTCGGCATCGAAGGCCCCCTGGCGGGCCTCTCCAACTACATCCCGGACGACGGCTGCGCGGTCGACGAGCTGTTCCGCAAGACGCAGGACAAGACGGGCCACCTCCTCCACCTGCTGTGGCTGCTGGAGACCATCGGCATGGTCCGTCGGTCTGGGCGCAAGGCGGACTCGGTGCTCGCCCTGCTCGCTCGCGGGGAGCTCGCGGGCGACGAGGTCGACGCCGACAACGAAGAGAAGAAGCTGAAGAAGGAGGAGGACGCGCGGAAGGCCCGCAGCCGGCGCTCCCAGCCGTCCACCGGCGCTCCGAAGTCGCGGTACATCAGCACCGCCAGCGGCCGACACACCAAGCCGTCGACCGAGACCCTGGCCAAGCTCCCGTCGCTGCTCAAGACGGCGCGGAAGCACCGCATCCAGAAGAACTTCTACGAGTTCTTCGACCTCAAACCGAAGGCCTCGCGGAGCGAGGTGGAGACCGCCTACCGCCGCCTCGTGCAGCTGTGGCGGGGCGCCGCCCAGACCACGGAGCTGCCCCCGGAAGCCCGCAAGGACGCCCACGACCTGGTCCAGGGCGCCCTCATCGTGTGGAAGACGCTGTCGGACCCGAACCATCGGGCCGAGTACGACAAGCGGCTCCGGCAAGGTCGGGCCCCGTCGCTGGAATCCCAGGTCGCGGTCGCCACGGGCGCGGTCGCCCGGTCGACGCCGGGCTCCGCCCTTCCGCGGCCCCCCAGCGCCGCGGCGGGCACCAAGCCGGGCAACGACGTCCCCAAGGACAAGCGAGGACGGGCCCGCAAGCTCGTGGACAAGGCCGACTTCGTCCACGCGTTTCCGCTGCTGCGGGAGCTACGGCTGGAGAACCCGTCCGATCCCGACGTGCTCGCGGACCTCGGCTGGACCACGTGGCGGATCAAGGGGGGCGAGAACGCCGAGTCCGCCAACGAGTTCCTTCAGCTGGCTCTCACCTTCGACCCCACCCACAACCGCGCGATGCAGTACCTCGCGCGGGTGGCCAAGGAAGAAGGCCGGGACAGCGACGCCAAGCGCATGGTCGAGCGGCTGCTCGCCATGGATCCGGGCGATGAATGGGCCAAGCGGGCGCTGAAGAGCTTCGCTCGCGCGGAGGCCAGCACCGGCCGACGCGGCAAGAAACGGGGACGCTGACGGTGGGTGCCACGCAAAAGAGCAGTGAGGCCGCCGGCGTAGTCCTCGTCGTCGACGACGACAAGCGCACGACCCGGTTCTTCGAACATGCCCTCGGGGGCCACGGGTGGGAGGTCACCTCGGTGAAGGCCGCCGCCAAGGTCTTCGCCGGCATCAAGGGCAAGCGCGGCCTCGTCGTGCTCTCCGCGGAAGCGCAGGGCGCGCTGGAGACCTGCGGCCAGATCAAGAAGGAGCGATCGCTGGCGGACGTGCCCGTGGTGATCCTCTGCCAGACCTCCCCCGGCGACGAGCTGTTGAACCACTGGTACGGCGGCGCACCGGCGGACGCCTACCTGCCCCAGTCCCTCGACACCGACTTCGCCCGGGCACGCCTGGGAGAGCTCGCGGGAGTCGAGATCGCACCGTTCGAGGACCTCGTTGAAGCGGACGGCGACGCCGTGCCGGACGACGTGGAGTTGGAGCTCGAGCTCGACGAGCCTGCCCCCGAGGTCGACAGAGACGAGGTGAAGATCGAGCTGGACGACGAGTCCGACGCCGACGGCGGCGACGCCCTGAGGGCGGCCAACGAGACCCTTCAGGAGGAGAACGAAGCCCTCAGCGCTCGCGTGCTCATCTTGGAACAGCGGGTAACCGAGGCCCCCTCCGGCGGCGGCCCCACCGCGACGGCGGAGGCCGAACAGCAGGTGGCCGTGGCCGTCGAGCGTGCGGCAGCGGAGACCCTCCGGGCGGATGGTGCGGTCGACCGCGCCGACGCTGAGGCCCTCCGGGCCGACGCCGAAAAGGCCCGCGCCGACGAGCTCGCGGTCCAGGTCACTGCATTGACCGCCCAGGTCGATGCCCTGGACGAGGCCGAAGAGTCGGCGCTGACCACCGCTTCGATGCGCGCCGAGACGGCCAAGGCCAAGGCCACCGTCGCCGGCATGGGGGCCAAGGTCGCCGCCGCCGAGGCGAACGCCGCGCTCGCAGCCGCCGAGGCCGCGGAGGCCAAGGTCGGTGTCGCCACCCTCGAGGCCAAGGCGGTCGAAGCGGAGCAGGCAGCCGCGACCGCGGAAGCCAAGGTCCTGGACCTCACCGCCCGCGTGACCAAGGCCGAGGCCTCATCCGCGGACCTGCAGGAAGAAGTCGACTCCGCGCTCGCCCGTGCGACGGTCGCGGAGTCGCGAGCCACGCGCCTCGACGAGCAGCTGGAAGCCGGCACCGCCGCCGCCGAGTCCGCCGCCAAGGACCTCGAGGTGGCGCTCGCCAAGGCCGCCGAGATCGAAAAGGGTGCGGGCGAAGCGGCCGACGCCGCCGCCACCGAGCTCGAGGAGGCGCGCAAGGAGCTCACCGACCGCACCGCCGAGCGCGACCAGGCCGTGGGCGACCTCGGGCGTTCGGACACGCTCGGCAACGAGCTTGCGTCCAAGTTGGAAGGAGCCCGCGCCGACGCCAAGGCCGAGGCCGATCGCCAGGCGCAAACGCTCGCTGCAGCCCAGGAAGCGGCCGACGCCGCTGCCGCGGAGTTCACCGCCAAGGTGGCCGCCGCCGAAGAAGCGGCCGCCGCGGTCCAGGCTCAGCTCGACACCGCGACCCAGGAAGCCGCCGACCGCGCCACGGAGTTGGTGGAGGCGAAGGCCGCGAACAAAGCGCACCAGGCCGCCCTCGCCGAGTCCAAGGCTCAGGCCGCGGCGCAGGCCGAAGCGCTGAACGAGGCGGGCCAGAAGGTCGAGCGGCTGCAGAACGAGCTCACCGACACGGTGGGCACGATCGAGAACGCGAAGCTCGAAGCCGCCGCCGCCTCGCAGGCCCTGGAGCTCTCCCAGACGGCCGCTCAGGAGGCCTCGGCCCGAGCAACCCACGCCGAAGCGCAGGCCACCGAAGCGCTCAGCGCGGCCGAAGCGGAGCGGGACGAAGCGAACGCCGCCCTCGAGACCGCAACCTCCGAGCGGGACGAGGCCAGGGCCGCGATCGAGACCGCAACCGCCGCGCGGGACGAGGCGAACGCCGCCCTCGAGACCGCAACCACCGAGCGGGACGAGGCCAAGGCCACCCTCGAGACCGCAACCACCGAGCGGGACGAGGCCAAGGCCGCGATCGAGACCGCGGCCGCCGAGCGGGACGAGGCGAACGCCGCCGCGCAGGGGGTCGCCGAGGCTGCCGCAGGTCTGCGGGAAGAGGCTCAAACCGCCGCCGCCGCCGCCGCCGCCGAGCTCGAGCAGGCACACGCCGACGCCTCCCAGGCGATGGATGCCGCCGCCGAGGCAGCCTCCGAGCGGGATCAGGCCCGCGCCGCGGAACAGGCCGCGATCGCGGAGCTGCAGCAGCTCAAGTCACAGGCCGCGGGCTCGTCCGAGGCCGCCGCCGCCCTCACCGCCGAGCGGGACGACGCCATCGCCGCCGCCGCCGAGGCCACCGCCGCGCTCCTAGCCGCTGCCACCGAGGCCGCGGCCGCGCTCGAAGCCGCGACCCAGGAGGCCGCCGCCGAAGCGGAGCGGGACGAGGTTCGCGCCGCCGCCGCCGCCGGCAACGACGACCTGAGTGACACCCTGGCCGCGCTGCAGAACGAGCGCGACGAAGCCCGCGCCGCCGCCGCCGCGACGCTGGTCGACCTGGAGGAAGCCCGCAAGGAGGCCGAGATCGCACGCGCAGACGCCACCGCGGCGATGGAGGCGGTGGCCGCCGCGGCCTCGCAGCGGGACGCCAACAAGGTCGCCGCCACCGAAGAGATCGCGGCCGCCAAGGCCGAAGCCGAGGCCGCGATCGCCGCCGCCGCCGAGGCCGTCGCGAGCGCCCCCGCGGAGGCTCCTGCGCCGGCCGCGGAGGACCGCACCGCGGAGTTCGAGCACACCATCTCGACCCTCCGGGCGGAGCTCGAAGAGGTGGAGGCGCTGCTCGCTGCCGCCGAGTCGGCGCCGGCCGCCGCCCCCGCCGCCCCCGTGGCCAACGGCGGACCCGACCTGGGCGAGCTGACCACCCAGATCGACGCGCACTGGGAGTACCTCGCCTCCGGTTTGGACGTCTGGAAGGGCGTGGAGATGCAGGTCGGCCAGTCGGTCAACGAGCTCCTCGGCATCGCGATGAAGGACCCGACCCTGCAGACGACGTTGTTCCCGCTGCTGGAGAAGCTCCAGGCGGCGCTGGACGAGGGTCGCGGCATCGTCTCCAACAGCCACCAAAGGGCGGCTGCCGAGCGCGACCTCCTCGCCTCCCTGAAGTAGTCTCACGTCCCTTCGGAGGACGTCGACTGTGAGCATGAACAGCCAAGAGATGGTCGAGCTGTGCAAGAAGCACACGCTCTTTACGTGGGCCAAATCCGGCGGGGTCAGCCCCCTGCCCATCGCCCGGGCCTCCGGCATCCACTTCTGGACCCCCGACGGCAAGCGGTTCATCGACTGGAACAGCCAGCTGATGTGCACCAACATCGGCCACGGTCACCCCAGGGTGCTCGAGGCGATGAAGGCGGCGGTCGATGACTACCCGCTGTACACGTTCCCCGCTTCGGCGACGGAGCCCCGAGCGCGCCTCGGCGAGCGGCTGGCGGGGCTGTTCCCCGACGACATCAACACGTTCTTCTTCACCCTCGGGGGCGCCGAAGCGAACGAGAACGCGATCAAGTTCGCGCGCATGTACACGGGCAAGCACAAGATCCTCGCCCGGTACCGCAGCTACC
This sequence comes from Pseudomonadota bacterium, assembly GCA_024229515.1. Taxonomy (GTDB): domain Bacteria; phylum Myxococcota_A; class UBA796; order UBA9615; family UBA9615; genus JAAESI01. The sequence continues at coordinate 3,529 of JAAESI010000006.1, read as the reverse complement.
ACGGCGCCACGAACCTCTGCATGCAGCTGACCGGCGACCCCCGGCGCTGGGCCAACGAGCCCGGGAGCCCCGGCGTGGTCCACGTGATGGACCCGCAGCCGTACGAGTACAGCTTCGGCCAGACCGACGCCGAGCGGACCGAGAACAACCTCCGCTACCTCGAGGAGGTCATCACCTACGAGGGGGCCCAGAACATCGCCGCGATGATCATCGAGCCGGTGACGGGGACCAACGGGATTCTGCCGCCGCCGGAGGGCTACCTGCAGGGACTCCGCGCCTTGCTCGACAAGCACGGGATCCTGCTCATCTGCGACGAGGTGATGGCGGGCTTCGGGCGGACCGGAAAGTGGTTCGCCTTCGAGCACGGCGGCATCACCCCCGACATCGTGACGATGGCCAAGGGGCTGACGTCGGGCTACGTGCCGCTGGGTGCGGTCGCCCTCACCGATCGCATCGCCGCCCACTTCCAGGACAACGTCTTCTGGGGCGGGCTGACCTACAACTCCCACGCCTTCGGCTGCGCCACCGCGCTGGCCGTCATCGACGTGATGGAGGAGGAGGACCTGCCGGGCCGCGCCCGCGCGCTCCAACCGGTCGTCGAACGCCACATGGCGGAGCTGGCGGACAAGCACCCCTGCTTCAAGGCGAGCCGCTCGATCGGCCTGTTCGGCATCCTCGATCTGCAGAAGGACAGCAAGGGCACGCCGACGGCGTCCTACAACGGCGCGTCCGAGGCGATGGGGGCGATGAACGCGCACCTGCGCGAGCGCGGGCTGTTCACGTTCCTTCGCTGGAGCCACGTGATGTGCAACCCGCCGCTGATCATCACGGAGGAGCAACTCGCGGAGGGCTACGAGATCATCGACGAGGGCCTGAGCAAGGTCGACGCGTACTTCGAAGGGTAGCGAGGATGCTCGCGAGATCCGCGCTCCTGCTGCTGGGAGCGCTGCTCCTGCTCGGCTGCCCCGACGACGACGACGACAGCGCCGCTCCCCCGGACGATGACGACGTCGCGGACGACGACGACAGCACCAATCCGCCCGACGACGACGACACCGCCGGCCCCCTCGACGAAGACGGCGACGGCTACCCCGCGGACGTCGACTGCGATGACGGCGACCCGGACCTGCACCCTGGGATCGTGCCCAGCGTCTCGATCCCCGATCCCGATCTGAGCCTGTTCTGGATCGGCCAGCCTTCCATCGTGGAAGCGGTGCCGATGACGGTGGTCCAGGCCGGCTGCTTCGACGTCACGGCCGAGTCGACGCACCCCTGGATCGTGCCGTCGCTGACGGGTTCCTTCGTCACGGTGCTGGTCGATGGGGCGCAAGCGGTCGGCGGGGTCCACGACGTCACCATCACCCTGCGGCACGACGACAGCGGCACGTCCGTGGCGGAGTTCGGGATCGAGGTCAGCGCCCTCGGGAGCGCGACCGGAACCCGCAAGGCGCTCGCCGTCGGGCTGGATGGGGTACGCGGCGACTCGGTGGAGCCCTCCACCACCCCGGCGATGGACCGCCTCCGCCTCCACGCCGCCGCCACGCTAACGGCGAGCACCCAACTGGAGGCCGCGACGGTCTCGGGCCCGGGGTGGACCTCGATCCTGACCGGCGTCGACGCGGACAAGCACGGCATCACCGGCAACAGCGGCCTCGCCGACCACGACCCCGCGTACCCGACGTGGCTTCAGCGGCTCACCGACGCAGGCATGACCTCGACAGCGTGGACGTCCTGGGATCCCATCTACGACGACATCATCGAGGACGGCGCCTCCACCGCCGGCGGCGTCGGCTCGGACGCCAGCGTCACCGCCGAGCTGGTCACGGCCCTCGGCGAGGGCGCCTTCGACGCCCACTTCATCCACCTGGACGACGTGGACGGAGCGGGTCACAGCTCGGGCTACGGCCCGGCCATTCCGACCTACACGGCCGCGATCGCGGCCGTCGATGCCCAGATCGGCGAGATGCTCGAGGCGATCCTCGGGCGCGCATCGATCGCCGACGAGCAGTGGCTCGTGATCGTGACCACCGACCACGGCGGGGTCGACTTCGGCCACGGCTGCCTGACCTGGGAGTGCCGGGAGATCCCGTTCATCGCCGCCGGTCCGTCGGTCATCGCGGGGGAGCCGCCCGGGCTCGTCTCCCACATGGACGTGGGACCGACCGTGCTCGACTTCCTCGGGGTCGCGATCGAGCCCGCCTGGGACCTGGACGGCGCCATCGTCGGCGCCCCCTACGAGGAGGACTGCGGCGACGGCCTGGACGACGACGCGGACGGGGACATCGACTGCGACGACTCCGACTGCGCCGGCGGGTTCGTCTGCAGCTGCCCCGGTGAAGCGTTGGGCTCCCCCATCGGCTTCGCGCTCACCACGGGCGACACCAGCACCGGCGCCGCGGAGCTGGCGGGCAGCTGTGGAGGCGGCGGCGCGCCCGAGCTGACCTTCGGCTGGACGGCACCCAGCGCGGACACCTGGACGTTCGATCTCACCGCGTCGCACCGCGACTTCGACACGGTCCTGTACGCCCTCGACGGCTGCGAGGGCACGGAGCTGGCCTGCAACGACGACGCCTCGGGCCCGCAGTCCGCCCTGACCCTGGAGCTGGCGGCGGACCAAGAGGTCGTGCTCGTGGTCGACGGAGTCGGCTCGGACAGCGGCCCGCTCCAGCTCAACGCCGAGGCGCTGTCGTCGTGCCCCGACGAGGACGCCGGGTCCGCGCTGGGCGATTCGGTCGCGACCGGGAGCAACCTGGACCAGGGCGGGACCTTCTTCGCCAGCTGCGCGCGCTCCGGCCGGGACGCCCTGGTGGCGTGGACGGCGCCCGAGGACGGCACGTTCACCTTCAGCACCGCGGGCACCGACTACGACACCGTGCTGCACGTACGCGACGGCCTGTGCGACGGCCCGGAGCTGGCCTGCAACGACGACGGGCTCGCCAACTACCTCAGCGAGGTCGAGGTCGAGCTGACCTCGGGGCAGACGGTGACGGTGGTGATCTCAGGCTTCAACGGCCGCCCCGAGGGGCCCGGGAGCCCGCCGAACAACGGCGGGGGCAACTGGGTCCTGAACATCAGCGCGGATTAGCCCCCGAGCACGTCCGCGGTGCGGCGGCGCGCCTCTTCCAGTTGGCCAGCGAAGTCGCCCAGGTTCCAGAACTTTGCCCCCGAGCGGGGCGTGCGCACCACGGCGACGTCGGCGGGCACGTCCGTGGGGGCGCCGGCGCTCCGGTCGACGAGGTGGACCAACGGCGGCGCGTCCAGGCCCCGCAACGTGCGCCACTCCTCAAGGAACAGGCGGTCCACGGCGCCTCCATCGCCCAGGCGGCGGCCGTCCACGGGCACCTTGGCGAACAGGTCGGGCACGGCGCAGGAGGCGGCTACGGCCTCGGGCAGGCTCCCGGACGTGACGAGCTCGCCCCCTCCGTCGGTCCGGAGCACGCCCACGCCGAAGGGCCGGTCGAGGTCTTCGAACCGGGGCGGGAGCCACTCGCGCAGGCGGACGAGCACCTTGTCCATCGAGAAGACGCCG
>JAAESI010000005.1 GCA_024229515.1 Pseudomonadota bacterium | reverse complement strand
TCCTACCTGTACTGGTCCAACACGGGCAGCAGCGGCGGCGACGACACCGCCACCCTCGACGGAAACCCGGTCACGGGCTCGCTCATCGGCACCGGCGGCGGCACCTGCTGGTCCCACTCGGAGACCTACGGCTACCGCCTCGACGTCACCGACACCGTCACTGGCAACGGCACGTACACGGTCGCCGACTTCGACGGCTCCGGTGACAGCAACGGCGCCTCGATCGTCGTCGTCTACCAGAACGGCAACAGCGCGGTGTTCGGCCAGGTCCGCATCTGGGACGGCACCGTCATCGCCCGGCTCGCCAGCTCCGATCCCGACGAGACCATCCTCGTGAACAACTTCATCAACCCGGAGGTCCCCGCGGATCTGTCGATCCACGTCCTCATCGCCGACGGCCAGTCCTTCGGCGACGGCAGCAACGGGTTCAACGGCACCAGCTACGCCTCCGACGCCTGGTCCGGCAGCGACGGTCCGCTCTACGACGACGTCACCTTCGACCTCGATCCCACCGTGCTCCCCGCCGAGGACGTCGAGGCCGACTGGTTCGTCGCCAACAGCTCGCCCAGCGACTGCCTCGCCTGGCACGTCGGCATCGTGAGCCTCACCCACCCCGACGCCGACGGCGACGGCAGCCTCGACGACGCCGACTGCGACGACGGCAACCCGGACGTCTACCCCGGCGCCCCCGAGCTGTGCGACGGCCTCGACAACGACTGCGACGGCACCATCCCGACGGACGAAATCGACGACGACACAGACGGCCAGTCCGAGTGCGAAGGCGACTGCGACGACGCCGACATCAACAACTTCGACGGCAACACCGAGGTCTGCGACGGCCAGGACAACGACTGCGACGGCTTCCTGTCCGCCGAGGAGATCGACGACGACACGGACGGCCAGACCGAGTGCGACGGCGACTGCGACGACGCCGACATCAACAACTACGACGGCAACACCGAGGTCTGCGACGGCCAGGACAACGACTGCAACACCCTCGCGGACGCCGACGTCGACGGTGAGGTCGACGCCGACACCGACGGCTCCCTCAGCTGCGAGGACTGTGACGACGCCGACATCAACAACTTCCCGGGCAACACCGAGGTCTGCGACGACGCCGACAACGACTGCGACGGCTTCCTCTCGGGCGACGAGCTCGACGGCGATCTCGACGGCCAGACCGAGTGCGACGGCGACTGCGACGACAACGACATCAACAACTTCGACGGCAACCCCGAGGTCTGCGACGGCCAGGACAACGACTGCGACGGCAACGCCGGCGCGGACGAGATCGACGACGACCTCGACGGCCAGGCGGAATGTGAGGGCGACTGCGACGACGCCGACATCAACAACTTTGTCGGCAACCCCGAGGTCTGCGACAACGCCGACAACGACTGCGACGGCTTCCTCAGCGGCGAAGAGTTGGACGACGACATCGACGGCCAGACCGAGTGCGACGGCGACTGCGACGATGCCGACGCCGCCAACTACGCCGGCAACACCGAGATCTGCGACGGCGAGGACAACGACTGCGACGACGCCCTCAGCCCCGAGGAGATCGACGACGACCTCGACGGCCAGACTGAGTGCGACGGTGACTGCGACGACGCCGACGACGCCAACTTCACCGGCAACGACGAGGTCTGCGACGGGGCCGACAACGACTGCGACGAAGCCCTCGGCGGCGACGAGATCGACGACGACCTCGACGGCCAGACCGAATGCGACGGCGACTGCGACGACGAAGACGAGTTCAACTTCGACGGCAACGACGAGGTCTGCGACGGCCAGGACAACAACTGCGACGACGCCATCGACGAGGGCTACGACGACACGGACGAAGACGGCGACGCGGACTGCGACGACGAGGACGACGACGGCGACGGCGTCACGGACGAGGACGAGGAGACCGCCGGCTCCGATCCCCTCGATCCCGACACCGACGACGACGGCCTGTCCGACGGCGAGGAGATCGGCGACCCCACCGACCCCGACGACACCGACGACGACGGCATCCCCGACTACGACGACCCCGACGACGACGGCGACGGCATCGACACTGCGGACGAGCTCGAGGGCGACGCCGACGGCGACGGCACCCCGGACAACGATCCCGACGAGGACGACATCGACAACTGGTACGACGTCGACTCGGACGGCGACGGCTGGAGCGACGAAGAGGAAGGCGACGTCGACACGGACGAGGACGGCATCCCCGACTACCTCGACCTGGACTCCGACGACGACGGCCTCAGCGACCAGGACGAGCTCACCGAGGGCACCGACCCGCTCGACCCGGACACCGACGGCGACGGCATCTCCGACGGCGACGAGGTCACCGACGGCACCGATCCCCTCGACCCCGACGATCCGGGCGCGGGCGATGACGACGACGACGACAGCACCACCGACTGCGCCTGCGCCTCCTCGGCCGCCCCCGGCACAAGCAGCGCGGTGGGGCTGCTGCTGTTCGGCTTCCTCGGCCTCGCCCGGCGGCGACGCGCCTAAGCGGAGTTGGCGACCCGGCGGACGCGGCTTCCGCCGGGCTCGGTCATCACGACGAGCTCCTCATCCAACCGGGTGATCTCCAGCAGCTTCAAGTGGAAGCCGGAGCACTGCACGAGCGCGAATCGGCGCTCCTCGGCCAGTGCTTTGCGGTGCCACTTCAGGAACACCGTCAGCCCGGCCGAGTCGATCGACTGCAACTCGCTGACGTCCACGAAGACGGCGCCGTCGTGCTTGTTCCAGAGCAGCTTGAGGGACTTGTCCAGCTCGCTGACCATCGTGCGGTCCAGCGATCGGGTGACCTTGAGGCTGTAGCCGTGGGCGTGCTTGCTCTCGATGATGTCCATGGTTCGCCCCTCAGCCCGTGGTCACCCGGAGGACTTCCTCCAGGGTCGTTTCGCCCGCCTCGACCTTGGCGAGGCCGCTGGCGCGCAGGGTGGTGAAGTCGCATCCGCCGGCGGTGAGCTCACGCTCCAGGTCCTTGCCGGAGATGCGCCGGATGATCATCGACTGGACCTTCTGGTCCACGCCGACGTACTCGAAGATGCCGAGCCGTCCGCGGTAGCCGAGCCCGTTGCAGTACATGCAGCCCTTGGCCTTGTAGAGCGTCGGGGTCTGGCTCCCCGAGGGAAACTCCAGGCCCATCGCGTCGACCGTCGCGGCGTCCAGCGTGTACGACTCCTTGCAGTTGCCGCACAGGCGACGGACGAGCCGCTGCGCGAGGATCCCCGACAGCGACGTCGCCATCAGGAACGGCTCCAGGCCCATGTCCAGCAGCCGGGAGATGGCCGCGGCGGCGCTGTTGGTGTGCAGCGTCGACATCACCATGTGGCCCGTCAGCGACGCCTGGATGGCGATCTGGGCCGTCTCCACGTCGCGGACCTCACCGACCATGATGCAGTCGGGGTCCTGGCGGAGGATGGACCGAAGCCCCTTGGCGAAGGTGAACCCGGCCTTGGCGTGGGTCTGCCCCTGGCAGATGTCGGCGAGGTCGTACTCGATCGGATCTTCGAGCGTGATGATCTTCTTGGTCGCCGCGTCCAACTCCTGGAGCAGGGCGTACAGCGTCGACGTCTTGCCGGAGCCGGTCGGACCGGTGACGAGGAGGATGCCGTTGGGCTGGTTCACCGTGTCGGTCATCTTCGTCGCGAGGTCCGGCGGGAAGCCGAGGGTCGCGAGTTCGAGCTTCAGCGCGGACCGGTCGAGGATCCGCACCACGACGACCTCGCCGTACTTGGTGGGGAACGTGCTGACCCGGAAGTCCACGCGCCGGCCGTGGAAGTTCATCGAGAAGGCGCCGTCCTGGGGCACGCGCCGCTCGGCGATGTCCATGTCCGCCATGATCTTGCAGCGGGACAGGACGGCCATCTTGTAGCCGTTGGGGATCGAGGGGCGGTCCTGGAGGATGCCGTCGATGCGGAAGCGGACGCGCAGGTGCCGCCCCTTGGGCTCGAGGTGGATGTCGGACGCCTTGATGGTCAGCGCCTCGATGATGAGGTTGTCGATCAGGTCGATGACGACGCTGCTCTTGGACAGGTCCGCGGCATCCGCGGTCCAGTCGACGCTCATGTTCGAGAGCGACTCGCCCGCGCGGTCGGTCTCGCTCAGCTCCTCGGCGACGTGCAGGCCCTTGACGTCGATGAGGTTGCCGGTGCGCGCGGAGATGGCCGCGTCGATGATCTCCGGGGTGGTGTAGACGGCGTTGACGCGGCAGCCGGTGGCGAACGCGATCTCCTGCAGGCGGTCCAGGTTCGTCGGGTCGTCCATCGCCACGGTGAGGCGCTTGTCGACCTTGAACAGCGGGATGGCGCGCAGGGTCCGGATCATCGAGAACTGGATGACACCGGCGATGGCCGGGTCCTGGTACTTCGGCTCCAGCCGCACGAACGGGATGCCCGCCTGGTCGGCGAGGGTCGAGTAGAGCTCGGTCTGGTCGACCAGCTCCAGCTCCAGCAGGACCTCGCCGAGGTAGCGATCCTCGTCGCGCTGCTTCTCCAACGCGATGCTGAGCTTGTCCTGATCGATGTAGCCGCGTTGCAGCAGCATCTCCCCCAACTGACGCCAGCGACGGCTCCCGATGCCGGGGAGTTGGAAGGTGGTGATCGTGTTTTCGGCAGCCTGCATGAGGGGCCTTATCGGCCGCATTCCGGTCGGCTTGACCCAAAGAGCATCGATGAGGGCATCTCTCGGTCGCCCCGCGGACGGCTCCCCCCGATCTCTTCGTCGACTCCTCCTCGACCTCCGGCGGATCCGCCTCACGTGCTCGGTCGGATTCCCCCATCGCTGCTCTACTTCGGCTGGATGTCAGCCAGCGTCATCTCCACCCACGCCCGCGCGATCTCTTCGCTCACCGTGGCGTCGCAGGGGACCTGTACGAGCGCCCGCATGGGGCCCCCGCCGTGGCTCTTGGGGAGCCTCTGGCCCGGCTGGGCGTAGACCTTCTCCTTACCCACGTACAGCGTCTCGCCCTCCTTGAGCATGCCGGCCACAGCAGCCTGGGCGGGGATGTCGGGGGGGAGCTCGTAGTACTGGGTGAAGTCGCCTTCGACGAAGCAGGCGGAGCCGCCGATGGACCAGATCGCTCCGCCTCCGGGGGCCATCATGGGCACGTCGACCGAGTGGGATCCCGCCTTCAGCGCGACCTTGCTCTCCAGCCCGCGCACCTGGTGGAGCGCTCCGGGAGCGACGCTGACGGAGCCTTCGGGGAGCCCCTCGACGGTCAACGCCTCGCCCGTTCCGTTGTGGATGCTCAACGACGCCCCCCCGCCGCAGCCGACGAGGAAGGTGACGAGCGTCACAAAGGGCAGGAGACGACCCACGGACCGATTGTAGGCCCCGGTATCATACGCCGCATGAAGCGGACCCTGTTTGCCCTCATCGCCATCCTGTTTGCGACGGCGCTCGCCCTCCCCCAGGCCGCCGACGCGTGCGGCGGGTTCTTCTGCTCGGCCATCCAGTTGGTGCCGGTGCAGCAGAACGCGGAGCGCATCCTGTTCACCGTCAACGACGACGACACCGTCACCGCGTTGGTGGAGATCCGGTACGCCGGCGATCCGGAGGACTTCTCCTGGGTCGTGCCCGTGCCGAGCGCCGAGGGCTTCAGCTTCGGCGAGCACATCAACATCGGTGATCCGCAGACGCTGGCGCTGCTGGACGACGCCACGGCGCCTTCGATCGTGCCGCCCCCGGTGCAGTGCACGGGCCAGGGGGGAGCCGGCGGGGGGCTGAACCGGAGCACCGCGGGGGTCGCCACGATGGCGGAGGACGCCTCCTTCGGTGACGACGACGACTCCGTCGTGGTCGAGGAAGAGGGCTCCATCGGCGACTACGACTACCAGGTGATCAGCTCGGACAGCGCCTCGGCGCTCGTCGATTGGCTGAACGAGAACGACTACCTCATCACCCCCGAGATGGAGCCCTTCGTGGAGGACTACGTCGCCCAGGAGATGAAGTTCATCGGCGCCAAGCTGCAGGCGGGCGCGGACACGACGATGCTCGCGCCGCTGGAGATCACGTACCCCGCCACCGAGCCGATGGTGCCGATCCGGCTGACCGCCGTCGGCGCCGAGCCGGAGATGGGCGTCGTCTCCTTCATCGCCGGCGACGATCGCTACGCGGGAACCTCGTGGGAGAACCTGGAGATCAACGTCGACGACGTGATGGTCGACCCCCGCAACGGCGCCTCCAACTACTACTCGCTGGTCTCCTGGCGGCTGGACCAGGCCGGCGGACGGGCGATGATTCCGCAGTTCGCGGGCGACACGAACGACGTCTGGCAGACCGCCTCGAACAACTGGGGCTGGGACGAGATCACCTACGGTCCGGCGCTGCAGTACCTCAGCGACGTCGCCGCCGAGCACGGCACGATCACCCGGCTGTACACCCGCGCCTCGGCCTGGGAGATGGCCGACGGCACCGACCCGGCGTTCGAGGCGACGGCGGAGGGGCCGCTGAGCAACGTGCTCGACCTGAGCAGCCGGGACCCCGTCGAGATCTGCGCCACCGCCCCCAACGAGCAGTTCGGCGCCCCCTGCGGCGAGATGTACTGCGGTCAGGACGCGATGTGCGCGACCACCAAGGACGGCCCCGACGGCTGCCTCTGCCCCGACGGCTACAGCGCCCGCCTCATCACCGCGCCGCGCGCCCTCAGCCGCACGATCGCCCCCACCGTGGTGTGCGAGCAGATCGAGTTCGAGCTGCTCGCCTCGGCGGTCGACATGACCGGCGTGGAGGTCTCGGACGCCTGCGCGGACTCGATCTGCGGCGAGGACGGCACCTGCGTCGAGATCAACGGCTTCCCCACCTGCCAGTGCGACGACGGCTACGCCGCGGTCGACAGCGGCATCGGCGTCACCTGCCTGGAGGCCAAGAAGAGCTACGGCCCCGACCAGCTGCTCTGGACCGCCGCCGCCTGCGGAGGCTGCTCCTCGACCGACGCCGCCCCGGTGGGCGCCCTGGCACTGCTGCTGCTGCCGTTCGCGCTTCGCCGCCGCCGCCCCTAAAGGGGTCCATCCAACCTCCGATGAAGGTCGGGTGACCGTCGATCCCCGGCCCGTACTCACGCTCGAGGACTGCAAGCTCCTCGAAGACCTCGTGTACAGCACCTACGGGCTGACCTACCACCGCTCGTTCATGTACGACGCTGAGCGTTTGCTCGACCTGAACCTGACCGGTTCGCTCACCTCGATGATCGCCGTGGACCGCGAGTCTGGCGAGTGCGTGGGGCACCAGGCGACCATCCGGCCGTGGTTCGAAATCGCCGACCCGCTCCCGCCCGGCACCGGAGCGCCGGTGCACGAGGTGGGGCTGTCGATCGTCCGCCCCGACTTCCGCGGTCGCGGCATCCAGGACGTGCTCGCCCTCGCCCTCCGCGCCTACCAACTGGAGAACAACGCCCAGTCGGTGTCCAACTACATGAAGTGCCTGACGTCGGCGGTGCCGTCGCAGAAGTCCGGGCGTCGCTTCGGCGGGCGCGCGACCGCGCTGTTCGTCGCCGGGGTGCCCGCCTGGGTCGTCATCGACGCGGAGAGCAAGGGGCCGAAGCAGCCGCTCACCACCGTGCTCCTGCACTGCCCCGGACGCGCCGATCCGCCGCGCCTCGAGATCCCCGTGCCCGCCGCCCACGCCGCCTTCCTCGAGACCATCTACGCCTCGGTCGGGCTGCCGCGGGACCTCGAACCGATCCTCGTGGCCGCTCCCGCCACGGGCGAGACCCGCGTTCGCACCTGGTTCGACCCGGCCCGCCGCCACGGCGTGGTTCGCCTCGCCGAGCCCGGCGCCAACGTCGCCGCCACCGTGCTGGAGCGGGTTCGGTGGATGGTGAAGGGCCACATCGAGCACGTGACCGCCCTGCTCCCCCTCAGCGGTCCCGCCGTCGCCGCCTGCGTGCCCGAGCTCGAAGCCGCGGGGCTGTTCTTCGGTGGCGTCATCCCCGATCTGGAGGGCTGCGACACCCTCGTGATGGAGTGGGTCCAGGCCCCCGCCCTCGACACCGACGCCATCGTCGTGCTCGGGGACGAGGGGGCTGCGCTCAAGCAGTACGTGCTCGAGCAGTGGGTCCGAACGGCGAGGTTTCGCCAGGCAAGTTGAAACCATCTTGGATTCCACCCGTAGTGACCCTTGTGAGGGACGGGAAGAGCCCCTAACAGTGGGACTATTAGGAGATCCAAGATGGAACTCGGACTCAATCGACGCAGCAGCCTCCGCATCCAGGCCGTCGGCCACGTACTCCTGACCCTGGACGGTCAGACGTTCGACGGCGTCCCGATCGACGTCAGCGCCGGCGGCGCCCGCGTGAGGCTTCAGTTCGGCGACGCCCAGCGCCTCCCCTGGCCCGGCGCCCGGCTCCGCCTCGACTTCATCCGCAAGCTCGGACGGCCCGCCTTCACGGTGGACTGCCTCGTGGTGCGCGTCTCCCCGGACGGCCGCGATTACTCGCTGAAGTTCGAGCTCGACGATCTCACCGGCGCACGCCTGGCCAAGTTCCTGGAGTTGGAAGCCAACGAGCTGGGCATCCCGGTCTCCGAGCTCGGGGAGGTCGTCGTGCTGAAGGCCGCCGCCGCCAACACCGCCCCCAGGCCGATCGCGGCTCCCGATCACGGCTCCTACGTCCTGGTCGGCTGGCTCGCGTTCGCCGCGGCCGTCGGCGCGATCGTGGCGGTCGTCGCCTTCTAGGCGTCCCCCTCGCACAGGACAGGCGTAAGCGGCGAAGGCGAACCGTTAAGTCTCTT
>JAAESI010000004.1 GCA_024229515.1 Pseudomonadota bacterium | reverse complement strand
GGCAACAGCTCGCAATCGAGTACCTGCTCGAGGAGAACCGGGTGCTCCGAGAGCAGTTGGGGAACCGGCGGCTGCGGTTGACCGATGCTCAACGTCGCCGGCTCGCGGTGCGGGGCAAGGCGCTGGGGCGCAAGGCGCTCGCCGAGCTCGCCGGGCTGGTGACTCCGGCGACGATCCTGCGCTGGTACCGGACCCTGGTCGCGCGGAAGGGCGTTGGTGCATGGCTCGGCCTCTTGACCTTCCGGCCCTCCCAGCCCCACGGTGCTCTCCGAGGCAAGGCCTCGGGAGACGACGACGATGGCCGCACGCACGAAGAGCAAGGTGACGCCGAAGTACAAGACCAAGTACCGGGTGCGGAACTGGGCGGTCTACGAGGAGTTGCTGCGCCGACGGGGGGACATCACGGTCTGGTTCGACGCTCACGCCGTCGGCTCCTGGAACGCCCGCCCTACCGGACGACCCGGAGGACAAAGGGAGTACTCCGACGTCGCGATTGAGACCGCCCTGACGCTCCGGTCGCTGTTCCACCTCGGTCTGAGGCAGACGGAGGGCTTCGTCGGCTCCCTGGTCCGCTTGATGGGCCTCGAGCTGTGCGTGCCTGACCACACGACGCTGTCCCGGCGAGGTCGGACCGTCGACGTGCGGATCCTCCCCAGGAAGGGCGACGGCCCCCTCCATCTGGTCATCGACTCGACCGGCCTGAAGGTGGTCGGTGGTGGCCAGTGGAACTCGGACAAGCACGGAGACTCGAAGAAGCGCCGGCAGTGGCGGAAGCTGCACCTCGGAATCGACCTGGGCGGCTTCATCGTGGTCTCGGCCCTGGCCGACCGCTCCGAGGACGACGGCTGCGTCGGCGTGGAGCTGCTCGGCAGGCTCGGTGCGCCGGTCGCGTCCTTTCGGGCGGATGGTGCCTACGACACCCGGGCGGTCTACGCGGCGTTGGACGAAGTGCGCGCTGACCAGATCGACATCGTGATTCCTCCTCGTCGGACGGCGTCGTCCTCGCGTCCCGGCGGGGGCACCTGGCGGCAGAGGGAGGCCACCCTGCTGAGGATCGACGACGTGGGTCGGCGTCAGTGGCGCAAAGAGTCCGGCGCGAACCAACAAGCACGGGCCGAGAATGGGATATATCGGTTCAAACAGATCCTCGGCGCCCGCTTGCGCTCACGGTCCGAAGACGGGCAGAGGAGGGAGGCGAGGATCGGCGTGAACATCCTCAACCGAATGACCGAGCTCGGGATGCCGGAGTCGGTGGCGGTCCGCGCCTGACCAGCAGCCCCGCTCGCGGCCATTCTTGCTATCGCTCGAGCCATGCACCAACGCCGCGTCGACCGCTCCCGTCCGGAGACGGGCTTGAACTTGAGCTCCCCGACGGTGACCGTCCGGCTGACCCGCGTCCTCGGCCCGACAAGACCTCCTTATGGGTACATCTTGTACCCATAAGGAGGTTGATCGTCTACGAAAGAGGTGGCTGAATCGCTGTGTGACCTAGATGTCGTAGTACAGCATGAACTCCATCGGCGTCGGCCGCATGCGGCACGGGTCGACCTCGTTCTCCATCTTCCAGTCGATCCAGGCGTTCACGAGGTCTTCGCTGAAGACGTCGCCGCGCAGCAGGAACTCGTGGTCGGCCTTGAGCGCCGCGAGGGCGCCGTCCAGCGAACCGGGAGCGGACTTCACCTTGGCGGCCTCCTCCGGCGGGAGGTCGTAGATGTTCTTGTCCAGCGGCGCGCCGGGGTCGATCTTGTTGAGGATTCCGTCGAGGCCGGCCATGAGCATCGCCGAGAAGGCGAGGTACGGGTTGCACGTCGGATCCGGGGTGCGGAACTCGAGGCGCTTGGCCGCGGGGCTCTGGCTGTACATCGGGATGCGCACCGCCGCGGAGCGGTTCCGCGAGGAGTAGGCCAGCTTGTTCGGCGCCTCGTAACCCGGGACCAGCCGCTTGTAGCTGTTGACCGTCGGGTTGCTGAGGGCGCACAGGGCACCGGCGTGCTTCAGGATGCCGCCGATGTAGTGCATCGCCATCTCGCTCATGCCGGCGTACTTGTCGCCCGCGAACAGCGGCTTGCCGTCCTTCCAGATCGACTGGTGCGTGTGCATGCCCGAGCCGTTGTCCTCGAAGATCGGCTTGGGCATGAACGTCGCCGTCTTGCCGTTGCGGTACGCGACGTTCTTGACCACGTATTTGAACCACATCAGCTTGTCGGCCATCGTCAGCATCTCGTCGAAACGCATGTCGATCTCGGCCTGGCCGGCGGTCGCAACCTCGTGGTGCTGGCACTCGATCCGGATGCCGAGGGCCTCCATCTCCATGACCATCTCGTTGCGGATGTCCGTCTGCGTGTCCGTGGGGCTGACCGGGAAGTAGCCGCCCTTGTGGCGCGGGCGGTGCCCCAGACCGGGCTGGCCGCTGTTCCAGATGCCTTCCTCGGAGTCGATCTCGAAGTACGCCGAGTTCGGGTCCTGGTGGTACGCCACCGAGTCGAAGATGAAGAACTCCGCCTCGGGACCAAAGTAGGCGGTGTCGCCCAGGCCGGTGCTCTGGAGGTAGGCCACCGCGCGACGGGCGACGCCCCGCGGATCACGGTGGTACGGCTGGCGGGTGATCGGGTCCTCGATGTTGCCGATCAGGCTGATCGTGGGCGCCTCGATGAACGGATCCATCTTCGCGGTGGAGGGATCGGGAACGACCAGCATGTCGCTCTCGTCGATCGCCTTCCAGCCTTCGATCGAGCTGCCGTCGAAGCCGAGGCCGTCCTCGAAGATGCCCTCGTCCAGCTCGCTGACCGGGATCGTGAAGTGCTGCCAGCGGCCCGGCAGGTCAATGAACTTGATGTCGACGAACCGCGCTCCCGCGTCGTCCGCCAGCTTCATTACGTCTTCAGCCTTCATCTCAACTCCAGGGGGGTAGGGGATGCTCTAAACGGCCGAGGGGCCGCGCTCTTCGGTGCGGATGCGCACCGCTGTCTCGACGGGGGTGACGAACACCTTCCCGTCACCAATGCGGCCGGTCTTCGCCCCGGCCACGATCGCCTGAATCACTTCCTCGACACGCTCCGCCTCGACGACGACTTCCACCTTCACTTTCGGCAGGAAGTCGACGACGTACTCGGCACCTCGATAAAGCTCTGTGTGGCCCTTCTGACGCCCGAAACCCTTGACCTCGGTCACCGTCAGGCCACGGATGCCGATGTCGAAGAGTTGGTCCCGGACGTCGTCCAGCTTGAAGGGCTTGATGATCGCTTCGACCTTCTTCATGCCCGCGTCCACAGGCAAGGCATGTGCCAGATCGTGATCAAATCGGGAGATCGTTGAGATCAGGAGGGATCTCCGGATCTGGCCTCACCCGGGGGTGGGCACAACTTCCTGAAACTGCCCTGATTCGGGCAACAGCTGCACGGATCGGGGCAAGACGGGGATCGAGGTGGCCCCAACCAGATTTGACAGACCGCACAGACCCTGGCGCAATAAGCGGTTGGGAGGGATCGGGATGAACGTGGAGCACTCAACCGAAGAAGACGAACTGACCTCGGGAACCGAAGAGATTTCGGGGGTGATGCTGATCGACGTGGAGCCGGCGGCGCCCAGCGGCGGCATCACGTGGTCGAGCCCCACCCACCGCAAGCCGGTGGTGGACGTCGAGAGCCTGGACGCCCCCTGCGAAGTCGCGCCTCCGAGCTTTGGGAGCCTCCCGGGAGCCGAGGTTCCGGCCCGGGGTTTCGGCGCGTGGATGAAGCGGGTGAAGTCCTGGTTCACTCCGGATCGAGGCGTCGGCTTCCTGGACGACGGCTTCGACAACCTCGCCGCCCCGGTGGAGGTCGCGCCTCCCGAAGAGCTGCTCCTGTTCGCCGATCCCAACTCCGGCGACCAGCCCGTCTTGCGCGTCTGAGCGAGTCCGCCCCCCAGATGGAATGATGGGGCCATCGCCGGACGCCGCCCCAAAACGAGCAAGCCGCCGCGCACGCCGCTGACGACGCGCCAGAAGATCGCGTTCCCGATCTTCTCCGTCGTGCTGTTCCTCGTCGCGCTCGAGCTCTTCCTGCAGATCCTCGCCGCGGCGGTGACCGACCCGAGGCACCTGGACAACAACCTGCCGCCCGTGGACGAGGACGCCTACCGCGTCTTCGCCGTGGGCGACTCCTGGGTCTACGGGGCCGAGTCCGAGCCGCACGAGGCGTTCATCGAGGTCTTCAAGCGGGCGGTCGAAGCCGAGACTGGGCAGACCGTCCAGATCTACAACTTCGGGCAGTCCGCCACGAACAGCTCCCAGGCGTTCGTGAAGCTCCACACCCACATCGACTTCGTCCGCCCCCACCTCGTCGTGGTGCTGTCGGGCGCCAACAACATGCTCCACGACCTCGACGTGGCCCGTGCCGCCGAGATCATGGGCGAGGATGTGCGGCTGTCGGGGATCCGTTGGCTCGCGTGGTCCCGCACCTACCGCGTCTACCGGCAGTGGAAGGCGGTGCGCGACGCCGAGGCGCTGGCCAACGCGGAGCCGATCACCCCCGACCCCGTGCTCGAACTGCTCTACGGCACCGGCGGCGAGGACCCCAGCGGCGGCACCGGCCTGCCCCCCGCGCCGGCCGATCCGCTCCCCGGCGAGTTGCTCCGGTGGGAGTGGTGGGACTCGTTCGCGCGCCGCGACTGGAAGCAGCTGCTGCCCTGGATTCAGGCCACGGAGCCCAAGAACGAGAGCCCCGAGGCGCGCGGCATCCTCCGCGCCTGGGAAGCGCTCGCCCTCGCCCACCTGGGACGCCACGCCGAGGCGGAGACGGCCGCGCGGGAGGCGCTCGAGCTCGGGGGCGATGACGCCGCCGCCTTCGAAGCGCTCGCCGTCGTCGCCGAACGGGAAGACCGCGAGCTGCACGCGATCCAGCACCGCATCGCGGCGGCTTCCTCGGACCGGCTCGCCAACAGCTGGCTCCAGGCCCGCGCTCGTGGGCTCGTGCTGCTCGAACTCGAAGCCTGGGAGGCGGCGGAAGCGTGGCTGCTCGCCGCCCACCGCCAGGAACCGGGGAACTACGAGGTGCTCCTGGGCCTGTCGCGCCTCCCCTCGGCGACCCGGGCGACCGTGGTCGGCGACATCCTCAACGACGGTCCCCGCTCCGCCGGGGTGACCCAGCCCATGTGGTACCGCTGGCACAAGACCAGCAGCGGCATGGTCGACCGGATGGTCGCGTCCGTCGGCGAGCCCGACGCCGACGAGGCGGTGCTGCTCCAGGTCTTCCGCGGCCGCGCCGCGGTCGTGCAGGGCGACCCGGTCGAGGCCGAGCGCTGGTTCCGCACGGCGCTCGCCAACCCCGCGGGGGGCGCGGTCGATCGGTCACGCGCCGAGGCCGGCCTGATGAGCCTCGCCAACGACCCCGTGACCTTCGAAGCGCTCGTCGGTACGGCCCCCGCCGACGTCGCCCTGACGCCGAGCAACGCCGCCGCCGTGGTGCGGTTCCACGCCGGCCAGGAGGACTGTGACTCCGCCGTGCGGACCGGCCAGGGGGGCCTCGCCCTCGGCCTCGCCCCCAGCGCGTTCGAGGCCGCGGCGGGCTCCTGCCTGAGCCGCGAGGTCGGCTGGAGCCTGGTCGAACAGGCGCTCGGCCACGGCCCGGTTTTGGACCGCGCCGCGATGGTGCTGGGCCGCCCCCCGGGCTCCCTCGCCAAGTTCGTGCAGCCGCCCGCAGTGCCCTTCTGGGAGGACTTTCGGGAGCGCGACTTCGAGGCCGTCATCGCCGCCTCCAGCGGCGTCTGGAAGGGGCTCGCGCTCGCCCACCTCGATCGGCGGGCCGAAGCGCTCGCGGTGCTGGCTGAAGCCGAGGCGCGGAGCGAGGACGGAGCCGTCATCGCGTACGCCCGCATGCTCCTGGCAAAGCAGCGCGGCGCCGTCATCGAGTCGATGATCCAGGGCTCCATCGCGGCCACGTCCGAGGGCGGCGACCCGTGGATCCGCACCGTCGCGCTGGGCATCACCCTGGCCGATGCGCTGCACTGGCGGGACGCTCAGACCCAGCTTCTGTCGGCCCTGTCGGCGGCGCCCGGCTACCTCGAGGCGCTGGAGGCGCTCAGCATGGTGCCCCAGCCGCTGCGCTACCCCGCCGCCGAGGTGGCGCTGCGCTACACGCCGTCGGGCCGCGTGACCGCGGACCGTTGGTCGGCCTGGTACCTGCTCCAGGGCCGGGACGAGGAGGCGCTCCGGGCGCTGCAGTGGCCGGCCTCCTTCCTCCCCGAGGGGGACGAACCGGCGGCGCGGCGGGCGATCGCCCTGGGCGACGTGCACGGCGCGTCCGAGGACCCCGACGCGGCCCGGGCCGCCTACGCCACGGGCATGGCCCTGGCCGAGGCGCTGGACGACCGTCACCTCTACTGCCGCGCGGCGGCGCGTCGCCTGCGGGCGCTGGGGGAGGATGCCTCGGACGCGGAGCGGGCCGTGGTCAGCGTCGGCTGCTCGGCGAACCCCGACTACCCCGAAGAACACCCCGAAGCGATCGACGCGCTGGGCCGCCTCGCTGCCCTCGGGGGCGAGTGCTCGACCGTGGGCACCCTCGCGGAGCGCTCACTGGTGGCCGGCGCAGACCCCTCGGACGTGAGCGAGTGGATGGGCGACTGCGCCGACGAAGCGTCGGTCCTGCAGTTCATCGACGACGAGACCGGCGGCGCTCCCCCGGAGGCCCGGACCTGGCTTCGTCACCGCGTGCAGCCCGGTGACGGCGACGAGCTCCCCGCGCCCGGCGAGGCGATGACGCAGGACCTGCTCGTCCGCCAGCTGCTCGCGATGCAGGCGCTGGCGAAGAACCAGGGGTCGGAGTTCGTGGCGTTGACCTACCCCTTCCCGGGGGCGCACCACCAGCGGCTGCGGGACCGGATGATCGCCGAGGGTCCTCGCGCGGGCCTGACGATCCTGGACCTCTACGCGCACTTCTCGTCGACCTACTCGGACGCCGCCTGGCAGGCCCTGCGAACGCCGGAAGATCACGTCAACGCCGAGGGCTACGAGGCGATGGGGATCGAGCTGTTCGAGCACGTCCGCCGCGGAGGCCGCCTCCCCAGGTAAAAGGTTTCCCCTGGTCTATTGATGACTTGTGACAGACCAGCGATCTGTCAAGAGATTTCGCATACTTGCGTGGCCTCCATTTTTCGTTGACACCCCCTTGGGGGACTCCTATAAGCCGTTGCCAACAGCCCCTGGGCACACTTGCTCCCGAGGTACTGCTTTTTCCGGTCGGCGCACGGATCAAGCAGAAAGCTGACAAGCGCCGTTGCGATGATTGCGAGGGGTGTCGATGCCGTCTCCGAGGGCTCTGACCAAGGACGAGGTTGTTGACATGGTGAAGCGCGGCGAAAGCCTCGACCACGCGGACCTGCGAGGCACTGACCTCAGCGGGCTCGATTTGGCCGGGCAGAGCCTGCGTCACGCAAAGCTGGGAGAGGCGCTGCTGGTGCGGACGAATCTGAGGGGTACGGACCTGACCGGCGCCAGCTTGTGGCATGCAGACCTGAAGTACGCGGACTTGAGTGGTGCGAACCTGGAGGATGCTGATCTCGACTTCAGCAACCTCGAGGGCGTGACGCTCAAGGGCGCGCGGGTCCGCAAGACCACGTTCCCGCTTCGCCGGGTCACCATGAATGACGTAATGAACTCGGTCCAGACCGGCCGCCGACTCACTGTAATGGTGGTCGACGACGACGAGGACGAGGAGCCCATCTAGGGCTCTGAAAGAGAGAGAGACGAAATCAGCCGCCTTCGGGCGGCTTTTTTCGTTCTGGCGTGCTCCGGCGGCTACCTCACCGCGGGCATCGAGTCCCGTGACATCACGGCCCGGTTCCGACCGCCCGCCTTCTCCGCGTACAGAGCCGTGTCGGCCCGCCCCATCAACTCGGTCAGCGGCTCGTTCGCCCGCGCCGAACAGACGCCCATGCTCGCCGTGACGCCCGCACCGTGGGGAACAGGGTCGTCGCGACGGACTCCCGCACCCGCTCGGCGAGGGCGTAGGCCGCGGGCAGGTCCGTGCGCCGCAGCACGAGCATGAACTCCTCCCCACCCCACCGGCCGACGATGTCGCCCGTGCGCACCTGCCGCTCGAGGGCCCGGCCGAACGCGATCAGCACCTCGTCCCCCACGAGGTGGCCGAAGCGATCGTTGACGTCCTTGAAGCGGTCGATGTCGATGAGGACCACCGAGACGCTGGGTCCGTTGGGGGTGACGCCGCGGGAGAGGTCCCGCCGCCGCTCCTCCTCCAGGGCGCGGCGGTTGGCGAGCCCCGTGAGGGCGCGGTCGCCGCGGGCGGCCCGGCGTCGGGCGGAGCCGTAGACGCTGAGGAAGATGAGCAGCAGGCCATGGGCGATCAGGAACCACTCGCTGATGCCGTACCGCTCCATCGGATCGATGGTCCGCCCGGTGGGGCTGAACAACGCCACGAGGACGAGGCCAGCGAGCAGGGCCCACAGGGAGATGGTCAGCCTGCGTGCCCGCCCCTGGTCCAGCCCCATGACGGCCAGGAGGTAGACCACCGGGGCGAATGCCGCGGCGTGGGCGAGCTCGGCCCGCAGATGCTCAGCCTCGGACGAAGTGAACGCGGCGAGGCCGGTCCGCACGGCGAGGTACACGGCGCCGGTGGTCGCCAGCAGCGCCACGATCGGCTCCAGCAGACGGGGCCGCTGTCGCAGCGTCCAGGCCATGCCGGCCAGGAAGGGAACGGCCAACGCCAGGAAGAACAGCTCCACGGGATTGGAGCCGCTCCACATTCGGTGTCCGATGGTCAGGGCGGTTGCGACGCTCGAAAGCGCCAGCAGGGCGACGACAGCGCGGACCTCGCCTTGATTGCGAGGGTTCTTCACGACTCACTTCCCCACCCGGCCCGTAGACGACACTATCGGCCAAGAAGGCGCGCTTTGTTCCAGATTGTCCCAATCGCACGGGAACCAGGGTGATCCTATGAGGTTACAGGAACCTCATAGGATCATGGAGGTGGGGGACGCTCTCCGAGGACCCAGAAGCTGCGTCGGACTTCGACTCCGTCGATGCTTGCTGCGTCCACGCGGACTCGATTTGGGCCGACATCCAAGATGGCTTCGGCTTCCAAATCCAACTTGGAAACATCCTTGGTCGCGCGGCTGAACACCTGATCGCCGCCGACGTTGACCGTCACGCTGGCGAGCCCCGCGGCCGCTTCCACCGAACCGCGCACCCGGAAGTCCGTGCTGCCGCGGGCGGGGGGGGCGTCCGCGCTGCTGTGCGGCATGCTCATCCGGATCGACGGCGGCACCCGCCAGCCGGTCTCGATCGCGCCCGTGGACGGCACGTCCACCGCCAGGGTGGTCGCCGAACCCGACCGACTGTCCGAGGCCCGCAGCCGCACCGCCACCACCGGTTGGGCTCCGGGGTCGCGCACCCGCAGGCTCAGCTCCACCTGGGCCGACTCACCGGCCGCCAGTTCGGTGACCGACCGGAACCGCTCCAGGCGCTCCACCCCCGCCTTGCGGGGATCGCCGAAGTAGATCCGCAGCTCGCCCGCGTCGCCGGGCCCGTCGTTCCGCACCTTCACGGCCGCCGACACGATCGCGGAGCCGTCGGGCTGGGGCTCCGAGCTGGTCGTCACGCTCAGCGCCAGGTTGGGGCGGTCCCCCCCGCGGGTCTCTGCGAGGCCCCGGAACGGGCCCCCGAGGGGGCCGTCGTCGTCGATCAAGTAGAGCCGCCAGACATCCAGCCGGGTCTGGTAGGCCGGGTCCACGTCCACCGGAATGGTCCAACTCCGGGTCTCACCCGGGGGGACATCGCCCAGCAGGAACGAGGCGCCATCGAGGATGTCGGTGGACGACTCCAGCTTGGCTCGGAGGTGGTGCACGGCGTCGGTGCGCTGGTTCGTCACCTCGAGCTTCACGTGGGTGGACTCGCCCGCGACGAACTGCTTCGGCAGGTGCAGCTGCGCCAACAACCCGGCGGGGGCGTCGCGGAGCATCGCCTCCTGGTAGGCGTCCTCCCGAGCGGGCGCTCGATCCATCCAGCGGGGCAGGGGGGTGGGCGCCCACGCCAGGTCCGCCTCCTGGGCCGCCAGGGCCATGCGCTCGGCCTGCAGCCGCGCCATCTCCGCCACGATCGGCCGCGCGAGCTCGATCAACTCCGTGCGCTGGTCGTCGCGATCGGCCTGGATCAGGATTTCGTGCGCGAGTCGAAGCTCCACGTCGTTGAACAGCTCGTCCCCGGCGTTCCCGAGCAGGTTGCTGCGCCCGTTGCCATCGGTCGGCGCCACGACGCCCGGCGTCTCTTCGGCGGCAGGTGGCTCGTCCCCGTCCGCGCCGCCCCAGTCGTCCAGCACGCGGGGGTACCAGAGGTGCAGGGCGGGCTCGGCGTTAACGCCGCCGCTGGTCGGCTCCCGGCCTCCACCGGGGTTCTTGCGGCTGTCCAGCCCGCCGGCGCCCGCCGTCCGGCCCGCGGCCTCCGGCGGCTCCCTCAGCTGCTCGGGGAGCAGCGGTTCGTTGGGGTCCAGCCAGATCGCTCCGGTGACGATGTCCGGGGTCACTCCGACGGTGTTGACGAAGGCGTCGTCCGGCAGCAGGTACCGCGCCACCGTCATCTTCATGGAGACCTTCTCTTCGGTCTTTCGAAGGGGGTAGATCTTCTGGACCGTGCCCTTGCCGAAGGTCTGCGTGCCGATCGTGATCGACCGCCCGAGGAACTTCAGGTCGCCCGCGACGATCTCGCTGCCCGAGGCCGTCCGCCGGTTCACGAGCACGGCCACCGGCCCGGTCCACCGCACCCGCCCCGCCTGCGCGGGAATCTGCGGCGTGAGCCCCTTCACGGTCCGGCCCAGGTTGCCCTCCGTGCGGACCAGCATCCCCTGGTCGACGAAGTAGTTGGCGACTGACGCGGCGCGCCGCATGGAGCCGCCGGTGTTGCCGCGCAGGTCGATGACGATGCCCTTGAGCTCGTTGCTGACCTGGATCTGCAGCTCGTCCAGGGCCGCGGCGACCTCCTCGTGGGTCTTCTGGCTGAAGTGGTCGATCGAGATCAGGCCGACCCCGCCGGACAGCAGCGTCGAGTCGACCGACGGCACCAGCACCTTCTCGCGCACGATGACGAAGACCCGCCGCAGCTCCTCTTCCGGCCGGAGCACCGTCAGGACCACCGGCACGCCCTCGGGCCCGCGGATGCGATCCACCGCCGCCTCGACCGCCAGCGCCGTCGTGCTGTGGCCGTCGATGTGGGTGATGACGTCGCCCTTGAGCAGCCCGGCTCGCCCCGCGGGCGCGCTCGCGAACGGCTCGACGACCGTCAGGACGAGGGTGTCCTCGGCGTTGCGGCGTCGTCCGATGCGCGCGCCGATGCCGACCAGCGTGCCCTTGAAGCGGGTGTTGAACTCGTCCAGGCCGTCCCCGACGATGAGGCGGGAGTGGCGGTCGACCGTGGCGAGCACGCCGTGAAGCGCCTGCTGGCGGAGCTCGTCAGGCTCGATCACGTCGTCGCCGGACCGCCCTCCGATCACGAACGCGATGACGTCGTCGAGGCGCTCGCGCACGCCGTCGATCGTGGTGACGTCGTCGGTTCGGAAGATCCGCGCCTTGTCCCCCGACCAGACCTCGAGGCGGCTCGGGCCGTCCTCCAGCACGAGCACCTCGGGGGAGGCGCGCTCCATGCGCTGGATGCCCGCGGCGGTCATCCGCTCGGGGTCCATGGCCTCCGGATGCAGGTAGCTCGCTTGAAGCCGGGGGAAGGCGCGCTCGAACAGCCCCTCGGTGGAATCCCCGGCGAGGGCGGGGGTCGCGATCAGCAGCAGGGGCAGCAGCAGGAGCAGACGCATTGAATCAGGGTGCTACGGTCGCGCGCCATGCGCCACCTCTCCCCCTCGCTGTGCGGCCGCTGATGCGGATCTTCGTCTACGGCACGCTGCGGAGCGGGGAGGCCTACGCGGGCGAGATGCACGGCCTGCGGTACCTTGGCGATGCGTGGACGCAACCCATCTACTCGCTGGTCGACTGCGGCGCCTGGCCGGCGATGGTGGAGGACGGGACCACGGCGATCTACGGCGAGCTGTACGAGGCCGATGCCGCTCAAGTCGAGGTCCTTGACCGGTTCGAGGGGGTGCCCCACCTCTACCTCCAGATCCAGGTGGCGCTGGCCGACGGCAGCACCGCGGTGGGGTACGTGATGCCCGCCAACCGGGTCGTCGGCAAGGCCGTGATCCCCGGCGGCGACTGGGTGCGTCGCGAATAGGCGTCTGCGTAGACTCCAGGGCATGCGAGCTACCTGGAACGGAGCCGTCCTCGCCGAATCGGAGGACACCATCGTCGTCGAGGGGAACCACTACTTCCCCACCGACTCCCTCAACCGCGACCACTTCAAGGAGTCGAGCAAGCAGAGCACGTGCTTCTGGAAGGGCGTCGCCAGCTACTACGACGTGGAGGTCGAGGGTCAGACCGACGCCGGGGCCACCTGATACTACCCCGACCCCAAGCGCAAGGCGAACAACATCCAGGGCTACGTCGCCTTTTGGAAGGGCGTGCAGGTCGGTTCGTGAAGCGAGAACGGGTCAGCTTCCCGGGCGGCTCGCAGAAGAAGCCCCAGATGGCGTCGTCGCCGTAGCCGTCGTAGTCGCCGTCGAAGTAGTAGATGTCGAAGGCGTTGACGTCGGGATCGTCGTCGTCGGTGAGGCCGTCGCAGTCGTTGTCGAGTCCGTCGCACTCCTCGGGAGCGCCGGGGTTCACGTTCTCGTTGGCGTCGTCGCAGTCGCCGTTGTTATCGACGTAGCCGGGCTGCGGCTCGCAGTAGCTCTCGGGGGTGCCGTTCTCGCCGTAGCCGTCGCCGTCGGTGTCGGGCCAGTACTCGGTGGCGTCCACGGGATCGTTGTCGATGGTGCCGTCGCAGTCGTTGTCCAGGCCGTCGCAGAGCTCGGGGGCGCCGGGGTAGGTGTCGGGGTCGGTGTCGTCGCAGTCGCCGTCATCGACCGTGTAGCCGTCGCCGTCCTCGTCGTAGGAGCTGTAGGGGCAGTCCTCGAAGCAGGACCACTCATCCTCGCCGATCTCGTAGCTGCAGGTGGTGTCGCCGCAGTACAGCGGTTCACCGCAGTCGTCGGAGCAGGACCACTCGTCCTCGCCGTTGAGGTCGTCGCAGTAGCCGTCGCCGCAGTAGCCGGGGCAGTCATCCGGACAGGTGGAGCTGTCCTCCCCCATCCAGTCGTCGCAGGTGCCGTCGCCGCAGTACTGCGCGAACGCGCTGGGTGCGCTGAAGAAGAAGGCGCAACAAAGCGCGATGAAGAAACAGTGGCCGGCCCGGGTCATCGAGAGAATTCTCTCAGGGAAGTTCGTATGTCTACATACACAGTAATCGGACGGCCACACTTTCTGCTGAGTTTTTTTCGTGGGTGGGTTGTCGGGCGGTCCCGGAATGGCGCTGCTACATTCCGCCGCCGTGCACCGAGACGACCTTGCCAAGCTCCTGAATGCGGTCGCCGCAGGCGGCGCGACGCCCGACGAGGCGCTCGCGAAGCTGAGCGATCTGCACTTCGAGGACACCGGTGACTACGCGCGGGTGGACGTGCATCGCTCCCTCCGGCTGGGCCTTCCCGAGGTTATCTACGGCGAGGGCAAGTCGCCCAAGCAGCTGGTGGGGATCAGCGGAACCCTGCTGGGGCGCGGGCAGCGGGTGCTGATCACCCGGGTTCACCCCGACGGCGCCCAGGCGATGCTCGAGGCCTACCCGCAGGCGCAGTGGCATCGCGTCGCGCGCTGCGTGACGGCGGAGGCGCCGGAGGCGGCGGCCCGCACCGAGACCGGGCACGTGCTCATCACCACGGCGGGCACCTCCGACATCCCCGTCGCCGAGGAGGCGCGCGTCTGCGCGGAGCAGTTCGGCAACAAGGTGACGGCGCTGCACGACGTCGGCGTCTCGGGGATCCACCGGATCCTCGGCGAGCGCGATCGCCTGCGTGAAGCGCGGGTCGTGATCGTCGTCGCGGGCATGGAGGGTGCGCTGGCGAGCGTGGTCGGCGGGCTGGTCCCGCGCCCGATCATCGCGGTGCCGACGTCGGTGGGCTACGGCGCCAGCTTCGGCGGCGTGGCGGCGCTCCTGGCGATGCTGAACTCCTGCGCCGCTGGGGTGACCGTCGTGAACATCGACAACGGCTTCGGCGCCGCCTACGCGGCCACCCGAATCAACCGCATGGAGGACCTCGGGTGAGCATTGCGACGACCCGGTGCCCTGGCACCGCCCTCGTCGGTCCTGCGGGCCGTGGGCTGCGTTTCTCGTCGGTCGCGGGGGAGCGACCCCGCTCCGCTCCTCCTGCCTTGCCCTCGACCCCCAGCCCCTTCCGATGGCTGGCCCCAGTGACCGGGTCGGCGCAATGACCCACGCGCACCTGGACTGCTTCTCGGGTCTGAGCGGCGACATGCTGTTGGGTGCGCTGGTGGACGCGGGGGTCAAGGTCGAGGACATCGAGCGGCCGCTGCAGAGCCTCGGGGTCGACGGCTGGCGCATGCGCGTGGGGGACAAGCGGGACCCCCGCATCGGCGGCACCAAGGTCGACGTGGCGGTGAGCCCGCGGACGAAGCAGCCCCACCGTCACCTCAGCGACATCGTCGAGATCCTGGATCGGGCCGACGCGCTTCCGGACGCCGTGCGCGCGACCGCGCGTGTGGTGTTCACCGTGTTGGCCGATGCCGAGGCGGAGGTTCACGGCACGACGCGCGACCACGTGCACTTCCACGAGGTCGGCGCGGTCGATGCGATCGTGGATGTCTGCGGCGTGGTGCTCGGCTTCAGCCTCCTGGGGGTGACGTCCATCTCCTGCGCTCCGATCCCGCTGGGGTCGGGGATGGTCGTTTGCGAGCACGGCGAGATCCCGGTGCCCGCGCCCGCGACGGCGTTGCTGTTGCGCGGTCTGCCGACGGTGCCGGGGGAGGGCAAGCACCCCACCGGCGAGCTGACGACGCCGACGGGTGCGGCGCTGGTGCGGGTGCTCTGCGAGAGCTACGGCACGGCCCCGGCGATGACGTTGGAGCGGGTCGCCTACGGGCTTGGCACCCGGGACCGTGGACCGATTCCCAACGCCCTGCGCATGCTCGTGGGGCCGCGCACGGACACGGAGGCGCAGGCGGTCGACGTGCTCACGACGACGATCGACGACCTCGATTCGCGGCTGTTCGGGCCGCTGTCGGACCGGCTGTTCGCCGACGGCGCATTGGATGTCACGCTCCAGCCGGTCTACGGCAAGAAGGGCCGTCCCACGGTCGTGGTGACCGTGCTGTCCCCGCCGTCACGCGCGGTGCGGGAGGCGCTCACGGAGCGGCTGTTCCGGGAGACCACGACCCTGGGGGTGAGGCATCGCCGGGAGCAGCGCACGACGCTGCATCGGCAGTTCAAGACGGTGGACACCGAGTACGGACCCATCACCATCAAGGTCGGTTCGCTCAACGGGGTGGTGATCACGAGCCAGCCCGAGTTCGACTCGTGCCTGGCCGCGGCGGATGCTCATTCCGTCGCCGTGAGGGTCGTGATGGATGCGGCGCGGGCGGTGCTGGCCGAGTAGTTCGGCTTGAAGCCCTCGCAGACCCTTGAACCCGCCCTTCTTCGGTCCCGAGGTGCCGCGATCGATCCTTCCGAATAGAATCCGCCCGCAGCCCGTCCCTCGGGCGGACCTGCACGGAGACCGCATGCGCACCCTGATCCTGTTCCTCGCTGCCCTGACCCTCATCGCCACCCCCGCCCTCGCCGGGGACCTGACGGCGCAGCAGATCATCGACAAGTCGTCCGAGAACCGGAACGTCCGCAACTCGATCCAGACGATGGTCCTGAAGACCTACGACAAGTCCGGCAAGTCCCGGGAGCGCACCATCGAGTCCAAGGTCAAGGAAGGCGCCGACGGCAAGGCCCGCAGCCACGTCCGCTTCCTCGAGCCCGACGACGTTGCCGGCGTGCAGTTCCTGACCATCCAGAACCCCGGCGCCGAGGACGACCAGTGGCTCTACATGCCGGCGGGCGAGGGCATGCTCAACCGCATCTCCGGCAGTTCCAAGAAGGGCTCCTTCATGGGCACCGACTTCCGCTTCGAGGACCTCGAGGTGGGCGCCGCGGATGAGGGCACGCATACCCTGCTGGGCGAAGAGGCCGTGACCGTGGGCGGGGCGACCTACCAGGCGTTCAAGATCCAGACGATCCCCAACCCCGACAGCAAGTCCAGCTACACCAAGTTCGTCACCTGGGTCGGCAAGGACGACTTCGTGCCCCGCCAAGTCGAGTTCTACGACAAGAAGGAAGAGCTGGAGAAGCGGCTGACGCTGCCGTCGGTCAAGACCGAGGGGGACGTCATGATCCCGACCCTGACGGTCATGGAGAACCTCAAGCGCGGGACCAAGACCGAGATCGTCGTGAGCGACTACAAGGTCAACGTCGACGCCGCTGACCTGCCGGACGAAATCTTCACCCCGGACTACCTGCAGAGCGAAGGCTGACCCGACTCCTCCTGCTGCTGCTGGCGCTCGGGCTGCTGCTGCCAGTGGCAGCGGACGCCGCGCCCTGGGAGACGTACGACAAGCCTCGCGGCCTGACCTTCGGGGGCCGCGCCTTCGCCACCACCGCCCCCGACCTGGGCATGCACGGTCCCTACGAGGACCGCTTCACCCTGCGCTCCGGCATCGACTTCCGGGTGAAGTACAAGTTCGCCAAGAACGCCCGCTTCGCCCTCGGCGCCAAGTTCCGCTACGTCATGCGCCACGGCGACCGCACCGAGCACGACGCCTGGTTCGACCTGGGCGAGACGTACCTCCAGTTCCGCGTGAAGAAGTTCACCCTCCGAGCCGGGCGGTACCGCCTCGGCTGGGGGCGCAACGCGCTGCTGTCCCCGCTGAGTCGGCTCACCCCGGTGGACTACACGACCGCGTTCGAGCCCGGCGGCGCCACCGAGGCCCGCATCTCGGTGGCGGCGGTGCGGATGAACCTGAACCTGTACCCGGTGTCGCTGGAGCTGGTCTGGATCCCGCTGTACACGCCGGCCCGGATCAGCTTCTACGGCCGCGACTTCTCCGTGCTTCGACCGGGGATGCTGGAGCAGACGCTGCCGGCGTTGATGCCGACCACCGGCGCCGGCCTCATCGACGACGAACTGCGCCGCGCGACCCCCCGCCTGACCGAGCTGATCACGGAGATGGACCCCTACGCGCGGGACGGCATTCAGAGCTACCTGGTGCCCAACCTGCCCGACGAGGTCATCTGGAACTCGGACATCGGCATGCGCTTCGGCGCCACCGCGGGGCCCGTCGACGTCGACGTGGTCGCCCTCTACTACCTGCTGGACACCCCCGAGCTGCGCATCGCCGACGAGCTGAAGGATCCGCTCCTGGATGGGCGCACGCCGACTGCGGGCGAGGTCACCCGGCTGACCAACCCGGATGCGGAGCTCGTCACCTCGACGTACCTGCGCTCGTTCATGGCCGGCGCGGACGTCGCGATCGCCGCCGGCGGCTTCGTCGTCAGCGCCGAGGCGGCCTTCGACACCACGTCCGTGCAGTACACGCGGAGGCTGGAACCGTACCGCTCCCCGATGCTCCGGTACGCCGTCGCGCTGCGCTACAACTTCGGCACCGTCGTTGCGTTTACGGCCGAATTCGGGCACGACGTCACCCTGCGGCCTCGTCAGGACACCTTTCTGACGAGGCAGCACGAACTGACCGCGGCGTTCGTGGGGACGCTCCGGCTGTTTCGGGACCGGCTTCAGCTGACCCTGTCAGCGAGCTACTCGGTCTTCCCCCGTGACTTGTACCTCCACCCGCAGGTGGTGGTCGAAGTCGACGGCGGCTTGTACGCCACTTTCGGCGTGCAGCTGTTCGAGGGATTCCGCCCGGACGCCGAGCCGACCCTCGACTCGTTCCTGTCCTACCAGGGCGGGATCGTGGGCTGGTTCCGAGGCAACGACTACGCGTATGGGACGATCGAGTACCGCTTCTAGCTTCCTCCTGATCAGCATGCTGATCGGCTCGGTCGCGCTCGCCCAGATGCCGCCGGATCGGTCGGCCAGCCAGGTGTTGGTCGATCCCCTCGACGGACACGAGTTCGAGTGGTCGGTGCCGCAGTCGACCAACGCCCTGGGCGGCTGGGACAGCGACGGCTGCACCTACGGCAGCGACACGCAGCCCCGCACCACCGGGGTCGCGACCTCCCCGACGACGCTGTACAGCGCGCCCGTGGACACCTTCGATCGGCCGATCCCCGAGGACAAGAAGCTCGGGCTGATGGAGATGCTCCTGGGCATCGGCGAGAACGTCGATGACGCCCGGCGGCTGGCCCCGTTTCAGCGCTACGAACTGGCCGCGTCGGTCGGCGCCTACCTCGGCGACACGCCGTACCAGACCGGTGAGCTGTACCTGACGGGGGCATGGACCGTGCGGGACTCGGTGGTCGGCTTCCTGCCCGGGATCGTCGGCGCCAGCGACGCGTGGAAGAAGCTGACGGAGACGCTGCCGCTGCTGGCCGAGATCGACAACGACAAAGGGCGCACCATCGCCGCCTTCGACATGGCCCGCCTGTGCCACCGCGCCGGGCTCGTGCACGAACGCGACGGCTTCCTCCGCGCGATCGACGGCTGGCCGGACGCCGGCGTTGGCGGAGTGGAGAAGCGGGACGAGTTCTTCCGCCGCGTGGCCGAGGAGAACCGGCTGCTCGCCAAGGCCCGGGACGCGTTCCGGGCAGGGGTCGAGTCCAAGGTCGGGACCCCCGCCGACCGCGCCTACTACCGGTACTTGATCGGGGAGCTGTCGCGCCGCCTGGGAGACTTCGAGACCGCGGATACGCAGCTCGAGTCCGTCGCCCTGGACGGCGCCGCGGCCGAGGAAGTGAAGGCGTACGTCACCGACATCCAGGCCGTGTTGAAGGTTCAGGGGCGCGGCGAGTCCGCGGTCGATGCGAGCGTCAAGGGGGCCGAGTCCAAGTGAATCCCATCACCATCATCAAGGCGCTGCGTCCCAAGCAGTGGGCCAAGAACGGCCTCCTGCTCGTCGCCATGGTCTTCGCGGAGAAGTACGACGACCCGGAGTCGTGGATGAACGTCGCCGTCGGCGTGGCGATGTTCTGCATGCTCAGCTCCGCGGGCTACCTCGTGAACGACGTGCGGGACATCGAGGCCGACCGCAAGCACCCCAAGAAGAAGCACCGCCCCATCGCCTCGGGCGCCATCCCCGTGGGCATGGCCTGGGGCATGGTCGTGGTGCTCATCGCGGCGGGGCTCGCAGGCAGCTGGTTCCTGCTCAACCAGGGCTTCTTCATCGTCGCCGCCGGCTACCTTCTCAGCACGCTCAGCTACACGATCTGGTTCAAGCACGCGCCGGTGCTGGACGTGATGCTCATCGCCAACGGCTTCCTCCTCCGGGCGGTGGCCGGCGCCGAGGCGATCGACGCTCCGAGCTCGCCCTGGTTCCTGGTGTGCATCGGCTTCGGTGCGCTGTTCATCGGCCTGGGCAAGCGGCTGGCGGAGATCAAGCTGCTGAGCAAGGACGCCGGGGAGCACCGCAAGGTGTTGGCCGAATACAGCATCGACATGCTGCAGCAGTTCATCACCATCACCGTCGCCTGCTCGATGATCAGCTACGCGCTCTACACCTTCGGCGGGGGGCACGACAGCTCGATGATGCTGACGCTGCCCTTCTTCATCTACGGCGTCTTCCGGTACCTGTACCTCGTCGAGAAGGGCGAGGGCGGCGACCCGACGTCCATCTTCGTCGGGGACAAGCCGCTGCTGATCTGCATGGCGTTGTTCGTCGCGGTGGCGATTGCGGTGCTGCAACTCGGAAATGGAGCGGCCGGATAGGCCCTCGGAGAACCATGCACATCCTCGATGAGTTGAAGGCCCGCGAGTTCATCTACGACGTTACGGACGAGGACGGCCTCCGGGCTGCCATGGACGCCGGGCCGATCACCTACTACACCGGCTACGACCCCACCAACACGAGCCTCACGGTGGGCAACCTCGTCCCCCTCATGCTCCAGGCGCACATCGCGCGGGCGGGCCACAAGCCGATCGTCATCATGGGCGGCGGCACGGCGCTGGTCGGTGACCCCTCGGGCAAGTCCAAGACCCGGGAGAGCCTGCTGAACCGCGAGCAGATCGCGGCGAATCTGGAGTCCCAGCGGCCGCAGTTCGAGCGCTTCCTCGGTGAGGCGACGATCGTCGACAACGCCGACTGGCTCAGCGAGCTCCACTACATCGACTTCCTCCGCGACATCGGCAAGCACTTCTCGGTCAACGAGATGATCAAGGCGGAGACGTACGCCAACCGGCTGCGCAACGAGCAGCACCTCAGCTTCATCGAGTTCAACTACCGCCTCGTGCAGGCCTACGACTTCCTCCACCTGTTCCGCGAGCACGAGTGCGTGCTGCAGACCGGCGGGCAGGACCAGTGGGGCAACTGCGTCGCCGGCACCGAGCTGATCCGCAAGGTCACCGGGGGCAAGGCGTGGGTGCTGACGAACCCGCTGCTGCTCAAGCCCGACGGCACCAAGATGGGCAAGACGGAGAAGGGGGCGGTCTGGCTCAGCGCCGATCGCACCTCGCCCTACGAGTACTTCCAGTACTGGCTGAACGTCGAGGACTCGATGGTCGACCGGCTCTTGAAGTGGTTCACCTTCCTGGAGCTGGACGTCATCGCCGAGTTGGTCGCGGGGCCGGCGCACCGCGCCAAGGCGAAGCTCGCGTTCGAGGCGACGGCGCTGTGCCACGGCGTCGAGGCGGCGAGCAAGTCGCTGGCCACCTCCATGCTCCTGTTCGGCCTCGACAAGTACGTTGCCTGGGAGGACGTCGCGCCCGCGGACGCCAGCCGCCCCGCTCCGGACGTGCCGACCGCGGCAGTGTCGCTGGGGGACGGGCTGCCGCTGTTCAAGCTGTTCCTGCAGTCGGGCCTCGCGGGCTCGGGCAAGCAGGCCAAGCAGCTGTTCCAGCAGGGCGGCGCGTACATCGACGGGGAGCCCAAGAAGGACCCGTTCGAGCCGGCCGCCGCGGGCGAGTTGCTGCTCCGCGCGGGCAAGAAGAAGTACTGCCTGGTCACGGTCAGCTAGTCCGATCCGCTAGGTTCGTCGGATGCGCCTCCGTCGGCCCATCCCCATCGGTCTTCTCATCGCGCTGCTGACCGCGTCCTGCGGAGGCGATCCCGATCCGGTCTCCGAGCCCCCGACCGAGCCGCCCGAGGCGCCCACGCTGACCGCCGTGATCGAGCTGGATCGCACCGAGGGGCCGCTCCCGCTGGTGGTTCAGTTCGACTCCGCGGCCTCGATCACGCCGCACGAGATCACCGAGGCCCAGTGGAGCTTCGGGGAGGACGGGCAGACCGCCCTGGGGCTGACCGCCAGCTACACGTACCTCACCAGCGGGCCCCATACCGTCACCCTCACCCTCACCGACGTCGAGGGCGGCACCGACGCCACCACCGCCACCGTGGACGTGCATCCGCCCAACTGCCCGGCGGTCCTTGGTTCCTACGTGATGGGGCAGCTGGAGCATCCGCAGTTGGACCGCGCCAGCGGGTTCGCCGCCAGCTTCGCCCACCCCGGCCTGCTCTGGTCGCACAACGACGGAGACGATCCCGCCCGCCTCTTCGCCATCGAGCCCGACGGGCGCCACGTGGCCGAGTTCGGCGTTCCCGACGCGACCAACTCGGACTGGGAGGACATCACCTCGGGCGTCGATCCCACCTCCGGGCTGCCGACGATCTACGTCGCGGACGCGGGGGACGACGCCGAGAACCGCACCGAGATCGCCGTCTACATGATCGCCGAGCCGTCGCCCGAAGCGCTCGCGGAGGCGGACGCGGACGGGACCGGGCTGGGCTGGACGTCGATGACGGTCGTCTACCCCGACGAGGCGGTGCTCGACTCCGAGGTCTTCCTGTTCGACCCCCAGACGGGGGCCCTGTTCCTGGTCTCTCGGGATCCCGAGACGGGCGCCACGTCGCTGTTCCGCAAGCCCGCCCCGCACCTGCCCGCGACCACCGAGGAGCTGGAGTTCGTGCGCGCGCTGCCGCTGTTCGACGACGCCGGGCCTGCCCGCGGAGGGACCGTGAGCCCGCTGGGGGACCGGATCGTGCTGCGCACCAGCGACGCCGCGTTCCTCTGGATGCGGGACGCGGGCGCCTCGTTCGAAGCGGCCCTGGACGGGGAGGTCTGCCCCCTCCCGGCGCCCGAGCCCGGCGACTCGATCGAGTTCGCGCACGACGGAAGCGGCCTCTTCGCGACGGCCCGAGCGGCGTCCGCGGCGGTGGAGTTTATCGCGTTCGTCGAGCCCCCGGTTCCCTGCGACGGCCTCGAGGCGAGGTTCTCCGTCGACCCTCCGTTCGGGCATCAGGTCCCCGTCGACGTGGCCTTCACGGTCGACGAGACCTGCATCCCCGAGGGGGTCGCTTCGGTCGAGTGGACCCTCGATGGGGAGACCACGGACGAGCTCGCCCCGAGCGTCTCGTTCAGCCGCTCGGGGGAGGTCGCGATCGCGCTGACCGTGGTCGACGGGGCGGGCGCCTCGGCCACGACGTCGGGCACCCTTCAGTTGGCCCCCGCGGCTTGCCCGGCGCCGGCCGAAGTCGAGGTCTGGGGGACCGTGGAGTCCGACGAGATCGACGAGGCGTCCGGCCTCGCGGCGAGCACCCGCAACCCCGGCGTGCTCTGGGTCCACAACGACTCGGGTGACACCGCCCGCCTCTTCGCGATGACCACCGCCGGTGTGCACCTGGGCATCTGGACCCTCCCCGACGACGCCCGCGACTACGAGGCGATGACGTACGGCGAGGACGCCACCCTCGGCCAGGAGGCGATCTACGTGGGCGACGTGGGCGACAACGCCGAAGAGCGGGAGTCGGTCACGATCTACGTGGTACCGGAGCCGGACGTGGACGTCGACGCTCCCCCCGTCGACGTCGACCTGGAGGACATCGCGGCCCTGCAGCTGACCTACCCCGGCGGGGAGGCCCACAACTGCGAGACCCTGATGCGGGACCCGGAGACCGGCGACCTCTACCTGTGGACCAAGAACGGCACGAACACGGCCGTGTTCCGCAAGGCCGCTCCCCACGTCGCCGGGAGCTTCGAGCTGGAGTGGGTCGCGGACCTCGACCTCCGCGCTCCGCCGTACGAAGGCTCGTCGCTGGCTACGGGCGGGGACATCGGTCCGACGGGCCGGCGGGTCGTGCTGCGCACCTACACGGACGCGTGGCTGTGGATCCGGGAGGAAGGGCAGAGCCTCGCCGACATGCTCGCGACGGCCCGCGCCTGCGACGTGAACGCCCCCTCCGAACCGCAGGGGGAGACGGCGGCGTTCGCCGCCGATGGAGCCGGGTACATCACCGTCTCCGAGGGGGACGCTCAGCCGATTCACTACACCCCGTTGACCCCCTGAGCCCATCTGCCGGGCACCCGATCGGTACCATGGCGCCATGCTGAGCACGGACGGGTCCACTCAACTCGAAGTCAGCATGTTCACCGGCAACACGTCGGCGGAATGGCAGCAGTTGGGCCCCGTGCTGGAGATCGCGTGGCTCGTGGGCGAGCCGGAGCGGATCGGCGAGGTGTTCCTGCCGCCCGGAGGCCGTGAACCCGAGCCCGGGCTGATCGGCCGGGGTGGGGCTCAGCCCGATGACGCCGCGGTGCGGCTGCTCCCCATCCGCCAGAGGCCCGGCAGCAACGTGCTCATGGCGGCGCTGGGGAGCAAGAACCTGAGCCGCCGGCAGCTGCTGGTGAAGCGGAGGTCGGACGGGCGGTTGGACATCACCAACGTCGGCCGCCTGGAGCTCACCGTGCGCGGCGACACCGTCGACAGCACGGTCGTGGGCATCGGCGACGTCATCGTGCTGGGCAAGGCGGCGGTGCTCCAGGTGGTGAAGCGGAGGTCGGACCGGCTCTACACCCTCAACTCCTGGGACAGCGCCCGCGTGCAGGCGTTCGGCGGGCCGGACGAGTTCGGGATCGTGGGCGAGTCCCCGCTGGCGTGGTCGCTGCGCGATTCGCTGGCTTTCTGTGCGGGCAAGGAGGGCCACGTGCTCCTGACGGGCGAGTCCGGTACCGGCAAGGAGCTGGCCGCGCGGGCCGTTCACGGGCTGTCGGGGCGCGGCGGGGCGCTGATCAGCCGCAACGCGGCGACGCTGCCGCCGGGACTCATCGACGCCGAGCTGTTCGGCAACACCCGCAACTACCCCAACCCCGGCATGCGCGAGCGGCCCGGGCTCATCGGTGAGGCCAACGGCGGCACCCTGTTCCTGGACGAGGTCGGCGAGCTCGGCCACGAGCTTCAGGCGCACCTGCTGCGGGTGCTCGACAGCGGCGGGGAGTACTCGCGGCTGGGGGAGAGCACGGTGAGGCGGAGCGACTTCACCCTCGTCGCGGCCACGAACCGCTCGGTCAAGGACCTGAAGCACGATCTCGCCGCCCGCCTGATCCACCGGGTGCACGTGCCGACGCTGGACGAGCGGCGGAGCGATCTGCCCCTGTTGATCCGCCACATCCTCAGCTCGGCCGCGGACAAAGATCCGAGCATCGCATCGCGGTTCTTCGACACGTCCGATCGCGGTCGGCGCCGACGCCCGCGGATCGACGTCAAGCTGGTCGAGGCGCTGCTGCGCCACCGCTACTCCACCCACGTCCGCGAGCTGCACCGCCTCCTGTGGATGTCGATGGCGGGGAGCCGGGGGCAGACGCTTCGTCTCGTGGAGGCTGTGCAGGAGTCCCTGGACATCCCTCAGCCGGGCGAGGCGCGAGGAGCCTCGCCGG
The DNA here is from genome assembly GCA_024229515.1 of Pseudomonadota bacterium. Classification (GTDB taxonomy): domain Bacteria; phylum Myxococcota_A; class UBA796; order UBA9615; family UBA9615; genus JAAESI01. The sequence goes on along the minus strand of JAAESI010000004.1, from coordinate 2,026 downwards.
TGGACGAGATCACGGCCGAGCAGATCACCGAGGCGATGGAGCGGCACCAGGGGGTGCAGGCGCGCGTGTGGAAGGAGCTGGGGTTGAAGAACCGGTTCCAGCTCCGGCGGTTGATCAAGAAGTTCGGCCTCGCGACCCCCGCCGAGGAGCTGACGACCGCGGGCTAGGGCGTCAGCTCCGATCGATCGATGTGGCAAAGCAGCGCATCCGCTTGGCGAGCTCCGGGGCCCCTCCCTCGGCCATGCGTTCGACCGCCCATCGGGCCTGCTTCGCCGTGTCACGGTTGCGGTAGGGCGTGCGCTCCACGTTGGCGACGACCTTGTCCAACAGTTCGTCGCAGGGCGCCCACTCGCCGACGGCCGCGTGGGCAGCGATCTGGCCGACGAGCGTGGCGATGACCATCCTGTTCTGGCCGCGCTCGACCATCATCCGATGCAGGTCGACGTACCGGCGGAGCGACTCGGCGGCGTCCCCTTTCAGAAGGGCCAGGCGGGCCAAGTTGCCGAGCGAGACGGAGGCGAAACGCCCACATCGCTCCCGGATCTGGATCGATCGGTGGAAGTGCTCGATCGCGCCGTCGATGTCTCCCCGCGCTTCCGCCAGCACGCCCTGGTCGTTGGCGCAGCGGCCGAGCCCGAACAGCGCGCCGCGCCGTTGGTAGATCTGCGCGGCGCGCGTGGAGTGCCACTCGGCCTCGTCGAGTTCCCCCGCCCGGCGAAGGTGGATGTAGAGGCTCCGATGGACCGTGGCTCGGCCCAAGAGGGATGGACCGCCGGGCCGTTCCAGCGTCTTTCGAAGCAGCGCCTTCGCCTCATCCGCCCGGCCCAGTCGAACCAGCGCGTCGCTCGAGAAGTTGCGGATGTGCAGGAGGATGTTCTCGTCGTCGGTCTGAATCGTGTAGCCGTCGGCGCGGACCAGGCTGTCCAACGCCTCGGCGGCGAGGCCGTCACGCAACCGGGCCATCCCCTGCGACCAGAGGATGCGGCCGTGGGCGCGGTTCGATGTGTTCGCGGACGCCGCCGCCGCTCCGTCCTCGGCGGTCGCGCGCGCGCCCGCCGCGTCGCCTCGGCGTCGCTGAGCCTCGGATCGGGTCGACAGCGCCGTAATCCGGTCGCTGTCGTTCGGACCCCGACCCAGCCGATCGGCGGCGTTCGCCACCACGTCGGTCAAGTGCAACACCTGGTCCCAGGCGCTGGTCCACATCGCCACCTCGGCGGCGGCGAGGGCGTGGTCGATGGCCTCCTCGAACCGTCCGGCCTCGACCAGATGCAGCGCGATGCGGCCGCGGTCGCTCGTCCCGCTGCGCTGAAGCGCAGTGGCGCAGGCGTGGTGCAGCGCGGGACCGTCGCTCGCGGGGATGCCGGCCCGTAGCGACTCCGTCAGCAACCCATGCACGAACCTCCACGCGGGCCGCCCCTTGGCGGAGGCATCTACCGCGAGGCCTCCGCGGAGGAGCGCGTCGACGAAGGCCGCGTCGGGCACCCGGCCCAACGTCGCCTTGCAAGCCCGCCGCCAGGTGCGCTGATCGACCTCGATGCCCAGCAGCGTGGCGAGCTGGAGGGCGCGACGGTCTCGGTCCGGCCGACCCTGCAGGGTGGCCTCGATCCGCTGGTCCCAGACGTCCCCCAGTTCCTTGGGCAGCGACGCCGATGGCGCCAACCCGAAGCCGTCCGGCGTGCTCACCAACGCCCCCGCCCGGAGCCACGCGCCCACGATCTGGAGCGCGAACAGGGGACTCCCGCCGGCCCGCGAGGCGAGGTCCGCGGCGAGCTCCGGCCGAAGCCCCAACAGGCGTCGGGCGAGCGCGCTGATCTCCCGATCCAGGAGGGGCTCGATCTCCAGGGTCTCCCCCACCTCGGCGGCGGCGGCGGCGCCCAGCCCCTCGGTGCGGGCCGTGCTGATGATGAGGATGCGCCCTTCGCCCTGCGCGACGATGTGTTCGGCGAGGGAGGCGGCTTCGCGGGTGAGGTCGTCGAGCCACAGGACCACGATGCGATCGCGGCTGAGGCGCAGGAGCTCGCGCCGC
>JAAESI010000003.1 GCA_024229515.1 Pseudomonadota bacterium | reverse complement strand
TCGAAAAAGTAAATGCTATAAATCCAATCATTGTGATTAGTTGGACCTATTACATCAATACCTTTATCAGTTAATTTTGTATACCACGCATCAACATCTTCTTTAGAATCGACTTCAAACGCAAAATGAACAATCCAATCGTCACAATCTGTAATTGTACCTTTATTATCGCCCACATCAAAAAAAGCAATATAACTTTCGTCTGTCATTTGAAAGAAGATATGTTTGTATGGTGCGTATTGTCCGGTGCTTGGTACGTGGTCTTTTTCTATTGTATGGACATAAGGTAAATCTAATATGCCTTCATAAAATGCTACTGTTTCTTCTACATCTGCACACTTCCATGCAAAATGATGTAAATTATTTAGTTTGCTTAATCCACTCATAAAGTTATTTATCTATGAGTACTGTACCTCGTATGTTATTGCTAGATGTCGGTCGGGGGTGTCGGGTTGATGAACTTTAATATTGTCAACAGTCAAACCTGGTATGTTTGATATCATTCTATCTAAGTTAAATTTATTGCCGTCTTGGTGAACAAATGTAACATGGCCATCAAGATATGATGTGAAACCATAATCTTTAATTAGGTCATCTAATTGTTTAAAATCGCCAGGTCTATGATGAAAGTCGCCTGCTATTATGCATTTTGTATATTTAAGTTTATTCAATAAGTGTCTAACATCTTCTAATGTATCTTTTCTTTTTATAAGAGAATTATTTTCCTTACTTAGATTATCTGCATTAGGATAACATGGTAATACACTACAAAGTACAATTCTATCAACTCCAGTACATATTGCTTTAGAGCCTTGAAACTTATGATTAGTTTTTCTAACTAT
>JAAESI010000002.1 GCA_024229515.1 Pseudomonadota bacterium | reverse complement strand
GTGGCCACGCCCTTCCGATCGCCCTTCACCGTGGTGCGCAAGTCCACCACGGGGAAGCCCTTGGGGCAAAGGCCGACGGTCACGTGGCCCAGGGGCATGGGGACAGGCTTGCAGCTGTCCGCACGGGATTCGGTCAAGTAGTCCGAGGATCGACTCACCGTGTCGAAGCAAAAGGCCAGCGCCAGGCGGCATGCCAGGGGCGCGGACTTGTCACTGCAGGCGTCGAGGAACGCGCGGCGAGGCACCGGGGGTCGCGTGTCAACGGTCTTCGGCAGCCACGCCGCGAGCCGGACCGCCACCAGCTTGTGGGCGAGCACGTCTGGCGTGCTGCGGACGCCCATCGTGCGGCCGGCGAAGCCGGTGATGGCGCCGATGTAGCTAGATACGGTTCCAGCGCTCAGGTACAAGCACTCGCGGGCCGCGAGGAACGCGAATAAGGCAGCGGCGTCGTCGGCAATCAGCCGTAGCGGGGGAAAAGCGCGGTCGAGGAGGCGGCTGCGGTGAGCGTACCACCGGACGGCCGAAACGGACGTGATGCGCTTGGACGTCTTGTCGCAGAGGGCGACCAGGGCGGCATAGCCTGGGCCATACCGATGAGGCAGGCTTGCGAACGGCTCGCACGGTACGGTTCGTGCGCTGCCTCCGAGGTGGAACGCCGCCGCGTGGGCCACCGCCTCGCAGAATGTGAGGAGGCCATCCCACGACGGAACGGCCCCAGTCGCCGCCCACAGCGAGGGCGCGTCGGGGTCCAACGTCCAGCTTTCAGGCACGCGCCGAAAAGATCGTTGCGCCGCTGTCAGGACACGCGGTACCAGCTCGGATCCGCTCGCACCGCGGGCGAAGGATGATGCCATCGACCCGCGCCGACCGGATTGTGGGGGCCACGCGCTCCCACGCGTGGCGGAGGCCCGTGGCCCAGGTGGCAGAGCCGGCCGCAAATTCTTTGGTGAAGACGCAGTCGTGGCGACTGATCAAGTCGGCCGCTTCGTTCTCGACGCCTGGTATGTGCAACGCCTCCAAGAAAATACGGTTGTCGAGCAGCAGGGCGGCAAGGGCCTCGCCGAGGTCGTCGGCGTGCGCCGAAACGGAACTGGCCTTCCCGCGGGACGCGGCCAGAGCGGCCATGTTGTCCGAGAACAGGCGCACCGACCTGCCGGCGAGAGCGTTCGCCTTGGAACGGACCACCTGCACG
>JAAESI010000001.1 GCA_024229515.1 Pseudomonadota bacterium | reverse complement strand
TTGGGCGACAGCCAGGTGGCGGTGAAGTCCAGCGACGGGTCGCCCTCGTCGCCGCTGCGGACCAGCAACTCGTACTGCTCCGAAGCGGTCACGCCGGCCTCGGCCTCGAGCCAGCGGCACGCCGAACCTTCGGCGTCAGCGCCCCCGAAGGTGGCCTGCGCCCACGTCGGATAAAAAGTCGTAGACCACAAGCCGGACAGGACCGCGGGCCCGGCCTGGCTCGACGCCAGCCCCTCGTCGAGAGACGCGTAGTGACCGTGGGTCGCCGCGAGCTCCGAGAGGTACAGGCCGCAGGAGCCGCCGGCTGCCGAAGGGTCGCCCCAGGTGGTGTTGCCGATGTCGGGTGCGAGGTCGGCCACGTGTCCGCCGAGGTCGCCGACCAGGTCGTCAACGTCGGCGGCGAGGCCCATCGGCGAGACCGCCGTGCCGGCCGCGAGGACGAAGACGAGCCCGAGGGCTGAAACGTGGATGGCGATGTTGGCCAGCGAACGCTTGAGGCGACCACGGGCGGCGAGGCGCAGGCTGCCCCAGACGGTCACGGCGAACGCGACCAGAAACAGGCCGCTCGAGACGACACCGCCGGCGACGGCGGCGAACACCTCGTCGCCGCGCTCGAGTGCATCCGCCAGCGGGCTGAAGCCAACGAACGCGTACCTGCCGATCGACAGTGTCACGTCCCAGGCCATCGCCGCTCCGGCGAACAAAAGCTTGGCGATCGAACCGATGACGACCTCGCCGAGGCCTCCGCCGTCGCCGGTCGGCACCGAGTCCACGGCGTCGCTCCACCGGTAGGCGGGAAGCAGTCCCGACGGGTCTTCGAGATACCGGTCGTGGCAGGTGGCGGCATCTGCTGCGGCCACGCCGTCGCAGGCCAGGTCGCCGGATCCGACGGCGTCGGCGGCGGTGGGCCCGGAGGCGGCACCCCCCGGCGCCGGCAGCGGGACGGCGAGCACCGGGGTGGCGGAGGCCAGTAGCGACCCGCCTGCTGCGGCGATCAGGGCGGCGACGAAAAGGAGGCGCCGGGCCAGGTGGGAGCGGGCGTGTGGTGGCCTGTGGGAGGTGAGACGGTTCATGCGTCCCAGGGGGCCATCGAACACGTCTCAGGAGGCCCCGCCGACACCACACGCCAGGCCACCACACGCCAGGCCACCAAGGCGCCAGGCCACCAAGGCGCCAGGCCACCAAGGGGCCCGTACCGCCGAGGGGGATCGCCAAAAGGTGTGTCACCAGCAGGAGCCGACGAACCATCCCGGTATGGAGGCACCACCCACCGTCACAATACTTGTGACCGATGTCATAAAGGTATTGTTAGAAAAGAGTTGCTTTAGTCATTGTCGTCTATACGGTAGTAGTCGATGACGACCTCTACCTATTTCAAACACCTGCAAAGCCATGGCCTGCTATCGCAGCGCTCGGCAAGGCGGCCTGTGGGAAGCATCTTCTCGACGGTGCTGGCCATCGCCGTCGGACTCGCCGTCGGCTTCGGCGCCCTGGCAATGGCATCCGGGCCCTACGACGGCATCGACCACGCGCCGGGCGTCGCCATCGCCGCCGCCGACGTCCGCATCGCCGCCGCCATCGAGGTCCTCGAGCACCACGGCGCCCACGAGCTCACCGACCTGTTGGACGACGTCGTGCTCATGGCCGGCTGCCACCCCTCCCATACCAAGTGCATCAGCGGGGCCTACGACAGCGACGGGCTCGCCGGTGCACCTGCCGGTTCGCTCTGGCTCCGTCCCGACCACCTCGACGGCAGCACCGAGGTCCTGGCGGCGCTGCTGGGCCACGAGCTCGCCCACCGGGCCGACCATATGGACGGCTGGAGGCACGGCAACGCAGCCGCCTACGCCGACGAGTTCGACCTGCCGGCCGTCGAGGTCTACGCCGACGCACTGCTCGTGGAAGTCTGCGGTGGACGGTGTGGTACCGCCTACCTCGACGCCACGGTCCTGGACCTCGACACCGCACACCGGATCGCCGGGGGCCGGTCGTGAAGCGGCCGCTCCTCACCCTGTTCGCGGTGGCCCTGCTTGTCGGCCTCAGCCTTGTCGGCCTCAGTGTTGCTTCGGGATGCGGCGGGGGCGGGTCGGATCCTTTGGACACGGCTGCTCCAACGACAACGGTGGCGCCGACCACCACCGCTGCGCCGACCACCACCGCTGCGCCGACCACCACGACTTCCGTGGCGGACTTCAGCGTGACGGACCTCACCGGGGCGGACTTCGCCGGTGCGGACCTCGAAGGGGCGAGCTTCTACGTGGCGATCCTCGAAGGGGCGGACTTTTCCGGGGCGAATCTGGCCGGTGCGGACTTCCTCAGGGCGAACCTCGAAGGAGCGAACCTGGCCGGAGCGAACCTGGCCGGAGCGAACCTCGACTGGGCGATCCTCTGGGGGACGGACCTGACTGGGGCGAACATGGCCGAAGCGCGCCTTCACGAAGCAACCGCCGACACCGACACCCGTTGGCCGGACGGCTTCGATCCGGTAGCGGCCGGAGTGGCCTTTACCACGACGGTCGCCCCTACCACCACCACCACGACCACCACGATCCCTCCGACGACCACGATCCCTCCGACGACCACGATCCCTCCGACGACCACCACGGCCCCGCCGGCCACCCCGCCGACCACCACGGTCGCTCCGACCACCGCCCCCGATTCCGACGAGGTGAATGCGAAGGACCTGTGGAGGGCGAGTATCGCTGCCGGGGGGAACTCCACATTCGTCGACGGGGCTGTCGAGACAGACAATGAGTTCGCGGTGTCTGACTCGTGGACCGCTGCCGACGGCACCTCCTGGGCCGCCGCTGCCAAAAAGAGGAACGGAACGTGCCTTTTCGCCCTCTCTGACAGACCCGACATGTTCAGCGACTTCCGCCCAGCCCATGACGGAGTGCCGTGCGACCCCGCCTACGCCGCCGCTGCCGCGGGGGGCCCGCCGGTCACCCCGCCGACCACCACGGTCGAGCCGACCGGCGAGGCGCTGCTGGCGGTCGCGCCTACCACGACGGTCCCGCCGGTCTGGCCGCTCAGGGCGCCGCTGATGTACGGCATCAACGGCCATGAGGACGACGAACCGGTCGGGTTTTCCGCGACCTGGGTCATGGACATCAATACAGTCACCTCGTCGTTCGAGATCAACTACTGGACGGTATCGCCGACGAAGGGGACGGTGGCCGTGCCGTGCACAGACATGCAGCCCACAAGCTCGTACACCTACTACACGACTCCGGCGTCATCCAAAATCAAGCCGGGCATGTCCAATAGGAAAACCCTCTTCTGGTTCACGGCGAACGAGGATTATCCCGGGAGCGAGGTGTTCGACGTCAGCATCGAGGCGGACGGTAATGTAATGTGCGCACGGGTCCGGGCAATCGCCGACGACCCGGCGTTGAGCTCGCCGTGGTCCACCTGGGCCTACGGGGAACGCCGGCGGGGAACCTGGCGTTGAGCTCGCCGTGGTCCTCCTGGGGCTACGGGGAACGCGCGCGGGGATTGTACGTACTGCCCCGGCAGTGATCAGCGCTGTACCAAAACGGGGTGCCGCGCGTGTGGCATCCGCGAACACCTTGCTGGTACCCCAGGCACCTCAGGACTACCGCGCCGGCGTCCCTGACGCGTCCCCAACGGTCGCGT